>JACPQD010000002.1 GCA_016190665.1 Chloroflexota bacterium
TTCTTCTGACCGACGACCGCCCCACCAGGAGGCCAAAAACGACCCCGTCTTGCCACCACAACCCGACTGCGCCAGATTACTCACGGATTTGGGCTTGAGTACACCAACTTGACACCCTGGCCGGAAATGGGCTAGAATGCCTCTTGCTGCCGAGGTAGCTCAGTTGGTAGAGCAGCGGACTGAAAATCCGCGTGTCAACAGTTCGATTCTGTTCCTCGGCACACCATTATTTAACTTCAATAATGGCCCCGTTCTCAGAGATTTCGAGGACGGGGTCTTATTTTGACAACAGAACATCCCACGTATGCTGCTGTCCCGCCCCCCCCAGCTAACCCGTTCAACGGAAGACTGGCCCGTCCCGTTCGCCCGGCCGTTGAAGGACTCTGGACAAAGAACGAAGGCAGAGTATAATGGGCTTAATCGAGACGGTGGAGCATCCGCTTGGGAAAGCGTCTCGAGTGCAGGCATGTGCGGATTCCGCAGACTAGCCGGGGAGGTCACGACAGTGGAAGGTCACAAGAGAATCGGTGTTATGACCGGAGGAGGCGACTGCCCTGGGCTCAATGCGGCGATCAGGGCGACAGCAAAGACGGCGATCCTGGCGAGCTACGAGGTGATCGGTATCCGAGACGGCTGGCAGGGCCTGATCGACCATGACAACCTGATCCTCGACCAGGCCAGGACATCGGAAATCCTCGACCGGGGCGGCACGATTCTGGGGACGTCAAGGTTCAGCCCTCTTAAGGTCGAAGGCGCGCCCGAACAAGTCTTGAGGGCTTTTGCTGACCTGGGGTTATCTGGTCTGGTGGTGCTGGGAGGCAACGGAACTCTGAGCGTGGCGAGCAAGATGTTTGATATGGGTCTGCCGGTCGTAGGGATACCCAAGACGATCGACAACGATGTGGCGGAGACCGAATTTGCCATAGGATTTCAAACGGCTGTGCAGATCGCCACCGACGCTCTGGATAGGCTTCGTTCGACGGCTGAAAGCCACCACCGCGTGATGCTTCTTGAGGTGATGGGGCGCGACGCCGGGTGGATCGCGGTCTATGCCGGCATGGCCAGTGGGGCGGACGCGATCCTGATACCTGAGATTCCTGTGGACGAAGACAGGATGGAGAAAATCTGCGAAATGGTGGGGACAAGAAGCGGAAAGGGCAAGAAATACAGTATCGTGGTGGTGGCCGAGGGGGCCAGGCTGACCGGCTTCACCTCATCAGCCATGAACGTGGATTGCGCCGGGGGTCAGCCAAGCGCTCATAGGATCGGAGAGGTCGTCGCACAGATGGTTCAGGAGCGGACAGGCGTTGAAACGAGACACTCCTCCCTGGACTATATCCAGAGGGGCGGCTCTCCAACAGCCTACGATCGAAACCTGGCCACGGCTTTTGGCGCCAGAGCAACGGAGCTTGTCCGGAAGAGGGACTTCGGCAAGATGGTCGCCCTCAAAGGGAACGGGGTCGTGACTGTTCCTCTCGGACAGATCGCAGACAGAATAAGGACCGTCGACCGGGACATGTACGATCTGGCAGCGAAGTTCTTCAGCTAGTGTCTAGTTGCGCAGAAGAGCGCAAGTTTCCTCTCCCCTCCGCGGGAGAGGACTAAGGTGAGGGGGCTTTCCGGTTTCACCCTCACCCTACCCTCTCCCGTCGAGGGAGAGGAACGCTAAAGAACCGGCGTTCGGCCCGAAAACATGTTACGCCTACTTCTACAACTTGGTACTAGGCGGTGGTCCTGCCTCTTGGTGTACAATGGCCGCATGCGTCCCCCACTCAGAGGTTTTGAAGGACATTCACACCAGAGGCGCAGAGTCGGCCTGATCCTCTCGGAAACCGTTGGCGATGCGTTTGATGCGCTTCCATTGCGGCCCCGACGATTTGCTCTGTGCGCTCATTGATTTCCATCTCCGGGCACTCTGTGTCTCTGCGGTAACCAGTTTCAAGGATATGGGCGATGTCCTTTCATGTATCCGGCAGCGTTCCGCGGCCTGCTGAGGCTTAGAAGGGCAACTGACATGGATTTCGACCTCACCGAAGAGCAGAAGATGATTGCCGGCTCGGCAAGGCAAGTAGCGAAGGATTTCCCGCCTGTCTATTGGAGGGAGAAAGACGCGCGAGAGGTATTCGCCGAGGAGTTCTATCGGGCGCTAAGCCGCATCGGGTTCACCGGTCTGATAATCCCCGAGAAGTACGGCGGGTCCGGCAAGGGGTTGACCGAGCTCCTCATCGCGATGGAGGAACTGGCGGCCAACGGATGCGGGCTCGGTGGCGCCTGGTACCTCATACTGACCGAGGTCTTCGGGGCGTTGACTATTCTACGCCACGGGACTGAGGCGCAGCGGGCCAAATACCTGCCCGGAATAGTCTCGGGCGATATCGAATTCTGTATGGCCTTGACTGAGCCGGACGCCGGCAGCAATACCTTCGACACCAGGACGACGGCTTCGAAGGTCGCGGGCGGATGGCTGATAAATGGCGCCAAAACCTTCATCAGCGGGGCCGATCGCGCCAAAGGAATGCTGACCGTTGCCCGAACGACCGGCAAAGAAAGGGATGCCGGGAAGACGCCTGCACTCAGCCTCTTCCTCGCCGACTTGCCCAGTCCGTCCGTTACGGTGACCCCTATTGCCAAGCACGGCGTGAACTATTCCCACTCGTGCGATGTCGAGATCAACGATCTGGCGCTGCCGGGGGATGCTTTGCTGCCCCCGGAGAATGAAGGCTGGCGCTCCCTGCTGGATACGTTGAACGCGGAGAGAATGAGCTTTGCGGCTGCGGCCATCGGCACGGCGCGGCTGGCCATGAGCGGCGCCATCGAATACTCGAAAGGCCGGAAGGTTTTCGGAGACGCCCCCATCGGGAGCTACCAGGGATTGCAGTTCCCCCTGGCGGAAGCCTACGCGGGCATGGAAGCGGCCCGGCTTCTGAATCTCCAGGCCGCCACCCTCTTCGACAGTGGGGCCAGCGCCGCGGAGGTCGGCGCGACAGCCAATCTGGCCAAAGTGACGGCCATCCAGAGCAGTCACAAAGCTGTCTACTGGTCGATGCAGGTTTTCGGCGGTTTGGGCTATGCTCGAGACGCGGACGTGGAAAGATGGTGGCGGGAGATAAACCTGCTCCGACTCGCCCCGATAACGCAGCAACTGGCCCTGGGCTACATCGGCGAACACGTTATGGGAATGCCGAAGTCCTACGGCCGTGATTGATTCCCATTCCTTCGCTGGTTGGAGTCGTTCTGACCGCCTGAAAGGAACTTGATCACGAAGAGCGTAGCTGAATTAAGGGGCGCCAGCATCTTCTACGGCTGGTGGATTCTCATGGCCTCCATGGCCATCACCGCCTATGGCTCCGGGGTCTTTCAGTACGCCTTCGGGATCTTCTTCAAGCCCATAAGCGGCGAGTTCGGCTGGAGCCGGGCGGCTACGGCGGGGGCCTTTTCCATGTCCAACCTGGAGGGCGGTATCGAAGGAGTGGTCGTCGGGCCGCTCATCGACCGGCTGGGTCCCAGGAAGGTGATCGTGGCGGGCACAATACTCATGAGTCTCGGACTCCTGCTGCTCAGCCGGATCGATTCCCTCCTCGCTTTCTATGTCGCCTACGTGCTTCTCATGGGGATTGGCTACAATGCGGCTTTCCATGACGCCACCATCGCCGCGGTGGCTAACTGGTTTGTGCGCAAGCGGACTCTGGCCCTGGGGGTGCTCACCTGCGCCTTCGGCCTGGGCGGAACGATCATGGCGCCCATTACGGCCTGGCTCCTGGGCCAGCTTGGCTGGCGTACCACCGCCGCGGTACTGGGCATAGGCATAGCTGCCGTCTGCCTTCCGTTAGCCATGGTCGTCAGGCATAAGCCGGAGCGCTACGGCCGCCTGCCCGATGGCGACCCATCCGTCCCTGTTGATAGTCTCGCCGGGCCGGCCCTGGCTCGGCAGTCAGTAACCGGGGAGCGCGACTTCACCGTCCGGGAGGCCATGCGCACCATCGTATTCTGGCAACTGGCGGTGGGCTTCGGGTTGCGAACGTTTGGAGCGGGCTCGGTCATCGTCCATCAGGTGCCGCTGCTCACCGACAACGGCATCGATCCCCAGGTGGCGGGCGTTAGCATGGGCCTCTTAGGCTTCATGAGCCTGCCGGGGCGCCTGATCTTCGGCTACCTGGGGGACAGGCTGCCCAAGAGGTTCCTTCTGACGACGACCTATGTGATTCAGGCGGCCAGTCTTTTCGTCCTGCTCACCGCCACCACTATGGAACAGGTCTACGCCTTCACCTTCATTTACGGTCTGGGATGGGGCGCGTCGCCGCTGATGATGTCCATAAGGGGAGAATACTTCGGCAGGAAGAACTATGCCACCATCGCGGGGTTTCAGCAGGCGATAATCATGATTGGCGGCGTCAGCGGGCCAGTCCTGGTAGGCTGGATCTTCGATATCAGCGGCAGCTACCAATGGGCCATCAGCATCTGCGCCGCCGCCATGCTGGCGGGAGGGCTGCTGCACTTCTTCGCCAGGCCCCCCAAGCCACCCCGGCTTGTGGGGGCGGCCGGCGAAGGACATCACCACTCTTAGACGCGGGCGCGGCGCGCGCGCCGGAGGATGCAACGACGCAACGCGACGACGAAAGGTCGCTATCCTTGTCAAGCGCCTGAGACGCACAATTGGCATCGAAAACTTATATACGTATAACGTAACTAATCACCAATCCAGTATACGAAATATCGCGACGTCAATAAGTGGAATACTCATGCTAGCAATGTGAATCCTGGTGGACTGTCGGGTTGCTTAAAAAATGGGTCCAGGGGGTCTTGACAAGCGAAGGCCGATGTGTTATTAATACTATAGAAAGCCGAGATATGAACCGATTCCGAACAGGAGGTGGTGACTATGAGGCTTCAAGCAGTACTGGGGGTGTGGCAAGTAGACATACCTGGCCCTACCGCAAGGTGGGGCGGACGAAAGTCGAGGCCCAACTCAGGCTAGGCAAGACCGGCCCGTGGAGCGAAGGTTCCCGATGCAGTCGGGACTGCTCCCTTCGATGCTAGACATCGAGATTAGGGTTGGGTTTGGACTCGACAAAGGATTCATGGTGGAGGGCGCTCGCGAGAGCGGCCTCCACTTTTTATAGCACTCGGGCGGGGCACCTCCGGCCTTCCTTGCCAGTCCTCGGTCCAGCCGCCGGAACTGCGACAAAACCCAACTTGTTCAGTTGCCATAATCCTCAAGAAGCGGCCAAGGATGCCGCGGATAGGACGGCCATACTGGCGGCTCTGGAGGATCAGCTGAGGAATGGGGCTAAGCAGTTAGTGGGCAATAGAGGCTACCGGCGGTATCTGCGGGCAGAGAAGGGCAGCTTCAGTATCGACGCGAAGAAAGTGGACGATGAAGCCCGTTACGACGGGAAGTTCGTGCTGAGCACCAACACCAGCCTGCCGGCTGCTGAAGTAGCCGTCCAGTACAAGCGGCTCCTGCTGGTCGAGCAGTTCTTCCGGGCGGCCAAGTCCTTGCTTGAGACCAGGCGCATCTTCCCTCAGCGGGACGCCACCATCCGGGGGCATGTCTTCTGTTCCTTCCTGGCCTTGATCCTCTTCGATGAGATAGAGAGGCGAGTTCACGCCAAGGGTTAGGCGCTGGAGTGGGATGCCCTCCGCCAGATCTCGAGGCCCTGGCGGAGGTAGAAGTGTGAGACGGTGACCAGCGCTATCTCCTGCGGACAACCCTACTGGGAGTAGCGGGTAAAGTCCTGCAAGCAGCAGGAGTGGCCATCCCTCCGCCACTCACTCCTCTACTCTACTTGCCTATCCGGTGACGCCACGTCCCGCTTCCGCCACCATCGCCGCCATCAACCTGCCGTGGCGGACGCTGATGTTCATCGAGCGGTCCTCCGGGTAGCTTTGAGTGGTGTTGGCCAGGTAGAGGCCGGCGATGGGCGTGGCGTGGGGGGGCACCTTGCTCGAATAATGGGTGGTCACGATGGGCTGGCCGGCTTCTTCGCGGTAGAGCAGGGCGTCTTCCAGCCAGTCTGGATTGAAGTTGGGATTGATCTTCTTAAGATGGGGCAGGTAGAAGGCGAGCAGATGGTCTTTGGACATCTGGTATGTCGGGCTGTCCTTCGAGAGATAGTTGGAGAGATAGACAATCCGCTTGCCCCCGTAGTTGGAGGCGTCGATGAGGTTCGTCTGCTCCACGGCCAGGGGGAAGGGGATCGTGGGGTCGCTGACGTTCAGCCAGTAGATGGGCGAGAGCTGCTGCTTCAGGACAAGCGTCATGCAGAGGGCAGCCTGGTAGCGTGCCAGACGCAGGCGCGCTGCGTAGTCGCCCGTGAGTTCCGGAACGAGCTTCAGCAAGATCGGGGATGACACCGTGGCTATTACGGCGTCGAAGGGGTCGGCCTGGCTGTCGGCGCCGGATTGCAGGCCGGTCACCCGGCCATTCTCCACCACGACGCGGCTGACGGGGCGCCCGGTCCGGATGACGCCGCCGACGGATTGGATGCGTTGCGCCAGGCCGTCGGCTATTCTGCCGAAGGACCCCGACAGGTAGCCCAGCTTCTCCTTCTGCATACCTTTCCCGCGCGACGCGAAGCGCTGGTGCACCTTGCCCCAGTACCAGACCATGCCGACCTCGTCGGCGGTATCGCCGAACTTGCCCTTGAGGAGCGGACCCCACACATTCTCGTAGTTGCTCCGGCCGGCGTATTTGATGATCCACTCCTTCGCCGTGACGTGCTCCAGCTTGCGCCAGTCGGTATAGCGCTGGAGGTAGATCCCCACCAGGCCGAGGCGAACGCGATCGATGAAACCTATCGGGCTGAAGCTCAGGAGGTCCAGGGCGGTCACGAAGGGATGGATTTTGTTGCCCACGCAGAAGGCCACCGTCGACTCCAGCCACTGCATGTCCTTGGTCAGCTCCAGCTCATCCATAAGGCTGATGATATCCGCATCGTTGGTGAAGATGTGGTGGTAGTACCTCTCCACACGCCCACCGCCGACGGTCATCGTGCCGACCTGACCTCCCAGCTCCGGCCCGGCCTCAAAAACGGATACGGAGTGGCCGTTCTTGGTCAAGTCATACGCCGCGACCAGGCCGGTGAGGCCGCCGCCGATTATGCCAACCTTCAACGCTTTTCCTCCTTGACAGTCGAAACGCCCGCAGCTACTGGCGAGGCTGGTTCACGACGCTGCACCACCTGGGCCAGCGTCAGGTTCTCCAGCCACAGGAAGACGAACCCCAGGATGATGACCGGGATCAAGAGGACGGCGAAATGCAGCACCAGGGCATAGGCGCCGGCCACGCCTGTATCGGCCCCGAAAAGCACGATGGTCTCTCGGGTGAGGAGCTCGAAGGGCCCTATCCCTCCGGGGGAAGACGGCAGGGTAATGGCCAGGTTGGCTGCCGCCGTCGCCAGCAACATCACGTGGTAAGGCAATTCCAGGTTGAAGGAGAAGCCGACGATCCAGAACGTGGCCGCCTCGACCAGCCATGACAGGCAGGAGAACAGGAAAGCGCCGATCAGGTATTTTGGGCTGCGCATCACCCGGAGACCACAGAGAAAGCTGGTAGCCAGTGTGCGCACCTTCTCGCCCCCTTTCCCCGGTACGAGGGCGCACACTCTATCGGCCAGCGTCTCCGATGAAGCGACGACGAACAGTGCGATCAGGGCGCCGATGAATATGATGGCCATGGGCCGGGCGAAATCGCCGAGGAACCCGGGAAGCGGCACAAAGAGCGATACCACCGCCATGAAGAAGAGCAGGGCCAGGCCGTCGAACATGCGCTCCACGGCTATGGTGCCTATTATCGCCGTCTTGGAGACCTTCTCCTTTTCCCCCAGGATGTACGCCCTGACCAGTTCCCCGATGCGGAGCGGGATGATGTCGTTGGCCATGTACCCGATGACCACTATGGGGTAGAGGCTCCGGGCGGAGATGGCTTTGATCGGGAGCAGCAGCAATCGCCAGCGAAGAGCGCGGAAGACTACGCCGACGAAATAGACCAGGATCGCGGGCAGGGCGAAGGCGTAGTTCGCCTCAAGGAATGCCTGCTGCATCCGGGACGTGTCAGTGCGATAGAAGAAGAGGCCCAGGAAACCGAGGCTGACCACCAGGCCAATCCAGAAGCGTCGACCGCGCAGCAAACAGGTACCTCCAGCGAATAGGGGACTGGAAGCCATTATAGCGGTCAGGCGCGGCGGTGGCAACTGGGGTGGGGCTGGGCCGCCTTATTTCCTCTCCCCTTCGTGGGAGAGGGTAGGGTGAGGGGGACCTTCAACTTCGCTCAGGGCAAGCTCTGCGAAAGGCTCCTTGGAGAAAAGGACGATAGGGAACAGCAAGGACACCAAGGTGCAAGAATATCCGCCTGTACTCGTTATCGTCGCTCTCCTTGAAGTCGTCATGGGTGCTGTTTCCGCTGGTTGAGGCGGGCGCGGGTCATGCGTTCGCGGAGGCCGCCCTCTCGAACAAAGGTCTCTTCGAGGCTACGGAGTTGCTTTTCCAGCAGATAGCTGGTGACTCGGATCAGGCCGATAATAACATTGGCGCAAATGGCCTCGTCGGGGCTCTCGATGCCTTTCCTGAAGGTGTCGTACGTAGCTCCCGGAATTCGGTTCAGGTCGCGGAGCCGTTGCGCATACGGGTGGCTCGCATCCCATTCGGCCAAGCCGCGCGTGCGCAGGAAGTCGCGGTAGTCCTCCAGAAGTTCTTCCAGACTGGCTCTGGCTACGTTGGTCAGCTTGATCTCCGTCTCCTTGGAGGTGCCGGACGCCATGCTGCCCTCGATGATGTTCTGCTTCCCGGACCGCGCTGCCTGAACCATTTGGTCAACGGTTCGGTCGCGTCTCTCGAAAAAGCGCCCACAGAAGTAGACCGTGGCGTCATAGACGATTTGCGCTTTCCGGTAAGAGAGTAGTGTCTTGTAGCCGCCGTGCGGAGGAATGAAGCCTTCGGTCATGGCAGGCTCCTTTGCCAATTGGACAAAAAGGAATGCAAGGATAAGCGCGGCGTCGCTTCAGACACCTCTTCCATCCATGTTGTCCTTGTCGTCACTGTTGTCATCCAGAGCTCGCAACTCTCCGCGGAAAGCTACCTCTGTTCACGGGTGAACGCCTCTCGTGAGTCACGTGGAGCATTATATGAGGCTCAGCCGTGGCTGTCAATGCGATTAAGCTGGGAGTGAGACGCCGAAAAGGGATGGCCACCAGAGAAGGTTGACTGGCTCGGGGGCAGTGGACTAGCATGGTTATAGGGTAGAATAGCGGAGCCCTGGTCCCGAGCGGAGAAGAGGAGGCCTTCCCGACATGATGAATCATGGAAGTGGCTGGTGGTCGTTTCTGCGATTCGATGAGAAGCAGGATAACCCCCGGATCAACCGCGCCTTGATTCTGCGTGTCGCTCGCTACGGCTGGCCATACCGGTACTCTCTCCTCTTGATGCTGGCCACCATTCTTGTCGCCGCATTGTTCTCGCTGGTCCCCCCGCTACTCTACCGCACGCTGATCGACGAGGCCTTACCCAACCGCGATTTCGGACAGTTGAATCTTCTGGCCGTCGGCATGATTGGAATTCCCTTGCTCGGGGGACTGGTTGCCGTGCTCCAGCGGTACTTGAGCGCCAGCATCGGGGAAGGAGTGATCTGCGACCTGAGGAAGGCCCTTTTTGAGCACATGCAGATGATGTCGCTGCGTTTCTTCACCCAAACGCGCACCGGGGAACTGATGTCGCGCTTGAACAGCGATGTCGTCGGCGCGCAGCAGGCGCTCACCAGCACGCTCGTAAACACTGTCTCCAATGCGGTCACTCTGGTGCTCACGCTGGTCGTAATGCTCTCCCTGGAGTGGCGGCTGACCCTGGCAAGCATCGCTATCTTGCCCCTCTTCATCCTTCCGGTTCGCCGGGTGGGGCGCATTCTGCGCCGGATCACCCGCGAGCAGTTCAATCTGAACGCGCAGATGAACGCCCTGATGAACGAGACGCTCAACGTCAGCGGCGCCCTTCTGGTAAAGCTCTTTGGGCGCGGCGCTGATGAGAATAGGCGGTTTGCCCGGCGAGCTGCCGCGGTGCGGGATGTCGGGATACGGCAAGCTCTCATCGGCCGGTGGTTCTTCCTCGGCCTGAGCGTGGCCAGCGCCGTGGGCACGGCGATCGTGTTCTGGCTTGGGGCCTACCTCGTGCTCAGCGGCGAGTTCACCGTCGGGACCATCGTCGCCTTCAGCGCCTATCTGGCCCAACTGTATGGGCCGCTCTCCAGCTTGACCAATGCACGCGTCGAGTTCGCCACCTCGATGGTCAGCTTCGAGCGCGTTTTCGAAGTGCTTGATATGCCACTCGATATCACAGACCAGCCTGGCGCGCGAGCGCTGTCGAAGGTCGAGGGCGGTGTCCGCTTCGAGGACGTCTCCTTCAGCTATTGTGAGATCAACCCCGGCGAAGGCGGAGGCCCTCCCCTGCTTAGCGAGGTAAGCCGCGTCCAATGGCACGGACATGGCATCGCTTTCCCCGATTTGCTGCCGAGCAAGACCACGGTCGATGAGAGCAGCAGTGATGAGGCGATCGCGTGTGGTGATGAGCAACCGCGCTGGGGCCTGGACCACGTAAGCTTCGAGATCAAACCTGGCCGACTGGCCGCGCTGGTCGGGCCGAGCGGCGCCGGCAAAACGACGGTATCCTATCTCCTGCCCAGGCTGTACGATCCGATGGAGGGCAGGATCTTGATCGACGGGCACGATTTGCGGGACATCACCTTGTCCTCACTGGCGGCGCACATCGGCATGGTGACTCAGGAGACCTATCTCTTCAACGACAGCGTCCGCGCGAATCTCCTCTACGCGAAGCCCGGGGCCACGCCAGAGGAACTGGTGGCCGCCTGCCGGACGGCAAACATTCACGACTTCATCGCTGGGCTGCCGCAAGGGTACGATACGATCGTCGGTGAGCGGGGTTACCGCCTCTCGGGCGGCGAGAAGCAGCGCGTCGCCATCGCCCGCGTGGTGCTCAAGAACCCACGCATTCTCGTCCTGGACGAGGCTACCTCCCACCTGGATTCCCAATCGGAGGCGCTGATCCAAAGCGCCCTGGAACGGGTAATGAAAGAGCGGACAAGCCTGGTGATCGCCCACCGTTTGAGCACGATTCTGCGCGCGGACGTTATTCTTGTCCTGAAGGACGGGAGGCTGGTAGAGCAGGGATCGCACAGCGAACTCCTTGCCCGGGGCGGTCTGTACGCTGCCCTTTACCACACCCAGTTTCGCACCGAACCCGAGGCATCGCTTCACTGACTGTTGTCGGTTGATTCATTGCTACGCGCTGTTATGCCCCGCGATTGTCCATCAGCCAGGCTGCGGCCGCTTGCCATTTCAGCGGCGCGGGCAGGTCCGGTTGGGGTGGGATCGCGCATCACGCCGAGTGAGTTGTGGGATCGGCGTCGCCAGCGAATCATTTATCAGTTGCCGAAGTATCTCTTGCGTTGTCCTTGTCTAAAGGAGATCATGACCCATATTTGTCCTGATGGCAAGGACAAATATCCTCGGCATCCTCGGTGCAATGCGTGGAGGGCCTCTGGACGGGGTTCTGGTTCTTGCTTCGACAGAACGCTCGGGCAGCCTACTTGGGATCTCCCGAGCGCAACTCCCGCACATAGCCGTCGGGATCAAGCAGGTAGGCCATCGTGACACCGGGACCTTCCTCCTCCAGGTGTACCGGCGGGGAGACAAAAGTGACGCCCTTTCCAGAGAGCTCTCCGTAAGCCCGCCGAATATCGTCCACCTCGAAGGCGACACAACAGCAGCCAACGTCGCATAGCCTGATTTCGTTCTTCTTGTTGCCTTTCGGGCGCATGAAATACTGAAACTCGATGGCCTCGTCGCCCACGAGGAGGTCGCTTTCCCTTTCGAGCACGTCAGGAAGGGCCATCGCTTCCGAAATCCCCGGTCCCGTAATGTCGCGGATCCTGCCTGTCTTCATGCCCAGCACATCGCGATAGAAGGCCATCGCCTTGGCCTCGTCGCCGACCAGGTGGGAGTGATGATAGGTGCCTACGCCGTCGCCGCCAGCCAGGCTCAACTGCAGGATAATGCCATCAGGATCGAGCATATAGGTGAAGTATCTATCCGGACGCGCCACCGGGTTCGCCCGCACCGGCTGCGACATGAATTTCACGCCTTTCGCCAGTAGTTCCTCGTATGCCTTGTGAACGTTCTCCACCTGTACGGTCAAGTGAGAAGCGCCAGCGTCGTTAATCCTGATCTTGAGCTTCTTGTTTCCCTGGGGAGACAGGAATTCGGTGAGCTTCAGAAGACGACCTTGATTCCTTAGAAGTGCCACCCTTATGTGCGCTCCGGAGTACCCGGTCGCTCGTTCAAGGTCTTCGCCAGCCACTTGGTAGGTCTTTTCGAGGGGCATGTGCAGAAGGTCGCGATAGAAGGCGACGGACCTGTCCAGGTCGGCAACCGTCAGCCCGTGGTAGGCAAAACGGGTGAGCATAAGCTTTCCTCCCTGTTGGTACGAAAATAGGATGTTTAGCTACGGGGCACTCGGGACATGATGGATTCGCACATGTGTGGCAAGGCCGCAGCCTGCGCCAATCTGAAGGATCTGGTGGTGTCCGGGTACGCGGCCTATTTCATCGAGCTTCCCAGAGAAGTCCAGGACCAGATCATCAGCCGCACTTCACATCGCGTGTAAGCCGCGCCTTAATTGCCGATTGTTGACTGTTGATTGCAGATTGAGGCTTGGTGATTGAGGGACCGCTGGCCAATCAAAAATCCCAGCTAGGCGCATGAAGTCCTCCGGACGCCCATCAAGTGCCCGCTCTTGCCGCCGCCATCATAGACCCACACGTCCTTTTCGTCAAGACCCCTGTCTCACCTGAGTTAGCGACGAACGCACCTTCACGTCGATATCTAGGATGGACAGAACTGAAATTATCTCATCCTGTGAATCCTGCCCATCCATGTGAATAGCGCCTTGCCCAAGGGCCAGGAGACGATTTCAAACATGGATAAACAGGACACGCAGGATTCTCTATTCCGCTTTTCATCCTGTTCATCCTGCGCATCCATGTGAATAAAGGGGCCATGGTGGCAACGTCATGCCTATTCGTAATAGTCCTTCAGTTTCCTGCTGCGGGTCGGGTGGCGCAACTTGCGCAGGGCCTTGGCCTCGATCTGGCGGATACGCTCCCGAGTTACCTGGAACTCCTTGCCCACCTCTTCAAGGGTCCGGCTCTTCCCGTCCTCCAGGCCAAACCTCAGGACCACGACTCGCCTCTCCCTGTCGCTCAGCGACAAGAGGGTCTCCTCCAACTGTTCCTTCAACAACTGGTGTGACGCCGCCTCTACCGGCGGCAGGGTGGTCGAGTCCTCGATGAAATCGGCCAGATGGCTATCTTGTTCCGTGCCGATCGGAGTCTCCAGGGAGATGGGTTGCAGGGAAGCCTTGATGATCTCTCGCACCTTCTCGGGAGCGACGTCCATGCCTCTACCTATTTCCTCACTGGTGGGCTCCCGGCCGTACTCCTGCAAGAGGCGCCGGCTGGTCCGCACCAGCTTGTTAATGCTCTCTGCCATGTGCACCGGTACACGAATGGTGTGAGACTGATCGGCGATGGCTCTGGTAATGCCCTGCCTGATCCACCAGGTAGCGTAGGTGCTGAACTTATAACCCCGCCGGTACTCAAACTTCGCCACGGCCCGAATAAGGCCGATGTTCCCCTCTTGAATCAGGTCAAGAAGTGACATACCGCGCCCGATGTGCTTCTTCGCCACGCTCACAACCAATCTCAGGTTGGCCTCTGTGAGGTGGCGCTCTGCCTTTCTTGCCCCTTCCATGATATTGTCGAAGAATGCGAGAAACGAAGACTCATGCCCACGGAGGGATTCTACAAAGGCCGGCTGAGTGATGAGCACGGCCACATCTGCTGGAGATCCCCTGTCTTCAACCATGGCTATGAGGTCGGGTGGGAGCAGGCGGCTGGCAACGGAAAGGCAAACGATGCTCTCCCCGGTTTCTGCCGGGTCTCTGGCAGTCTTCCCGGCTATGGTATCTATTAACTCTGGGGCAATCTCGCCATCGATGGCAACGCGGAGCAGGGGGTCGGAGAACCTCTCAGCCAGGCCGGCCCCCGAGGTCAGGCGCAGTTCCTCCACTAAAGCATCAAGACTGGCGCCGGCGTCGGCGAGCTGGCCGAGGATGACCAGCGCGATATCCGCGGCGCGGGGCGGCTCCCCCAGATGGGCCAACCACAGGCTGGCAATTCTCTTGAGATGCGCCCCCTCTTCAATCTCCCGCGCAAGGCTCTTCTCAACTTGAGCGCTAAGCAGGCGCACGCGACCGATGTCCCTGAGGTACATGCGCACCGGGTCGTCATCCGCGTCCAGGCCAGGATCAGGTCCCAGCGTTACTTCTTGCCGTGGCTCCGTCGACAACTCCACGAGGTAAGCCGGCGTTGCGTGTTCCTCTTCTCGCAGACACGGAAGTCCATCCACACCCTCTGCCCCCTCCGATTGCAATCTCATGCTCACCTTGCTTCCTAACCGCAATGATGGACGAACTGTCAGCCGTCAGCGGTCAGCCCGCTGAAAGCTGAGCGCTGAAAGCGCTCTGAAATGATGAATGATGACCCCGCGCGATTGGGGCGCTTGGGGACATTGCAGAGGCTTAGCGCACCTGTTGGTCAATGCGACGGAGACAGCACTACCGAACGGTACGCCGCGTTGCCACAGCAGATATCACATAAGATGGGGACGTCCAGTGTGGGAGGACGGGGGGCCGTGAGGCCCCCTCCTACCCGATTGTCAGCAGATTGCGCTAGCGGGCGCGCTTGCGACGCCGGGCTGCTCGCGCAGCGGCCAGTTTCGCCTTCTCCGCCTTCGTGCGGAAGAATCGTCGATCCTTCAACTCCCTCAGAATGCCAGAACGCGCCATCAAGGTACTGAACCGTTTCAGCATACTGTCACAACTCTCGCCGTCTCTCAGGAAGACTTCCGTCACAGGGCACTCCTCTGCAAAGATTGGGAGACACTTCTGCGCGCCTTTAGTAGCGTCGCGAATTCGTGTTCTGCTTGCTGTAGCAGTCGCTGCAGTAGACCGGGCGATCGCCACGGGGCTGGAAGGGCACCTGGGTGTCCTTGCCACACTGGGCGCAAACAGCCGGGAACATTTCCCTGGGGCCACGCCCGAAACCACCGCCGCCACCGCTCGCGCGACGGGCGTCGCGGCAAGAGTTGCAGCGCTTGGGCTCGTTGGTGTAGCCTTTCTGCGCGTGGAATTCCTGGTCTTCCGCCGTAAACGTGAAAGACTGGGAGCACTCCACACAGGTAAGGGTTCTATCCTGGTAGCTCATTGATAACCTCCTTTCGGTACAGACTCGTTAGCGAAAGCAAGGTCACCGGGCTCCAGAAAGAAGAGGAAGCGAGGCAAAGCTCTATACATTCACCACTCGATTAAGTATACCACTGGTTGTCAATATCTGCAATAATCGTTTTTATCCATTATTGACTTCGTAATTGGCACGCGTTGTCATTACCATAATCTGAAATGTTTATAGGACGGGGAGGCATTGGGCACGCTCATATGCGGAGCCAGGATGGGACTCAAACGAACCTATCCTGGAACAACTGGATTGCCTGAACGCGGCATGCCGGTAGACATCATTGCTGGACGCGGCTTCGATGGACGGGGTTTTCGCTTTCTTGACACGCCTTCATCCCTGCTGTATATTGGCGCCGGACACCATGACCGGTTCGTTCTTGCCGGCCTGTGTGAGCAGGCAGCGCATGGCCGAACGGAGGAGAGTAAGGGTAGCTCGACCGGTTCACCCGGAGGAGGACAGGAGGGCAAATGCCGAACTTGGTACAACTGGTGAACCCTGGGGGGGAAGCGAAGGGGGGGTACAACGTTGCCGCCAGGCCCCTGAATAGTCTGACAGGAAAACGCATAGGGCTTCGGACTGACAGCGCCTGGCGATCCTTCGACTTCCTCGCCTGCAGGCTGCAAGAGTTATTGAGCAAGGAATACCCGGCGAGCGAAGTTGTTGTCTTCCGCAACACACATACAACCGGCGGGCGGGGCGTCGGGTCCGACGCCAGCGCAGAATTCCGGGCTTTTGCGAGGACGATCGATGTCGCTATTCTGGGCCTCTGCGCGTGAGGCGGCTGCACGGCGCGGTGTATCCGTGACACGGTTGAGTTGCAGGATATGGGCATTCCCACGACTACCCTGGTTACCT
The DNA here is from genome assembly GCA_016190665.1 of Chloroflexota bacterium. Classification (GTDB taxonomy): domain Bacteria; phylum Chloroflexota; class Dehalococcoidia; order JACPQD01; family JACPQD01; genus JACPQD01. Next base: position 16,214 of record JACPQD010000002.1, read on the forward strand.
CGGAGTTTGTGCCTTTGGCCAACTTTCATGCCAGAGGGCGGGGTTACCCGGAGCTTCCGGTAGTGGTACTACCGCACCCCTTTGAGACGCTCCCTGAGGAGGAGATAACCAGGATTGCCGATGCCAGGTTTGCGGAGATCATGGGCAATTTAGTGATTGGCAGGCGTGGCGCCAGTCTCGCCGGACGGCGGCTGAGGGGACAATGATGAAAGTGTCGAAAGTCTCCGAGAACCGGATACTGGTCGAAGACTCCATCGAAGCAGTGAATGAATTCGCTCTGCGGCAAGGGTGGACCGATGGGCTGCCCATTATCCCACCCACCATTGACCGAGTAGAGAAGATGATGGCCGGGGTAGGCAGGTTGCCCGGCGAAGTCGTGGCGGAGATACTTCCCAAATGCGTTCCGGGCACTATCGAGAGACTCGCGGCGAACGCCGTTATGGCCGGGTGCCTTCCTTCGTATTTCCCTGTCGTGGTCGCGGCTGTGGAAGCCATCGCGGAACCGGAATTCAGCCTTTTCAGAGTGAACTCGACCACCAATTCAGTGGGCGTGATGCTCGTGATAAATGGTCCCATCAGACATGAGATAGAAGTCAACTGCGGCTACGGCGTTTTTGGACCCGGCTGGCCGGCGAATGCAACCATTGGACGGGCGATCCGCCTGGTGCAGATCAATGTTGGAGGATCGGTGCCGGGACTGGTGTCGAAATCCACGCATGGACACCCAGGAAGGTACACGATGTGTATTGGCGAGTACGAAGAGAAGAGTCCCTGGGAGCCGCTGCACGCTGAGAGGGGCTGCCAGCGCGGCGACAGCGCGGTGACCGTTTTCCCTGCGGTGGGAAACTTGATGGTTACGGACAAGATTCATACACGGGCCAGGGATATTCTGGGCAACATGTTTTCGTTCATAGATTGCGCTGCTACGCATACGCTACGGTATCAGTCTGGCCAGGTGATGCTCGTGCTGAATCCCGACCACGCGAAGCTCATGGGCGATGAGGGCCTTTCGAAAGAAGATGTCAGGCAGATCGTATATGAAGTGACAAGTCACATCCAGGTGTCTCGCTTTTTGGAGGACGTCCGACAGAGGTTCATCGACGAGGGCCGCGTCGTGGATGGGATGATGAAGCTTGCACCACGTGCTGATTACTTCATGATTGTCGTTGCCGGTGGAGAGGGAGGGTTGCACGCGACTATGGTGCCGGGTTTCGGCGGTTGCATGCCAGTGACAAAGAGGATCGAGAGGCCCGGGACGTCTCCCACCCGGGCTGGAAAGGGGCAGTGTTAAATGGATATCACCCGGCTTCTGGTTAGCTCGCTGACCATTGGCGCTCTGTTGCTCGCAAGCTGTGCGTCTACGGCGCCTCCGTCGGTCCCAAGTAACACGCCGACAGCCTCGTCATCTGTAGCCGGGCCACAAGCTCCGTCGACCCCTGCCGTGAAGCCTGCCGCCCCCACTCCCAGCGCCAGGCAGGCCGATCAACCCAAATACGGGGGCGTTCTGACCTACTCTCTTTATACCGATGCTCCGAGCCTGGACCCTCATCAGGAGAACTCCTTCGCAACCACCGTCTTCGCCCAATCCATAATGAATGGCGTTGTTGAGTTCGATCCGAATGACCCCGGTTGGCGGATAAGGCCCGGCCTGGCGGAGAAATGGGAGATAGGCAAGGACGGGACGGAGATCACGTTTGGCCTGAGACAGGGTGTAACCTGGCATGACGGCAAGCCATTTACCTCGACTGATGCCAAGTTCAGCTTGGAAAGGGCGGGCGTTAGTCCGCCGAAAGGGGCCGTATCCCCGCGAAAGAAGGAGTTTGAGCCTGTTGAAAGAGTCGAAACAAGGGGGGACTATACGCTGCTCCTGACCTTGAGACACGCCTACGCCGAGATTATGGACGTGGTTGCCTCAGGGTACAATCTGATGATGCCCAAGCAGATCGTGGAACCGCTTGGCGGGGCGAAGCTGCGGAAGGTAGAGAATATCGTGGGTACGGGTCCATTCAGGTTGAAAAACTACGACACTGGCGTCGGCTGGCAGGTAGTGAAGAATACGGCCTATTTCAGGAAGGGGCTCCCCTATTTGGATGAGGTACGTTACTACGTTATCAAAGACGAGTCCACCCGGTTCAGCGCCCTCAGAACCAAGCGGATAATGATGGATGCCAGGAGCCCAGGCCTCACGACTACCCAGAAGGAGACCCTGGAGAAGGGGCCCTTGGCAGGGCAAATTGTGGTCTCAGGCGGGTTATCGAACTCACTGTGGGTGCTCCAGTTAAATACGCGCCACCCTGGCCCCATCGGGGACGCCCGAGTGCGGAAGGCGATCCATCTCGGCGTCGATCGCCAGAGGATGCAGCGACTTTTCGCCCAGACTCAGACGCATTTAGAGATAGGTAGCGTTATCTCGCCAGCGTCGAAGTTCGCCATCCCCAAGGAGACTGTTGAGAAGATGCCCGGCTTGCGGCAGCCCAAGGACGAGGACATTGCTGAGGCCAGGAGGCTCCTGGAAGAATCTAAGGCTCCCAGGGGTTTCCCACTGACAGTGACAACCAGGGAGGGGGCAGCTTACAGGGACCTGTCGACGATCATAGTGGAAGAGCTCAAGACGCTTGGCATCGGGGCCGCCATAAAGGTGCTCGACACAGCTTCGTTGTACGATGTCCAGGAACGGAGGGACTTTGCCGCCGTCGCCTGGAGCTATGGCTCATGGAGTCCCAGCCCTCATTTCAATTTCGGCGATCGCTTTGTTACTGGTGGGGGCAGGACTCAGGAGGGCGTCTCAGACGAGCGTCTCGACTCCCTTTATGCCAGGCAGAACAGGTCTTCAGATGGGGAAGAGAGGAAGAAGGCCTTTTGGGAGATGGAGCGAATCCTGCGAGAAGAGATCGTGCCATACATCTCGTTTTTTTGGGCCACCAGATTCACCGCCTATTGGAAGGAAATAAAGGGGTATGCTGGCTTTGGCCTGGGTCATCAGGAGGGCAACAATCTCGAGGAGGTCTGGTTGGACAAATAGATGTGCAGGGCAGGATTCGAGAGTTGGCGAAACCTGCGGCGCACTTCTCGGGAAGTGCAACTCTCTCCCGCTTCCCGGATGCGTTCATTTTCCGGCCAATCTGGGTGATCTTCACCTTGTCCATTGCTGATCTCTAGAAAGCGGATATAGCAACATCCTCAGTCAGTGGTCTCGCCGCCGGGCGGAGCGGATTGCGGGGGCAACGACGAGATGGGGCCGACCTGGACTGTTGCGTCAGGGGAGTGGCTCGTGCTTCTGGTGAGCGTTTGCCGAATTTGAAAGGAGGTCAGGTCATGCAAGGGAAGAAGCTTTTCGCGATCGCAAGTTGCCTAACGATCCTCGGATTGGTTGCCGCAAGCTGTGCGCCGGCGGCTGCGCCGAGTGCTCAGCCCCCCGTTGCACCCCTAGCCAAGCAAGTGGCTCCCACGCCGAAACCGGCAGAACCCGCAACTAAGCCAGCCGCGCCCACGCCGAAGCCAGCGGAGCCTGCGGCTAGCCCTAAGCCAGCGGCGCAGCAGCCGCGCCACGGCGGCATCCTGGACAGGGCCAACTACGAAGATCCGGTGACCCTGGATGTCCATCAGGAGAGCTCTGTCAACTCTCAGCTCTCCCTTGCGAATATCTACAATGCTTTGGTAAAGCTGCATAGCTGGGACATCGACAAGGTAGTGCCGGACCTGGCTGAGAAGTGGGAGGCAAACGCAGACGGCACGGCCTGGACTTTCCATCTTCGCAAGGGCGTCAAGTGGCATGATGGGAAGCCCCTGACTGCGGAGGACGCCCGATTCAGTCTGGAGCGCATAGCCTTTCCCAAGCAATACAATATCGTCAGCCCAAGGGCTGGCACATTGCTTACCGCGATGAAATCCGCCGAAGCTCTGGACGAGACCACGGTCCGCGTTAGCCTCAAGTACGCCTCCGCTTCGTTCATTGGTAACATAGCGGCGGGCTGGGTGCTGATCATGCCCAAGCATACCATCCAGGAAAAGGGCAACATGAAGAAAGATGTGAACGGCACTGGACCCTTCACCTGGAAGAGCTACACACAGGGTGTGATGATCGAGCTGCCGAAGAACAAGGACTATTTCTTGAAGGATCGTCCTTATCTCGATGGCATCAGGATCTTCACATTGAAAGACTCGGCTTCCAGGTTTGCTGCCTTCAGGACGGGTCGAGTGAAGATGACGACCATGGGCTCGAGCGGCCTATCCCAAACCGAGGCGGCGATCGTGAAGAGGGACATGGCTGATACCGCCGTCGTGCAGCCGCATCCGGCCAATATGCGCTTTGGCATCCTCTTGCCGGTGACGAAGGCGCCCTGGAACGACCTGCGGGTCAGGCGAGCCGCCGAGTTGGTCTTCGACCGCCAGGCGGCAGTGAAACTGAACGCCAATGTGGGAAGCCTCGGAGCGGCGATGGACCCAAAGGGCCTGTGGGGCATCCCAGAGGAGGAGATGTCGCAGAGGCCAGGCTATCGCCAGCCCAAGGATGCTGACATCACCGCAGCCAAGCGTCTCCTGGCCGAAGCCGGCTATCCCCAGGGCTTCAAGACGACGATCCTCAATCGAACCACAACTCAGGACCTGGGCGTTTATGCCAAAGACCAGTTGGCCAAGATCGACATCGAGGCGACCATCGAAGTGAAGGAGAGTGGACTGGTCACCCAGGAATACGTCCGCGGCTCCTTCGAAGTTGGCGCTTCATACCTCAGCGAGCCGGTGGATGACCCTGATGTTGTTATCCAATCCGGCTATGTTACGGGTGGTGGGCGCAACTACGGCCAGTTCAGTGACAAGCAGATTGACGACATGTACGAGAAGCAAGCTCGCACCATGGATAGTCAGGAGCGGAAGAAGATCGTGCGGCAGATACAGGAGAGACTCCTGGAGCTCGTTCCTTCGCCGACTATCTACTGGAATGTCTACAACATGGGGAACTGGAAAGAAGTGATGGGATACAAGCCAGGCGTGGGGGTTTCTTCGCACAACTCTCTCGCCGATGTTTGGCTCGCCAGGTAGAGTACGTCCATCAAATGGTTCCGAAGGAGGGACTGTGAAGAAGACGACAAAACTCCAGGAGCTATTCCACAGGGAGAAGATCTTCATCCTGGCCGGCGGCGGATGTGCGCTGCACGCCAGAATGGCAGAGGCGATCGGCTACGAGGCAGCTTACATGTCCGGGGGGTGGACCTGCGCGACGATCCATGGGATTCCCGATGCCGCCCTTATCACGATGACCGAGATGGTGGAGAACGCCAAGCGGATGGCGAACGCGGTCAGCATACCTCTGCTTTCGGATTCCGACCAGGGCTTCGGCAGCGCCATCAATGTGAGACGGACTGTCCAGTCTTTCATTCAAGCCGGGGTGGCTGGCATCCACATCGAAGACCAGGTGGCCGCGAGACGATGCGGTTTCGTCAAGGGGAAAGAGGTCGTGCCTCTGGAAGAGGCAGTGGGCAAATACCGAGCCGCCGTGGATGCAAAGATGGAACTCGATCCCGACTTCGTCATCGTGGCGCGCTGTGATGCGCGAACGGCTGTGGGAGGCGGGCTTGAGGAGGTTATTCGCCGTCTGAAAGCGTACAAGAAAGCCGGCGTGGACGTTCTTTATTTCGAGGCTCCGCAGAGTTGTGAGGAGATAAGGGCAGCTCGGGCGGAACTCGAGGGGCCTCTCATGGCCACCGTGAGCGCCATTGAGCCCTGGCCAGACATTGATGAGCAGCAGGAACTGGGACTGGCAGCAGCCTTCATCCCTAGGATGATGGCCCAGGCAGGAGTCATGGCAAGCTGGGACTACGCCAGTGACTTTCTGAAGAGAGGGGTCAAGGCCGAAATGGATCTGCGAGAGCGCTACAAAGACCATCCCCTCGCTGGATACGGGTGGTTTGACCTGGTAGGCTTCCCCACTGTGCGTCAGTGGGAAGAGAAGTACCTGCCCGCCGAGTCCTTGCAGAAGTACGAGAAATCCGCCGGCCTTTACGACCCAACAAAAAGGCCCCAGCGCTAGGGACGTGGTTCTAGAACTCCGTTAGCTTGCTCCATATGAAGGGACGGCTCCCGCAAAACGCACCCGGCACAGAACCACGGATCAACACTGATAGACACGACCTCTCCCATGAGGACGCCGAAGGTCTACGCCAGGAAGCACCAGTTCAAGGCTTGGAGAGGGGGATCAGGTCTGGTCCCTCGGTCAGACGGTAAGCCCGGCGGCCCGGGAAGTAGGGCATTAGCCTGGCGTTGCTGGCGTCCCCCAGGTCGCGGGCGTAGACCACGTTGGAATCCAGAAGAGGCGAATTGGCCGAGAAGACGGCGCCATATTTCCACCACTGCCAGGTCGGCTCGTGGGCCACAAAGACCAGGGCGTTCCTCACGCCAGCTTCCTCAACAAACCGCTGAGCTTTGGGACTCACGTAGTTATAGTCCTTGTGGATTCCCCATTGAATGGGCATATAGAAGATGAGGCTGTAACCGATAAGCGCTAGCAGAACGAGAGCGGACAACGCCTTCGTGAATGATGAATGATGAATGATGAATGATGAATCAGCCCCCCGGCCCCGCGACTTGCTCAGAGCTGAAAGCTGATCGCTGAATGCTGATTCTTGATTTTCGATTTTTGATTGCTGATTTTTGATTGCTGATTGCTGAGCGCTGAATGCTGAAAGCAGGTCTTGCGCCAGCTTCGGTAAGAGGGAGAACCCTCTGGCGGTCAGCAAGACGAGCATAGGCAGGGACTCGTAGTAGTAGCGGGGGCCGTACATTATCCCATGGGCCCAGTAGAAGACATAGCCTGCCATCGTTAGCAGGAAGGCGGCAAGGAGCATCCAGTCCCAGCGTGAGGCTCTCAGGGTGGCGAAGGGCAAGAGGAGGAGGGCCAGGGTCAAGTAGTTCGGCCAGCCGAAAAGATGAAATTGCAGGGTGGTCAGATTGGCCCACGTGTTTCTCAGTCCCTGCTCCAGGGTGTGCGGGCCCGCGCCGCCAAAGCTCTCGCCGAACCCGATCTTATCGAAGAACCAGTACAACTGGTAGGTATCGGCGAAGGGGTCGCCGGTGAGACTCCAGTTGTAGACGAGCCAGAAGGTCAGCGGGACCGTCGCTCCGGAGATGAAGACCAGCAATTTATCGATATGCCTCCTTGGGTCTCCCGCAAGGAGGTAGACAAAATACATCCCGAAGGGAAGCGCGAGCGTCACGGTGGTGAGCAGCCGCGTGATCGCAGCGAAGCCGATGGCGAAGCCCGCGAGTAGCGCCCAGACCAGGTTTCTTGACTTCGTCATCTTGACAAAGGCGAGGAGAAACAGAGTGATGAAGAACAGCCCGGTGGGATGCGCCATGAAAGAGCCGGACATGAAGATGAAGAAGGGAGATAGCAGCGCCAACAGGCTGGCGAGAAGCGCTATCCGCGCGCCGTGAAGGTTCCTGCCGAAGAGATAGATCAAGAACAGCGCCAGTCCTCCCAGTACGGGCGAAACAAGCCAGGGGACCCCGAGGAGGACGCCGATGGCAAGCACCAGAGGGTGGCCGGGGGGATACTTGCCGAACCACTGCTCCCCCTGCACCACGAGAAACTCCTGTTTGAAGAAATCGGGGAGAGGGGGAGCGGGTACCGAGAACATCCCGCGGGCTATGGTCTCGGCCTGGAAGAGGTAGGTAACTGAGTCTTGAACGTGGGGAATGCGGCCAAGGAGAACCACAGCAACGATGGCGGCGACAACTGTGCCCGCGACGGCCATCACCGCAGCCGCCAGGGTCGCTGAGACCTTCGGTTCAGGGAGGTGAATTGACAGGCGGCTCCTGGCCAGGGCGAAGGCCAAAGGGACTGATGCTACTAGTACAAAAGCCAGAATAGCCAGCCCGAAGAAATAGGACCAAAGTACTTCCCGAAGAAGCGCCTTCAGCCCGGAACCGAACTCCAACGAATACGATCCGCCGGCGAGGGACTTGAGGCTTTTGCCTTCAGCCAGCAGCTCCCATCCCATGTCTCCATGCTCGGGGCGCAGCCAGAAGCGGTAGGCAGACTTGGCGTTTTGGGCGCGCACCAGAACGCCGGCCAGCTCCTTGCCCCGCGCGAGTTGCGCTTCGACCGCGTAGTCTTTCCAATCCCTGCCGCCGGTCAGTATAGTGCCGGAGGTCGCGGGACGGTATTCACCCAGGGTGTTGACCTCCCAGGCGCTTGTGCCTTCGGTCCATCCCCTGGCACCCTGGCCGCGAAAATCGCTTCGCAGATCGCCGGCGGCCGAGCCGGTGACGCGGATTTCCGCCCAGGCGGAGGGCAGGTTGCTCCGGACAATCCAGTCACCAGCCTCCTCCGACAGGCGTCTGATCCCCGTGTTGGGCCCCCCCGCGGACACGTAAGCCCGATGGACGCGATAGTTCTCCAGCATTAGCCCCACCCTCCCGGTGGGATAGGTGGTGTCCGTGGCGGCGACGGACTTGCCGTTAACGGTGGCCGAGAGACTGCCGCCTTCGACACGAAGGTTAACGGTCGTGTAGTCCTGGAGGGCCCAGAGGTACAGGGCCACAGCCACCAGGTTCATGGCGGCAGCCGCTATGAGAAGGGGGTTTCTAAGTTTCACACCATCCTACTGAACGGGCGGGAATCTCTGGACCCGGTCGTTGCCGCCTTCGGCAACGAGGATGTTGCCCGCCGCGTCTACCGCGATGCCGATGGGCAGCATCATGGAGCTATCGTCCACGCCTCGCTTGCCAAAGGGGGGAAGGGGAACGCCGTCCGACGTAAAGCGCGTCACTCGATGGTTCTCCGGATCGGCGGCCAGAACGTTGCCGGCACGGTCGATGGCCAGATAAGGCTTGTTGAGCACGTTGCGGCTCTCCCAGCCCGGGACCGGGAACTGCTTCAGGAACTTGAAGTCCTTATCGAATTTCTGGATGCGTCGATTCCAGGTATCGGCGACGTAGATGGTTCCGCTGGCATCAATGGCTATCCCCACTGGCTCCATGAACTGTCCCTCTCCAGCGCCTGCCCCGCCGAAGCCAGCCAGCGCCCTGCCGCCCGGAGAGAACTTCTGTATCCGCTTGTTGCCGGAGTCCGCCACGTAGAAGTTGCCGGAGCTATCGAAGGCAATGTCCCGCGGACCGTAGAACTTGCCCAGCACCCTCTGCGCCGAGCCTCCGGAATCGGCGAATTCCCCCCAGGCAGCGACGAAGCGCAGGTCCGGGGTAAACTTCTGTATCCGGTGGTTCCAAGTATCGGCGACATACACGTTGCCCTCGGCGTCCACGGCCACGCCCCAGGGCTCTTTGAACTCGCCGTTCCCCTGTCCCTGCTTGCCGAGCTGGGCCAGAGGCTTGCCGCTGGCGTCGAACTTCTGTATGCGATGGTTCATAGCATCGACGACGTAAATGTTGCCGCTCTTATCCAGAGCTATCCCCCTCGGGCCGCTGAAGCGCCCCAGCTCATTGCCCGGCCCACCAAAGGAGAGGTTGCTCCTGACGGCGGCCGGTCTGGGGACCTCCACGGCGGGCGGCGCCGGCGGTTTGGGCGCCTCGGGACTGACCTGCGCCTGAGCGGAATCCCTGGGGAAGTACACGAAGACGTCTTCCGATCCCAGCGAGCTGACCAGCTTCCGGTACATGAAGTAGTCCCACCATTGGCCCCAGTTCTTGCCGTTGAAGATATCCTGGGAAAAGCGCTCCAGCGTTAGTCCCCGGTAATCCTCGGGGAACCACCAGCGGTGCGGTATCCGCCGCCCCGGCCCGTAGTTGCCCATGTAGGGTTTTGCCTGCTCGTTGTTGTTGGCGTGGACAAGGGCCACCAGCCCCTTGGGCGGCTCAGCGACGTTCTTCATGTTGGGGAATTCCACGTTCTTGTAGTCCCGCAGGTACCAGGCCCAGGGCCAGGTGAAGCCGCTCTCGCCGTCGACAGTGATCCTGATGTCTTTGCCGGTCCCCGTCTGCCGGGATAGCTCCTCGATGTCCTTTAACACCTTGGGTATTTCCGGGGAGGTCTGAGTGTACACCAGCATCTCAACGGGTATGTCCCCATGGTAATAGCTGGCCTGCCAGCCAGCTCTGATGCCGAAGGCCAGCAAGACGGCGAAAGCCACCAACGAAAGCGTCTGCAGGCTGCCCTTCAGTCCAAGACGAACGACGGGCTCCCAGATGATGGAGGCGACAATGGCCACCACCACGGTAAGAGCGATCCCGGCGACGGTGTTGGTCCAGACGGTCGGAGGCCCTCCCAACCATAGCCTGGCAAGCACAATGAGCCCAAAGAACAGAACGGGAGCGAGCAGGACCACGTAGCCAGCGCCCCTATCCTTGAGGGCCCTCCAATCAGTCCTGTCCCATAACTCGCCGATGAAACGGCCGGCAAGGATGATGGTCGGGAGCGCCACATGGATAGTGAGCCAGGGCATCTTCTCTCCGGCGTAGGAATAAGCGAGGAGGCTGGCTGTCGCCCAGTAAACGAGAAAACGCGAGAAAACGTCGCCTTTGACGGCGTAGTAGAACCAGGCCACTATCCCGAAGGCCAGCGGAAGAAACTCATAGATGGGCAGCATCAGCAAGTAGTAATAGAAGGGTTGCCCCCCGCGTTTCACGCCTTGCTGCAGGAGCCAGTAGTCCAGGGAGTTCCAGATGCCGCTGAAAAGGCCGCCCGGATTGGTGAAAAAGGTCGTATAGAGCACGATGTAGATGCCCCAGAAGATCAGGGCGCAGAGCAGCCAGCGTCTCTTGTCCCAGCGCAACCCAAGGGCGGCCGAGACCAGAAAGAAGAGAAGGATCACGAGCCCGGCGATCAAACCGTCGCGGAGCGGCGGCAGTGCGCCGAGGCTGAGAGGGACTCCCACCCTTCTCATCGCATCTCCCACGAAGGCGGAGAGCAGGGGCAGTGTGAACGTGGCCAGCAAAAGCATGAAAGCCGCCGGGGCCGAGAGGTCCGCGAGATTGAATCGGCTCAGACCGGACTTGCCTGCGCCAGCCTTAACGGGCTTAATCTTCGCTCTCCACTCCCTCGCGCTCCAGATGAACAGGAAGCTGCCGAAGATCGCCACTAGAATGTAGGTGTTTTCCTTCGTAGCGAAGCTCAAGGCCAGCAGCGCCGCGCCCAGATACAGGTACAGGCTTCTCTTACTGGCGATGTAGCCCCAGAGGCAGACCACCAGGCCCAGGGTGAAGAAGGCGACAGGCATATCCTGACGGATTAGCCGACTGTAGTAGAGGAGCGTGGGTGAGAAAGCCAGCATCGTTGCGGTGACGAAGGCCCCCGTCCGCCCCAGATATCCGCGCAGGAAGTAGGGCAGAGCCACCAGGGCCGTCCCCGCCAGAGCGTCCAGAGTGCGCGCTGTGGACTCGCTGACGCCAAACAGGAAATAGATGAACGCCGTCCCCGTGAACTCCAGGGGGCCGTGCATCATCGGGTCGTGCTGGTAGCCGCGACCGGAGTAAAGGTACCAGCTATAGAGGGCGTGCAGGCTCTCATCATGGTGCATGGCGCGGGAGCTCAAGTCCCAGAACCGCGCCGCCGCCGCGACGATGATGAGCGCCAGGTAGGCGGCAAGCTCCCAACTGAGGTCGAAATGGCCGAAAAGGAAGCCCTTCGCAGGCGCTGGCTCCCTTTCGACGGTCAGCTCCTTAACTCCCTCTGGCATAGGTACGTTCTCCTTAGCTGTTCAGCTTTCAATAGCTATCAGCTTTCAGCAGTCAGCTTTCTGCAGGCTGATAGCTGACAGCTACTCACTTCCTTTGATAGACGGCGACGGCTTCGGAGCGCGCCGGGCCGTAGGCCTCGCGCATCATGAGCCAGCGCCAGACGCCCTCGGGCGAAACCCCCTCCGGGAACCAGGATATCTTTAAAGTGCGTCGCTGCTTCGTGTAGCTCTCCATGCCTTCCAACGGCCGGTCATCCAGGGCAATCAGGACCGCCTCTCCGGCGATCAGCCTGTCCACGTAGTAGACGCTTTGCTTATCCTTCAGGTACCAGCCAAGCGTGGGCGCCAACCGCGAGTCCACGGCCACCTTCTTTTCTTTTCCCTCCAGGACTGGACCAAGTGACCGGACCAGCCTGACAGAGTCGCCGGACGTCTGCGCCGAGGCAAACCATTCCGCCGGGGAGGTACGGTAGTTCAAGCCCCAAATGGTGTGGACTGTGAATAGAAAGGCCAGCCCCAGCACCAGAAGAAGCGAGAGATCTGCCCCCTGCCATTTGCCCTGATAAGCCGCTCCCACGATCAACCCGACGACGGCGGCTATGCTGGCGCCCGACACCCACCACAGCGAGGACGGAAGCTGGGTCACTCCCCTGCTCAGGAAGCTCGTGCCGATGACGGTGAAGCCGAGGAGCAGCACAGCGGGCACAAGAAAGTAAGACGAACGACGCAGCGATGCCACCTCCAGGCGCGGGCGCAAACGGCTCAGAAAGGCGCCGGCCAGCAGACATAGCGGGAGGATCAGCACCAGGATCTGAGCCGAGCTCTTGCTCCCGGTCAGGCTGATCATGACGAATCCGACGCCTGCCCAGAGCGCAAGAAGACGATGGAAGTGGCTGGAATCGTTCCGCAGCAGGTAAACGGCGCCCATGATGCCGAAAAGCGTCGCCAGCGGCTCATAGGCGATCATTACCAGCAGACTGTAATACCAGGGAAGCCCACCGGCCGTCTGACCGAACTGCTTGATCCATTCGCCCGGGGCTGGGAAACCCAGCCCAAAGGTGTTGAGAAAAAAGCCGGATCCCGTCAGCAGAAATGCGCCCAGGAAGAGAGAAACAGCGTTCAAGATGAGGCGACGATGCTGCGGAGAAGCTAAGCTCTTCACTCTTCCCGCTTCTCGCTTCTCACTCCCCGCTCCCGTCATATCCCACCAACCCAGCGCCAGGCCCACAGCGGCGTAGGCGAGGAAAAGCAGCACATACCAGATGGCGGCCCCACCGGTGTTCAGCAGGAGCGCCAGGACGAGGGAGGCCCCGAGGAGCGATCGGCGGCTCTTGTTCCGCAGCCAGTCGACGCCGAGCGCCACCAGGAGGACAGCCAGAACGGCGGCGAAGATATCCCCGGATAGATAGCGCGAGTAGAATACGAAGGATGGCGACAAAGCGATGATGGCCGCCGATATCAGAGCCCCGCCGCGCCCAATCGCGCCGCGCAGGAGCCAGGGCAGTCCTGTCAGGGCCGTCCCGGCCAGGGCAGGCGCAAGCCGCGCCATGAAATCATTGTCCCCGAAGAGAAAGAAACTGAGTGCGGCCAGCATCTCCACGAGAGGCTCGCGCCAGAATTGCGGCGCGCCGCCCTGGACGAGCTGCCAGGCCGCCGACGCCCTCAGACCCTCTTCGACATACAGCGGCTGCCAGGAGAGCCCTCCCAGTCGCAGAGCCAGGCCGGCCAGCAGCGTCAGGGCGTAGATAGACGCCTCTACGTTCAGGACAATGCCGCCTTGCCAAACAGCAGCCCTTTTCTCCGGGAAGGGCCTTGTCGCTGAGACCTCCGCAGCAGCCACGCTACTCTTTCCTCACCCGGTAGATAGTCACGCCTTGATTCTTGAAAGCCACATCCAGCGTCTCCTTGAACCTATCCAGTTCCGTCATGCCGTACTTGGATTTCTCCAGGCTTCCCAGGTAGATATAGGACACTTTGTATTTCTTCAGTAGGCTGCTCAACTGGTTGGCGTCACCGCTCTGGTAGATGGCATCGATGTCTTCCGCCCTCCCCGCGAAGGGCTGCGACGAGCCGCGCCACTGTATCTCATGTCCCGCCCAGCCCAAAAGCGTGGGCAGCCCCGTGGAGGTCGACACCCGCCCATACTGGCTGTAGGATCCCCCCGTCACCTCCACAATAACCGGGGCGCCGCTGGTGTTGTCCTTCAGCCAATGTATTGCCTCGTATTCCGCCGGGTTGGAGGCCTTGATGTAGGCCAGCCCATCCAGCGTAGGCTGCCGGGCGAAGGCGCCGGTCTTGGCAAAGACGGCCGCCGCCGGGTAGGCCAGCGACGCCGCCAGCAGCACCACCGCGACAACGCCCCACACCGCCAGGGCTGCCTTGCGCCAGGCTGAGATAATATAGTATGCGGCAAAAGCGGAGCCTATGGCAAGTAGCACCCAGGCTTGATAGTAGAACTTGAACACCGTGTTCATCCGGTTGTTGAACACGTCTTTGATGTAGAATAGCTCGCAACCCAGGATGAGGGTCAGGCCGAGCAGCAGCAATGTCGTCGCGAAGACGCCAGCGCCCCATCCGCGCGACTCCTGCCTCTTCAACGCCCGGACGCGGTTGACCGACATAAACAGCACAAGCCCGACAGCCAACGCATAAGGCCAGACGCTCACGATCTTGCGGGGTATGTCTTGAAGGCTCTTGGGCACCTCGTTGGTGAAGATGCCCACGCCGAGCCTGGCGAGGACCCATAAAGCCAAGGGGGCCAGGACCAGCAGCGCCGCCAGCGCGTCCCGCCGCTGCCAGTCCCTTCTCTGGACCACCTGCGCCACCTTGGAGACCGCGAAGCAGCCCGTCAGCGCCAGGAACAGCCCCCAGAATATGAAGAAGTGGACCGGCCTCGTACCCGCGCTCTGGACAGGCAATATCCCGCCCACCTGCGACCTGAAACCGATGTAGAAGGGCAGGTAGACCAATATCGAGGCGATGCCAAGGGCGGCGCTGAAGCGGAGCCAGTCCCACCAGAAGCGGCGGTTGACCTCTGGCTCCACAAGATATTTGCGCAGCAAGGCTGCGCCCACGAACAACAGGGCGAAGGTGGGGAAGTCCCAGGTATTGGCCACGGCCAGGCCTCCCAGTGCGATGGCCACGGTCGCGAACTCCAATGCGTGCTGTTTCGCCCAGGCGAGGGAGACGCTGGCGGCCGATCGGAAGATGTTCAGGCTGAGGCCGATGGCCATGATGGTGAAGGGCAGGCTCATGACGTGGGGATGCATGTCCCCCAGAAGAAAGCTGAAGTAGGGAAACTCGCTTATCGTATAGTCCAGGCTCTTGCCATCGACCACGGTGTCGATGACCCGCGTGGCCCGCCACCACCACCAGCCATCGGTGGGATACCATTGGGCGCTGTTATACGGCTTCGCCAGGTCCTTGATGCTGATCCACTTCCAGAATTCCGGCGCAGCGAACCCATGGGCGTGCAGCAACTCCAGCGCGCCTTCCAGGTTGCCCACTCCCACCAGCAGCAGGGCCGCCAGAACTCCGAAGGCGACGGGCATCCCCATCCGGCGTCCGGGGGCATCGCTGCGCCGCCAGGCCACCAGGTTGAAGACGATGCTGAAAGCGCCCGCCGCCGCCAGCGCGAAAAGAAGGGCCAGGGCCAGGTTGTAGCCCACGCTGGAAGCCACGCCTGACAGACTGACCAACTGCGCCATCATCAGGTAGCCGAAGTAATAGTAGCTGATGGAGAAGCCGCTGAGCCAGGGGTCGTTGGGAGGGAAATACTCACTGCGCAGGACGCCGTTGAGGAAGGCGAAGTCCATGGGCTGCTCAGTGTGCTGGATCTCCGGGTTGTACGCCCGGACCACCGCCCAGACGACGAAAGCCCCGGTGAAGAGCGCCTCAGTGGCCACGATCGACACCTGGTTTCTGGAGAAGAAGTCGACCATGGCGCGGCGTTGTCGTCCGAAGAGGAACAGAGAACCGAGACCCAGCAGGAAAAGGATCAGGATAGATGACCCGCGAGCGTTGGGGAGAAGCCGCAGCATGCCCGCCAGCCAGGCGACGTAGCTCAAGAGGAGAAGGGCCAGGGGCTTGCTGAAGGCGTATCCCCTATCGGGAAGGTTTCTGAAGAGGTAGAAAGCGGCGGGCAGGGCTAAGACGCCCAGCGCCTCGATCCAGAGCCACCAGACAAAGGCGTCAGCCAAAGGCTACCCTCCAAAGGACCTAACCCCCGGCCCCTTCCCTCGTAGGGAAGGGGAGAAGTCCCTCCCCGTGTCGGGGAGGGATTTAGGGAGAGGTTGAAGGCTACGAAGCGAAGAGCGCCTCTCCAAACTCGGCAGCGTCGAAGGGCGCCAGGTCGTCCAGCTTCTCGCCCGTGCCGATGAAGACGATGGGTATGTTCAGCTCGTGGCAGATGGCCAGGACGATGCCGCCTTTGGCCGTGCCATCCAGCTTGGCGAGCAAGATGCCGTCCACGCCCGTCGCCTCGGCGAAATAGCGCGCCTGGCTCAGGCCGTTCTGGCCGGTGACCGCGTCCATCACCAGGAGAACGCCGACCGAGGCATCGGCCTCCACGCGGGAGATGACGCGCCGGATCTTCTTCAGTTCCTCCATGAGGTTATGCTTGGTGTGGAGCCTGCCCGCGGTATCCACGATGACCGTGTCGGCCTGCCGGTTGCGCGCCGCCTGAAGCGCGTCGAAGACCACCGCTCCCGGGTCGGCGCCGGGCTGATGGGCGATGACCTCCGTGCCGGTGCGCTCCCCCCAGAGCTTGAGCTGGTCGATGGCGGCGGCGCGGAAGGTATCGGCGGCGGCCAGGACCACCTTCTTGCCGCTGGACTGAAGGTGATTTGCCAGCTTGGCGATGCTGGTGGTCTTGCCCACGCCGTTAGCGCCGACCACCAGAAGGACCGATGCCGCGAGGATGGCATCCCTCCTGCCGTTGATGTCCAGGATGGCCACCATCTCCTCTTTGAGCGCGCTGCGTAGCCCGTCGGCTTGATTGATATGCTCCCGCCTGGCGCGCTCCTTGACTCGCTGGATGAGGAGGTCCGTGGTCGGCGAGCCAACGTCGGCGCAGATGAGCAGCTCCTCCAGCTCCTCCCAGAGGCTCTCATCGACGGTGGTGCGGTTGAAGACGCCAGACACCCGGGAGAACCACGTTTCCCGGGTGCGCTTAACGGCGTCGTCTGTCTTCTTAAAAAGCCCGAACAATGCCTGTCCTATAGCTCAAACTGGGAAACATGATAGCATGGAGACGAGGGAGGGGTCAAGGAAGATGCGGGGGCAAGAAGGCCCTAATCACATCGAGGGTAGGCTTGGCTGCCGCCCGCGGCGGCTGAAGCAGGCAATGCAGGAACAGACCTGGTCGGTACAGAGGTGTGCGAGACCATGAACCACAGGGCCCTCTTGGTCGAACCTATTTGCTATGCGGTCGAAATCGCCAGTTAGCTTGGCGTGGTATCTTCCGTAAACAGCATTAGCACAGAAATCAGCGTACTGGAGCAAACGAGTGTCTCTCGCAGGGCTGAACCGCTGATTGGCGCAGATTCTTGGATTTCACTGATTCTGTATCTGCGCCATCTGCGCAATCAGTGTAATCTGCGGTTCAGACAGTTACCTGACCTCCAGCAACTCCAGTTCGAAAATGAGCGCGCCACCGCCTGCACCTTGCCGCCGGGCTCTCTCCGGCCGCTGGATACCCCCGGTCTCATCCTGCGAAGACTTGTCAGTAGCCGCCCCCTATCGTTCCTGGCGTCCACGTCGGAGTCGCGGTACGTGTTGGCGTAGGCGTTGGAGTCCACGTCGCGGCAGGCGTCGGTGTCTGGGTTGGCGTAGAGGTGGGCGCCGGGGTGGGCGTGGGCGTCGGGTCGAACGCGGTTATCGTTACCGTGCCGCCCTCATTCGAACGCACCCATGCCCCGCGGCCTACCTCGACAATCGCCGAACCCCGATACAGAAAGAAGCCGCTCGTGGCGGTGTAAGTGTAAATGACGTCGGCCGCGACCAAAGCGCTCTTCGTGCCGCTGGGATTGCCCACCAGTCTCCATTGCCCGGGTCCAAGGGTCGTGCTGTAGGAGGCGCTGCCTGCCCCGGTCAGGGTCACCATCGTGTCGCTCGGGAAGTTGGCCCAGTAACCCCACCCCTCCGTTACTCCTTGAGTGTTGGGCGCGAACGTGTACACATCGCCTTGGAAGGTGTAGAGGATCGAACTGGCCTGACTGAAGGTGGTTCCGGCGGGGCCAGCCACGACATTCCAGCCGGCGGGATAGAACACCTGCACGCCGGCTGGAGCCGGCGTGACAAAGGGCAGTGGGGTTTTCGTGGCCGTCGCCGTCGCTGCTGGCGTCTCCGTCGCTACCGGGGTCGCCGTAGCCTCGCCCGCCAGGACATTCACGGTACCCACCATCCCGTAGAAAGCCGCGTGGTAGGTACAGCGATAAGGGTAGGAGCCGGGGGCGTTAAAGGTGTAGGAGAAGGTCTGGCCTGGAGTAGACATAGGCCCGGAGTCCCACACACCGGTGTCACTGGTGGTAGTATGAGGATAAATGCCATTGTTGGTCCACGTAACGGTGGTACCCACCGTCACGTTCAAAGTCTGGGGCGCGAAAGCGAAATCGGCTATCGATACGCTGGACGTGGCGGCCGAGAGGGTCTGAGGTGATGCAACGGCAACGAAGGCCAATATGAAGGTAAGAGTGGCGAGCAGGGAGCTATATCTCATTCTCTTCCCAACCTCCTTAGGGCTAGTGTGGCGCTTCCCATAGAGCCATTGGTCCGCCGGAGGCGGACGGATGAACTCGTACCACACCTCACATCCTACCCACAGGCGATATAAAAGTCGTCAAACAAGCCGCAGAAAAGTTGATATTTTGTTACATTTTTCGGCAGAGCCAGTCCCCTTGACCACCGAACCGGAAAGGGCGTAGAATGGCTCCTTGACTGCCCACCCTTAATCGTCTGGAAACGTTGCCGAGTGTCTGTAATTAAGGCCATAGGGGGCGGCTACCGGCCAGTCATCCTGGGGATCATCCTGCTCAGTCAGGTCGGGGCGTCAGTCCCCACTCAGGCCGTACCGGTCCTGGCCCCTTTCTATCAGGTCGATCTCGCTCTCAACTGGACGCAAGTCGGGCTGGTGGTGTCCGCCATCTCTCTAGGCCAGTTAGTCACCGCTCTCCTTGGCGGCGTGGCGACCGACTATGTAGGCGTGCGACGGATGTTCCTGGCGGGCCAGGTAGTGGTTGGCAGCTTCATTGTTGTCCTATCGACTACCCCCAGCTTCAGTCTGGCGCTCCCTCTCGGCTTCGTGACGGGCATGGGCGTTAGCATGGCCAGCCCCGGGGCTTCCAAAGTGGTGCTGAGTTGGTTCTCCCAGGGAAGCCGCGCCACCGTCATGGGGATCAAGCAGACCGCCGTACCCATATGCGGCGGCATCGCCGCCTCGGTCCTGCCTCCGTTGGCGCTGTTATCCGGCTGGCGCTGGGCAATGGTCGCAACCGGTTTGGCCGTCGTTGCCATCGGACTGGTAGTTTACCTGGCCTATCGCGAGCCGGATTCGGCGGAGCGCATGGCCCCGAACGGCAGTCACGCCAGACCAACGCTTCAGTCGGGACCGAGCCGGGACTTCGGATGGGTGGGCGTGAAAGAGGTAGTCCTCAATCGGGACCTCTGTTTGACCGGCATCCTGGGGTTAGGGCTGGTCGGTGCTCAGTTCTCGGTGGCGACCTATCTGATTTTCTACTTCAGAGACGTGTTCGTGGTCCCCGTTGTTGTCGCTGGCGCCTATCTCGCCCTGGCGCAGCTCAGCGGCGTGATCGGTCGAGTGGGCCTGGGGCTTGTCAGCGACCTATTTCTAGGGGGCAGAAGGAAGCTGGTCCTGGCCACTTGCAGCTTCCTGGGCACAGCCATTCTGGCGGCGCTGTCTCTTGCGGGTCCCCATCTCCCCCAGTTGGCGGTCATTGCACTCCTTGCCGCCTTGGGCCTGTGCGTGCTGGGCTTTCACGGAGTCTGGGTGACCCTGCTCTGCGAGCTGGGTGGTGCGGATAGGGCAGCTACAGCGGCCGGGCTCGGCTCCACCTTCAGCATGACAGGCGGCACTTTCGCACCAACCATCTTCGGCATGATAATGGACGCCACCCAGTCCTATCAGATAGCCTGGGGAGCCATGTCTGCCCTTGTCGCCGTGACGAGTGTGACCTTTCTGTTCACACGAGAGGAAAGAAGAAGTGGATAGGTTGAGATCGAGGGGGCCGAGAGGGCGCCTTTCGGTCAGTAGCCGAAAGGCATCAAGAAGCGGTGCTGGCAGCTCCAGCACCGGTAGGGGCGTCTGCCTGCCAGAGTGAGGATGACTCTCTCGAGAAATCCTCGTCTCCGGGAGCGATGAACGTTGGACGAGCCGCACCGCGGGCATTTCCTCTCCACCCTAATTCCCCTTTTCAAAGAAGTCTCGGCCATGGGCTCGGCAAAGCATCATTAGAGGGTTATCTGTCAATCCCCTGCGGTCCTTCAATAGGTGCAAATAGGGTCAGCGGCCTCCTCCTCAATCGTGACATCGTCCCGGTATCGGTTGCCTGAACGGACCTTTCTCACCGGCTCCGGGGGCATTCAGCCACCGGGACCTGGTCTCCGAGTTGGCGCAGTCCTTGGTCGGTCCCGGCGTAGCGGCCCACATCAGAATCGTTGTCTTGCAGGCTCTCACGATACCACATCTGTGGAGTCGCTGCAACCTGTAGCCGTCGCACAGGCGCCACTGCTCGTCTCTTGGACTGACGTGACGTTTTCTTAATACTTTCCCACCGGATGTTATGACTTCTTTATCAAGGCGTCGATATCATAGTGACGAGAAGGCCGGCCATGGTAAGCCCGGAAGGAGGGTATGATGGTTCAGACGACTGTGAAAGTCTCGTTCAGCAAGACCAACGTTACCAGGTGCATGTGTCCGCAGTGCCCGGTGCAGGTAAAGAGCGTATGCGTGAAGGGGAAAGCGAAGTCCCTGAGCGAGTCTTTGAAGAGGGTCCCTCTGCAGCGAGAGGACATACCCGGGATGTACTGTTCCACCGGCACAGCCGCTTGCGCCGACATCGACACCAAACAGAACTGCATTTGTCCGGCCTGCTGGGTTTTCAGCAAGTACAATCTGGGCAGCGGACAGCCAGTCGACTACTTCTGCTCGAAGGGCGCAGCGCGCTAATGTAGGCTGGACAAGACGGTGACGGCGCGAGACCATCAGCAATCAGCCGTCAGCACTTAGTGTCCGTCCGGCTTCATCCCTGTTCCCAAGAACCGAGCAAGCAAATCTGGGAAGCTAAGGGTTTGCGTGAGCTATGTGGGAATTTGAGACTGAGTTCTCGGAGATAATCCAGCGTACCCCTAACATAAAGTCCTTTCGGTTCCCGGTGGCCGCCAAAGGGGTGCGCTATCGGGCGGGCCAGTTCTTCTTCCTCACCATCAAGATCAAGGGCGAGGATGCCCTGCACCACTTCTCCTTCTCGACCTCTCCCACGGAGAAGGGCTACATCGAGTTCACCAAGCGCATCACGCCCAGCGAGTTCTCTCAGGCTCTGGATGTGGTCAAACCGGGAACATGGGCAAGCTTACGAGGGCCGTTGGGCATTTTCACCTTGCCTCGCACGACACGTAAGCTCGCTTTTCTCAGCGGCGGGATCGGCATTACGCCCTTGCGGAGCATGATGCGCTACATTGTCGATAAGGACCTGCCCCTCGATGTAGTCCTGCTCTATGGAAACAACAGCTATGAGGACATAGCCTTTCGCGATGAGCTGGAGGATATGGCTGCTTCCCATTCGACCATCCGGGTGGAACACGTGCTCTCCGGCCAGGTTCTGCCGCCGGACTGGAAGGGGAAGACGGGGTTCATCAATAAGGACCTGGTAGCTGAGCTGGTCCCCGACTTTCGAGAGCGGCTATTTTACACGTCGGGGCCGCCCAAGATGGTTGTGGCCCTGGAGGAGCAGTTGGCCGCCCTTGGCTTGCCCAGACAACAACTGAAGCGGGATTCCTTCACCGGTTATGACTAAGAACTCAGATACTCGCGCCGCCAACCGCATGCACGTGTTCCGCGTACTGTACCGCCATTTCCTTCTCAGGTTGTCTTCCTCTCTATCGCGGCAGATGGCTCCATCTTCAAACTCTGTGTCGGTGCTTCCCACGAGATCCGCTCCGCCCTTGACGCCAGGCAGAGCCATGGTCGCGGGCAAGAGGGAACTCCCGTCCCACCGTTCTTCATTGAGAACTGTCTGAGGGGACGGGGTGCCTGCCGATTCTCACACTAATTTGACAAGGAGCGTCCCCGTTGCTAACCTTGAGTAGGGCCTATCCTCGGGCCGCATTCTCGCCCCGGCTGAGAGCTATGAACGGCAAGTACCGCATAGTAATCCCGTTAGCAGACCCTGCTCTGGCTGGCGATCTTCTGGTGATCGCCTCGGGCATCCTGCACCGGAATCCAGGCAAGGTTATTGTTCTGGGCGTTGTAGAAGTCCCGGAGAAGCAGAATCTTTCAGAAGGGGCGCTCCAGGCCCGCGTTCAGCGACAGCTCCTGAGGGAGGTGGAACGGCTCGGCCATTCCGAGGATATCCAGGTGCGCACCACCGTTCGCATATCTCGGGAGGCGTGGCAGGGGATAAAGGAGATTGTCGCTGAAGAGAACGCCAGCCTCGTTATCCTGGGATGGAGCGGTGAGTCGAAGTCATCGGAACGGATCTTCGGCGCCACAATTCAGGAAGTCGCCAAGAATCCTCCCTGCGATGTGTTGCTGGTCAAGGGGCGGGGGCTTAAGGAATGCCGGAGCATCCTCTTGCCGGTGAGGGGCGGCCCCCACGCCGATCTCGCGTCCCGGCTGGTGCATTCGGTGGCCGAGAAATTCGACGCCAGCGTTACGGTGATGCACATAAAGCTGGGCGATCCTGGCCGTCCATCTCGGGAAGACCGCATTTTCGCCGATTTTGTGGCGCGCACCCAGGCTGCAGGGCGCATCAGCCACCTTTCCGTTACGGCGCCCAGCGTTGAGCAAGCGGTCCTCGCTGAAGCTGGAAACTATCAACTCGTGGTACTGGGGGCGTCGGCGCAGCCGGAGCCGGGCAGCTTCTTCGGCTCGATCCCCGAGAATATCGCCGCCAGGGCAGACGCTACGGTGATGGTGGTAAAGACCGGGCAGCCCATCGACGTATCCATCTTCGAACCTCAAACCCGCTCCATCAGCGCGACTGTTGATAAGTGGTTTGCCGAGAATACTTTCCACAGCCGGGAGTTCGGCGACGTCGACGAGCTTGTTCGGCTGAAAAGGGAGCAAGGGCTGACCATCAGCCTCGGGCTACCTGCCCTCAATGTGGAGAAGACCATCAAAGGCATTGTCAATGTTATCAAAGGGGAGCTCTTTGACAGAAAGCCGCTCCTCGATGAGATTGTGCTGTTCGATGGGGGCTCCACCGACAAGACCACCGAGATTGCGGCCAGCTTCGGCATACCAGTCTACGACCACGGCGATATCTTGCGCGAATACGGCTCCTATAAGGGGAAGGGCGAGGCTCTGTGGAAGGCCCTCTACATCCTGAAGGGAGACATCATCGTCTGGATCGACACCGACAGCATGAACATCCACCCCAAGTTTGTTTACGGGGTCGTGGGCCCGCTGCTGAGAGAGGAGAGGCTCAAGCTTGTCAAAGGCTTCTACGGGCGGCCCGTTCCCCTGGGGGACCCCCTTTACGACACCGCCAGCGGATTCCTTACTGAGCTGACGGTGCGCCCGCCGCTTAACATCTTCTTTCCCGAGCTCTCGGGAGTGGTGGAACCACTGGGCGGGCAATGGGCCTGTTGCCGCGATGCGCTGGAGCGGGTGCCCGTCTTCTCCGGTTACGGCGCTGATCTGGGTCTCCTGATCGACGTTTTCAACCAGTTTGGCCTGGCCGCCATCGGACAGTCAGATCTGGAGGAGCGGGTGGCCCGTGATCTTCCCCTCTCCACGATGTCGCGGCGGGCCTTTGCCCTGATGCAGGCGTGTTTGAAGAGGGGTCAGGCCAGGAGAAGAGTCACCTTGCTCGACGAGATTCTGCCCACGATGAAGCTGATCAGACACCGCGCCGGACGCCTGTCTCTGGACGTCACCGAGCTGGAGGAGGTGGAGAGGCCTCCGATGGCCACGGTGCCAGAGTATGTTAAAAGCCGCCGACCCGCAGAGAATACACCGGGGAGGAGATAGACTACGCCTCAATGCAGCAGCCGACGCGGGCCGCGGCCCGCGTCGGCTGCTGCATTGATCCCTGCTCTAAGAGGCCCTAAGGCGTCAACCCTCGCACGTAGGCGAAGAGGTCCGCGATCTCTTCGTCGCTTATCTGCCCAGGACCGAACCCCGGCATAATGCGCTCCCCCTCCCGGACCACTGGCGCGAAGGTTTCCAGTGTACCGTGCTCTCTGAGAAAACCGCTGCCCCTCAGCGCCGGGCCGATGCCCCCCCCACCCGCGGCGCTGTGGCAGGCCTGGCAGCTCCGACCGTAAACAGCGCTGCCCCGTGCCGAGTCTCCGGCCATAACGGGAGCCGCCGTATGGCTGGCTGCCGGCGTGGTGCCGGTGGAAATTACTGCCACCGACCGGGAGACGGCAGTGCCCGGCATCTCCCCCACCCACTTCACCCAGGCCAGGATCGATGGCGATGACGGATTGGAGGTCACGTTGCTGACATCAAATGTGTAAACAAAGGGACCTTGCTTGTGCTCCGCCTCGAGACCACTGTTGACCCAGCCCACTTCATTGCCGTCGAACCTCCCAGCGTTGGAGCCGGGCACCCCCGCCCAGGAGTCCAGGTATTTTGCGCCCTTCGGCACCTGCGCCCTCAGCGTAATGGCGTCGGTGTCGTCGTCCCCCTCGTTCTTTAGCCAAACGGTCGCCGTCACGACGTTGCCATCTCGGTGGAGACTGAGGTCCACTTCGACAGGCGGCCACCCGTGGGCCGAGACCCGCCACATCCCCGTTAGCGCCAGCCCCACGGCCAACATACCTGCCCCCAACAGCATTGCCCTGCCCTTCATGAATGCCTCCTCTTTGCTTTCCGCCTGGATTCCAAGCAATCCCCGGTAGTCCCGCATCCTTTCCAACCCGCCCGCGCCAGCGGCTGCAGTGAATCTCAAGGACCTCGCCGGACTTCTTAACCACTATAGCTTTCGTTAGCGTCAAGCAAAACACATTTTCGGGCAGTCTTTCGTTCGCGGAAGAATAGGATTTCAGCCTACCCAGAAGATCAGGATGCGAATTGGTCTGCCGTTCAAAAGGATAGGTCAAGCAGGGGAGGTGAAAACCGGGTCAGTGAGGGACGGCAGGGCATGCCTGCCGGCAGGGCTGGAATACGGGACGCGGCCTGGGCAGGCCATGCCTGTTGTTTTGCAAAGAGGGGTTGGTGCGAAAATAGACTTTTCGGATACCGCGTACCTCAGTGCGCGGTATTGCATCTGTGAAAAAATGATGCCTCGGACTTCATCCTGAACTTGATTCAGGATGAAGTGCGAGCAAGTGGAAGACGATTTTCAAGCTTTGGCGGTGCTGGCGTCAACCAGTTATGACGGATTCCAAGGGCTGGTGCTTCTGTCGTGAGGGAGGGTGGGCCTTATTCCTTTGCTCACAGCGTAGGCCACGACCTGGGCGCGATTCCTCAAGTGAAGCTTATCCATTATGTTTCGCAGGTGATACTTCACCGTGTTTTCCGTGACGTTCAGTTTGGCGGCTATCTCCTTATTGGCCTCTCCGTTGGTGACTAGCTTGAGTACCTCTGTCTCCCTCTCGGTGAGCTCACTTCCGGCGGCTCTCCCATCCTTCGTTCCGACTTGTCGGAACTCCTGGATGATCTTGGCGGCCAGGAGAGGTGAAATGGCGGCCTCGCCCCTCGCGACGCCGGAGAGGAGGCTAAGAAACTCCTCCGCTCTTATGTTCTTGAGCAGGTAGCCCACGGCGCCAGACTTAATTGCCTCGAAGAGGTCCTCGTCGTCGTCGGACACGGTCAAGATAATGACTTTGGCCTGCGGCATTTCGGACGTAATGAGGCGGGTTGCCTCCAGGCCATTGGACCGAGGCATCCTTATGTCCATAAGGATGATGTCCGGCTTGAGCTGGCGCGCCTTCTCCAGGGCCTCAAGCCCGTCGCCCGCCTCTCCCACCACCTCAATATTGCTCGCGGTCAGCAGGCTCGCGATGCCGTTGCGCACGAGAGCATGGTCGTCGACCAGCAACACCCGCATGCTAGGTCCGCTCCGAAACAGACACCGCAGGCAACGGCACCCTGAGGGTGACCCTGGTCCCCTTGCCAGGCGCTGAGTTTATTTCCAGGTTTCCGCCAATGCTCTCCGCCCGCTCGCGCATGGTCTGAAGCCCGAATTGGGGCCATTCTCCACGCCGGGTGTCAGCGTGGTTGAATCCCACGCCGTCATCCTGTATGACTATCTGCAGCGACGTGTTCTTTGACGAGATCCGGACGCGGGCGGTAATGGCCTTTGCATGTTTCCTTGCGTTGGTGAGCGCCTCCTGGATTATGCGGATGACCTGCAGCTCTATGCTTTTGGGCAGGGATAGGTTATCGTCGCTCACCTCCAGCTCGGTCCTTATGCCGCTCATTTGACTGAAGCGGAAAATATACTCCTTCAGCGTGGCTACGATCGCGCTCCCTTTAGAAGCGGTAGCCCGGAGACCAAGGATAGCCTCCCTGACATCGGCGTAGACTTCCTGGGCAACGTTCTCCAGCTCGATGAGCTGGGCCTCCGCTTCCGCCGCGCGCCCTGAAGCGCACAGCATCCTCACCGCCTGGCTCTTAGTGTTGACGTAGCTCAGTACCTGGGCCAGGCCGTCGTGCATCTCCCGCGCAATCCTCTCCCTTTCCTCCAAGGCCGCCACGCTTTGCACCCTCTCATGAAGGCGCGCATTCTCCACGGCCACGGCTATCTGGTTTCCCATGTTCATCAGTAGACGCGTATCGTCGGCGGCGAAACGTCCCACTTTCAGGCTGAGTAAATTGACGACACCGATTGTGGAGTCTTTGGATCTTAGAGGAACGCTGACCAGAGAGCATGATTTCCTCTCCCTCAGCATTCCTCCCAGCTCAGGATCGTCGGACAGGTCTCGGACCATCACGGGTTGCCCCGATTGGGCCACCTTGCCGTCAAGGCCCTCGCCTAAGCGGAACCTGGTCTTTTGCTGAAAGGCTTCCGGGAAAACGCCGCTATGCGCCCGCCGCACCATTTCGCCACTCTGCTCATCCAAGAGGAACATCTCGCCAGCCTCGGCCCCGGTTACCTCCAGCACCTTATCCAGGGCGCGGTAAAGGACGACGTCCAGGTTCAGAGAGTCGCTTACCGCCAGGGCAACGCTGTTCAAAACAGCCAGCTCCTGGCTGCGGCGGACGCTTTCCTGCTGAAACCTGTCGATCAAGCCAAAAACGAACCTGGAAAAGAAAAAGGCCCCGACAAGGGTGCCAGCAAACACCAGTAATATCCCGGTGGTCGTAGGACTACGCTCAACGAAAATGGTGTGCCTGGCCAACTCGAAGAGCGCGACGAACAGGGGCGGAGCCCCTATCGTCACTATCTTCAGTATTTTGGGGTTGGTAGCGTGTGTTTGCATCATCTCCCGGAGTAAATTCTACCAGCTTCTTCGCTTTTGTCAACAAGGCAAGCAGTCCCTGATCCACCATCAAAACGCGCCTTAAAAGGGTTGGCCAAAGGTAGGGTGGGTGAAGTGCAGATGGGAGGCGAGAGGTTTGAGAGGCTGCGCTTCACCCACCGGATTGGTGTCATCCCCAAACATTCCGCCTCAATCTATGCGACAGATTAGGTGGTGGATTTTGGGAGTCTGCGGCCGCGCCTTCGGGAATGACCGAGTTGCAGGGATGGGTCTGGCAAGAGGCACGGGAGGCTTCGCTCTCACGCTGGTGGCGGCTGTCAGCCCAGCAGGGGACGGGCCCGTACTGCAGCCAGGAGGATTTTCCCCTTGAGCAGAAGGGCGGGCTCTTTGCCAGAGGGAGAGGATGGCGGATGTTTGGGGTGAGGGTGGTAGGACAGGCATTCCTGACTGTCCACCTGGGGCGCTCCAATAGACCGCTGCGGTCTCTTGGCCTATTGACCGACTCGGTCTCTGAGACCGAGTCGGCCTGGGGTCCTTCTTTGTGGCCTGTGGGGCTCCAGACCTTCGAGGTCTCTAGGAGCTTGGGTCACGAGTCAAAATCTAAGTTTTCAGCTCCCACTCAGCGGCAGGATTAGCTGTGGCCTGTCGTCACAATTACCCACTTGTGGTCGAATATTGGGCTATTTCCTGAAGAATTCTCCCACTTGTGGCGATGAGACCGAGTGGTGACCCAGGCTCCTAGAGAGCGGGGCGTTCACGGCGTCAGGGTCCCTGCCTCGCTCATACTGATCAAGTAGCCGCGACCGTAGTCCATGGTGGTGAAGCCAAAGGCGGGTTTCGCCACCTCAAAGCCCATGGCGGGGTTGTACCGGTACAGGGAGTCCCATTTGCCGGATATCGAGGCCAGGTAGGCGCCTAGATTGGTCGAGGGGGCCAGGTCCGGGTTTATGTAGCCAATCATGTTCCAGCCTGCTCCAAGTTCTTGGACGGGGGCGGGCCTGGCCTTGGGCTCGTAGCTGTAGGTCAGCGGACCATCGATCAATGAGTTCACCCAGTAGCCGTAGCCAACCTCTAGCTCTTTCAGCGACCCTGACCACTCACTTCCGAACTTGGTAGCGTACTCCCATGCGCCCGTTTCCGCATCCAAGTGCAACACCTTGTCCGCGACGTTGCCCAACACCGCCTCCACCGAAGGGTCTTTCAGGTAGTACGCGGCAGAGATCAGGTTCCAGCCCTTAGACAGAATGACCGTTCCGTGGGCGGGCGTCGCCGTGCCCGTGGGCGTCGTCGTGGGCGTGGGCGTCGCTGTTGGAGTAGCCGTTGCGGTGGGCGTGCGCGTGCGTGTAGTTGTGGGAGGCGTCCATCCGCCGCCCCCCCCGCCTCCACCACCCGAAACCGGTGTAGGCATTGCCGGCGCCGCCAGCGCGAAGTAGCTAAGGTGGGTGGTGAATCCGCATACCTTGGCAGTGGACGTGTTCACCGTTATCCCTGTCAAGTCCCCCCAAGTGCTCGTAGCCGCGTCGTACTGCTTGATCTTCAGCGCGCTCGGGTCTACACCGGGTATATCTGCAGAGTTGTACGTGAAGCAGAGCTGCACGGGGTTAGTGAAAGTGAAGCCGCTGATCGGCGCGCCGCTGCTCGGGTCGAAAGCCTGTATCTCTACCTGCTTCCCAGCGAAGGTGAAGCTGCCTGACCCCGGTGGGAATGCGGGATCGTTGACGTGCCTGGTGACTTGGAAGCTCGCATTCGCGGCTGTGTCGCCGGCGCCAATCGTCAGGGTGACGCTGCCGTCATCTGAAGGCACTGAGCCACCGGTCGCAGCCGGAACCGTGGCTACAGGCCCCCGATAGGTTGTGACCGTTGGCGTCGCTGTCGCCGTTGGCGCTGGCGTGGCGGTTTGAGTCGCCGTAGCCGTCACCGTCGGCGTGCTTGTCGCCGTAGGAGTCGGGGTAGCCGTCGGCGTCACTGTAGCCGTGGGCGTGGGAGTAATCGTTGCGGTTGCTGTCGGTGTTGGGGTAGCGCTCGTGGTAATCGACAGGTCGTAGCTCGTGCCACAGCCGCCGACATTCGGGTCCCAGTTGGCTGCCTTCACGTAGTAGGTACCGCTGGTCGACGGAGCCCAGATGATTTGGGAAGCGAGGCCGGCGCCGGAGTCATCGTTGGACGCGATGAGGGTGACGCGGTCCGGGGCGTAAAGCGACAGCGCAGTGTCCGCGTACACACCGAGGGTAGACGTCGTGATGGAGTAGGTTGTTCCGGCGGTGCCATTGAATGACACCCAGTCCTGGTCTCCGGCCACATGGAAATTGTGGCTTTGCGCCCCGCCGCCCACGGCGAAAGGCTGGGCGTTCGCGGCGGTATCGTCCGATTCCAGAGCGTCCGCCGTCGCCACGCACATCAGGGCCGGTGCGGAAATGCTCTTGGTAGTGCTTGTGTTGGGGACCGCGCCGGTAGAGTCCGCCTGAACGTACAGCGTGCTGGTGATCTCGCTTCCCGGGCTTCGGGGGTAGAACCCGCTCGTGCCTACGGTGTCGCTCACGACAGTCGTCACAGTGATTGTCGCGCCGGCGTCGATGGGGCTGGCGACCCAGTAGCGAACGCTGCCCGTGGTATCGTTGGGGCCGGTGGGCAGATGATTGCGATACAGGTCGATGTAGAAGCCGTTCTGAGTGCTTCTGGCGCCCTGGTTCTGGATTACCGCCTGCACCAGCGTTCCGCCGCCGGGGTTCGGATAAGTCGTCACCGACAGAACAGCCAGGTCCGGCGTGCCGGCGATAGGTGGATCAATCGAGGCGCCGGCGGCGAGGGAGGGCCCGGTCGTTATCAGGCCAGCCTGACCATAGCTCAGATCGGTGCGCACGACGTTGGAGAGGGCGAAGCCGGCGAGCGTACCGCGCAGCAGGTCCTCACCGTACTCGTGGCCACCCAGGTAGAGAGGGGCGTCGTAGGCCATGATGCCGCTCTTGGAAGTCGTCTTCGTAGAGTCGAGCTGGCCGTCGATGTAGAACTTCACCTCCCGGTCCCCGTTGAACGTGATGGCGAAATGGTGGAAGTAATCCGAATACGTCGCATCGGTGAAGCTTCCGTCGGCTTCAAGGTGCGAATCCGTGTCGTCTGGATGGTGTATTTGCAGGTACATCCGTCCGGAACTCATATGCACGCTCATCCGGCGCTTCTGGGTAGGAATGCCCTGAGACATGATTATGCCCCCGCGGTCTTGCCGGAACTTCACCCAACCCTCGATGGTGAAAGCGGACCCAGACAGCCCGGTGGACCCGGCGGTAATGAGCGGCCTCGGTGGCGTCGTGTCGTCGGGGGGCATGGAGACAGCCGACCCGAACTTCCCCGCTACCCACGTGTGCTGGGGCTGCAACGATGCATTCGCGTGGCCGCTTCGATCGTTTAGCGTCAGGCCGCTCGCCTCGCGCATGTCGTACAGGCGCATCGTGTTGCCGTCGACCGCCGGCCAGAAGATGCGGCTCTTGTCGCTGGGCGGCGTGCCCGCGCCGGAGTTACCATAGTAAAGCTGATGGCTCGTGCCGTTGCTGGCGCCTCCAGCGATACTGACCTGGGTGCGGAACCAGATGTCTATTGCGCTGCTGGTGAAGTTCTCCACCAGCCGGTCGAGTTCCGTCGAGTCGTTGTAGACGACCCGGATGTCGTTGCCCTTGGGGCTCGACAGCGACGCGTTGTACAACTGCGCCGCCGTGGGATTCGTACCGCTGTCGAAATGCAGCTTCACCGGGTAGCCTGCCGGCATAGCTACGCTCGCCATGTTGTTAAGAATCGGGATATTCCGTTTTCCGCTGTAACTGCTGTTCCACCAGGGCGTCTGCGGTCTGGCGGCCGGGTCCACTTTGGTGAAGGTGTCGGCGGTCCCGGGGTAGCTCCCCGTGTTGCCCGCGTTGTCCGTGGCACGCGAACGAAAGTAGTACGTGTGCCCGGCCTCGCCAGTGAACAGATCGTAGGTCTTGGTGGCCGGAACGTTTGTCTGCCAGTCGATCCAGGCGCCCCGGCTTGAATCCATGGACTGAATATCGTAGCTTCGGATGCCCGCGGGAACGTCCGCCCCGCTCCAGTTCACCTGAAACACGCTTTCGTAGGTTGTTGCGGAAAGGGCCTGGACCTGGGACGTGGGCAAGACGCGGTCGATGCCGAACCAGGTCCCACCCCCGGTTTCGGCGTAGCCGGCGCTATTGACGGCCCTGACGCTCCAGTAGAGCCTGGCGTAGTCCTGAGTGAAAGTCCCGGTGTAGCTGGTAGTGTTGCCTGCCACCGTGGCGCTAATCAGGGGCGAGGGGTCGGCCCAGACGTCCGAGGCGGTGCTGACGCGCAC
This sequence comes from Chloroflexota bacterium, assembly GCA_016190665.1. Classification (GTDB taxonomy): domain Bacteria; phylum Chloroflexota; class Dehalococcoidia; order JACPQD01; family JACPQD01; genus JACPQD01. The sequence continues at coordinate 47,789 of JACPQD010000002.1, forward strand.
CTGATAGTTGTCCGCGCGGAGCGCCGCCGTCCACTCGAAGTTGATTGAGAGGGTGTTCCAGAAGGTGCCGTTGTTCACGAGAGTGGAGGGAGCGACCGCCTGGAAATCGCTGGGACGGATATAGGGAATGTTGTAGCTGGTGGTGATGGTCTGGCTCGCCCCCGAGTCGCGCTTGATGGCGTTGATGCGAATAGTATGGTTCCCCGTTGTATACTCCGGCGACCGTATCCAGAAGCCGTGGCGGGGATACAGGGAGTAGTTGGGGTCGCGCGTGTCGCAGTCGGGCCCGGCATCAGGCCCATAGTGGTCCAGCAAACGCCAGCTCTCCGAGCCATCGGTGGCGCGGTTGACCCAGGCGTAGACATCCGGCGCCTGGATGCCGCCGTAGCCGACCGGCACGCACATATGGGTGTCGTTGGTGTTCAGATTGAAGAGCGCCGGACTGCCGATGCTCACGCCGCCGCTGGCGACGCTGAAGTTCCACGTATCGACGCTGAAATCAGACTGATTTGTGCCATCGGTGGCTCTGGCGCGCCAGGAATAGATGTTAGGTTCGAACGACGAGGTCCAGCAGGTGCTGGAAACGGCGCCGCTGCTTCGGTACAGGGATGTTGATCCCTGCGGCAGATACACCTCGAAGATGTACTGGACGGGGTCGCCGTCCGGATCGCTGGCGCCGTTGACGCAGAGCTCAACGGAGCCGTTGGCCCCCGAAGCGTCTCTCAGCCACCAGTTGTACGGTGATCTCAAGCTTGGGCGGTCCGGAGGCCGCCCCACCGAAGCCGGCGTGCCATTCAGGGTGTAGGTCCGCACCTGCCGCTCCGGACTGGCCCAGTTCAGATCGCTCTTGGTGGCCAGTTCGACGGCCACGGCGTAGCTCCCGCGCGCCAGGCTGGCGGTATCCCAGTTAGTGCTGATCTCCCACTGGTCGCCGACAGTGCGGAAGCTGGGCATCTCCTCCGGCACGTTGCCCTTGAGGAAACGCATGGAGCGTACCTCAGAGAAGTAGGTCGCCCGGGCCACCAGGTGGACGCTGCTGGCCTGGGAGGGCGAAGGCGGGGTGATGTCGAACATGGTGATGTGGGCGGTTGACGGCGCAGCGTTGCTCCTAACCGTGATACGAATGTAGACCTCGCCACCCTGAACACTTACGCCCTGGTTGTCCTTGAGTATCCAGTCGCCCCTGTGCGAGCCGTCATTCGACGGGACGATCATCGGGACAGCGATGTCGACAGTTGACCCCGGCGATGTTGTGGCGACCGAAACCGATGCCGGTCCGTTCATCTGCTCGCCTCTGGCGAAGGCCAGCGAGAAGCCAGTCCACGTCGAAGTCCCTGTGTTTCTCAGACGCCAGATCTTATTGATGGACTGGCCTGGGGAGACGACGGTGTCGTCGGGGTAGGAGACGTCGGAGACGAAGGTGGCTGCCGACACACGCCGAGAAACGTACGGGTCTTGGGCACCCCAACCGCCGGGGTCACTTACTGAAGTGGGCCCGGGTGCAGGTGAGGGGTTAGATGGTGGTGTCGACGCCGGCTCCGGCGGTGGCGGCAGCATGTTTCCCCAAACGATTGTGCTGAAGTCGAAAGGAAATGGCACGGAGGCTATCAATTCCTTGGGATCGGTTCTGTATCTCCCGTCATATTCGATGTGAAGAGAGTAGTTCCCTTGCGCGAACCCCGACCACGTTTTGTGGGCGGGATCGAGCGTGAAGGAACTGCCAGACTTCGAGAACGTAACACTTCTCACATAGGCCGCGTCGATAATTACGTTCCAATACCACGGTACCAGCCAGAAGTTCCACTGGACATCTGCCGTGACTATCGCTGGCCCTGGCGTCGGCGTTAGCGACGGAGGACTCGTATTCGCATATCGGGGGCTTAGATAGGCCACTCTCCGCTGCAGTTGCCCATCCAGACCCCGAATGCTGTCGTATGGTAGTTCTTGCACACCGCTCCGTGGGCTGGTAGCCGCGTTGATGAGTGTTCGCCGTTGTGCGTCGAAAATGCCCATGTGCGTGGCTTCTCGGGCCTCATTTTCACGGTAGACTACCAAGTCGCCGTCCCCGGGGGCTTCGCCTGGCCCCGGCGTCCTGGCTAAGCCCTGGCCGCTAAACCACTCTAGGTAGCCTTGCGCGGTCTTATCCCCCCCGCCGATCAAGCCGAGGAGCCCTGTTTCCCGAAATATGGCGTAGACGAGACCGGAACAATCAAACTGATACACTCCGTTAACCAGTTCTCCGTTACCTACGTTGTCTCCCGACTTATAGATAGTGGCCGACGGGTTGTCGGAGTACTTCCTCGCCGCTTTGAGGACGGCGCTCAGGTTGGTGGCAGCCGAGTCTGCGCGTGGCAGCGCCTGGGAAAGCGAAGGCTTCGGCGCCACGGCAAGAACCGAAACCATGACCATAGCCAACACAACCGCCAGACGAAATACTCGTTCCACGTTGCGCCTCCCGCCTTGAAATGATGAATGCTGAATGATGAATGCGGAATGCCACGCCCTACAACCTGGCCGAAAAAGTACAAGCCGACCCTCTGATCTCCAGAAAAGGTCGGCTTGCCTATGCTGATGCGGCCTTTGAGGAGGTCGCCCGCTCGAGGGGTACAGAGGCCACCCTGCCCCCCAACGGGCCACCCGCCCACTACACAGCCCCAAATTTGCGTTGCTATCGTATCACGGGGGGGGGGGGGGTGCATATCAATAGCAATTGGTGTGTTTATGGTTTGCTTAGTGGCACGGGAGAGGAGAAGGGGGGAGGGAGGAGGGAGGAGGCGCCGCAATAAGTGAGTATGTACTCATCATAAGGAGCGATCATTGGTCAGCGCAGGACCCGGGGGCTGAGGGTCATGCGAAGGCGCCCGCGGGGCCGCAGGGGTTGGGGGTCAGGGGCCGGGGGACGGGGGAAGGGCACGGGGCGGAAGCCAGGAGCGCGAAGCAGGAAGCAGGGAGCGGTCTGAAAATGATAAATGATGAGCGATGAGTGATGAAAGCTGCCGTGCTCGTGCGTTCGGCTCGCCACCTCTGGCTGAGTGTGGTATGATTACAACACGCAGATTTCGGGGGTGAGCCATGGTTTCGCCAACCAGGAAATCCATCGGTGGGAAGAGAGGCCGGCTCTCGCACGGCCCGACCCACGAGCGGGTGACGATCACGCTGCCTGTGGCTACGCTGCAAGGCGCTCGCCAGCGCGCGGCCGCCGCGGGCGCGTCCTCTCTGAGCGCCTACATCGCCGCGCAACTCGAGGAGAGTGAACGCGGCGAGAGCTACCGGAAGTATCTTGAGGAGCGCTTCCGCGACCAGCCCATGACCGAGGAGGAGCAGCGGTGGGCGGACAGCCTCCTCGGGCTCTGACCCTGGACAGTGGAGCGTTGATCGCCGTGGAGCAGGGCCGGCGCCGCGTGGAAGTCGCTATCCGCAACGCGCTACAGAAGGGCGCCGCGGTGCTCGTACCCGCCGCCGCGCTCGCTCAGGTCTGGCGGGGCAGCCCGCGCCAGGCGCGTCTCGCCCAAATGCTCGCCGCTCGCGGCGTCCAGGTGGTGCCTCTCGACGGGCTGCAAGCGCGGCTCGTCGGTGTGCTCTGCGGCCACCAGAAGCACGATGACATCGTCGACGCCTCAGTCGCCGTCGTCGCGCGCCAGTCCAGAAGCCTCGTCCTCACCAGCGACCCCGAGCACCTCCGGAAGCTCGATCCCGCACTGCCCATTGAGAAGGTGTGAGGAGTAGCCGAGATACAATAACCAAGATACAAGATACAAGATACAGAGCCCCACCCCGACCCCCAACCCCTGGCCCCCGTCTCCCTCCTCGCTCCCCGCTTCGCGCTTCTGCACAACGTTTGCCATTGCCCTCACGATTAAGTAAAATGATAGCAGTCTCTCTACTTGCAAGGGGGTTATTTGATGAAGAGCTACCGGACGGAGCAGATCCGCAACATCACTCTCTTATCCCATGGTGGAGCGGGTAAGACTTCGCTGTCCGAGGCCATGCTCTTCGATTCCGGCGCAATTAACCGCTTGGGCAAAGTGGAGGAGGGGAACACCACTTCTGACTACGATCCTGACGAGGCTAAGCGCCAGATCAGCATCAACATGTCCCTTCTGCCCTGCGAGTGGAAGGATAGCAAGATAAACGTGATTGATACTCCGGGCTACGCCGACTTTGTCGGCGAAGTGAAGGCGGCGATTCGGGTGGCGGACGGCGCGGTGATAGTGATCTGCGCCGCCTCGGGAGTCGAGGTGGGGACGGCCCAGGTGTGGCAATTCACCAGCGAACCGCTCCTTCCTCGCCTCATCTTCGTCAACCGGATGGACCGCGAGAACGCCGATTTCTACTCGACGCTGGAACAGGCGCAGGCTCGCTTCGGCAAGGGCTGTGTAGCCGCCCAGGTCCCGGTGGGCGAGGCCAGCGGCTTTCAGGGCGTGGTCGATTTGATAGGGATGAAAGCTTACCTGGGACCCGAGGCAAAGGCCAGCGAGGTTCCCCAGGCGCTTCAGGAGAAGGCGGCCTCGCTCCGGGAGAAGCTGGTGGAGGCCGTGGCGGAGACCGATGATAACCTGATCACGAAGTACCTCGAGGGCGGGGAGCTGACCGAGGCCGAGCTGCGCCAGGGCCTGGCGACCGGTGCGCGAAGCGGCAAGATCGTCCCCGTGTTCACTGGCTCAGCGACGCAGAACGTCGGCGTGGCGGCCCTGCTGGACGCCGTGGTGAGCTACTTCCCCTCTCCCAAAGAGAGCAGAGAGGCGGTCGCCACCAATCCGCTCAAGGGGTCCGAGGAAGTGCTTCCGCCGGCGGAGGATGGCCCGCTGACCTGTCTGGTTTTCAAGACCACGGCGGACCCCTACGTGGGCCGCCTGTCCTATTTCCGGGTCTACTCCGGCGTCTTCCATAGCGATTCCCCGGTGTGGAACTCGACCAAGGGCAAAGCGGAGCGCGTAGGCCAGATCTTTGTCATCAGGGGCAAGAGCCAGGAGCCTATCGGCCAGTTGGCAGCGGGCGACATCGGCGGTGTGGCCAAACTCGCTGAGACGGCCACCGGAGACACTCTCTCCAGCAAGGACCATCCCCTGGTCCTGGCGCCCATCGAATTCCCCAAGCCCGTCTTCAGCGTGGCCGTCTCTCCCAAGACCAAGGCCGACCTCGACAAGCTGGGGCAGACCATCGCCCGTCTCACCGAGGAGGACCCTACCTTACACGTAAGGAAGGACGCCGATACCAACGAGATGGTCCTGTCCGGAATGGGCGAGTCCCACGTGGAGATCGCGGCTGAGAAGATGCGGCGCAAGTTTGGGGTCAACGTGACCGTGGACACGCCCAAGGTGCCCTACAAGGAGACGATTCTCTCGTCGGTGAAGGCCGAATACAAGCACAAGAAGCAGACGGGCGGCCACGGACAGTATGGGCATGTCGTGCTGGAGGTGGCGCCGCTGCCGCGCAGCGCGGGTTTCGAGTTCGCCGAGAAGGTCGTGGGCGGGGCGGTCCCCAAGAACTACATACCCGCCGTGGAAAAGGGCCTCGCCGAGGGATTGCAGGAGGGCGTCCTGGCCCATTATCCTGTCGTAGACGTGAAGGTCACTCTCGTCGATGGGAGCTACCATCCCGTTGACTCATCGGAAATGTCCTTTAAGATTGCCTCGCTGCAGGCATTCAAGAAGGGCCTTCAGGGGGGGCGCCCGGTGCTTCTGGAACCGGTGGTGAACCTGAGGGTCACCGTCCCGGAACAGTTCACCGGAGACGTCATGGGCGACCTCAACACCAAACGGGCCAAGGTGCTGGGGATGAACCCGGAGGATGGCACGAGCGTGATCGACGCCCAGATTCCCCTGGCGGAGGCGCTGCGCTATGCCACCGAGCTGCGCTCCATCACTCAGGGGCAAGGGGTCTACACCATGGAATTCAGCCACTACGAGGAAGTCCCGGCCCACGTTGCCGAGAAGGTAATCGCCCAGGCGCAAAAGGACAGGGAGGCGGCGGAGAAGGGATAAGAGGTTTGAGGTTTCAGGTTCTAGGGAAGAGGGGGGAGGTTCCTTGCCCCTACAACGTCTAACCTCTGCCCTAGCCCGTGGGATGCCCGCTCTGCCAGACGGACTGATAGGTCTCGCCCTTTATCGCGTTCAGTAGCTCCTCCGCCTCGATCTGCAGTAGTTCGTTGAAGCTGCGGGCGCAGGCGTCCACCACAGCGGCGTGCTCGGAGGCTACGAGGCGCTGCACTATCCTGTCCCAGATACCCAGTCGCTCAAGGCTCCTGACATACTTCGGCCACGGGATAACCGTTATGCTCTCGGGGCGAGCGAAGCGCGGCCGGAGCCGGCGCAAGCTCCTGAAGCGGTCCTCTATGGAGTCCACCATGGGTACGACCTTGACCATGGGACCTTCGACGGAATCGGACCGGAAATCCACCAGGACCGCTCGCCGTAGCAGCGGAAAGTACATTGAGACAACCTCGGCTGAATCAACGCTCCTGCAGATTTCCGCGATATCGATGCAATACTCGCTGTCCATCGTCGCCTCTCAATAGCGGGCTTGACAAAGGGCGACGCCTGCGTCGCCCTTATTCTACTGGAACTCTACTAGCACGTGGCCGTGGGGCACGCTCTGGCCGGCGCTAACTCTAACCTCTTTGACAATACCAGTCTCAGTAGACTTGATGGGGATCTCCATCTTCATGGCCTCCAGGGTCAGGACGTCATCGCCGTACTTCACGCTGTCTCCGGCCTTCACCTTGACACTGAGCACCTTGCCCGGCATTGGGGCTACAATCTGGGCTCCCATCCAGTTCTCCTTCCTATAAGCTAGCCTCACCTATTATCTGGCGGCCCGCCACTCACCACCCTGAAAAACTGGCGCCTTTTGCCACCCACTCTGATAATTGTTCCATCTCCCACGCTGGCCTTACCCGAGACTCTCTGGCCATCGACGGTTACGGTTCCGCCGGCGATCAGTCTCTTGGCGGCGCCGCGGCTTTCGGCCAGGCCTTCCTCAACCAGAAACCCTGCAAGCTCCGCTGCTCCAATGGTGAACTTCTGCCCGGTTGGAAGGGAGCCGACACCGGAGCTAGATCGATCCGCAATCCTGCGTGTGAGCTTACTCGCGGATACTTCGCGGACTTCTTCTGCTACCATCTCTCTTCTCTGGAAAAGGCGCTCGAAGCGGCCGTCGGCTTCCTCGGCGGCCTCGGCGCTGTGAAACTGGGCAACTATCTCGCGAGCCAGCCGTTTTTTCAGCAGCATAGGGTTGATAGACTGGGAGGCCATCTGGAGGCGGAACTCCTCCAGTTCCTCGTCCGGGACATCGGTCAAGAGCTCGAAATAGTCCAGGATGAGGGCATCCGGCAAGGACATGACCTTGCCGTACATCTCGCTGGGGGGCTCGTCTACGGCGATGTAGTTGCCCAGGCTCTTGCTCATCTTCTGGACGCCGTCGGTGCCCACAAGGAGCGGCATGAGGAACACCTGCTGCGACGTCTGTCCCACGATGGCCTGAAGCTGTCTGCCCACCAGGCAGTTAAATCTCTGGTCGGTGCCGCCGAACTCCACGTCTGCCTCGATCATGACGGAGTCATGGGCCTGGAGCAGCGGGTAAAGCAACTCCGTGATGGCGATGGGCTTGCCAGCGGAATACCGGTTGGCAAAGTCATCCCGGGCCAGCATCTGCGCCACGGTGAACTTGCTGGTCAGCTTGATAACGTCGCTAAGATCAAACTTGCCGAACCAGTCTGTCTGCCACCTGACTTGAGTCTTCGTCTTATCAACTACCTTGAAGAACTGCCGCATGTAGGTCTCGGCATTGGCCTTGACCTCCTCCGCCGAAAGCATAGGTCGGGTGACGGAAGCGCCGCTGGGGTCGCCGATCTGGGCGGTCCAGTCACCGACGATGAGGATGACCTGGTGGCCCACCTCTTGAAGCTGGCGGAGCTTCCTGAGCCCCACCACGTGGCCAAGGTGGATATCGGGGCGGCTGGGATCGAAGCCTTGCTTCAGGCGCAAGGGCCGTCCCGATTCGAGGAGTCTTATGAACTCCTCCTCTACGATGATCTCAGCTACCCCACGTTTCAGGATAGTGTGGAGGTCCTTGCTTGCTGGCGTTTTGTGAACTCCTCCTCGACGATAATCTCAGCTACGCCGCGTCTGAGGATGGTGTGCAGGTCAACTGGCATTGGCGAGGGTCTCCTGGGGCTCTTTGTGGAGCAGAGCGCGCGCGCGGGCCACATCTCTGGTGATCTGAGCCTTGAGCTCCTCCTCGTCGCGGAAGCGTCTCTCCCCGCGGAGGCGCGCGATGATCTCCAGTCTGACCTCGCTGCCGTAGAGATTGTCGTGGAAGTTGAGCAGGAACACTTCAATGCTGCGCTCACCGTTGTCAAAGGTGGGTCGGCGCCCTATGTTGGTGACGGAATCATAGGCACTGCCATTGAGGTAGACGCGGCTCACATATACCCCGTTGGCCGGCATGGCCAACTCTCTGTCTACAGCGATGTTCGCGGTGGGGAAGCCGAGGGTTCGACCGCGAGCCGAGCCGTGGACTACCGAACCCACAATGCTGAAGGGCCTTCCGAGCATCTTTCCCGCCAGGGCGACGTCTCCCGCGAAGACAGCCTCACGTATCGCTGTGCTGCTGACCATCTGGTCGCCGATCTCTTCGCCTTTGACAACGATGACCTCGAAGCCCATCTCTTTTCCCAGGGCTTCCAGCACGGGAGGCGTTCCCTGCTTGTCGCGACCCAGGGCGAAATTGGGGCCCACAACCAGCCCGCGCATACGCAGGCGCCTCACTAGAAGGTCGACGAAATCGCGAGCGCTCAGCCGAGCCATACTGTGGGTGAACCGTAGAGAGATGACTAGGTCGATCCCCAGGGACTTGATGAGCGTTACCCGCTCTCGGAAGCTGCTTATATAGGTCAGACTGGCGCCGGGATGGATAACGAGCCTTGGATGGCGGGGAAAAGTGACAACGCCGCTAAGGTAGCCTCTCTTCTGGGCCTCCCTCTTCAGGCGGCTCAAGAGGCGCTGGTGCCCGAGATGTACTCCGTCGAAGACCCCGATGCTGTAAAGGGTATCGCTTCCGGGAGAAGCCTTGGCCAGCTCTTCCTCTATCGACATACCTTGAATCGTATCATAAGCGCTTTGGGGCGGTCAAGTTCTGGGGCGACGAGCCGAAATTGCGTCATGATCCAGGAGGCGATTAGCGGCACCGCTGAAAGACATATCTTGTGAAGCCTCTGGTTCACCCAAAGCACGCCAAGGAACGCCCAGTATACGCCAGATTAATCACCGTCAGCGGAATCCCTGTTTCGGGAAGCTCCGTGAAGGTGATGGTTTCGACGCTCCTATGACAGCTCTCGCGCCGCCCTGGCGACCTTGCCAGCCACGAGGGCGACGATCACCAGGACGGCGGCCATGCCGCCGGTTACGATTTGGACCCCCACGAACTCAGCGCCGAAGCCGGCCAAAGTGGCGCCCAAGGGCACCATGCCGCGATTGAGGAAAAGCGTGCTCAGCACCCGTCCGCGGTAGTCTTTATCGACGTACGTCTGGATAAGCGTGTTGTTGGTGGACATGTAGGCCTGCTGGGTGAATCCCACCGAAATGAGCGCGAGGAAGGACAGCCAGACCCAGTGGGAGAGCGAGAAGACCACCAGGGATGCGCCGAAGGCAACCAGCGCGGACAGCATGAAACGCCCTCTCCCTTCGTGACGAGCTGAGGAAGCGATGAACAGCGCCCCGCTCATGGCGCCGACGCCGGAAGAGGCAGTGAGCAGCCCCAGACCCCCGCCGCCCACTTTCAGCACGTCGCTGGCGAATACGGTGAGCATGGTCATATAGGGCATCCCGAATACCATAGGCAGCAGCGCCAGGAGCACCAGCGTACGCAGGGCGGGCTGTCCCGCGAGGTAGCGGATCCCGCCAAAGAGATCAGCGGCAATGCTGCCACTGACCCTCGGACGGCGCGCCGGAAATTGCATCAATGCCAGGCAGTAGAGCACTGCCAGGAAGCTAGCCGCGTTGAGATAAAAGGCGCCCGCGACGCCGGTAGTCGCTATCAAGGTCCCGCCGATAGCCGGCCCCATGACGCGGGTCAAGTTCAAAGTGGCCGAATTGAGAGCTATCGCGTTCATGAGGCTGCTCGGCGGTACGAGGTCCGATATGAGCGATTGTCGCGCTGGCTGGTTGAAGGACATGGTGACGCCGCGTCCGATAGCTATGGCGATGACCATCCAGAACTGCACAAGATTGGTGGAAACCAGGACAGCGAGGAGCAGCGCCAGTAGCATTGCTACGGTCTGAGTGACGAACATGAGACGCCGTCTCTCCATCCTGTCGGCAATTACGCCGCCGACCAGCGTGAAGATAAGGACGGGGCCCATGCGGCAGAGGTTGACGATGCCCAGGGCGATCGCGGAGCCGGTGAGCTGGTAAACCAGCCAGTTGAAGGCGATCTGGTCCATCCAGTCGCCGGAGCTGGATATGAGGGTGCCCGACCACAGCAGACGGAAGTTGCGATGTCCCAGCGATCTGAAAGTGGGCGGCAGCGTCCAGCCAAGAAACCGGGGCAAAGGCACGGCGGTGTCAGTACCTGTTCCTGACATCATTTGAACAATTCGGCCCAGCCTTCCCCTCGTCGCGAACTCCTCATTTCACACCTCAGGACTACGTGTACCTCACCGTTGACACCGAAGGTTGGCGAACGTAGGATAAAAGTATGGGGCGGCTGAAGTCGGCGAGGACTGCGTCAGCCATCTCAATTTTTTTCGCAGGCAAGTGGCCTGCAAATTGCTGGTTCCCGGAGGAGGGCTGAAATGTGCCTGAACTGTGGATGCGCGTTGCCAGATGATAACATGGGTAATCCCGATAACATAACCATCGATACGCTTGTAAAGGCGGCTAAGGCCGGGAGAAACCCCAACCTCTATTCGGTGATAGAGACGATCGTCCACACCTATCACACCAAGGTGAAGGGGACGCCCCGAGAGCGGGAGCCTATCGTCCCCAGTGTCCGCGCGGTGGCCTGAGCTGAGGATGTTGGCGATTGTGCAGCCTGGGCCGTCTGGACCAGTTGCAGGAGGCGGGGGTAGTTAGGGAACAGCGCGCGAATATCAAGTATCAGTAAGCCCTTGCATGTGCCCAAGGCAAGGTTCGAGGCTACTCGAAAGCCAATCCTTCGGCAAAGACTGCCAGACAGGCGTCCACCACGCTGGCGTCATAGAGCGTGCCTCGGTTTTGCGACATTTGTTTCATCGCCGCCTCCACGCCCAAGCCAGGCCGGTAAGGGCGATGCGAGGCGATGGCTTCGACAACGTCGGCCACAGCCAGAATGCGGGCCTCCAAGAGGATCACTTCCCCTGACAACCCGCCCGGATAGCCGGACCCGTCCATGTGCTCGTGATGCTGTAACACTATCTCGGCAACGGGCCACGGGAACTCGATTGCCCTGAGTATGTCGAAACCGACCTGGCAGTGGTCTTTGATCAGATTGAATTGGTGATCACTGAGCCTCCCAGGCCTGCTTAGTATCTCAGAAGGAACGGCTATCTTGCCCAGATCATGAAGCAGCCCGGCCGTGTGCAAGCATTCGAGGCGTTCCACGTCGAAGCCAAGGGTCTTGCCTATGGCGCAGGCGAGTTGGGAGACCCGCTGCTCGTGACCCGCCGTGTACGGGTCCCTAACCTGCACTGCCTTGGCTATGGCCTCGATGGTCCCGTTCAGGACTCTCTTCAACTGGTATAAGGTTCGCCTGAGTTCTTCCTCTGCCTGCTTGAGCTTAGTGATGTTATGCGCCGTATGGATGATGTAACGGGTTCCAGCATCCCCACTCCTCAGCGGAGACGTCGAAACCTCGACGTAGATCTCCCGGCCTTCCCGGTCATAGTGCACATGTTCAGCCGCTGAAACGCCCCCGGTCTTCAGTGTTTCGGCTAGGGGGCATAAATCGAGTGGACCTTCGCAGGGCTTCGAGACGTGATGGGTTATCTCGTAACATGGCCGCCCGATGACATCATTCTCTTCGAGTCCCGCGATGGTTAGAAACGCCTTGTTTGCTTTGACTATTTTGAAATCGGTCGCATCAATGACAGAGATCGCGTCATGCACACTGTTAAACACAGTTTCCGCGAACAGCTTGGAGTCCGGAAACTCTTGCCCAGCGCCTTGCTCCTTGAATGTGAGCGGTGCTGCAGGAGAGTTGCGCGCGGGTGGAATGGTATGTTCCGTACTCACTTGGATTGCCTCCTCAGGTGCCTGCTCCCCTTTGCGCCACCATAATATCACACGCCGGTGTTGGCGCGCAACGGCGGTCAGGGGCTTCCGCTCTTTCGCCCCGCATGGTATACTCTGTCCATCAAAAGGCAGAGGGCGTCTCGCCCGAAGGAGGCCACATGGTTACCGGACGGTCACGGCTTTTCCTGAGCACCCTTGTTATCTTCGGCTTGATAGCAGGCTGCGCCCCGGTGGCGCCCGCGCCGTCGTCCCAGGCGCCGCCCACGGGCGCCCGGGTGGAAATGCCCACAGCTAAGCCGGGCGCGGCCATCGCAGCTCCTTCTCCCAGCCCCAAGCCGGCGGCGGAGCAGCCCCGGTACGGCGGCATTCTCACCATATCCGCCTCCGTAGACCCGGTGTCCCTGGATATTCATCAGGAGTCGACGCTGGCCTCTCTGGAGCCTATTGTCTCCGCCTACGATGGCCTCATTCAGCACGACCTGCGCACGGGCCAGATTATCGCAGACCTGGCCGAAAAGTGGGAGACCACTCCCGACGGAATGACGCACACTTTCTATCTGCGCAAAGGCGTCAAATGGCACGATGGCACTCCCTTCTCCACTGAGGACGTTCGCTACAGCATCGAGCGGCAGATGGACCCTCCCCGGGGCGTGAGGAGCGGACGGAAAGAAGTGTTCGACTTTATCGAGAGGGTTGAGACCCCCAACGATAGTACCGTCAAGATCCTGATGAAGAAGCCCTACGTAGTCTTCATGGCCCAGTTCGCCACCGACTTCTTCGTCATCATGCCCATGCACATCCTTAAGGCCAAGAGCCAGATGAAAGCGGAGGTATTGGGCACCGGGCCCTTCAAGTTCAAGTCCTACCGGCCGGGGATCGGCGTGGAGCTGGTGAGGAACCCTGACTACTTTATGAAAGGGTTTCCCTATCTGGATGGCATAACACACTATGTGATAAGGGATGGCTCCACCAGATTCGCCGCTTTCCGCACCGGGCGCATAAAGATGACCGGCCACTTTGCACCCATGACGGCTTCTGAGGTCAGGGTCATCAACGCCGACTACCCGCACTTGAAGACCTGGAGATTTGCGGCGCTTCAATCGCCGTGGCACGTGTTTAACACCAGCCGGCCACCCTTCAATGATGTTAGGGTGCGTCAGGCGGTTGCCCTGGGGTACGATCGCCAGGCCGCGATCAAAGTGATTGTCGAGGGCGCAGCGAGGCTGGGCACCTTCGTTCCTCCTGGGGAATGGGGCCGTCCGGAGGACGAAGTCCTCAAGCTTCCGGGCCTCCGCCAGCCCAAGGACGCCGATCGCGCGGAAGCAAAGAGGCTGCTGGCCGAGGCCGGCTACCCGGACGGGTTGAAGCTGCCCTTGCTGGTGCGCGCTGTCCGCCAGGACCAGAAAGCCGGTGAGCTGCTGAAAAGTCAGCTCGCCACCATAGGCATCGATGCCACTATTGAGGTGGCTGAGACCGCGGTGTACAACAGCCGGACCCAGGAAGGGAACTTCCAGCTTGGGACTCAGCGGAGCGTCTGGAAAATAAACGACCCCGATGAGTGGGGCCGGAAGCTGCTCTCCAACGCCAGCCAGAATTACGCCAGGTGGAATTCAAAGAGATTCGATGACATGTTCGAGGAGATGAACCGCAGCCTGGACCAGGCCAAGAGGAAGGCTATCGTGCGGGAAATGGACGACCTGCTGATGAGAGAAATGCCAGCCCTCTGGCCTTTTTGGGGCGACGACTTCCTGGGCACCTGGCCCGAAGTAATGAACTTCGCCTCGCCGCCAGGGGTGCAGAGCTCCATGAGGCTTCACGATATCTGGTTATCGAAGTAGCCTGGGGCAGCCGATGCTTGAGCAGATGGCTATCTTGACGCGGCGAGGGCGATCATTTACTATTGTCCAGCCGAACTCCCGCGGCTAAGTCCACTCGGGTTCCGGGTCTCTTCTGTAGCACGCCACCCACTGTTACGCGCCAGATCGATTCTCGTCACGAGGGGACAGTGTTCACGCTTGAGGTATTGAATCCAGTCGCAGTGAGCCATGGCGAACTGAAGAAGTACTCGCTGGCTCCCAGGCCGCGTACCCTCGACGGCAAAACTGTTGGGCTTCTCTGGAATAGCAAGAGAGGCGGTGAGGTCGCCCTGGCGAAGGCGGTGAAAGACTACATCTGGCAACAATCGACTTCCTCCGCCTGGCGCATGATGAACCGGTGGAAGGCGCTGCCGGGCAGGGTACGACACCAGTGGCGGTGGCTGCTGGAGCTCTCCCGCCCCGAGCTGGAGAACCTTATGAGGCCCGTGCTGGAGTCTCCGGAGGACTACTCCATCCTGGTGGTGGGCGGCTCCGCGGGGAAAGACCTGGTGTTCAGGACGGCGGCGCAGCCGTCAACCGTCGAGATCACCGATAGGGGGTAGAAGCGGGAAGCGCGAAGCAGACCATCCTGCCCCCAGCAGGGGAGACCCGGCACGACGGCTTTGGTGATGCCACAGGATGCCGAACGGGGAGAGGACTCCGGACTCAGCCTTGATGGGGCTTACGGTCGTACTGGACACGCCGTGCGGACGTGGGCTAGATTCCCGCCGCGGCCAGAATATCAGGGACCACTTCCTCCTTCCCTATGGCCATGATATGCACCCCGTCGCAGATGCTTTCCTTCTTCAGGGTGGCAATCATCCTGCCGGCGATTTCGATCCCCTTCTGCAGCGCCCCTCCCTTCGGGGCGTTCGCCATCTCGTCGATGAGCGCCTGAGGGACGAAAATGCCTGGCACATTCTCAGTCATGTACTTGGCCATTCTAGCGGAAACGAGGAGCACTATTCCCGCCAGCACCTTCACCGGGAACTGACGCGCGAACTCCATGAATCTTCTGAAGGTTTCGATGTCGTAGATGGCCTGAGTCTGGATGAACTCCGCGCCCGCCTCGATCTTCTTCTCGAACTTGATGAGTTGAGGCTCGATGGGCTGAGCTTCGGGCGTGACTATGGCCCCAGCGCAAAACTCCACTGCGCCATCCAGGTTGTTTCCTCCCAGGTCCTTCCCGGACTCCAGTTGCCTGATGGCTCTCAGGAGCTGAACAGAATCCATCTCGAAAACATCCGCCGACTCCTTGTGGTCACCCACGACAATCGAATCACCGGTGAGGCACAGAACGTTGCTTATTCCCCTGGCGTAGGCGAAAAGGAGGTCAGCTTGGAGCGCCAAGGCGTTGCGGTCGCGGCAAGTCATTTGAAGTATAGGTTCGCCGCCGCGCTCTTTGATGTACAAGCAGCCGCCGAGAGAGGGAAAGCGCATCACTGAGCTCTGGTGGTCGGTAACATTTATGGCGTCCACTTTATCCTTTAAGGTATCAATGTGGTGGCACATTTTCTCCAGGTTCGTTCCCTTGGGAGGGCCAATCTCGCTCGTCACCACGAACTTGCCAGAGTTTAGGACTTCTCGGAACTCCATGGCCTTACTCCTCGTTCACGAAATCCTGATCAAGCGAGGCCTGGGCGCCACCTGGTAGTTGCGCCGCGGCTGGTAGTCGCGCATCAGGTCCAGGCGGCCCTGGTCCTTCAAGCGCCGATAGATCAGGGTCCAGGCGCAGTCCTTATCTCTATCGACCTCGCACTTGCCGTGGTTGGTGCCGCCGCAAGGCCCGTTCAAGAGGTGCTTGTTGCACGATGTAATGGGGCAGATTCCGGCGGTGTAGCCCAGCACGCAGTGGCCACACTGGGTGCAGACCTCATGGAAGTTGCCGGGGCTGTCTTCAAGGCCAATGAACAGGGTGTCCAGAGCGGGAATGGTCGGCTTGTCGAGGTAGGAGCCGACACGGTACACTCCCAGAGCGCAGGCCATAACCAGGATGCAGTTGGCGTTATCGATAGCGCCGTCGTTCTCCCGCAGAGACAGCTCTGTCATCTGATCGCAGGCGGTGGGGATGACCGACCAGCCGGTGACCATCTTTCCCAGCCTCTGCACTTGGTCTTTCATGGCGAGGACCTCGTCTCTTCCGCCGGTCCTGGTCATGGTGGCACAGGTGCCACAACCTACTATGTACGTTCGGCCGAAGCCTCCCAGTTGCCGCCCGATTTCCTCGAAAGGCTTCTGCCTGGTAATGGATTTCATCTCGGACCTCCCTATTCGGGGCTTTCAGCAATCAGCGGTCAGCATTCAGCCCGCCTACGCCCCGCCGCCACCTTCATGTATTCCACGTATTTCGTGGTTACAACTACTGACCGCTGACGGCTGATAGCTGACCGCTCATTCATCACTCATCATTTATCACTTCCCGGCACCTATGTCTCCAGGTCGCAGCGCAAACAGCGCCTGGCCTCTTGTCGCGCCCGTTCCTCACAGAAGCCCAGTTCTATCTCACTGAAAGTGCGCTTTCTGTCCTGAGGAGGCAGCGTAGGGACCGCTTCCCTGGGCATGGCGGCCCAGACATCCTCCCCCTCTTCCCCGGCTTTCGCCGCTGGCTGTACCGGGCGGCTGGCGCGCAGATCGCAGAGCTCCACGCGGGAAGCGTCCCCCCGGACGTATTTCTCTATGGCGGTTGCTGCTCTTCTTCCCGCCGCAATGGCATCTATGATCATCCCCGGGCCAGTGACGAAATCGCCGCCAGCAAAAATGCCTTTCATGTTGGTAGATAGGGTATTGGTGTCAACGACCAGGGTTTCCCACCGAGTACGTTCCAAAGCGCTGTCTGGAGGCAGGAACGAGAGATCGGGAGCTTGACCCACGGCAGCAATAACTGTATCGGCTTCGACGGTGAACTCGGAGCCGGGCACGGGTACCGGTCGGCGCCGGGCGCTGGCGTCGCGCTCGCCCAGAGTCATGCGGATGCACTGGAGGCCCGCGACCTTCCAGCCGCTATTGAGTATGCGAGTGGGACTTACCAGGAAATTCATCCGGACGCCTTCCGCCACCGCCTCATCGTATTCGACCTCGGTCACCGGCATCTCCTCGCGGGAGCGGCGGTAGTATATGTCCACCTCCTCCGCGCCCAGGCGCAGTGCGGTCCGCGCGGCATCCAGGGCCACATTGCCCCCGCCTATGGTGGCCACGCGGCGCCCCACGACCGCGCGCTTGCCGATCCTCACATCCCTCAGGAACCTCAGCCCGTAGAAGAAGCCCTCAATATCCTCCACCTCGCCGGGGATACCTATGCGTTGGCTCCGCTGCGCGCCGCAAGCGATGAAGACCGCTTCAAAGCCTTCCTTCCTCAGATCCTCGAGGGTATGGTTGATGTTTATCGGCGTGTCATATTTGATCTCCACCCCTCTCCGAGCAATGTAGTCGATCTCCTTTTCAATAACCTCGCGGGGAAGGCGGAACTCTGGCAGGGCGACGGAGAGCATGCCGCCGCCGACGGGGAGGGCTTCGAAGACGGTTACCGGATATCCCGCCTGGGCCAGGAAGTAGGCGCAAGCCAGCCCGGTTGGCCCCGCTCCGACTAGGGCCACCTTCTGGCTGTGCCTTTGGGGGAAGGGGTCAGGGCGCGCCAGCTCGGAAAAGTGTTCGAAGTACCAGTCGGCAGCGAAACGCTTCAGCGAGCGGATGGCCACTGGGTCGTCGATCTCACCGCGGCGGCAACGGCGCTCGCAGGGGTGGTGGCAAATGCGCCCGCAAATCGCTGGGAAAGGGTTACGCTCTCTGATGGTCTCGATGGCCTCCAGATACTCACCCTCGGCGATGTGGGCGACGTACTTGGGGATGTTAATGCCCACGGGGCAAGTATGCTGGCAGGGAGAGATCATGAGGGCGTCGCATACCGCTGCCGGACACCTCTTTTCTTTGATGTGCGCCTCGTACTCCTCCCGGAAGTAGTTGATAGTGGAGAGCACCGGGTTAGGACAGGTCTGCCCCAGCCCGCAGAGAGAACACTCTTTGACGGCCTGAGCTATGGTCAGCAGCGTGTCTATGTCCCCATCTTGCCCCTTGCCCTGAGTGATGCGGGTGAGAATCTCCAGCATTTGCCTCGTGCCCAGGCGACAGGGTGCGCATTTGCCGCAGGACTCCGCCTGGGTGAAGCTAAGGAAATAGCGGGCCACCTCCACCATGCAGGTGGCCTCGTCCATAACTACCATCCCTCCCGATCCCATGATCGACCCCAGCCGGGCCAGCGTGTCATACTCCACGGGGACATCGAGGAACTGGGCCGGTATGCAGCCGCCGGAGGGCCCGCCTGTCTGCACCGCCTTGAAGCTCTTACCTCGGGGGATGCCGCCGCCGATATCGAAGATGATGCTGGAAAGCGGAGCGCCCATGGGCACTTCGACCAGGCCGCTATTGGCGATCTTGCCGGTGAGGGCAAAGACTGCCGTGCCCCTGCTTTTCTCGGTGCCCAGGCTGGCGAACCAGTCGGCCCCCCGGAGGATGATAGCGGGGACCGAGGCCAGCGTCTTCACGTTGTTAATGTTGCTGGGTCGGCCGTCCAGACCCGATTGGGCCGGGAAGGGAGGACGAGGGCGTGGCATGCCGCGCCGGCTTTCGATGGACGCCATGAGGGCAGTCTCCTCACCACAGACGAAGGCGCCGGCGCCCTCTTTCACCTGCACCGTGAAGTTGAAGCCAGAGCCCAGGATGTTCTCGCCCAGGAAACCGCGCTGCTGCGCCTGCTCCAGGGCGATGCGAAGTCTTCTCACGGCTAGCGGATACTCAGCGCGAACGTAGACGTAGCCCTCATTGGCCCCAATGGCGTACCCGGCTATGGTGAGTCCCTCGGTCACGGCGTGGGGATCGGCTTCGAGGATGGAACGGTCCATGAAGGCGCCCGGATCGCCTTCATCGGCGTTGCAGATGACGTACTTAGTCTGGCCGGGTGACTTTCGGCAGAAGTCCCACTTGCGCCCGGTAGGGAAGCCTGCGCCGCCACGGCCTCGGAGACCGGACTTGGAAACCTCTTCGATGACTTGCTCCGGGGTCATTTCGAGGAGCGCCTTGCGGAGCGCCCTGTACCCATCGTGAGCAACGTATTCGCCTATGTTTTCCGGGTTGATATGGCCGCAGTTGCGCAGGATGACGCGTTCCTGTCTGGCGTAGAAGTTTATGTCCGAGTAGAGGGGTACGCAGCTACCCGACGTTGGGTCGCGATAGAAGAGGCGTTCCACAGGCTTGCCGACCCGGAGATGGGATTCCGCTATCTCCGCCGCGTCTTCTTCGCTCACGTGGGTGTAGAAGATGCCTTCCGGTTCCACTACCACGTTCGGCCCCTGCTCACAGAAGCCGTGACAACCGCTGAACCCGACCTGGACCTCTTTCAACCCCAGGCGCGCCACCTCATGCTTGAGCGCCTCGTAAACGGCATCTGACCTTCCTGAGACACACCCCGTACCCTGGCAGACGAAGATGGTGCGGTGGTCCAGCATGCTATCCACCATCCTTTCTGCCGCCGAAGAGCTGGCCCACTTTCTTAGGGTTCATCTGGCCGTGGGTATCTTTGCCGATAACTATATTTGGCGCAAGGGCGCAGACCCCAAGACAGGCCACGGTCTCCAGGGTGTACTCCATGTCCGGAGTGGTCTCGCCTTCCTCGATTCCTAATTGTCGCTTGACCAGTTTCAATATCGTCTTGCCGCCGCGAACATGGCACGCCGTTCCCCGGCACACCCTCACTACCCTCTTGCCTCGCGGCGTCGCATAAAGCTGTTCATAAAAGGTGATCACGCCCTGGACCTGCGTGGGGAACAGACCCAGAGCTTTGGCTATCGGCTGCACGAACTGCTGTGGTATGTAGCCGAACTCGGCCTGAATTCTCTCCAGAAGGGGGATGAGAGGCCATTTCTGGTCCCGGTAGCTGGCTATTAGCTCTCCGGCCCGCTTCAGTTCAGGTCCAGGCACTGCCTCTCGCTCATTCATCAGAGCCAATCCTTTCCAGCCTTACAGCGCAGGCCTTGCCCCCATCGAGAAGTCCGCTGACCGGCGCCGAAACGGGCATGAAGAGCATTCCTTGGGGCAGAGCTGTAGTGACCTCGATCCTCGCTGCCACCTCCCCCGTGGAGGAAAATATCTTCACCTTATCGCCGGAAAATAACCCCAGGACAGCGGCATCAGCTTCAGCGACCTCAATAAAGGCCTCCGGTTGAAACCTGGTCAGCCTTGACGACCTCGAGCTTCGGGAGCCGGCGCCGAAGCGGTACAGGGTGGTTCCCGTCAGCAGAAGAAGAGGATAGTCGCCCTTCGATGCCAAAGGCTCCGGGAGGGAACGAACAGGAACAAAGCACGGTGTCCCTTTCTCAGAAGATTGCAGCGCTCCAATCCGATGGGAAGGGAGAAGCTCCTTTATCTCCTTCGAGACTTCCTGTGGCGAATTGAATGGCATCGGCCGGCCCATTCTGGCCGCAAGGCGAAGGATAATCTCCCAGTCCGGCAGGCTGCTGCCGACGGGCTCGATCGCTTTGCGCAACTGCTGGGCCCGCCCCTCGAAGTTGGTCAATGTGCCTTCCTTCTCGGCGTGGCTGGCCGCAGGCAGGACCACCTGCGCCAACCGGACCGTCTCCGTCAAAAACATATCCTGGACCACCAGAAAATCGAGACATGCCAGAGCCTCCCGGACCGAATTGGCGCGAGGGAAACTCCGCACCGGGTTCTCGCCCACAATCCACATACCCTTGACGGCACCGGGCTTGGCGAGGACATCTGAGGCTGTAAGCCCCGGCATGGCCGGGACGGAGCTGCCCCACCTCTCAGAGAACTTCTTTCTGGCCTCGATATCCTCGACACACTGGCGTCCGGGAAGGAAGCCGGGCAGCGCCCCCATGTCACAAGCGCCCCTCCCGTTCCCATCCCTTTGCAGCCCCATGAAGGCTGAGACGTTGTCCATCAATAGAGCCAGGTTTGACAGAGCGGCGACGCACCCTGAGCCAGCGGGGTACTGCGTTATGCCGTTGCCATAGAGGATAGAGGCCCTTTTGGCGCTGGCGAGCAGCCAGGCGGCCTGGCGCACCTCTCGATGGTCAACACCTGTTATCTCTTCCACGCATGAGGCGCAGTAGCGCCGGAGGCTTGCTTTGAAAGCCTCGAAGTTCTCAGTTGTCGCAGATTCCCTCTTCGAAAGCCGGTCTTCGAGGACTATCCTGGCGAAGTCGTTCACGAGCGCCAGGTCGCTACCGACCCTGGGTCTCATCCAGAGGTGGGCAAAAGAGGCGAGCTTTGTTTCCCGTGGATCGATCAGGACCAGCCGGGCGCCCTGGTACTTGACCGCGCGCTTTATCGCGTAGCCCGCGACCGGGGCCGAGGAAGGCGGATCGGCGCCGATGACCATTATAACGTCAGATCGCTCAAGGTCATCAAGAGAGCCAAAGCCGCAGTCGACGCAACCGCCATACGCACGGCTGCCGTTGTCGATGTTGTTGGTGCCCAGTATGCTCCGAGCGAATCTCTGCAGGAGATAGTTCTCCTCGTTGGTGCACTTCGAGGAAGCCAGAACGGCGAGGCTAGCCGGTCCGCCAGCTTCCCTAATCTGCTGGAAGTTGCCGGCCACGGTATCAAGAGCCTCTTCCCAGGAGGTCTCGGCGAATCCAGCGTCCGTCTTAATCAGCGGTTTGGTCAGTCTCTCCGGACTGTGGACGAAATCGTAGCCGTAGCTGCCCTTAACACAGAGCGCACCCCGGTTTACGGGGGAATCGCCTGGCCTGGCGCGCACTATGCGATCGTCCCTTACCTCCAGGTCGATGGCGCAGCCGCAACCACAGAAGGTGCAGATGGTCTGCACCGTGCTCGCTGTCGTGCTCCGGTACGGTTTTTCCTTTTCCATTAGAGCGCCGGTGGGGCAGACGGCAACGCAAGTCCCGCAGAAGGTGCACTCTGATCTCTCCAGGGGCACGTCATCAAGGGTGGTTGGCCGGGAGGCGAAGCCCCGGTCCATATAGTCGATAGCGCCCTCCACCACTAGCTCCTGGTCCACGCGGATGCATTTGGCGCACAGGATGCACTTGCTGAGGTCCCTTTCAATGAAGGGATTGACCTCCTGGATGGTGGCCGATTGTGGGATTCGCTGAAACCTTAGCAGCCCGACTCCCAGGTCTGAGGCAACATGACGCAGCTCGCATCGATTGCCCTTGTCGCATATGAAGCAGGCATCCGGGTGACTGGCCAGCATCAGCTCGATGATCACCTTGCGTCGCTCCAGGACGCGGGGAGACGCTGTGTTGATGACCATCCCCGGAGCTATAGGAGCAACGCAGGAAGCAAGTAGGGCGCCAGAGCGTTCGTCCTCGACGAGGCAGATTCGGCACGCGCCCACGGGTTTGAGGTTGGGATCGTGGCAGAGCGTAGGGATGTCCACACCTACCTCTCGCGCCAGCTCCAGCACGGTCATCCCGTGTCGACCGCTCACCTCGCGCCCATCAAGCGTAATAGTGACAGTGTCCACTCCAAGCCTCCCAAGTGGTCTACCGAGGCCAACGACTTGCTCAGAAGCCGACCTTGCGCAACTGGCGGCTAACGGAGCCGAGGAGCTCCACCGCGTTGAGAGGCTTCTCAACGTAGTCATCAGCTTCTAAAGTCAGCCCTTGGCCCACAGAAAGATTCACCTCCGAGACCATGTGTCGGAAGCCGGTAAGCATGATCACTGGAATGTTGGCAGTATCAGGATCACTCTTTAGCTGCTGGCACACGGTGAACCCATCCTTCAAGGGCATGACCACATCCAGCACGATGACGTCGGGCTTTTCAGAAGCCGCCTTCTGGAGTCCTTCATCGCCGGAGTAGGCGGCGCAGATATCATAGGGATGGTTGGACAACACCATCGTCGCCAGTTCCACGAAGTCGGCATCGTCATCTATAAGAAGGACCTTCGGCTTCCTTTCCATTTTGGAGCTCCTTTCTTTCGGTCGACACTTCAGCCGCCGGCGCTCTTGGGAAGGACAAAACTCATCCTGGTCCCCCGGGCGCCTTCCGTCCCGGCGCAGGGGCTCTCCGCCCAGATGGTTCCCCCGTGCGCCTCGACTACCCTCTTCGCGATGGAGAGGCCCAACCCCAGCCCCTTTTCCGGTGCGCTGCCTCCACGGTAGAACTCTTCAAAGACGTGGGGCAGGTCTTGAGGGCTAATCCCGTTTCCGTTGTCAATCGTGTCCACCTGGAAACAGTCCTTCGTCTCGCTGAGCCTTATCAGGACTCCACCCCGAACGGGGGTGAATTTTATTGCGTTGCTCAGCAGGTTCAGCAACACGCGACGCACGTGGTTTGCTGAGGCATAAACAGTGCAGGGCTCCAGAGTAAGCTCCGTCTTGAGCGCGATGCTCTTCTTCTCAGCCGACGCGTGGACGCTCTCCACGGTTTGCTCCACCAACTCTCTTAGAGACACCGTTTCCCTTTGACTGAGGACCTGTTCAGGATCGAAGCCTCGCGCCTCCATGATGGTGGAATGGAGGTCGAGGAGCTCCCGCAGCCTCTTGGCGATCCTCTCCAGCATATCTCTCAGTTGCGGCCCCGGCTCGCCGGCCACGCCATCCAGGATAGCCTTCAGATAGCTGTAAGCAGTGACAAGAGGTTCGCGCAAGTCGTGGGAGGCGATAGCAAACAGGCGTTTTCTGAGGGCATCATTGGCCTTTATCGTTTCGTAGAGCTTGGCGTTCTCCAGCGCTATCGCGCCCAAGTTGGCGACGGCGGTCAGAAAGCTCGTGTCTTCCTCAGCGAAGTGGCGCGGCTCCGCCGTGTAAAGCCTCATCACGCCTATTACTCGCTCCTTGAGTACGACGGGGACACAGAGCATGGAAGCGATGCCTTCTCTCCGAGCCTGCTCCCGGTATTGGACTCTCGGGTCGTCGCAGGCGGCAAATACCGCCACCGCCTTTCCCTTCAAAGCATCAGCCAGGCTGATATCGACGCTCACCGGCCCCTTTCGCATGTACCGTTCGCTGAGGCCGCAGGCCGCCACGTGGAGGAGAGTCTTTTGATCGCCGCTCAAGAGCATTAGCGAGCAAGCTTTGGTCGCCGCCGCCCTGGCGGCCCCCTTCACGATCTGCTTTAACACCACATCCCTTTCCAGGCTGGAGTTTATGGCTGCGGCGACTTCGTGAAGGGCCTTGTAGTAGTTTACAGCCCGCGCCGTTTCTGGCATGTTACTGTCCCCGAACAATCCCAGAGCTAATCTAGCAAGGTACGAGAGCAGGATCCCCTTTGCCTTGCCCCGCCGCCCTGATGGCGGCCAAGAGCTGGGAGCTGGCGCTCTCCTTGGGAATGAACCCTCGTGCTCCCGCCCGGCTGCTAGCTACGACGTTGCTTTCTTCGCTGTACTGGCTGAGCACCAGGACCCTCGTGTGTTGGCATTCGCGGCATATCCGTCTTGTCGCCTCCAGGCCATCCATCCCGGGCATCACCAGGTCCATAAGCACTACGTCGGGAGCGAGCCGGTGCACTTCGGCCACCGCTTCCTCCCCGTTCGCCGCTTCTCCCACTACCTCCATATCCGTCTGCAAATAGAGCAGTGCTCGTATTCCATCTCTGACCAGCGGGTGGTCGTCCACCACGAGCACTCTGATTCTTCTCGTTGCTCTGTCCAGGAGTTTCTCTATCCGCCTGGCCAGGGGTAGCGGGTCCAGCGGCTTGACCAGATAGTCGTCGGATTCAAGCTGGAACCCTTCCTCCCTGGTCCATCCCCGGGTAAGTTGTTTCTCCTGAGGAGCGTCAATAACAACGATGGGCAAGTCGGCGAACTTGGACTCTTTCAGCCAACGGTACAGGAGAAAGGCTTCTCCCCGCGGCGCCAGCGTGCCCAGCACTACCAGGTCGGGTCTCCCGAAGGAGATCCGCGCTTGCGCCGCAACCCTGTCCCTGGCGGTTACGACCTGATAGCCCCTGGCTGCAAGGGCTACTTCAAGGGCGCCGGCGAAATCCGGCTCGTCATCAGCGATCAGAACTCTGAAGTCAGCGTCCATTTCGATCTTTTGCCACCGAGGAGATCAAGGTCCCACCGAGTCTAGCACCATGATAAGATATGGGTTGTAGGAGAGGAAAGAGGGCTTTACTCTGAATCACGGCGAGGGAAGTTCTCTGCTTTTCGTCAAGGTTTTCCCTTGCCCTGGGAAGGGTTTTTGCCTGGATGCCATTAGGAGTGGAAAGAGAGCGAGATGTCGCCCTGAGGCATGACGCCATTTTGACGAGAGGCAAAAGGGTCGGTTACGGGAGGGTGGGGAGAAAAGGGGCGCGGTGCACCGCAATACTGTCCGATAAAACTATTCTGTCAAGTGCATGACGCCCGTTCGAGTTTCCTCTCCCTCGATGGGAGAGGGTAGGGTGAGGGTGAAACCGGAGAGCCCCCTCACCTTAGTCCTCTCCCGCGGAGGGGAGAGGAAA
>JACPQD010000051.1 GCA_016190665.1 Chloroflexota bacterium
GCATATGACTAACGGGTATCAAGCGGTGCTTCTCATCGGAGGCGGAAGGACGGGCTTCTTGGCCTGTCCTTCTTTCTTTTTCCTTACGTCCCGCTCTCCCAGCTCTCCAGGTACTTCTTCTGTTCCTTCGTGAGAATATCGATGCTCACGCCCATCGACTTCAGCTTTAGCCGTCCGATCTCCTGGTCAATGTCCCGCGGAACGGTGTAGACGCCCCGCTTCAGCTTCTTGCCTTGCTTTACCATGTACTCGGCGCAGAGGGCCTGGTTGGCGAAGCTCATATCCATAACGCTAGCCGGATGGCCCTCGGCGGCCGCCAGGTTTATGAGCCGACCCTCTCCGAGGAGAAAGAGGCGCCGGCCGTCCTTCATGGTGTACTCATCGACAAAGGCGCGAACGCGACGTTTCGCCGTTGACATCTGCTCCAACGCCGGGATATTGATCTCGACGTTGAAGTGCCCGCTATTGCACATGATGGCGCCATCTTTCATCGTTTCGAAGTGCTGTTTGTCCAGCGCGTTGATATCGCCGGTGAGAGTGACGAAAAGGTCTCCTATCCTGGCCGCCTGCCTCATCGGCAAGACCTCGTAGCCGTCCATCACCGCTTCCAGGCCGCGGATGGGATTGACCTCGGTCACGATGACATGGGCGCCATGCCCCCGGGCCCGCAGGGCTACTCCTCTTCCGCACCAGCCGTAGCCGGCGATGACGACCTTCTTGCCCGCCCAGAGGATGTTCGTGGCGCGGGTGATGCCATCGACGGTGCTCTGCCCAGTGCCGTACCGGTTATCGAAGAAATGCTTGGTGTCCGCCTCGTTCACCGCCACTATGGGATACTTCAAGGCGCCAGCGGCAGCCATACTGTGCAGCCGAATGACGCCGGTGGTGGTCTCCTCGGTCCCGCCGATGACACTGGCAAGAAGGTCGGTGTGGTCCTTGTGGAGAGAAGCCACAAGGTCGGCGCCGTCATCCATAGTGATTTGTGGGTTGTGGGCGATGGCCGCGGCGATGTGCTGGTAGTAGGTTTTTTCGTCCTCCCCTTTGATGGCGTAGGTGGGAATGCCCAGGTCTTTCGTCATGTATGCGGCGACGTCATCCTGGGTGCTCAGCGGGTTGCTCGCGCACATCACGACGTCAGCGCCGCCCGCTTTCAGGGTCATCGCCAGGTTCGCCGTCTCCGTGGTGATATGGAGGCAAGCCGAGAGGCGGATACCCTTAAGGGGCTGCTCCTTCTCGAAACGCTTCCTGATCAGGCGGAGGACCGGCATGTCGCGCGAGGCCCACTCCGTGCGCAGGGCACCCTCGGCGGCCAGTCCAACGTCTCTTACATCTCCCTTAATACCTTTCATTCACACTCCTCAATTTGCTCCTGGATTATGGCTTCCAACCACCGCCTCACCTCCCTTTGTGGAAAACCTCTCCCTAAATCCCTCCCCGACACGGGGAAGGACTCTCCCCCTCCCCGTGTCTCGGGAAGGGGCTGGGGGTTAGGTTAAGTTACAAACCGTCTGCCCGTCAGCCAACCAAGGAACCTCCGCAGCCGCCAGGTGCCGAAGGCTTCGAAGTAGAGGCAGTGCTCCCGGTAGCCGAGACGCTCGTAGACGCGGCGGGCCGCTATATTGTCCTCCTTCACATTCAGCACCACGTCGCGGCAGTACCCTAACAGTTCTTGAGTAACGGCGCTGGTGCATATGGCGGCGCAGCCCGCGCCGCGATACAGTGCGTGCGTGAGGACGTTGCCCACCGCCCCGATACCCTGGCCCGGCGAGACCACGTGGGTACCCGCCACCGCGGCCAGCCGGCCGTCGCGCCAGATGCCATAGTAAACGCCCATATCTATCTGCCGCGGATAGATATGGCAGCTCATCTCGGTGGTGTATAGCTGGTTCACCTTTGACGCGTGCAGTCCGGTCAGGCGGACGGCATCACCCTCCACAGGCAGGAAGGCATCCTGGGTAACGTGCATGCGGAGCATGGCTGTCCTGCGATAGGGCCGGTAGAAAGATTCCACGACCCCAGCCTGGTCCGGCTTGTATACCAGATAGGCCTGCCACGGGCACAGGCCGGCGCTGAGAATGCTCGCCACGCCCTGTTGGTCCCCCATCGAAAGGAGAAAAGGCAACTCCACATCCTTCAAATGGACGCAGATAGCCGGCGCTTGGGATTCATCCACCATGGCCTGCGTCTTCTTTGAAGGGGGGTCAGTCAACTGGGCAATGGCGTAGGCGGCGTAGATGCGGTCCCGCTCCAGGTAGGCCAGTACTTCCTCTGTTACCGTGAGGCTCCTCGCGGCGTTCTCCCGAGTCGCTGAGGTCGCTGCGCCGCTCACAGGCATCCGTTCAGCCTCTCATTGAATTCGTCGGGACTAAACCGGTACTCCTGAGTGCCGAAGCACTCCACGGCGAAGGACGCGCAAACACTCCCCATTCTGGCGCAATGGTCCATACTCAAGCCCCGGCACAGGCCGCTGATCAGGCCGCCCCGGTACGAATCGCCGGCACCTGTCGGGTCCACCGCCTGCTTCGGCCTCGCCGCAGGGATGGCTATCTCACCATCTGGCGCGGCGACCAGCGACCCCCGTTCACCCTTGGTGACAATCACTGTCCCCGCTAGCCTCAGCAAATCCTGAGTGTTCAATCCTGCCTTATTCCTGATGAGATCAAGCTCGTAATCGTTGCAGATCAGGATGCGGCATCCCTTCATTGCCTCGGTCAACTGTTTCCCATTCAACATCGGCAGCGATTGCCCGGGGTCGAAGATGTAGTCGATTCCCCTCGCCTTGCATTCTTGCGGGTAGTTCGTCATGTCCTCGAGGTTGCCGGGGGAGATGATGACGATCGTCTCCTGGGGATCCAGTTCGTCGAAATCCAAAGAGGAAGGGTATTTCATGGCGCCCGGGTTAAACCCGGTGATCTGGTTGTTCGCCCGGTCGGTAGTTATATAGGCGCTGGCGGTGAACTCGTGCTCGATTTTCCTTATGCATTCGGTGGTGATGCCATTGGCTTCCAGCCACTCGAAATACCTGTGGTAATCATGGCCGATCGTAGCGGAGATCACCGGCTTTTCGCTCATGAGAGAGAGGGCGTAGGCGATATTTCCTGCCGTCCCGCCGAACTCCTCCCGCATGCCATCTACCTGAAAAGCGACGTTGAGGTTATGAATCCTATCCGGGAGGATGTTTTCGGAGAAGTGTCCCGGGAAATTCATAAGTCTATCGTAAGCCAGCGAGCCGGAAACAATGATTTTCATATTCATTACCGTAGCCTTCAGCTTTCAGTCATCAGCTTTCAGCACTGCACCCATCATTCATCATTCCGCATTTGTGTCCCTGTGACGAGCGAGGCAATCGCGGACCCATGGCATTCCGCATTCATCACTCATCATTCATCATTTCAAGCAGGCCACGGTACTGCTCCCTCATGGCGCGCGAGAGGGAGGCCGTCAACATCAACGCGCGCTCGGCGCCCTCTACAGACATAGTCCCAAGTCCGCACGAGGGGGTGATGAGGGAGCGGCGCACCAGGTCTTCGAACTTGATCCCTTTTTTCGCCAGCATCTCCATCGCCTCTTGAAGGCTCGCCAGAAGCGTATCCGTCGTGTGCGGCGCCAGCGCCTGCTCCTCATTGGGGACGATGCCCCAGGCCAGCGTGCCCCCTCTATCCAGGAAGGCCTGCACCTCGGTCGGATAGAGGCTCAACGCCTCCGTGTAGTTGCAGGCGTCAAAGCTGAGGATGTCGATGGGCGTTTCCAGAAGGATAGACCAGTCGGTGTTGCCACAACAGTGCACACCCCTGAGGCAGGTGAGCCCGCCGAGCACCTCGCAAAGGAGGGCAGCGACCTGCTCCCGAGGTATCGAGACGAAGGCTGAACCCAGGGCGTTCATGTAAGGTTCATCGAGAAAGATGATGACGTTGGCGGTGAGGGCGCTTAGCGTCTTCTCCATCCATCCCGCCTTGAGACGCAGATGCTTGGCCACCGCGTCCGCCAGGATGTCGTCGTACAGAATGGGACGACGGTCCTGGTCGGTGACCGTGAGCCCCCAGCTAATCGGGCCGGTCACCTGGCCCTTGACGGCCACGGGCGTTCCCCGGTCGGCGGCGAGAAAGGCCTGCAGCCCGGCGGCATACTCCGGGCTGACCGCGTATCTGTCGACAGCGTTCTCCAGATATGCCACGTAGAGCGCGGCCAGAGGCTCGTCCAGGTTCCGCAAGCGGTCCACATGGATGTGGTCGCCCTCGACTACCACACCCGGGAAACCCTCGCTGTACTGGATGTACATATTCTCCAGCGCGGAGCGGCGCGGCAGTTGCGGCCAGGGCGGTATGTCGGACAGGTTCAGCAGGACCGCGTCGCAGGCTGCGGCCGGATCAGTATGGGGCATGCTGCCGATGGCAGTGGCCAGACAGCCTGGCCGTCCGCCCCCGGGGAACCGACGACCGGTTGGTTGTTCGGTCATTACTTCACATACTTTCCAATCAGCAGATTTAAGTCCTTCTTGACCTGGCCTGGGATCAGGTCCGGCGCGGTGATAATGGCATTCTTCAGCGCCGTGGCGCACTCGCACTCGCGCTTGCCCGGCAACTCTGCCGCCACCGCTCTCACAATCTTCTTCGCGGCAGCCACGTTGTGCAACAGGTTGGCGATGACCATTTCGATAGTAACCGACTCATGTCCCTCGTGCCAGCAATCGTAGTCCGTAGCGCAGGCGACAGCGCCGTAGCAGATTTCCGCCTCGCGGGCGAGCTTGGCCTCGGGCAGCGCCGTCATCCCGATAATGCTGGCGCCCCAGGAACGATAAAGGTTGGATTCAGCCCTCGTGCTGAAAGCGGGCCCCTCCATGGCGACATAGGCGCCGCCCTTGTGGACAGTGGCGCCGGTCTCCCTGGCCCTCCGGTAAAGAATCTCGGAGAGGACCGGGCAAAAGGGGTCGGCGAAAGTGATATGCCCCACGATGCCATCGCGGAAGAAGGTGCTTACACGACCGCGGGTGCGGTCGATGATCTGGTCCGGAATCACGAGGTCCTTGGGACGGATCTCCTCCTTCAGGCTTCCCACAGCCGTCACTGAGATGATCCACTGCACCCCGAGCGACTTCAATGCATAGATGTTGGCTCGCGCCGGAAGCTCTGTGGGGCTGATGCGGTGGCCGCGACCGTGTCGTGGCAGGAAGGCGAGGGGCACGCCCTCCAGCTTCCCCACAACCAAGGCATCGCTGGGCTCGCCGAAGGGTGTATGGACGTGCACTTCCTCCACATCGGTAAGGCCGTCCATCTGATAGAGGCCGCTCCCTCCGATAACCCCAAGCTTAGCTTCAGCCATTCAGTCCTCCTTCTCAACCGCATGTAGGGGCACGGTGCACCGTGCCCCTACGACGATCCTCCGATAATCTCCCTCAGTCTCTCGACATAGGGCTCCTGCGCCACGCCCTTTTCCGTGATAATGGCCGAGACGTAGTGGTGAGGAGTGACGTCGAAGGCAGGATTAGCCACGGCCACGCCCTCCGGCGCAACACGCACCCCCCCGATGCAGGTGACCTCTTCGGGAGAGCGTTCTTCGATGGGAATCTCGTCGCCAGTGGCCAGGGCCATGTCGATGGTGCTGGTGGGGGCGGCCACATAGAAGGGCACGCCGTTTTCCGCGGCCAGCACGGCGACGCTGTAAGTGCCGATCTTATTAGCGACGTCGCCGTTGGCGGCGATGCGGTCAGCCCCGACGATAGCGCAGGTTATCACGCCTTTGTGCAAGAAATGTCCGGCCATGTTGTCGGTGATCAACGTCACCGGAATATTGTCCTGCATCAGCTCCCAGGCAGTGAGCCGGGCACCCTGAAGAAGAGGCCGGGTCTCGTCGGCGTAGACCTGGAGGGTCTTACCCTGTTCCTTCGCCGCCCGGATAACGCCGAGGGCTGTGCCGTAAGTCACTGTGGCCAGGGCACCAGCGTTGCAGTGCGTGAGGACCGTGGCGCCATCGGGGATCAGCTCCGCCCCGAAGCGCCCGATCTTCCGGTTCACCTCGGCGTCCTCGGCCTCCATCCGTTTGGCCTCGGCCAGAAGGGACGCCTTCATCTCAGCGACGGTCTCCCCCTGGACGGCCTTCCTCATCCTTTCTATCGCCCAGAAAAGATTGACGGCCGTGGGGCGCGCCGAGGCTACGGTGCGGCAGATATTATCAAGTTCCGAGAGGAACTCCGCGGGCGAATCGGTCTCCACCTTCGCCGCGCCCGCGGCCACGGCATAGGCGGCCGCCACACCGATAGCGGGAGCGCCGCGAATCTGGAGGGTCTTGAGGGCGGCGACGATACACTGATAATCGTCGGTTTCCAGGACGACTGTCTCGTGGGGCAGTCTTGTTTGATCGATGAACTGTATTTTGCCGTTACGCCAGCAGATGGTATTCAACTAGGTTCCCCGGGCAACAAAAAAAGCTTCTCTTGATGAGAGAAGCCTGTGCACCCACTCTCATCTTTCCCCGAATGTATCGAGGTCGGAATTGGCACCGTGTCAGAACCGGCTGGCTCCGACCGGTTGCCGGGCATCTCAGGGCCAGTCCCTCCGCCCGTCTGGATAAGAGCTTATCCATGTATTCGATTGTTCTGGATATGATAACAAGCCCTTGGGGAGCTTGTCAAGCACCCCTCCCCGAGCGTTCCGGGCCTGTTTTCGTCACCTCCCCCATCTCCCACTCGTGCCCCACCCGCTTGTTCAGGCGGCAAAGGAGGGGCACGTCCCCCCGGTAGAGGGTGGCGCAGTGGTTGCAGCCGCTGCAGTAGAGGATCTCGCTGGCTCTCCCTGCCTTCACTTTCGCCGGCCAAAAGGGGTCGCACAGGAGCTGCCTGCCCATGAGAATGAGGTCCCCTTTGCCTTCCGCTAGCACAGACTCGGCCAACTCCGGCGTGTTTATGCGCCCGACGGCCATCACCGGCACCTTCACATGCGGTTTCACCGTCGCCGCCAGATAGACGTAGCAGCCCAGAGGATAGGCGCCCGGCGGGCTGATGAAGTTGCGCGGCCGGGCGGATGGTCCGACGGACACGCTCAGACAGTCGACGCCTGCCTTCTCCAGCTCCTTGGCAAAGAGGATGGCGTCAGGAAGGGTGATCCCGTCGGGGCGCTCCTCCTCGGCCGCCATGCGGTAGATGATGGGGTAGTCCCGTCCCACCGCCTGCCTGACGCTGGCCACGATGTCCAGCCCGAAGCGCATGCGGCGGTAGACGTCGCCGCCGTACTCGTCGTCGCGCCGGTTATCCGCCGGCGAGAAGAAGATGCAGGGCGGCAGGCCGTGCGCCCCGTGGATCTCCACAGCGTCGAAGCCCGCCTCACGAACGTTGACGGCGGAGGGCCCGTACATAGCGATGATTTCCCTTATTTCCGCCAGCGTCAGCTCGCGCCGACCCGCCACCGCCGAGGGGCCGACCCGCTCTCCACGGAAGTAATCGCGCTTGTGAGGAGGACGGTGGATGCTCACCGAGAGCTGGCAGCTAATCTTCGCGCCTTCCCGGTGGACGGCCTCCACCAACGGCTGCAGCGTTTCCGCGAAGCCGGGCTGCGAGGCAATCTCCACCGAGACGGCGTGAAACATGATAAGGCCGGCCCCGCCCCGCGCCCGCTCCACGAAGTAGGCTGTCTCTTGTACCTCTCCCAGGGGCATCCGCGTAAGCATAGGCGCCATGACAATGCGGTTCTCCAACCGCATACCGTTGATGGTGATGGGTGAAAAGAGCTTCAATGAAACCTCTTAATTACGATGTTTGGGGCCTCCTGGAAGGACGCAATTCCGACCGGTCTGACAAAGTCCGACAGGTCGGACAGGTCGGACAGGTCGGACAAGCCGCCGTGCCCCTTCAACTATCCCCTTCTGAAATCCTCCACCGACTTGGCGGGCGTCCCGTCCTTGAGGGCGATAGGCTTCGTCGCGGCGCTGGTGGGGCCGAAGGTGGGGGCGAAGACAGTGTGGGCGGAGAGCAACCCTCCCCCCACCACGATCATCAGGTCCTCGGCGCGCTCAGTGATGTAGAAGCGCTCCACATCGGGCGGCGCCTGGCGGCGGAAACGCATGGTCGACGCCAGATGCGGGGCGAAGCTGCTCACCGGCCGGCTCGACTTCTCGAAGAGGAACTCCTTGACGGCGGCCTTGGTGAAGCCTCCCTTCTCCAGGATCTGCGCCGACTCCGGCGCGAAGATGATCATCGGCTCGCCGATGCCGGACAACATGTTGTTGCTCCCGAAGGCGGACATGCCGTCGGTCAGGGCCAGCATCACCCTCTCGGCAGCCACCCGCGGCTCGGGATGGCCCTCGGACTCGGCACGCTCCACCATGGTCAGGACGTTGGTAGTGCCGGTCACCCCGGCCACCGTGACCGTGCTTACATCCTTCGCGAAACCCCGCTCGACATGGAGCGGCGCCCACGGGCTCTCCGCCTCGTTCTCAGCGAAGCAGAAGGTGTACTTGCCCGGCTGGCCGTGGGTGGCCTTATCCACCGTCCCGGGCTTGCCGCCGCCGATGTTTAACATGATGAAGCGGAGGGTCCGGCCGATGGCGGCGTTGGCCCGGTTCCCCTGCCCCAGCAGGTTCGGCCCGCAGTTGATATCCAGCTCACGGGCAATGGGCCCGTTGAAGATGGCTGCCGGGCAGACGGGGTTAGTGGTGCCCTGAATACCGTAGAGGTTGAACTCCTTGACAGCCAGGGCCTCCACGGCAGCGACGATGGCGGGCATGTACTTCGGGAGGCACCCGGCCATGATGGCGTTGATGGCAATCTTTTCCACCGTCGCTTCGCCGTAGAGCGGCGGTATCTCCGCCACCACGTCGCCTGCCCCCCGGTCCGTGTACTGGAGCATCCGGAGCACGCGCGCCTCGGTGGGACAGACGATGGGCAGGCCGTCGGTCATGCCTTTCTGGTAGTAGAGCTCGTTTATCGCGTCGGCGTCGAACTCGACGGGGAATCGTTTGGAGACCAAATTCGTCATTATCATTCTCCCCGAATATTAACATCGATATACAGGATAGACAGGATAATAGTTCGGGATAGGGGCTGGGGGCTGGGGGCTGGGGAACGGGACCGGCCCTCGACCCCCGACCCCCAACCCTCAATCCTGTCCATCCTGCCCATCCAGTATCGTTCTCCCCAATATTAACATCGATATACAGGATAAACAGGATAATAGTTCGGGATAGGGGCAGGCGGATGGGGAACGGGGCCCGACCCCCGACCCCAAACCCTCAATCCTGTCCATCCTGCCCATCCAGTATCGTTCTCCCCAATATTAACATCGATATACAGGATAAACAGGATAATAGTTCGGGATAGGGGCAGGCGGATGGGGAACGGGACCGGCCCTCGACCCCCAACCCTCAATCCTGTCCATCCTGTTTATCCATGTTCCCGTTCCGTCTACGCAGTCGCCTGAGAGCGTCTGCTGAGCAGCGGCGCGGCGTTCTTGACCACCTCGTCGGCGTCCGTGGCTTCGAAAGGCCAGGGCACCTCGACTATTGGCAACGCCTCCATGCCCAGCGACCTGGCTGTGGCCCGCGCCAGCGAGGCGAAGGGCTTGGTGACTATGGCAATCGCGGGAGCGCCGCGCTTTTGAAGCTCGATGGTGTCGTGGATACACCACGGCGTGCAGGAGCCTCAGAGGCCCACGCCGCTGATGACCACATCGCTCCGCGCCGCCAGCTCATTGAGCGTTTCCTCCGAGGCGCCCTGGCCTGTCTTGGTGCGCCACTTTGCCCTTCGAATCACTTCCCCAAACCGGTACTTGTCGTTCAACTGCTTCTGGAGGGCATCGAAGAGATTGTCGATGCGCAGATGCTGGCCGCCGCCGTCGCCGTTGAGGAAGCCCAGGGTCTTTCCTCGAAGCTCCGTCGGGAAGGGATTCGGTTTTCTTTGCGGCTTCGCCTTTACCTCAGCCGCTGGATCGAGGCCCTCGATCATAGTGGGCATGTGTTTTACTCCTATTTCCTGGTTTCAAATAAGTCGGACGGGTCGCGACGCCTAACCCCCGACCCCCGACCCCCAGCCCCTTATTTCGCCAGCCAGACGTCCTGGTACTTGTTCAGGTTGTACACCGAGATTCCGGGCTTATAGTTCTTCAGGTCCGGCCAGTAGGAGGCCCTCTGGGCCTGCCACAAGCCGATGATGGAGCCGCCAATATCCAGCAACCTGTTTTGCAGCTCCATTACGATCTTCTTGCGCTCGTTGAAATCGATGGTGCGTGTCTCCTGCTCGAAGAGCTTCTGCACCTGCTCATCGTAGAAGTCGTTGTAGTTCTGCGGCGCGCCCTTCAGGAAGTACCGGCTGATGTCGTCCGGATCGAGCGTTTTCAGACCGTAGGTTATGACGGTTATCTCGAAGTTCCTTTGGGCATAGAGCTGGTTGCGCAGGGCGGTATCCACTAGCTTCACCGTGCCGTCGATGCCGATCTTGGCCATCTGGTCCTTGAAGAAGACAGCGAATTCCGCGTCGGCGTCCGGCCGGCCGAGGATCTCTGTTTTGAAGCCGTTGGGGTGGCCTGCCTCGGCGAGAAGTCTCTTGGCCTCGGCGATGTCCAGGTCCTTGGGCTGGCGGAAGCCGGGCAGCTTCAGCAGATCAGCTTCCGGAATACCGAAAGGCCCGTAGGGTGGCAGCGGGCCGCCTATCCATGCCTCACCCTGGCCCACCACTTTGACGGCCGCCTGGCGGTCAATGGCGAGATAGATCGCCTTGCGCACCCGCTGGTCAGCCGTGGGGCCTTTGGTAGTCATGGGCCTGACCTCGTGGTTGACAAGGCTGGGGTAGGCCTGCACGATGGCCTCGGGGAAATTCTTCTTCAGGTTTTCGGCCTCAGCCACGGTGGGTCCAGACCACCCGGTGCCCAGATGGATCTTCTTCGTCCGGAAGGCAGCCGCCCTGGTGCCCCGGTCCTTTATCATGTAGAAGTTGATGGCATCCAGATAGGGCCGGCCCTTGACGAAGTAGTCCGGGTTCTTCACGTGTTGAATGTCGATCCCTACGTTGTAAGCCTTGAACTTGTAAGGGCCGGTGCCCACGGCCGTCTTCTTCATGTCGCCCTTGGATTCGATGGCTGCCTTGGAGTACATCACCATCTGCCCGATGGCGAGGAAGGCGATGATGGAGGGACTGGGGTGGTTCAGGATGATCTTGACCGTGTCCTTGTCCGGCGTTTGAATCTCCTTGATAGCGGCGAGGAGCGGCTGCATCGGGCTGCGAACACCCGTCGGCGGATTCCTCATGCGGTCAAGGCTGAACTTGACGTCCTCCGACGTGAGCGCCGAACCATCGTGCCACTTGACGCCCTTGTGCAGGTTGAAAGTGTAGCTTGCGCCGTCGGGCGCCAGATCCCACTTCTCCGCCAGGTCGCCGATCATCTTGTCGTTCTGCAGGGGGTCATACTGCAAGAGGCCGCTGTAGTCCACCTCCATGGTGAGATGGACCTGATAGTTCGTCTCCTGCTGGATATCGAGGCTCGGCGGGTCCGTGGTGGAGGCCACATTCAGGACGCCGCCGTACCTGGGCTGTTCGCCGGCCGGCTTGGGCGTGGCGGCCGGGGCGGTCGCCTGCGGCTTCGACGGCGTGGCTGCCGCCGCTGGTTTGGTCGGCTCAACCACAGCCTTCGCCGGGACTGTCGGCGCGGGCGCGGCTGCCGGGGCGCAGCTTGTCAGCAATAACCCCAGGACGGTCAGGAAACTTGCCACGAGGAACCACTTCTTTGCGTGCATGTCGAGCCTCCTGTCAGCTCTCAGCTTTCAGCCTTCAGCGGTCAGCTTTCGGACCGCCCGCGCTGCCGGCGCGGCGGGCGACAAGCGGCGGGCCAGCCCAAGTGGGAACGTCGTGGACATCATGGACGAAGTGGACATTTCGCCGCGAGCCCCCGCCTACGGCTTCCCTTCGACTTTGCTCAGAGCAAGCTTGCTTCCCGCTTCGCGCTCCGCGCTTCCATATCCTCACTTATCATTCCGCATTCATCACTTATCATTTCCGTGTGTTTCGTGTATTTCGTGGTCCCTATCGTTCCTTCCCGCTGCGCGCTACTCGCTTCGCGCTTCCTCTTTTGCCGCGTTCTCCCCGGCGATGCGCCCGAAGGCGATGCACTCCGCCAGATTGCAGCCGCCCGCCGGATTTATCATACCGTATACTGACCCCAACTCGCCAGCTTCGTAGAGCCCCGGAATAGGCTTTCCATCGGGATCGACTATTTGGGCCAGCTTGTTGCGCCTGGGGCCGCCCTGGGTGTTGGCGCCCCCGGGCAGCAGTTGCACGGCGTAGAAGGGCGGATTGTTCAGGGGCACCAGCTCCCTGGGATTCCTGCCGAATTTGGGGTCGGCGCCGTTCTCGCAATACCCGTTCCAGGAGCCGATGGTATTCCGCAGCACGCTCGGCGTCATGCCCAGCTTGCGAGCCAGCTCACCGACGGTCTTGCCCTCCGTAATCCAGCCCCTTCTGAGCTCGGCGCTATTGTCCGGGCTCCAGGTGTAGAGCCGGTGGGGACCGGCGGGGCCGGAGTGTGTCTGGACCAGCGGCCCACTCGCCATTCTCACGCGGTCGAAGATGAAATAGCTGGGTACGCGCGGGTACTCCAGCCGGTGCGTATCGAAGGACGTCGTCTCGTAATAGACGGAGTGGACGCGGAAATTCTCGTTGGTGTACCGGCGCCCGTAGCGGTCGGTAATGATGAAGCCACAGGGGTGGGCCGTCTCCTGGTCGTGGGACAGGCGGGTGATCCAGCCCTTTCCCCCGAAATCGAACTTGAAGGGGGCGGGAAACCCAGGGAACTTAGCCGCGAAACGCGCCGAGACGCAGTTCATGTGCCAGAGGTCGGCGCCGACCTTCATGGCCATCTTCACGCCGTCGCCGGTGTTGGCGGGATGGGCGTCGAACCAACTCGGATAGACCTTCAGGTACTGGAGCTTCATCTCTTCATTGTACTCGAAGCCGCCGCAACAGAGGATGACGCCCCGAAGGGCCTTCACGCTTACGGCCTCGCCCATCCCATCCTTCGCCATGACGCCTATCACTTCTCCCCTGAGGTTGGTCAACAGCTCTCTGGCCGGAGTGCTGTAGACCACTTCGATGCCCCGGGCCTTGATGTGCCCATACAGCATCTCCATCATGGGAAGTCCCAGCCCGCGGAAACTCCACAGCTCGATACTATCCGCGCCGGGGACGCCCGGGTGCTCGCCGCCCTTGCGGACCAGCCGCAGTTTGGCGCCGAGCTTCTCCATCCAGTCCTTGTTCTGCGATGCGTAGATTGCCCAGGCCTCGATGATATCAGGCGGTGTCCAGTAGAGGTCGTCGCTGACTTTCCAGAGGGTTTTCAGATAGGTTATCGCGCCCTGCACATCATTCGGGCAGACGAAGGTGCCCGAGGACATGCTGCTGGCGGTGCAGTGGGTGTCCGCCGGCTGCTTCTCCAGAATAATCACCTTGGCGCCGGCATCGTGGGCGGTGATGGCCGCCACGGCCCCCGCCATCCCGTAGCCGATAATGGCGACATCGCAGGTCTTATGCCAGGGTAGGTCGTTGGGGACTAACATGGAGCGACCTCGAATTCGCAGCGACGCTGAAGCTTCGAACGTCCAAGGACAGCCGCACACCGGAGCGAAGCGGACGCGCGCCAGCTGCGTCCAGATCCTTGGGCCGAGTATGATCCTACTTCCAGAACTCCCACCACCTTTTGCGGAAAGGTCTAGCTTTCGCATCACAGTTGGGACAGAGGGCCATACCACCAGGAACCCCTCGGCGATTAAGCACCATGTTTCGCCATCTGGCTTCAACTTCCGCGGGACTCGTACCAAGAGCGCTTGCCACTTGTGCAAACGAGGGCTGCGTCCCATCCTCAAGTCGTATGTCCTCTCGGAATATGGAGAAGCCGTTACGGACAACCGCTCTCCATTCATCATCGGAATACTCGTAGTAGTTGCCTTCTTCAAGTTCTTTTTGGCAGATGTCACAAATCTTCATGTTCGCCTGCCTCGCTTTTGTGGCCTAACAATAATTTAGACAGACCCGCATAAGATGCGGAGTCTGGTTTCCTCCGTATAACACGCCTTGGGGTTCGCTTTCTCTCCTCTGCTAATTGTATTCTGAATCTCCCTCGTCGGATATCCCAGGATTGTCCTGGCATGGCCGTCCGTTGTGGTTACGACAAAGGTCTCCCCTTCGATAAGGTACCGAGACTCCCAGGCTATTTGGAACCTTGTGGGGATCTCCAGAATACTGAAGTTCTGACGTTCCCCATCCTGCGCGAGACAAAGCGCCAGGCTGTCCGCCGGATCCAATATCCAAGCGTCCCCGGTGTGTGTGGAGAAGAAAACCAACCCGCCGAGGCCAACAACACGGCCATCGTAGGCCTGCGCTTTCTTAACGATGTAATCGGCCTCCCTGTTTATGCTGACCTCCTCACGAGTTAGGAGTCGTTGTTTTCGTCGTGTCATGACTTTGAGGTTCGCTTGTCGTCCACAAATTGAAACAATGAGGGCTGATAAGAACCGCCATCGAGGTTTATCCTTCGCGCGATAATTCCACCTTTGTCCAAGCCGCCAAGATTATTGATGTTTTCGGCAACGGTTGAAATGCAGTAGCTGGCAGCTTGTTCTTTGATTTGCCGTTCGCTGAACCGTAGAACTCTCCAGCCTTCCGTTTCGAGGTCATTGTCGCGCAAATTGTCTCTTTCCGCCTTTTCAGGATTTGCGTGCCAGAAGTCGCCGTCTGTTTCTATGTCAATACTACCTTTGGCGCAATACACCGCAAAATCCAAGACGTAATCATTGCCTTTGGCAAGGACAAATTCCTGCCTTTCCGCTGGAATCCTGTTCCGCTTGAACTCGGATCATAGCCTCTCCTCAAGCGAACTCTCATCGTAAAGATCGTTTATCTCCACCGCTCTTACAAATTTGTTCCATGTCGTTGGAATGAACACGATCCTTCGATACCTTCTGCTATAAATCGGCCTGAGCAACCGCTGAACCGATCTGACGAAGATTTGATAATAACGCTTGTTACCTTTCCTATCGTTCGGCTCATCTGGGAACAACTGCCAGCGACGAACTTCACGGATGTCCACAACTTCTGCAAAGTAGGTTACCGCGTGTTCTTCTGCTCCAAAAGCCTTTGTTTGATAGAACGCCAACCATTTTGGAGGCCACCGGCCTTTGAGCCATTTCTCGACACTGCTTACAGGGATACGATACCAGAGCCTTTCACGCAGTATCGCAAAATCCGATCGTTTGTTGATGATTGCTACGAGAACTTCACCACGACTTGACATGATTCGGAAAGGACTCTCCTGTTTCCAGAGGGTCGTCAACATTCTTGCTGCGATCAGGCATGGCGTTGAGCACCTCATGAAACGCGGTATCCACCACGATGGCTGACAGTTCCTCGACATCCAGTCTCTTCGCGGCCTTCGCGCCTTCGCGTGAGTCGTTCATTCGGCTATTCATAATGTGTCCACATGCGAATGACTTTGACGGTCTCGATATCGTCCCGGATCTGGTAAATCAGCCGGCGCTGGATGTTGATTCTTCGGGAATAAGCGCCGGAAAGGTCCCCCACAAGCTTCTCGTACGGCGGCGGGCTCCGGTAGGGGTCTTCTCTCAGCATATCCAGTAAGCGATTTGCCTGGGGCTTGAGGCCTGACTGGGCTATTCTTTTCGCGTCACTCTTAGCCTGCCTGGTGAAAACCAGCCGCCAACTCACCAACCAGGTCCCTCGTCGCACTCTTTAATGGGAGTGCTCAGCCCCTCCCGTATGGACTCTCTCATACCGGGTATGGATGTCAGATACAACGTCTCCTGAATTGCCCGCCAGTCCTCCTCCGAGACGAGCACCGCGGAACTCCTCTTCCCTACGATCTGAACGGGCTCGTGTGTTTCCTTCACTTCGTCAACCAGATTATACAGGCGTCTTCTCGCTTCTGATGCTGATAGCGTTGTCATTCTTAAGCCTCCTTATCGTACCACATATCGTACGCTAGAGTCATCCCGATGTCAAATTGCTTTGAAGGCGAATTGCTGGTATTCTCGCCAGTCCAGTCCATGCGCTTACCAGGCGGCCACCTTCTTTTTGGGAACGAATGAAACGACCTTGTGCCTCGATTTTCGTTGCCGTTTCTTTGCATCTGCAAGGATCGCCTTGATATCGAAATTGTGCTTTGCGGCCTGTTCCTCACGGATACGCCGAACTTCATCAACGATATAGTCGTTCCCCATTGAACTTACTCTCCTGACAGTTCTTCCGGAGTACAGATGGTGGGACAATCAAAGCCTTGTTGTCGGCAGATATTCGCCACCGCCTTTGCGATCCCTGCGTTGGCAATGTGCACACAGTTGCAGGTCATCAAGAATTCCATGCCGTGCACGATAGCGACAGCAATGTGTGCCGCATCAGTTGCCGACCTTGGGGGAATTATGCCTGAGGCCAGTATGCAGGTTGCCAGCCTCTCAGCTTCTGGCGTAATATCCAACAGCGGAAACTCTTTGACTGCCTTCAGCCTCTCGCGGGCGGCTTCAGGATCTCCTCCTTTCACCTCCAGCCCAAACTGACGATGTCTCGGGACGGCAGAATCCTGGTGGGGGGCTTCACGAACTGAACGACGCCTCTTGGAGTATGTTTGGAGCGGCAAGGTGACGCCCATGTGCTTCCATGGTTGCGACTCAGAACGGGTACGGGGCAGGGAACGCGCGCCTGTCCTCCGGTAGGGCCTGCGGCGACGCCTCACGCTGACCGTAGTACCAGACTGCGGGTTACTAAACACCCTGAAGAGCATCCTGACTCTAATCGGCCGAACCCACCGACTCCAAATTGCTCAGCAGCGTTCTAACCCCCTCTGCCTCCCTATGGAGAGGGCAATTTTCAACGAACTCGCGATAACGTTGTATCGC
This sequence comes from Chloroflexota bacterium, assembly GCA_016190665.1. Taxonomy (GTDB): domain Bacteria; phylum Chloroflexota; class Dehalococcoidia; order JACPQD01; family JACPQD01; genus JACPQD01. The sequence continues at coordinate 16,879 of JACPQD010000051.1, forward strand.
CTGAGGCAAGAGACGTAGACGCCCATAAAGAACCGCGATATGCAGCCTAGTTGTACAGTCACTCGGATCGAGGCCAAGGGCCAATTCCCACTCCTCAACGGCTCGCCCTAACTGGCCCCCTTGCGCGTAGGCCAGACCGAGATTGTTATGTGCCTCCTTCGCAAACGGTGCCAAACCAACCACATGGCGGAAATGACCGATCGCTTCTTGGACCTCCTTGTTCCTCAAGGCTATTATCCCCAGAAAGGTGTGGCGCATAGCATCAAGGCCCGGTCGTTCCGACGCAAGCTTCTCAAGTTCAGCGGACAATTCGGCCATCGCGTGCTCATCCGAATCGTCATCCGCTAGCAGCCCCTGAGCCCGCTCCAGAAAATTGAAGATGGAATCTATGTTTGGCTTGACTTCGTGGTACTGCTCCGCAGTAAAACCGATCTGAAGCGGGTGTCGAAAACTAGCATGGGTAAATAGGCTATGGATCGCTGTCTTGACCCACTCGTCACCTTTGCCAGACACTTCCTCGTGAGAGATTTCGCGAATGGCCTGCCACATGGCGGGAATGTCGCCCATTAACTCAGACAGGGCGATTCGTGCCTCTTTGAGCCCCGGCTGCAATTCCAGAACTCGATAAAACTCGCGGATCGCCTCGTCTTTTCTGCCCAACTGCTTCAAAATGAGTGCATAGTGGTACTGTTCAATTGTGTTGTCAGGCTCTATCGCCACTATGGCCCGAGAGTGTGTAAGGGCTTCTGACGTGCGGCCAAGGTGCCAGCACGCCCGGGCCAGATTTCGATGCGGGTCGGGCAAGTGGGGTGCTAATACAGTAGCTTCCTCCCATTGACGACATGCCTCCGCTAGGTCACCCGATTCACCCAGAGCAACTCCTAGATTATTCAGGCAATCCGGAAAGTTGGGCCGTACGTCAAGCACCCGCCGGAACTCCCTTACGGCATCGTCCAGCATGCCGGCTCCCGATAGGGCTTGAGCAAACTCATACCGAGCTTCGATGTGTTCTGGATTGCCGCGAAGCACGTGCTCCAATTCTGGAAGGGCCTCGTCGTGGAGTCCATTCCTTCTAAGGTGTGTTCCTAACAAGAAATGGATATACAAGTCCTCTGGGGCCAAGGCTGCACACTGACGGAGATGGGATAAGCCTTCCTCAAGTTTTCCAAGAGAGAGTAAAGTGACACCCAAACCTGCAAGGTGCAGCACATTATCAGAACATTCACGGACCAGTGTTTCAAAGAGGGGCAGCGCTTCCTCATACCGTTTTTCCCTTTGATAGGACACGCCTAGATTATGCATCGCATCATAATGAGCTGGGTACTTCTCAAGGGCCTTTTTCAAGAGAGGAATCGCTTTATCGATGGCATCAAACTGGAGAAACTCAGTGGCGTCTCTAAATAACAGGTCAGCGGCTTTCTTGCCCATCTTGAAGATATCCAGCAAATCAGAGATGCCCGTAAGATAACTGATGCGGAAGTCCAGTCTCACTTTGTCTCGCAACAAAGTTGGAATGGCGGAATCGTCGCAGCCTGGCAATAGGGCGACTACAACAGTGACCGCTCGGTCGGAAAGTTCCGCCATGAGGCCGGCGTTCATCTCACGGCGGACCCAAGTGGACCCAAGCGACGCGGTCGAAAGGAAGACTACGAGGTATGCGCTTGAGTCAATACCGTCATTAATCTTGTCGATGATAGAATCGCCGGGCCTGAGTTCCCACCGGTCAAACCATACCTGGACACGGCTGCCCTCCAAATCGGACGCCACTTGGAGAACCGTAGCGCGGTCTTTATGCGAATGACTTAAAAACAGCCGCCGACGTGCCCTTTTTGCCATTCTTGACTCCTGAGGGTCAACTGCGCCTTACCGCACTTCGCCCTTACACATGGGCAAAACATGAGTTGGCTAACTCGCGTATCCGTTCTGAGGTCAGAGCGTCCCGCTCTACAAGCAGTTTGCGGAGTTCTGGTTTCCTGTCCGTATAACACGCCTTGGGGTTTCCTAACGAAGGCGTGTTGATCCCTTTGCTTTCTCAATCCAGCCCCTTCACTTCGTCAGCAAAATTATGCAGGCGTTTTCTGGCTTCTGATGCTGACCGTGTTGGCATTCTTAGTCGCCTCCTTGTCGTACCACATATCGTACGATATAGTCGTCCCGATGTCAAGTCGTTTTGACGGCGAACGGCTAAACTGAGCGGCCCCCTCCCGCCCCCCGGCATGACCCGCCTGACTTGCCAACCACGCTCACAGGCATGACCCGGGTCAGTAAAAGGCGCTAGGGTGGACGTCGGCTCCAGCGTCGTGCGCCGGAATGGCGGCCACCGCCCCTGCCATCCCATACCCCATGATGGCCACATCGCAGGACTTATCCCAGGCAAGGTCCTTTTGCACTAACACAGAGCGACCTCCCATTCGCAGCAAGGCTGAAGCTTCGAACTAATCACTATACATCCAAATGTCTGCGGGCATATGGGATGTCTCATCCTCTTCGGGGCCGGACTAACGCCCGGCATGATCTGCGGACGCGCAGCGGCCCGCAAATTCATGCCGTTGTTAGCATTCACGACAAGTTAATCGAGCTCTTGGCCGCCTCTTGCCGCAACAAACACGCCTCCGCTACTCTCTGAGGAATCTTGGCGGCACCGAACGAGGCACTCCGGGAATCGTCGTCGCAAATAGGTAGTGGATTGCACGTATGAGGTCCGCGTTGACGCGCATCGCCGCAGCATCGTGTTCGAGCTCCTCTGGATGGAACCAGTGAAACCGCCGTTCGCTGTGCTCGAGCCTGAAGTAGGCATCCTGCTTCGAAAGCCACCTGGGCGGCGACGTCAGCGCGACTGAGCAGAAGGTAAACAGGTAGAGAACCAGATCGTGGTATCCGAAGTCTGGCTTGACACCGGCCGCGTACTTGTCCTCCAGGGTCGACACCGATACTGAATCGTGACTTAGCCCCAGGAATGCAGCGATGTCCTCTGCGTCGAGACTAAGGCGAGCTCCCTGGCTCTCGTTCGGCTCACGTTGCCGAAAGGGGAAGAGGAAAGCTTGCCACCCTGACCCGGGCTTGCTACTGAAGTACGTGAGCAAACAGGGGCGTCCGTCGCGGTCTTCTCCCTTGATCAACAGAACGTCGAGTGGCATTACTCTGAGCGGAGTTGGTCCATCGGGACGGAACGTGGCGACAACTCGCTGTTCGGTATGCCATAGGGCGTCGGTCCAGATTGGGTTGAACACGCGCTCCCCGGACAGCGACATCATCTTCGGGAAGGACGCGTGGCCAAGAATCCCCACGACATCCTCGTACATTGCCACATCAAGGGCTACGGCACGCAGTCGATCGAGCAAGGCTCCAGAAAGACGCCGCGGTACGGCGGGAATGGGCCGGGTGTCGCCCCACTGGACGGAAACGGGAAGCAGGCCGGATTCCACTAGCTTATATACCCGATCGCGACGTGCTCGGAGCTCGGCGGGGGTAAAGCTGTTCCCTCGGGGATGAGACGAATCATATGCGCCGATCTCTTGGTGGCAGTCGAAGCACAGCGGGATGGCGTTGCTCTTGTCATTGGTTCCGCCCTGCGCCTCTGGAATGATATGCGCCGCCTCAATATTGGTGCCGCACTGCTTCCCGCAGAGACAACAGAGACGGTTGCATCTAATGAATAGCCTGGCCTTGGTTGCCGGACTGAACGGCATCTAAACTGCGCCTCTCATGTGATGCGATTGTCTGCCTGACATTGCCTATATTGGCCCGTATGACACCCCAATACGGCCTCGAATGCCGTATGACACGCACATTCACAATACCATGCACGGCAGTGCCCCGCCGATAATGATCGTTCTATCCAACTCGTGCCTCTCTGAAATGACTCTTGATCATTGCATTGAAAGCCTTCCCTAATGAGCCTGCCGCCCGAACATCGTGGTAAGTGGACTCGGGTACGTCGTAATACTGCCAGACCTGTCCGCTCGATCGGAACTCCACCTCCACAGTACCAGAGGATTGGTCGTACCCGATACTGGCGATCATAGATGAATCGACGAGATCTCTATCCATGTCTAGCTCCCCAGTTTCTGCTCTCGTTGCCAAGTCACAACTCGCTTGTAATCATCTGCACCAGGCGCGAAAGTATTTTCCCAACACTCCACTAATTTCGGGTCTTCGCTGGTCGGTCGCGGTGTCTGTAGAGGGATTCGCACCCGCGAAGGGATCTTGACTGCTTCACCGATAACAAGTGCTTCACCTGTTCTCAAAGACGGAAGCAAGCCAATCAGGCTAATCAGGTTGTCTGGAGCGGATGCTTTGACAATCGATTGATCGCCGGAATTGGTTAACCTCAAAGCAATAAACGTACCCACCTGCGCCAAGATCGTCTCGGAAATCTCCGATGGTCTCTGGGAAATGATCATTGCCCCAACTCCAAACTTGCGCCCTTCTTTGAAAATCCTCTCGACCGCTTCCTTTGCGTAGTTGTTGCTCTCTGATTTGTTTAGATAGGAATGGGCTTCTTCAAAGGCGATAAAGAGAGGTCGCTGCCTCCCCGTGTATGACTCATGTCTACCCCAAAACATGCTGTCGAAAACGAACCGCGTGATGAGGCCAACAGTTATATCCAGAACGCTGAAAGGTACGCCGGCGAGGTCGAGAATCGTAAGCCTCTCCTTACCGCCAATCCAATCATTCAGTAGATCGTGTAAGTCCTTTGGTGATGTGGCATCTGCGTAGTCACCGGGGTAAAAGAGAAAATCATAGCCCGAATCTCTGAGACGGCTTATGAGTTTCTTCTCGTAGGCGTAGAACTCTTGGTATTGTTTTGACTTATAGGGAGCCGCTGCCCCGACAACATAAGGCTTGAAACGAGGTGGCTCAAGCTTACTGCAGTCTCCATCATTCTCGACACAAGCATTGCCCCTGTTCTGCTTCTCAGCGGTTGCCTCATCAAACGTTGCATTCAGCCACCAATAGATATGATGCCATAGCTCTCGGACATTGAATGGAATAGGCGAATCTGCCGAAACCCGATCAGGATCAACCGCTCCAGATTTCAACGCGCCGACATTAAGCTTCTTCCTTTCGACTACTAACTCCCGGAGTTTTCTATACTCGGGACGTTGGTCATCCTTGGGTTCAGCACCAACAAGGAAGAATGCCAGCTCATCAAATGTCATCAGCCAGAAGGGAATATGCAGCGGCCGGGTTGCGTCGTTAATTCTGAATACGCGAGCCTCCGGGAATGCGGAGGCATACTCACCGTGGGGGTCAACGAGAATGACTCTTGATCCCGGATAATCATTCAGGATTGCCTTCAAAATACTTACAGTGGTGTTCGACTTTCCACTTCCCGTTGACCCCAGGATAGCGCTGTGACGCAGAACGAGCTTGTGAATGTCGGCGTTGACGCTGAGGTTTTCGGATGAAGAGTGCTTCCCGATCTCGATTGAACCGTCGTCTTTCCTTCCATATATGTCGAAGAGATCCCTCTCAACCACCAGATGCACTTCATCGTTGATCGTTGGATATGTACCGACTCCCTTCTGGAATTCCTCATCACCGATCTTTTCTCCAACAAGCTGGACCGACAGAAATCTCGATCCCGTATCATATGCGCGATTCTCATCCTTGACTGTGCTCGGTGTATTGCTAACCGCCGACACGATTCCGTAGATGCCTATATTGCCCACCGGAATCTTCACGAAGGTACCGATCTGACCAATCTTGTACAGTCGACCATTGATTATTGGAGCGGCCGAGGGGATCGTGTCCGCCACTTCGACCTCAATTGTGCTTGAGTCAACTCGAATTATCTTTCCCAAGTAAGTAATATCACTAATCATGTGGTCACCGAATTAACGCTATCCTGTCTCCCCGAACTTGCGACAAGAAAGGTAACCAGTGCGTTGAAGTCGCCCAGCGTTAACTGCGACTTTTCCTCGTCCCAGTATGTTGTCGTGACTTCATTTGTCTTGGTGGCGTCTTTATTGAATTGCCATTCGCCCAGCTCCCCATTGATTATGGCTTTTGTTGGCCCGAATACGTGAAGATTCAGATATGCCGAACAGGACCTGTATAGGGTCTCCACGTCAGCATCGGTGTAGAAGAAGACAATGACGAACAACCGGTTGTTCTGACGCATACAATTGAAGACAATCTCATTAATGTGTTGGTCTGAAAACGAATACCCTGTGAAAACAAACAGAAGCTCACCACTGAGAAGATAGTCCCGCATTCTGTCAAAGTACGCGATGAAGGGCTGCTTTCGCGAAGAGTCGTACTTGTCCTTTGACGGATAAATGACAATTTCGTTCTTGATATCTGCAAGACTCCCTATTTTGCCAATCCTGATGATATGATGAGATTGCGTTGTCTCGGAAAATCTCCAAAACCAACTCAACGACCCGTGGATTTTCCAGAGGCGTATCCAGTTCTTCGTCAAGTCTCCAGGTTTTGCCAGATTGTCTACGCTCTCCTGCCAGAAAAAGGGCTCAAAGGAGCCAACAAAGCCATCGAAATAGGGGATCTCGCTGGCTTCGAGTGCCTTCTCGAGAACGAGATCGTAGTTTGTAGTGAAAACCTCTTTTGTGAAGTCGCGATTCAGCAGATTATACCAGGCAAAGAACCGCTGAGTTGAAGCGTGGGAAGCACTCGACTCCTTTTCGGTGATGATTTGATAAATGGCCTTGCATATTTCACCATCAACCGTCGCCGCGTCCTTTCCGCAGACACCTTGATAAGTTCTAGTTTCGCACTCTTTCGTTAGTTCACGAATACCTCTTAACTGATTCAGAATATCCTCGACATTGACATCGCGCCCCTGAATCAGCGTCTTCAGGTCGTCCCTGATGGTCCCGAATATCTTCGGTGCACTGCCGCCCAGCGTTGCCTCGACATCGCGCGTAAGTGCCGCAATATCAGGAATACCAAGGGCGCAGGACGTACCGGCTCCAAAGAAGAATCCGATATTCTTCGAGTAAGACAAATGGTTCTTTAGTTCTCGTATCTCTCGAAGTACGTCAATCTTGCTCATCGGGCCTCCTTGGTCATATCCACCCTGGTTGGTGTCTGGTAATGGGTGACGGGGAAGTCCAGCCCGCAGACGTATATCCCTGTACGTGTATGTCAAGAACGTGGGGTATGTCGCCGCTACGCCTTCTTGCCTTGCCCTGCCTTGTAGCTGTAATATGTGGCATCGATGAGACACCAGACGAGGCACCGCAGTCTCGCAGCCGACGGGCGGGGCCGCGCCGGCTGCGGCGCGTTGTCACGCGCTCTGTTACCATAACGCTACTGAAGAGCGGCTTCTTCCCTTTCAGAGCGCTTACCTTAAGAATGGAGAAGCCTATGACGTTTCCCTTCGTGACAACCTTCTCCATGGCGGCATCGGAGTCGGTCTCTCGAAAGTAGCCCTTCCTCTTGGCGAACAACACTTCCAAGTAATCCCCCTCTTGGTCGTACCAGACTCTTACCGTATTTCCCACAAGACGTCTCGTTTCTTCACCGAGTTGGTACAGAAGGCAGTGATGATGAAAGGGTCCACTACAGCTTTGACAACAACACATACTTCTGCGTGACAGGACCTATCTCATATGACCTGTAGTGCAACTCTACCTCTTCGTCCACCCTGGACTTGACGGTCGTATGTGGCTCGCGTAATGTCTCGGCGACACGATCAAACTGGTCAACCATCTCCGGATGATCGGATTCAATGTGCGTCATCCGCTCATCTGACAAGCGAACCTCACGACCATGCTTGTCTGCGAAGGTTCCCAATCCGGTTGCCCTTCCTTGCGCCTGACATTCGCGATCAACGATGGCTGTAAGCCATTCGCTGGAAACGCCTTATTGGGCACGGAATTCTACATTTGATAAAGTTGCCTAAGCTCATCGATTTCCAGAGATTTCTCTCCGGAATGAATCATCCTATGGCAGTTTGAACAAACTAGAGCTATATCATCGACGCTCGTTCGACTGCCCTTTTTGAGCTGAGCTACAGGAAGGGTATGGTGGGCCTCTATAAAACCTCTTCCAAGGTCACCGTATCGCTCGACGAAGCTAAAACCGCATACTTGACACCGAAGCAGAGGATCACGGCGTAGTCCCAAGGTCTTAGCTCCAGCCACTAGTGCTGGATTGCGCTCTCTTATCAGGTGGAGCCGTCGTTTCTCCGCGCCCTCTGGGAAAGAACGCGAATCAGGATCAGGCGGATCCGGTGACCGTCTTGACGGTATGAGTCCACCCCAGCAGAGCCCTGAAATTACCCAACTGGGTATTGATAAACGTGGATCTGTAGGAGGCCAATACTCCTGGTATGTAGGCGTCGAAGCGATCTCTGAGGCGAATTTCCCCGCCCATACCACCCACTCGCCATGTGTTGCCTTTGGCGGCGGCGTTGCGTAACCGAATTCTGCCGCCAGCTTCACCCAGCGTGTCCTCCGATAATCTGCAAAGCGTTCAGGGAGCAAAGAGGTCAAGATTACGCTTGCCATCTGAGCAGCGCCAGCCCGGTCGGAGGTCTTCTGGGGCGTTGAGAACCCCAAAACCACGGCCTGTTCAAGAAATCCGTCAATTCTCTTGATCGCTGCTGACTCCTCGCGTGGAAAGCCCTGAATCAGAGTCCGAATTGAGTTAGAGGCGTCACTCCCAGTGTTGATAAAGCGGTTAAACCTAATTGCATCGAAGTGGCCGCCCATGACCCAACATTGCTTTACTGCAGTTGCAAAGCGTTGGATGTCAAATGGGGATTCGAGAAGCGCTTCTCTGACTATGGGATAGGCGGTAAACCGGTTCTTGATTTCATCATCGGCAATGTCGATAGCCACGCCTTGGGGGGGTTGTTCCCAAGATTGCGCCAAAACCTCTAACCAGTTTCGAAGAGCCGAATCAGTTGATCTTGCCATCAGATTATTCTCCCAAATGGCTAATCATCATGCGCCCACCACTAGTTAGAAGCATCCGCACAAGATGCGGAGTTCTGGTTTCCTGTCCGTATAACACGCCTGGGGGTTTCTTAACACGAAGGCCTTCTGGCCCCCTGAAACCATCGTGGGAACGCCATATCCTCCTCCGTCAGCAAACTCACTCCTCGATCGTCTTGGTCACCGGAAACGACGACGCGTTGGTCGGAATATACGACGAGTGCTTGCCGGCCCCTCCCGCAACTATCACGATGAAGTCTTCGGGCCTCCGGACAGCAGTCTGACTGCGGCTCGACATCTTGCGCTCTGTTTCTGCAATGCTACTGAAAGAGGCTTCTTCCCCTTCAGGCCACTCACCCCCAGAATGGAGAAACCGATGGCGTTTCCCTTCGTGTCGACCTTCTCCATAACTGCGTCAAGATCGGTCCTCGGAAGTAGCCTCTCTTTCTCGCGAACAACACTTCCAGGTAGTCGCCCTCCTGGTCGTACCAGACTCCTACCGTATTTGCCATCGGACATCCGCAGGAATGACTCGTCGCATGCTATCTATTCTGTCTCTTGGTAGATTCAGGTCTTCTCTTGCCATGAGTTACGGCAAGGATCACTATCTCATCTTCCTTGATAAGATAGGTGATTTTGTAGGGGAAACGTCTGATAAGATGTCTCCTTGTTTCCTGGTATTCTGCCGGATGAATTTCGCGATTTCTACTGATGAAGTTGATTCCTGCATCAACCTGCAAGAGGAAGTCGTAGCCTAACCCGGTCCTCTTGCCTTCATACCAGCGAAAGGCTTCCTTGAGGTCATCTTCGGCCTCAGGCCTGACAATGACCCTACGCTTCATTTCGTGCTCACTAGCCTCTTATAAACATCCTCCCAGGGAGAGCCCAAATCAGAGCTCTTGTGATAAGCCGCCAATCGCTCATCGATTATTCTCTTTTCGTCTTCTGTTAACTCAATAGCCTCAACCTCTGACGCTATTGTGTCCCAAATGTCTTCTACCAACTGGATTCTCTCAGATATTGACAACTCGATAGTATCCGTGGCTGTTATCTTCTTCATCGTCGTCTCCCCTTTGCTTCACCTATGGTGTACCGATCACCTGGTCCGGTCATCAACTGGTCACTGCTCGATCGCCTTCGTCACCGGAAAAGACGACGCGTTCGTGGGTATATACGAGGAGTGCTTGCCCGCGCCTCCCGCAACTATGACGATGAAATCCTCGGCCCTCCTGACGACGGGGAACTCGGTATTCTCGTCGAAGACCCCGTAACGGGCGGGGTCGCCCCGGCGTATGGCAATGGCTTCCGCCGACAGCTTCGAGTAGGGGATGCGGGCTTTCTCGAACAGGAACTTCTTCACATCGGCCTTGGAATAGCCGTCCCTGGCCACGGTGGCGGCGTGCTCCGGTCCGAAGGCCACCACCGGCTCGCCCTCGATGATCTTGGCGTTGTTGCTGCCCATGGCCGACATGGCGCTGGCGAAGGTCGTCAGGACTCCCAGGGCGCTGACGGCCTCGTGGTCGTTGATGTTGTGCGGGCTTTCGCAGGGGCAGACGGTGACCACACTCTGGTCCCGCGCGAACCCGCGCTCGACGTGGAGGGGCTCCCAGGGGGTCTCGTCCTCGTTCTCGGCGATGCAGTAAGTGTACTTCGAGGGGTGCCCCTGCGTGGCGCGGTCGAGACGGCCCGGCAATGCCCCGCCGACGTTGATCAGGATGAGCCGGATGGCCCGCCCGATGGTGGCGTTGGCCTTGGTGCCCGGGCCGAAAAGCCCGTAGCCCGAATTGATGTCCAGCTTCTTCGCGATGGGGCCGTTCACGATCAGTAGGGGCGCCACCGGATGGGTCGTCGCCTGCATGGTGTAAAGGTTGAAGTGCGGGTCCGTCATGGCCTGCATCGCGGTGATGATTACGGGCATGTACTCGGGCAAACAGCCGGCCATCACCGCGTTGATGGCGAGCTTCTCTACGGTAGCCGCGCCCCATTTGGGAGCGACCGCACCGATCAACCGGTCAGGAGCGAACCTCGTGCCCCCAAGCATTCTGAGTATGCGCTCCCTCGTCGGGGGGACGATGGGCAGGCCATCGGTCCAGCCCCGTCCGTAAAACAGGCGCTCGACTGCCTCCAAGGAATCGGGGACGCGAATCCCCTCAGATACCAGCTCAAGATCCGACACGGCTTCCCCTTTTCTCCGACCCTAAGACGCGGGCTACGCCCCCCAGGTCTCCGCCGCCTTGTAGGTGTAGTAGGCAGCGTCGATGAGCCACCAGACAAGAAAGCCGCCCAACGTCAGGAGTTTGATCGTTCCCCAGGCCACCTGCCCCTGGTAGAAGCGGTCAAGCCCGAAATAGCCATAGAGGATGCTGGTGGCCGCGAGGATGTGGGCCTTCGGCGGCCCACCGGGGAGCATAATTCCTGCCCCGCGTGAATAGTGGATCGCGTCGATGAGCCACCACACGAAGAAGCCGCCCAACGTTAACAGCTTAAGAACACCCCACCCCACCTGTCGATCGTAGAAGCGGTCGAACCCCAGATAGCCGAGATTGACGCTGAGCAGCATGAGAACGTGCGCCTTCACCCAACCACCCCTCGCCAACGCTTGAGCTTCCATGATTCCCTCCTTTTCAAACCTCAGCCTGGGCAAACTCGCCCGGCTCAAGCAACTCAAGAAGGAAAGGACGCCTATCTATTTTCCCGCTTCTTGCTCCACGCTCCCTGCTTCCTCCCTTATCCCCGCTTAAGCTCGTTCACCGACTTTATCGGCGTGCCGTCCTTGCGTGTGACAGGCCGGAGGGCATGCTTGCTGGTGGTGGGCATGAAGATAGAATGGGGGCCGGTGCCGCCCGCCACTATGATGAGGAGGTCCTCCGGCTTCGCCGCGAAATGCGTGATGCCCTCCGGACACGGATTGTACTTCTCGACAATGGACTTGCCCACCTCCGGCGAGTAGGCCGAAAGGGGGATGGTGGCGTGGTCCCACAGGTACTGGCGGACATCGCTCTTGGAGTAGCCGTCAGCGGCGAGCATGCCGGCGTGCTCCGGGCAGAGGCAGAGCATCGGCCAGTCGCGACCGCCGAAGAACTGGTTGTTCGTGCCCTGGATGGCCATGGAGCCCGCCAGCGTCCTCAGCAGGGAGGCGGCTGACTTGCTCTCCGTATCGAGAATATTCAGCGTGCCGGTGATGGGGATGATACTGAGCACAGAGGTTTCTCTGGGGAAGCCGTTTTCCACATGGAAGGGCTCCCAGGGATTGGCTTCTTCGTTCTCCCCGATGCAGGCGCCGTACTTGGCGGGCTGCCCCATGGTGGACATGTCGAGGACGCCCGGCGTCCCACCGCCCAGGTTGAGCATGACCAGGCGCAGCGCCCGGCCGATGGTGGCGTTGGCGCGCCGACCCGGCCCCAGCGCTCCTGAGCCGAAGTTGACGTCCAACTCGTGGCGGATAGGGCCATTGATGAGCGCCATTGGCGCAATGGGGTTGGTGGTGGCCTGGCGCCCGTATAGGTCGAAAGCCTCGTCGGCGAGGGCTTGAACGCCCGTGATGACCACGGGGAAGTACTCGGGGAGACAGCCGGCCATGACCGCCTGGATGGCTATCTTCTCCACCGTGCCCTCCGCCCACAGCGGCGCGATATCCGCGATGACGTCGCCGGGGTCTCTGTCGGTGTACTCGAGCATCGCCTGGACGCGCTCCGCCGTAGGCGGCACCACGGGCAGGCCGTCGGTGAGGCACTGCTCATAGAGGTAGTCGTTCACCGCCTCCAGGGAATCGGGGAGCTTGATTCTATCCGAGGTCAATTCAGACGTCATGTGGCTGATATTCCTTCCTACAGGTTCAAGGACAAGGGGCATATCTTCTCACCGCGGAGGCGCAGAGTTTCGGAGGAAAGAGGGAAGAGGAGTGAGCAGTGAGAAGTAGCAACGTCCCGTTCTCTCTTCTCATTTCTCTTCACTCACTTCTCCACCTCTGCGCCCTCTGTGTCTCTGCGGTGACAGAGGACCTACGCGGGCGGCGCCGCCTTCTCGGCAGGCTGCGGCGCTGCGCCAGCGCGGCGCACGTACTTGTCTCGATATTCCACCGTAAGCTTTTCGGTGGGCGTGGTCAGCACGTGGACGATCTCGTCCGCCACGCAATCGGCTATCTTGCGGACCTCATCCCGCTTGAGGTTGCCGAAGGGATGGGGGACGGCGACAATGGGCATGGCCGGGAAGCCCAGCGCCTTGCACTCCGTCTGGCCCAGGCCGGCGAAATCGCGGCTGAGGATGGTGGCTACGGGCACGCCCTGCTTCTCGATCTCCATGCTGTCGTGGATACACCACGAAGTGCACGAGCCTCAGTCGCCTACCCCGTTAACGACGATGTCCGCCTTGCTGACCATCTCGTCGATGACTTCGTCCTTCTCGCCCACCTTGCGGTACTGCCACTTCTCTCCGGGGCGGCGCCGCGGCTTGCTCAGAACGTTGGCGAATTTGTAACGGCTGGTCAGGATCTCCTGCAGCCTCTCCAGGATTACGTCGGCGTTGGACTTGCCGTTATCCAGAAAGCCGATGCTCAGCCCTTCCAGGCTCCTGGGTCGAGGCGCCAGGTCGTACTTCGCCGACTTGACGCGCCCCCTGGGGTCCAGGATCTCAATTTCATTAACCGTTGTTGGCATGGCATTCTCCCTGTCGCTTTTCGCGCCTGTCTGGCCAGACTCGTGTTCAAGAAGCATCTTAGATTAGGGGTAGGTGTTTGTCAAGTTCGGCCATCATCACGACTAGGTTCTTCCTGAGCAAGGGAAATATTACTATCCGTTATTTTAGTCTGCTTGACAGCATTATTATGACTTACTATAATTATTCCATGAAAAGGCTTCTGGCTTTCGAGGGTGCTGACGGTGACTGTCCGTACCGGGATTTCATGGCGGAGCTAAGGCGGAGCGGGAAAAGCACCAAGAGGATCGAGCTGGTTGCAGACTTGTTAAGGGAGAGAGGCTTCGAACTGGCCAGAAACGATTATGTCGCCCACATCGAGGGCAAGATTTGGGAATTGAAGGCAGGTCCGTTCCGGGTCTTCTTCTTCGAGTCGGACGATGCCTTTGTCTTGCTCAACGGTTAATAGGAAGAAGAGCAGGAGAACGCCGCCGAAGCACCTCGACAGAGCCAGAAGCCTGTGGCAACAGGCAAGTCAGTGGAAGGGAGACTGAAATGCCATACCGGGACGTGCGCACAACCGCAGACGACCTGAGGAACGATGACGACCGCATGGAGTACGCCGAATGGGCGGCGAGATACGAGTGCGGCTTGCTTCTGAGCAAGGCGAGAGAGCGTGAGGGTTTGACACAGGAAGAATTGGCGAAATTGGCTAAGGTCAGCCAGGCGTATGTCTCGAAAATCGAGAACGCGGAAGCTAATCCAAGTGTCGGGCGTCTAGCTAGACTTTTGGGTGCGATGTGGCTTCGCCTCACAGCCGATTTGATGCCCCTCGTCCCCCAGGCAGCAAGTTATGAGCCAGATTTTTCAAGTGTGCAGTCGGCATCAAGTGAGCCGCAGCACTTCGTAGCGGCGAAGGCATAACATGACGGACGAGATAGCTACACCTGGCCCGAACGTAAACGAGGTGCTGGCGGGAAAGCCGACCTTTATAAACCTTTTTCATGTGGCGACATCCAAATCAGACGTTTTCGCAACAGTTGGATGCACTGTGCCGGACATAGGAGTGGGCGACCACCCTTCCGAAACACAAGTCTACTATTCCAGATATGTTATGACAAGAGATGGGGCGGAGCAGTTTGCCAAGTTACTCGTGAAAATGCTGTGGGGAAAAGACGTAGCCACAGAACTTGGCCCTCATGTCAAGTAGGTACCCATCCAACCAAGTCCGGCAATCTGGGGGCTATCTCCTGGCTTTGCTCCAGCGTCAGTTTCGCAGTTTCGCCGTCTCCGGCGGCGCTCCTCCCGCAGACTAGTACCCCGTAACACTGATGTTTACGCTTTACCGAGCCCAAGAATAAGAACATGGATAAACAGGATGAACAGGATTGGAATCGGGCAAATTATCTTGTCTATCCTGTACATCCATGTTGATAATCGGCCAATACGTATCAACGTCTGATACACGGTACTAGCCCACTACCCTTCGTGGTTCGCCGTAGCCCTGTGCGTCATAGGAAGAGATGAGGACCTGTCGTTGAGACTTCTCTTTGTCGGTGATGTCATGCTGGGGCGTCTGGTCAACGAGGCCTTGCACGAGAGGCCGCCGTCTTACCCCTGGGGCGATACCTTGCCCCTCTTTCGCGCCGCCGACTTCCGCATCTGCAACCTCGAGTGCGTCATCTCCGACCTCGGCCAGCCCTGGAGAGGCAAATACTTCCACTTCAGATCAGATGCCAAAAATGTCGAGGTCCTGAAAGCCGCCGGGATCGACTGCGTGTCAGTGGCCAACAACCACACCCTGGACTTCGAATACGAAGCTATGCTGGAGGAGTTCAAAATCCTCGACCAGGCCGGGGTTTGCCGCGCCGGAGGCGGAGAGAATTGGCAGCAGGCGTCGCAGCCCGCCCTGGCGCGGGCCGGCGACCTCCGGATAGCTTTGCTGGCCTTCACCGATAACGAGCCCGGGTGGGCGGCCGCCGAGGACAAACCCGGACTGCTCTACGTCCCCGTGAATCTGGCCGACCGGCGCGCCCAGGAGTTTCTTCGCCTGGTCCGCGAAGCTCGAGCCGAAGCTGACGTTCTCGTGGTCTCGGCGCACTGGGGGCCGAACTGGGGGTACGATCCGCCGGAACAGCATAAGGTCTTCGGCAGGGCGCTGGTTGACGCCGGCGCGGAAATCGTCTTCGGCCATTCCGCCCATGTCTTCAGAGGGATGGAGGTCTACAACGACAGAGCGATCCTCTACTCCACGGGGAACTTTATCGACGACTACGCGGTGGATGAGGTCGAGCGTAACGACCAATCGTTCGTCTTCGTGGTAGAGGTTGAGCAGGGAAGGACCAGGCGTCTCGAACTATATCCCACGGTGATCCGAAATTTCCAGGCCCGCCGGGCCTCCGGATTTGAAGCCGGCGAGATCGCGAAGAAGATGCAGAGGCTATGCGCCGCCCTGGACGCCAAGGCGAGCTGGCGGGCGGAAAAGGGAGTTCTGGAGATACGCGTCAGCGGATGAGACCGACTCGGTCTCGGAGACCGAGTCGGTCTTGTGGTTACATCTCCGGAGGCTGGAACTCCGAATCGGTGAGCGGAGCGGTAGCCTCTTTCCACCACTTCGTGGGGTCCCGCCGCACCTCGTAGACCACCTTGCCCTTATCAGGACAGGCTATCGTCTGCACATTCGGGCCAGGCATGCCGTAGCAAAGGCCGTAGAAACGGGGCAGCCGCATCGCCAGCACCGGCAGGCACATCTTCCCTTCGATGCAGCCGTTGTTGATGATGAGCTGATCGCCCACCTCGTGGACGGGGCAGTCCGGGGGAAGCTCTTCCTTGATCTCTTTCACGGTAACGGTGACGGGATATCGAGGCAAGGCGCACCTCCTGGAAATATTTGTGGCGTTATAATATAAGGCGGAGCGCCGCGTGTCAAATGCGCCGTGAAGCTGTCAGCGATCAGCTTTCAGCTATCGGCCTGCCGATGGCCGAAAGCTAGAGCGTGTTGGAGGGAGAAACGCACCTATACTTTGGGGACGGCATTTCGCCAAGATACTGAGGAGGAATGAATTGGAGCGAACACTGATTCTCATCAAGCCGGACGGAATGCAAAGGGGCCTGGGAGGCGCGATCCTTGCCCGTCTGGAGAGGCGCGGGCTGAAAATCGTGGGCCTGAAGCTGCTGCGAATGGATGAAGCCCTGGCCAGGCGACATTACGCCATCCACGACGGCAAGCCCTTCTTCTCCGGCCTGGTGCGGTATATCACTTCAAGCCCCATCATCGCCGCTGCGCTAGAGGGCCGCATGGCAGTGGAAGCGGCGAGGAAGACCATAGGCGCCACGGACCCGGCGAAGGCGGAGGCAGGCACGATTCGGGCCGATTTCGGTATGGATATCGGGCGCAACCTGGTGCATGGCTCCGACTCGGCGGAGAACGCTGAGAAGGAGATTGCCCTCTTCTTTTCGCCTGACGAGATCGTGAGCTATGAAAGGGCGACTGACCCCTGGATCACTGAATCCTGACCACGGGCAGCGCCTTTTCCCAGAGGCGTTCCAGTTGGTAGTAGGCCCGCTCCTCCGGGTCGAAGACGTGAACGATAACGGGGCCGTAGTCCAGAAGGACCCATCCAGAGTCCGCAGTGCCCTCCTGGGCGAGCATTCTCACCCCTTCCTTGGTGAGCGCCTTCTCGATCTCCTCGCGGATAGTCTCAATCTGGCGTTCGCTTTCGCCGGTGCACAGGACAAAGTAGTCGGCGAAGGTGGCGACGTCACGCAGGTCCAGCATCGAGATGTCGGAGGCCTGTTTTTCTGAGGCGACCTCCACTACCTTCTTAGCTATGTCTACTGGTTCCAGATACACTACCTCCTTCAGAGCTTTCAGCTTTCAGTCCAGCCTCCAGCTTTTTGGGCCCGGCCTTCGACCCTCACCCCCTGGGCCACAACATGCTATGCCCCTACACCACCACTTCCGCCATGCGCCGCTCGGAATCGCGCAGGTAACTCACGTGCACGTGGCTCCCCGCGGACAGAGACGCTAGCGCTTCCTCCAGATCGTCGACGGTGCGGACAGCGCGGGAGTTGATTTCCGTGACGATGTCGCCCTGGCGCAGTCCGGCTCTGTCGCCGGGCGACGAAGTCGCCACGCGGCCCACATAGGCTCCCGACACAGGGGGCAACCCCCGCTTCCGGGCGACCGCATCGGCATCGGCAACCGTCAGACCGAAACGGACCTTCTGTCCGCCCCGCTGCGCCAGCAGGCTCTCCAGTTTCGGGACATCGAAGCCTACCACTATCTTGCCACCGACGTCTATAACGGGCACTCCCAACTGCCCCGACTTACGAATCATATCATCGGCATTTGCCCGGTCCTTTGAAACGTCCAGCTCCACATAGGGGACCCCGCGTTGTGAAAGAAACTCCTTCACCTGGTGGCAATACGGTCAGGTGGGCGTGGTGTATACGGTGATATCCATGTTATCTCCTCTCCCCCGACACAGGGGTGTGATGGGAAATGATGAATGCGAAATGATGAATGAAGAATGAGCTGTCAGCCGTCAGCCCGCTGAAAGCTGAGTGCTGAACGCTGAAAGCCCTCTGAAAAGATGACTGCTCTCCTCTCCCCCAACCGGGGCGGTGCTCCTTGGTTATTGTATCTTGTATCTTGGTTATTGTATCTTCTATCTTGTATCTTGGTTATTGTATTTCGGCCGCACCAGCCGGGCGCCCGCAGCGAAGGCTTCAGCGAGAGCGGCGGGATGGTCCCTGATGGCGCCTTTGAGGTCGACCCCTTCGTAGGTGAGGGCGCCATCCAGGGCGAGGTCGCACACTGCGAAGAAGGCCCGAACTGTGGCCATGCAAGGTTCAAACAGGTTGGGTCGGCGCATGCCGCCCGCCGAAAGAAACAGGCCGCGCCTTCTGGCGCCGTCGGACCCCGTGGTGTGGCGCTGCTTCAAGAGATATTTGGCCGCCCAGAGGGCCTGGCAGCGGTCGATGGCAATTTTCGCCTCGGCGGAGACACTGAAGAACATCAGTGGCGAGGCCAACACGACTCTATCCACCTCTCGCAATCTCCGGTGAATAGGCTGCATATCGTCCTTGATGACGCATATCCCCGTCTTCAGGCAGCCGTCGCAGTGCCGGCAGGGATGAATGTCGAGTTGGCTCAGCAGCAGTCGCTCCGTGACAGCCCCCTCGCTCTCGGCCCCCGCCAGCGCCTGCTCGAGGAGGAGGTCTGTGTTGCCACCCCTTCTCGGGCTCCCCGCCAAACCCAGCACTGTTACTCCGCCGGCCACAAGCTTCCATCCTTAATCTAACTGAGGCGCTTGCACATCATCGAAATACCATATGCCGTTGTTGGCCAGGTAATCGTGGCTTTTCTGCAACAACTCGAAGTGGCGGCTCTCCTCTCTGGCCAGGAAGCGATAGACGTTGGCGGCGGCGGGGTTAGTCGACCCGCGGGCAGCCATGTCATACATCTCGTGGCCTTTGCGTTCGAAGTCCATGGCCAGTTTCATTGCCTCGAGATCGCTCATGTCCGGGGTGAAGAGCAATGCCCCAGACACTTCATCGGGGAAGAGGTCGGCCATCCTGGCGTCCGCTTGTCTGGCTTTCTCCAAAGGAACCCAATCGCCAGTGCGGTTCAAACGATCGTACTCCGCGGAAAGGATGTGCAAATGCACCTCCTCGTCGGCCACCAGGGAACGGTACATAGCCTTGCCGCGAGGATCGCGGACGCTTGCTTCAGCCTGCCGGTAGAAGGAGATGCCGGCGCGCTCATTGCGCGCCGCTTGCTCGATGGCAGCCAGCGCTTCCGACGGGTCGTCGATCATCCATCCGCCTTTTCGTCAAGACTTACCATAAGGATATTGTAGCGCATGGCGTCCGCTCTGTCATGGCTTATGGTTGGAGGCATTGTCCACTGGGGATTGGCAGGTAGGGAAGCCCGGCGTTTCCAAAGAAGGTTTGAGCGAGGTCGTTACTTGCGCAGTGGCACGTTGACGGCTGGGGGATCGGGCGCACCAAGCCTGGCTGCCCCGACTCTGTCGGCAGCCAGGTCACCGTTTTAACGGAGCAGGACGGCCAGGATGCCCAGGATGGCGAAAATCGCGCCGGCCATCATGCCTATCCTGCGCAGCTCCGGACCGACGTAAGAGTAGTCGAGAACGACTGGAGGCCGGCCTCTCGTCGCGGCTGAGGGACCCAGCGGCGCGGCGCCGGGCGCAGCGATGGGGGCGGTGTAAGGGCGGAAAGCCGCGGGGGCCGGCCGGCGCCCCGGGCCCATCGGGGCTGGCATGGGCCTTTTGGCCCTCTTGGCCTTGGGGGCGGCGCTGCGGACTTTCTTAGGCATTATTATCCTCCTGGTGTCACCCCGACCCTCGGCTTCGCTCAGGGCGGGCTGTCGGGGCGCCCACCCTCGGTTTCAGTTCCCGGGCTGGCCCCGATTGCATCGGGGCGCATGAGGCGTTAAAATCATTATACTCTGCGGAGGGAGTTACGTCTAGCGTTTGGCCTTCTGCAGTCAGCCCCAGGAAACTGATCGCTGATCGCTATTCACAAACAGCGCGGCCCGTTCTTGGGCTGCACGCTTGAGGAGGGACGATGTTCAAAGGTGATGGCTACACTGCTGAAGCAGTGGCGAACGAGGGCAAGGAGACGATCCTGACCCGGACCACCGACTTTGAAGGGAAGCTGAAGGCCGACGGCCCGGTGAAAATCTATGGCATGTTCAACGGCGAGATAGAGACTGCGGGCACAGTTGTCGTCGGCAAGGCGGCCATGGTGACGGCGACGATATCGGCCAAGGATGTGGCCGTGGCCGGGACGGTGCGGGGGAACGTCACTGCTGCGGGACGACTGGAGATCTTCTCTGGCGGGAAGGTCTACGGGAACATTGCTTCCGCTGCTTTGCGCATAGAGGAGGGCGGCTTGTTCAGCGGCCAGAGCTTGATGCAGGAGCAAAGGGCTGAGAGCCAGCTCTTCAAAGCTCCCGCCGCTGAGCTGAAGGGACAGACCAGAGAATAGAACTACCCGGATTCCAGGGTTTTCGCCGCGTCTATTATCATCCGCGTGGCTTGCTGGAATGAAACCAGGCCTGTGTTAATGGTCAGGTGGTAGAGGAGAGGACTGGCGACGTCCGCCTTGAAGAATTTCCTGATGAAGGCAGCCCGCTGCTGCTCGGTTTCGATGACCTGCTTCTCCGCAGCTTTCGCGCTGACGCCATCGACCTCCATGATCGTCTTCACTCGAAAATCGAGAGGCGCTACCAGGCGGACTTTCAGCACCTCTGGCTTATCGCGCAGAATAATAGAGGCGCCCCGGCCGATGATAACCACATTGCCTGCGGCGGCGAGGTCCGCTATTATGGTGCGTACTATGGCGATGAACCTCTTGTCGTCGATCTCCTGTTCTTCGGTAACGGCGGGCTCCGCGGACTCAGGATAGCCGCGGGAGAGGAGCATCTCCATGCCGGTAGGGCCCAGGAAGGGGTCACCGGCGGAGCCTGCGACCGCTGACTTCTCCAGGAACGTCTGGAGCATCCTCGATATGCGCTCTCGGAGGGGCTTGGGCCTCTCGTCGCGCTTTGCCAGCGCGTCGGGGCTGGTCCCGAGCCGCTGGGCCGCGGCTGATATCAACTCCTTGTCCACGTATCCGATCTTGAGGGCATCGGCCACCATCTTACCCACGATGCGAGCCCCCGCCCCGTACTGTCGTGCAATGGTTATTACTGGCACGGCGTCCTCCTCAAGGAGAGCGATCGATCATCAAAGCCACGTGTAATTAAGTATACCGCAAAGTGTGAGGCTGTCAAGCGATTGAAGCGTCAAATGCACCCGGCAAAGAAATCATAACACCCGGCAGGAAATTACTCGGAAAACGTTACATCAGCCTAACTCGGCGAAGCCGAAGCTAAATGCCAGCGAGCGGTTGGCTTTCAGCCCTCAGCTATCAGCCCGCTGAAAACTGATTGCTGATTGCCGAAATCCAAAATCTAGAATCAAGAATCTGAAATCATGCGCATCTTGCGCGCAGTTTCATTCGTAAGCGTCCAATAATCGGTTAATTGCAACTACGCGCAACTGCGACAATTTGCAGCCACTCCATAGATGTGCTATCGTGAGAGTATGCTAGACAACAATTCCGATGTGGGGCGCTACAGCGAGACCGACCAAAGACTGCGCCAACTGGGCTACCGATTGACGCCGCAGCGGATGATGCTCCTCTCCGCCATCGAAGAGGGGGAGGGGCACGTCAGCGCCGAGGAGATTTATGCTCGCGTGCAATCCAGGTATCCGGGCATGAACATCTCCACGGTGTACCGCACTCTTGACCTTCTCACCGAGCTGGGGTTGGTCACGCGGACGGACATGGGAGGGGGCGTGGTCCGCTACCATCCTTCAAACAAAGGGCAGCACCATCACCTGGTCTGTCAGGAATGCGGGGGGGTCGCCGAGCTCGACGATTCCATCCTGACTCCACTTCGAGAGTCTCTGGAAGAAAAGTATCAGTTCCAGGCTGACGTCCGGCACTTCGCCATCTTCGGGCGCTGCGCCCGCTGCCGCCGGTAGGCTGGTGCGCTTGCGGGGCGCAGACACCGGATCGATGGTGCGCATCGGCAAGGGGCGAGGGCCCGGCAAGTTGGGGCGGACTTGTCGGCTGCTTTGAGTCAAGAGAGATGAATCCTCGGTGTTTGCGGAGGGAGAGAGATGAACGATGTCGGTCAATTCCTGCTCCTTGGCGCCGCGTTGCTGCTTGGACTGCAGCACGGCATTGATTGGGACCACATCGCCGCTATCACCGATATCGTGGGGACCATCGCTGAACCAAGGAGAGGCTTCTTACTGGGGACGCTCTACGCCCTTGGCCACGCGGTGGTGGTGGCCGCCCTTGGTCTAGTTGCTATCCTCGCGGGAATGAGGTTGCCCGAGTGGGTGGACGGACTCATGGAGCCTTTCGTGGGCGCTACCCTTGTCTTCCTGGGCTGTTGGATACTCTACTCCCTTCTTCGCCACGGGGGACAGTTCCAACTCAGGAGCCGTTGGATGCTGCTTTTCGACGGCATGCGGATGCTGTGGTACTGGGCCACCGGGCGGCTCGCTGGCGCGGCGCCGGCGGCTCCCGCGAGCTCAACCTACGGTCCGCGCACGGCTTTCACGATTGGCGCGGTCCACGGCGTGGGCGCCGAGACGCCCAGCCAGGTCCTGCTCTTCCTCGCCGCCACCGGGGCAGGCGGACAGACGGTGGGGAGCATCATATTGCTGGTCTTCGTCGTCGGGCTGGTCATCTCGAACTCGGCGATCACCATCATCTCCATATTCGGATATGCTCGCGCCCGGCGACACACCCGCCTCTTCATGGGCGTAGGCGCATTGACCGCTCTCCTCAGCCTGGCCATCGGCGGGCTGTTTTTGACCGGCCAGATCGGCCTTCTGCCGCCGATTCTCACGGGCTAGCCCCCGAGAAAGACCGCTGCGGTCTTTCAGGAGATTTCCAGGCTGATATCCAGGGCCTTCACCGAGTGTGTGAGGGCTCCGATCGAAATGAGGTCCACTCCCGTCTGCGCCACCGCCCGCACATTATCCAGGGTTATGCCGCCGGAGGCCTCCAGCAGCGCCCGCCCGGCCACCACCTCCACCACGCGCCTCATCTCTTCGGTAGGCATGTTGTCCAGGAGGATGACGTCCGCCCCAGCCTCCAGCGCTTCCTTCGCCTCGGCGATGTCCTCCACCTCGGTCTCGATCTTGAGCGTGTGGGGCGCGGCGTGGCGCGCCAACGCAACAGCTTCCTTGATGCCTTTGCCTTCGGCGCGCAGCGC
Source organism: Chloroflexota bacterium (assembly GCA_016190665.1). GTDB lineage: Bacteria > Chloroflexota > Dehalococcoidia > JACPQD01 > JACPQD01 > JACPQD01. Next base: position 40,222 of record JACPQD010000051.1, read on the forward strand.
CGCCAGATGGTTATCTTTGATGAGGACGCCGTCGCCCAGATGAAACCGGTGGTTCCTCCCACCGCCGACGCGAACGGCGTATTTCTCCAGGAGCCGTAGCCCAGGGGTGGTCTTGCGCGTGTCCACGACAGTCGCCTTCGTTCCCGTTACCTCAGCCACATAGCCAGCAGTCGCTGTGGCGACGCCGCTGAGCCTCTGGAGGAAGTTCAGCGCCACGCGCTCCGCCATCAATATGCTGGCCAGCGTCCCCTCTACCGTGGCGCAGACGTCACCCGGTCTGACCCTGGAACCGTCAGAGAGGGCCGGCTTGAAGCTAACGGTGGAGTCAACGTTGCGGAAAACGCAGGCGGCCACGGGCAGGCCACACAGGACCCCTGCCTCCTTGGCCAGGACAACGCCCTTGCCTGTCAAGTCCGGCGGCAACAAGGCTCGGGTGGTGACATCTCCCAGGCCCAGATCCTCCGCCAGCGCCGCATCCACCGCCGCCTCTATCTGAGACTCAAGAAGCTCCAGATTGGCATTCAGCTTTCGGCTCTCCATTCGCTTCACGCAACCTGCCTTCCGCTCTTCGCTTCTTTCTAGACCGAGGAGGTTTCAGAAACCACCTCGGTCTCCTGGTCGAAACTTCTGCCTGGTGGGTTGCGCTTCGCTGCACTCACCCTGTGGGAGCCTCTCCGACGGGCGCCGGGACAAGCCCCCGCCTTACGTCCTGCTGATCCTTGATCGCTGAAAGCTAACCGCTCGCTGCTGAAAGCTAGTGTTTCCTGAAAGTCAGGCGCCTTTGCCAGGTGGGCAGGACATTGGGGAAATCGGTCCGGAAATGAGCGCCCCGGCTCTCCTCGCGCGCGAGCGCCGCCCCTGCCATGATCCTTCCGGTAAGCACCATGTTGGTCAGCTCATAATAAGGCCGGTCCAGCGGCTTGCCCAGGCAAGACTCCCAGGTCGCCAGCGTGGCGAGGGCTTCCTTCAGCCCCTCGCCGCTTCTCACCATGCCCACTTTGTCCCACATCAGCGATTGAAGCAAGGTGAGGCGGAGGGGCGGCACCTGAAGCGAAGGCGAAGGCGGCGGGCAAGCGCAAAGGGCCGCCCCGTCCCCCGCGTAATCGGGGCCGGGAGCCGTTTCCTTTGAACGGGTGCGCTCGAGGATTCTGGAGCCGAAGACAAGCACCTCCATAAGGGAGTTACTGGCCAGCCGGTTGGCGCCGTGGACGCCGGTGCAGGCAACCTCGCCGCAGGCGAAGAGGCCGGCGATATTCGTTTCTCCCCAGGCGTTTGTCTTCACTCCACCCATCATATAATGGGCGGCCGGCGCCACCGGTATGAGGGCCTTGGTGATATCCAGGCCGTGATCAAAACAGAAGCGGAATATCTGAGGGAAGCGCGTGGTCACCTTGGAGGACGGAAGATGCGTAACATCAAGAAACACCCTTTCGCTGCCCGTCCTCTTCATCTCCTGGACGATGCTTCGCGCCACCACGTCTCGCGGCGCCAGCTCCGCCTCTGGTACGTAGTCGGGCATGAAGCGGTAGTTATCGACGTTGCGCAGGATCCCTCCCTCCCCACGGACCGCTTCCGAGATGAGGAAGGGGGCAACGCCCGGAAGGCGCAAAGCTGTGGGATGGAACTGGAGGAACTCCATATCGACTACCTCAGCGCCAGCCCGGTACGCGAGGGCAACGCCGTCTCCGGTGGCGATATCCGGGTTGGTGGTGTACTTGTACAGCTTGCCTGCGCCGCCCGTAGCCAGAATGAGGTAGCGGCACTCGAAATCCTCGTAGGTGCTGCTGCGCTCGTCCAGCGCCCGAACGCCCCTTACCTGACCCCGCTCCACAAGAATCTCGGTAACCAAACAGTATTCAAGAAGAGTAACGTTGGACATTCGGGCCAGCCGGCTCAGGGAGATCTCGATTTGCTCCCCGGTGGCATCGCCGCCGGCGTGCAAAATGCGCGGCACGCTGTGGGCCGCCTCCCTGGTAAGGGCCACCTCGCCGTTGAGGGTATCGAAGGGAACCCCGAACCGGACGAGATCGGCAATGCGCTCCGGAGCCTCGGTGACCAGTATGCGCACCGCGTCAGGGTCACACAGGCCGGCGCCTGCCGCCAGCGTATCCTGCATATGGAGCTCCGGCGAGTCTTCTTTCCCGATGGCGGCGGCTATGCCGCCCTGGGCATACTTGGTATTGCACTCGTCGATGCTGCCCTTAGTGAGTATGAGAACGGAGCCATAATTCCGGGCGAGGAGCGCCGTATAGAGGCCGGCGATGCCGCTGCCCACGATCACGTAGTCATAGCTTCTCACGATGCACCTTACTCAACGGGAACGGAACCACGGATTTCCCGACGCTTCGGGATCCCGCACGGAGTCGGGAAACACCGATAGACACAGATTTCGGGAAAAAAACGAAGTGCGAAGCTTGAAGCAGGGAGGTAGCGTCAAAGGAGAAGCGAAGAAGGCGGCAGCAACTCGCGGAAGCTTCGTGCTCCGCGCTTCCCGCTTCTCGCTCCCAGATATCTGTGTTCATCCGTGTCCATCCGTGGTTCTGATTTCGCGTCGCTGACGACTCTCAACTGATTTGAAGCATACGTTCCAACGCCCGCTGCGCCCGCGCCCTGATCTCCTCCGGTATTTTGATCACGTTCCTCTCCAGCTCCATCGTCGTCGCCACACTGCGCAGAGTGGTGCGTTTCATATTGGGGCAGAGCAGGGCATTAGAGATCACGTACAAGGTCTTGTCCGGGTTTTCCCTGGCCATGCGGTGGAGGAGCCCCGCCTCAGTGCCGACAAGAAAGACTTTGGCCGAACTCTCTTTGACATAGCGTATCATTTGCGACGTGCTGAGGACGGCATCCGCCAGCGCAAGGACCTCGGCAGTGCATTCGGGGTGGGCGATCACCTTCGCCTCGGGATGAGCCTCCCTGGCCGCCCGCACCTGCCCGGCCGTCAGTCGGTGATGCGTAACGCAGAAGCCGGGATAGGGGTACACCTTCTTGGTGGTCTTGGTGGAGACCCAATGCCCCAGGTTCTGGTCCGGGATGAAGATGATCTCGTCGTTGGGCGTGGCGTCCACGACCTGCAGGGCATTCGCGGAGGTACAGCAGACGTCGCTCTCCGCCTTCACCGCAGCAGAAGTATTCACATAGCAGACAACCGCCGCCTTCGGGTATCTGGCCCGCCACTCCCGCACATCCTCAACCTCGATCATGTCCGCCATGGGGCAGCCCGCGGAGCCTTCGGCGAGAAGCACAGTACGAGACGGGTTGACGATAACGCAGTTCTCGGCCATGAACCGAACGCCGCAAAGCACGATTACATCCGCCCCCGTCTCCTTGCCCTGCCGCGCCAGCTCCAGCGAGTCCCCCACAAAATCGGCGATATCCTGCACCTCAGGCCGCTGGTAGTTATGAGCAACGATGAGCGCGTTCATTTCCTTCTTCAGGCGAAAGATCTTCGACCTGAGCTCCTCAAACTCCCCGACGCTCATGCCCGTAGGCGGCGTGCATTCGTCAAGTGTGCTTACTGGCTTTTCCATACTCTGTTTCCCACGACTCGCGGTCTTTCAGTCTTGGGGCTCGGCAGAGTGCACGCGACGGCGCCCCTCCCCGACGCTCTCCCCCAGACCATTCACCCGTTCGCGGCTCTCCGGCGCCACTCGCGCGCCAGGGTGCTAAGGTAATATGCCCAAACGGGCACGAAGACGATGGCCGTGGCCAGCATGCCGCCGGGCGGCGCCTGGTAGGCATACTGATCTAAGGGCTGAATCAGATAGAACCGCAGCGTCTCATAGATACCCTGAGCAGCCGAGATGATGCCGACGATGCTGGAAACAGCCAGCACAAGGAAAAGATAGGCCCGGTTCAGCATAGATTCGCGTCGCTCCTCGTCGGTCTCGATGCGCCGCCGACCATAGACATGTGCCAGCCAGACCAGGCCCCCGATGAAGGCGGCCGTGCCTCCCTGGAGAAGATCGCTGCGCAAGTTGTTCTCTATCTCCCGCTGCTGCCGCATCCGCTGCTCCTCCTCCATGGGCTGCGGCGGCATCGGAGGCACGGGCCTGCCGTTGAGGGCTGGCGGCGGGACCGCCGGCTTGACCAAGGGTGGCCGGTAGTAGCTGAACGTGGGGCCCAGGACCGCGCCCAGGCCAGCCTTAACCAGCACGGAGACGCCTACCAGGGTGACTATCAGGCTGACCACCGTCACCAGATAGAAATAGAAAACAAGCAGGGAGCGAACGCTTATCTCCTGCAAGCCGCCCACCCGCAGGCGAGAAACGAGGTAGATGATAAGCGCCGCCACGATGAGTAGCCCGGTGGGTACCAAAATGGGCGCCAGGATGCCTGACACGTCCCTAGCCCTCCTTCCGGCCGCGCAGGCTCCCTTGCAGAGCCCACGGGCTGGCCTTCTCTATCACAATATCGACCATCTGCCCGTATCGATTGCCCGCATCGCAGAAGAAGACAAGCTTATTGGTCCGCGTCCGTCCGAACCACTTGCCGCCGCGCTGTCCCTCCACCAGCACCTCCTCGACAGCGCCCAACAACTTCGCGTTTGTCTCGGCAGCGATTCCCTCCTGGAGAGCCTCGATCTCGTCCAGGCGCCGTTTCTTCTCCACGAAGGGAACGCTGTCCTCCATACGCGCCGCCGCCGTACCCACACGCGGGGAATAGGCGGCGACGTGCACCGTATCGAATCTGAGCTCGCCGAGGACCTCCGCCGTCCGGCGGAACTGCTCCTCCGTCTCGCCTGGGAAGCCCACGATGATGTCAGTGCTCAAGGATACCCCGGGGATGGCCGTACGAATCCGTCCGGCAAGGTCACAGTATTGGCTGACGGTATATGCGCGGCGCATGGCTTGCAGGATATCATCGTCACCAGACTGAAGGGGCAGATTGACGTGCTCGCAGACCTTCTCCAGGCCAGCCACCGCTTCGATCAGCCCGCGAGTCATGTCCTCGGGATGAGAAGTCAGAAAGCGAATTCGTTCCAGACCGGGCAGGGTGTTGAGCTCCTGAAGGAGGCGGGCCAGGTCGTAACCGTTGGCCAGGTCGTGACCGTAGGAGTCCACGTTCTGCCCCAGCAGAGTCACCTCGCGAACGCCGCGAGCCACCAGACGCTCCACTTCGCAGCGGATCTCCGCCGGGGGACGGCTCTTCTCCCTTCCCCGGCGGAAGGGCACGATGCAATACGTGCAGAAATTGTCGCAGCCCTGGATGATGGGTACGAAGGCGCATACCGACGGGCGGGCGGGCAGGGCGGGCTGCCCGTTGGGCGCCGCGCCCACAAAACCCAGCAGGTCGCCCACAGCCTGAGGCTTGAAGAAGGCATCGACATAGGGGAAGCGCCGCCGCAGGTCACTCTCCTGATAGTCCACCATGCACCCGGTAAGGGCGAGCAGCAGGCTCGGGCGCTCAGCTTTCAACCTCTTCAGAGTGCTCAGCTTCCCGATCACCCGGTTCTCCGCGCTCTGCCTCACGGCGCAGCTATTGAGAATGACGAGGTCAGCGTCTTCAACCCTGGAGCTCGACGCGTACCCGGCCTCCTCGAGACTGGCCGCCAGGCGCTCGGAGTCAGCCTTGTTCATCTGACAACCCACGGTCCAAATGTAGTAGCTGGACATCGAAGCTTCACTAGAAAAATCGCCCCCTCGCAGGAAGGGGGCGCTTGGACTTCCTATTCGAATTATACTACTTCTCCGCCGGCTTGAACCTCATCGCCGACCACCTATCGTCAATCGAGACGAGGGAGACGCCAGTCAACCCTTTCTCCCCGGCCAGCTTCCACAGGATATCCCGGTTCAGGTCTGTCGTCATCTTGGAGCTTCCTTTGGGATAGGACATCCACAAGATGCCTTTGGGCGCCAGCGCCGCCACCGCCTGCGGGGCCAGCTTCTGGAATTCCGCACTGTCTCTACAGAAGGCATGGACCTGATCGAACACGCCCTGCGGCTTGTCGGACAGGACCACGCCCTCCGGCAGTTCTCCCAGCGCATATCCCTTGGGCCCGTTCAAGACCAACACCCGTTGGCCGGGCTTGATCAACAGTTTCTTCACCAGCGAGCTGTCAGACGTCTTCTCCTCCCCAAGGCTCCAACTTGACTACGATCAGGAAGAATCCGCTCAGGAAGAGGAGGGAAATGGCGGAGGGAATGGGATTCGAACCCATGACAGAGGTATAAGCCCCTGTAACCGCTTAGCAGGCGGCCGCACTAGACCAACTATGCGATCCCTCCAGCCTCTAGGCATATGATAGCATGAAAGCCTATACCCATCAAGGCAACAAGCGTGCTCCCGGGCGCTAAACGAACACCCCTTCGACCACCAGACGCTCCATGTCATCCCTGGACATGCCCAGCAAGTCGCCGAAGACGCGCTCGTTGTGCTCGCCAAGCAGAGGCGCATGGCGCCGGATGCGCGCCGGGGTCGCCGAAAGCTTGAAAGGCGGCCCGACCAGCGTTTGCTTCCCGGTGACGGGGTGATCGATCCCCTCGGCAAAGCGACGCGCCTTCAGATGAGGATCGGTGAAGATATCCTTGGCGTTCATGGAGGGGAAAGCCGCCACTCCCACCCTCTGAAGCTTGTGCATCACGTCGTACTTAGCCCGCGGACGAGACCACTCGCCCACCAGCTTGTCCAGCGCGTCACGATTCTTCCAGCGGCTCAGGGCATCGGCGAATTTCTCGTCGCTCGTCCAGGACGGATTGTCCATTGCCCGGCACAATGCGCGCCACTCCTCGTCGCTGCCGACGGCGATGCTAATCCACTCATCATCGCCCGCGCAAGGATAGCAATTGTGGGGCGCCATGATAGCGTTCTCATTGCCGGTACGCTCCTGACTTCGGTGGTTCACTGCCGCGTCCATGAGGATCTCGCCAATGTAGCAGCTCAGGGCCTCCCGGGACGAGACGTCCAGATGCTGCCCTACACCGGACCTCCGCCGGTAGTCCAATGCTGCCAGCACTACAAATGTCGATGTCATGGCGCTGGTCAGGTCCATGGGCAACCGCAGCTCCATGGGCGGGCCGCCTCTGTACCCGGTCACGTAGCCAAGGCCGCTGAGGGCGCCGAAAATGGAGGCGTAGCCGAGGTAGCCGCCGTCGGGGCCCGTCTGCCCGGAGGCGGAGGAGGACAACATCACAATGTCTGGCTTTATCTTCTTCAGGACTTGATAGCCCAAGCCGAGCTTGCTCAAAACGCCGGGCCTGAAGTTCTCAGCCACGATGTCGCTCACAGCGACCATTCCCTTGACCAACTCAACAGCCTCAGGCTTTGTCAGATCGAGAGCCACCGACATCTTGTTGACGTTGAGGTCGTTAAAAGGAGGCGAGGCGTTGGCGTTGACGAAGGCCTTTCCGGGACCTGGTCGCACTCGAGTACCGTCCATGCGTTTCGAGGTCTCTATCTTGATGACCTCGGCCCCCAACAGCGCCAGCACTGTGGTGCAGAAGGGGCCGGCCGCCGCCCAGGTGAAGTCAACGACTCTTATCCCAGCCAGTGCGTCCTTTACCATCTTCGAGTCTCCTTCTCTACTCTATATGACGCCGGCTTCGGCCAGCTTAACGATATCTTCCTTGCTGTAGCCGAGGCGTTCGAGGACTTCCTGGTTGTGCTGGCCCAGGAGTGGGGAGGGCGTGTCCATCGCGACGGGCGTCTCCGAGTAGGCGCAAGGGCCACGCGGGGCCTTGACCTTTCCAACAAACGGATGGTCGAACTCGACGAAGAAGCCGCGTACCCTTTCGTGCTCGTTGTCGACTACCTCCTCCGGCGAGTAGAAGGGACCGATGGGCACGCCGCACTTTTGCCCCTCAAGGTATATCTCTTCTTTGGTGTGGTGCATCATCCACTCCGTGATGCGAGCGTTGACCTCGTCTTTGTTCTGGCCCCGCCCCAGGCGGTCCTTGAATTTCTCCTCGTCGGCCCACGCGGGATGGCCCATGAGCTTCTTCAAAGCCAGCCAGTGATGCTCTTCGGTCGCTTGCATCATCATGTAGCCATCCTTGCATTTGAGGATGCCGCCCCACTCATAGCCGCGCGTGCTGCGGCGCTCCACAATGCCTTCGTTCGGGTAGCGCGCCAGGTTGTAGCGGTTCAAAACAATGAGCGCCTCCTGTTTGGAGATGTCGACGTGCTGACCGGCCCCGGTAACGCTCCTGGCGAAGATAGCCGCCATGGTCGCCCCGGCGGCCACCATACCCGCTTCATACTCACCCAGGTAGCCGCCGCCCCTGATAGGCTCTCGATCGGTGTAGCCAGCGCTCTGAAGCAAGTACCCATCGCCGCCGGCGTGGTATTCGTTGAGATGGTAGGACTTGAACTCCCGGTACGGACCAGTCTGCCCAAAGGGAGTGACAGAAGTAATTACGAGCTTTGAATTGAGCTTGCTCAGTTTTCCATAATCGATACCCAACTTCTTGCTGACCTTGGGCGAGTTGTCCTCCACCAGGACATCCGCGCTCTTCACCATCTTCTCGATGATCTTCTTCCCGCCAGCACTCTCCAAGTGCAAGGTGACGCTCAGCTTGTTGGTGTTAAGGTAGATAAACAGAAGAGAGCGCTCCCGGTCCGGAACATCCCCGGCGAAGGGCTCACGGCTTCGCGCCCAGTCGCCGACGCCTGGCGGCTCGATCTTGATTACTTCCGCCCCGAGATCAGCGAAGAGCTTGGTGCAGTAGCTGCCGCTCACCGTATGGCAGACTTCGAGCAGCCTGACCCCCGCCAGCGCTTTCTTCGACATTCGAAACCTCCTTGCGACTCTTTTCGCTATCCAAGGCCGGGGGGATGACCGCCGTCTTTGCCCCTGCTTTGGGCCATGGACTTGCGTAGGGGTCTCCAAAAGACCACCGCGGTCTTGGAGACCACGGCGGTCTACTCAGACTCCCTACATCGATTCCCCTGGCAACCGCACGCGGCGCCGGTAATCCGCAAGGGCCAGGCGCAGCCCGGCCAGCGTCAACGAAGGCATGTCTATGGCTGTCCAGCGTCGCCCGATTTCACCCGGCGAATGAGCATCGGAGCCTTGGAGGCAGGCGTACTTCTTCGGGTATACGGGCGATTTGCCCTCGTTCCAGAGGGCTTTGTCAGCAGGGTTAGTTATCTCCAGGGCGGAAAGATACGGGCTTTCGTGGATGCGCTTCTTATCCGCGGTGGCCTCCTCAGAGGCCAGAAAGCCCCGCGGGTAGCGGTCCGCGTGGGCAGCGATGGCCAGCCCACCCGCCTCCACCACCATCCTGGCTGCCTCGTCCATCCAGGCGGAAACGCCCAGGTAGCCGTTGCCGCGATGCTCCTGGTTGAAGCCCATGTCGGCGAGGAGCCGTCGCAGGATGACCACAGGAGTATCCAGGTCGAAGATAGCGAGAAGGTGGCCGCCTCGCACGGTCAGCTCCGTGCCCGGAAAAACGCACAGACCACTATCTACGGCCGCCTCCCGGACCGAATCGATGGCTTCGGCGCTGTTGTGATCGCAAATGGCGATGGCCCCCAAGCCGGAAGCTATGGCTCCCTCCACGATACCTTCAGGGGTCGTCTGGAGGCCTAATTCCGGATTGACGTGGTCTTCATAACAGGACGAGGCAGGGGTGTGAACGTGGAGGTCTATTCTGTGGAACAACGGAGCCTCGAGGTCCTGAGCTGAGATGGCAGGCCTTCCGATTGGCGAGGGACCACCAATGAGACGAACACTCCCCGGGAGGTCACAAACAAGGCTGCCACGACGACAATCGTAGCATCTGTCGGCGAGGGCTGTCAATGAGAAGGGTTGACCTCACCGCTCACCCTTTAGCTGCTCTGGTTCTTGGAGATGGGAACGCGAGGGATTCTCTATCGCCCTCAGGCGCTGGTCGGATATCCCGAAGTGATGGGCGATCTCGTGGCGGATCACCCTCTGCACCTCGGCAGCGATCTCCTCATCGGAGCGGCACATGGCCTCCAGTGGCTTGCGGAAGATAGTCACCTTGTCCGGCGTCACCATGTTATAGCCGCCCCCGCGCACCGTCAGGGGCACGCCCTCGTACAGGCCCAGCAATTGATACCGGCTTCTCAAGCCCATCCGGGCCAGTTGTCCGAAACTGGGCCAGTCCTCGACGAGGATGTCCACGTTCTCAAGCCGGGCGCGGAACTCCTCCGGCAGCCCGGCGACGGCTTGGCGCACCAGGGCCTCGAATCTGGCCCTCCTGGCCAGCCTGGCTTCTCTGATTTGACGAATGGGGGAATCCATCGCCTTGTCGACCTCTCTACATGACGCTTTGTGTCAACGTTAGCACAGGGGACGAGAGTAGTCAAACAAAGAGGCGGAACCTGCTACACCATCTCGAACTGAAGACTTCTCAACATGCTTTCCGGGACCCGCTTGCCCAAACCCAATATCTCAACTCCTACTACGTTCCCATTGGCGTCGTAGTCGACAATCAGCCCCGGCTTCACCTCCTCGGACTCCACGATGGCTGATTCGTCAAGACGCAGATATAGGGCATCGTTCTTCTTGTCTACTTTAAGTCTCATACTGGCCTCCCCATTCAGGAAACACGCGCCACATTACTGTCATCCTGAGTACCCCAGGGTTCCGGGAACCCTGTGCGCAGTGGAGAAACTTTACTACCGCCTTGTGCCACAAGAGGCGGTGGCCAGTTGAAGTTTCTGAACAGCGGCTTGGGCTGGGCTAGAGTAGAAGCGGGGGCCGCGAAGGATCTGAGGTAGCCACATGTAACAGCCAGGTACCCAAGATTCTTCGGCGGAGCCCCCCACGCCCATCACCCGACCGGCTCACGCCTCAGAATGACACAAATGGAGCGCCCAGCCCGCTAAGATGTCCACGGTCCACGCTAGCCTCGTATCTTCTCCCACGGGCTCCTTTGCCTTTGAAGCCATGTCAGATCAAGGAATAACGACTCCTTGCTCAACTCATCAGACATCGGTAATCCAAGTCTTCTTCTGTATCTCTGACTTCGCCAGGCGAGATACTCGAAGTATCGCCTCGCTTCGTATTTTTCTTCTCCGCGTTGGCGCTCAATGTACTTGCACAGCTTGGACCATTGGAACAGGGCTGATGCTGAGTAGTTGGCAAGAAGGTCCCTTTCAGGAATAAGCTTCAACCACAGCAAAAAGCCAGCTCTATCGTACGAGCGACTAACGAGTTCGATCGCGTCTTTGGTGCCTTCGCTGTATGGGATAGCGTCTTCGTAGTTGCCATCGCGGAGGGCCGTGCGGGCCTTTTCAACGTCGCGTTGAGCAAGCAAGTCGTGCACCTGGTTAAGAGCCTGGATCTGTGTGGCCTTCCTAGCCTGCCGAATCTGGGCTGCACCGTAGACGACTGTCGGCACAACGACAAATAACTGGAGAACTGAAGCATTGCTCCTCAGGAATCCCCAGAAATCTGTCAGCCACCCGAGAATCTGAATTCCCAAGTTCCAGCCAAATGTCGCACAGGTACGGACTATCTCCTCCACCACCTAAGTCCCCCCCACCCACCTCCCCACCTTCCGCACCACCTTCGCTGGCGAGGCGTAGCGCTTCCACAGGGAGCGCGTCTGCCGCCGAAAGGCGTTCCAGGGGGTGCGCCGCTGGGATTCAGCGAGGGACGCACGCAGGAAGGCGAAGTCGTGGCCTTTGATCTTGGGCTCGGTGGGGTTGCGACGGTAGCTGTCGTAGTCGGTGATGAGGGAGAGGTCGTGCTCCTGGCAGTAGTCGAAAAGATCGCTGCCCGGGTGGGGCGTGTAGAAGGCGGGACTATAGTAGTCCGGGTCGATGGCCTTCATCATGGAAACGGTGTCGCGTATCTCGTCCGGCGTCTCCGTGGGGAGGCCAAGCATGTAGTTTGCCCAGATGGTGATGCCGTATCTGCGGCAGATGCGCGCCGCCTCGAGGTTCTGGGCGCGCGTAGTCCCCTTGCGCAGAAAGCGCAGGATGCGGTCGTTGCCGCTCTCGAAGCCGATGAAATAGCCCCTCAAGCCCACCGCCGCCATGCTTCGTACCATGTCCTCATTCTTGACGATGATCTCGGCTCGACTCTGGCAGAAGAAGGGCTGCCGGAAACCGGACGCCCGGTAGGCCTCGCAGAACTCGGTCACCCACTGGCGGTCCTCGGTGAGACAATCGTCATGGAACATGAAGCTCTTGAACTGGAACTTCTCCCGCAGGTATCTCAGCTCACCGATGACGTTCTCCACGCTGCGGCGACGCACGCCTTTGCCGAAGATAATATCCTCCGCCGGCTTGCAGAAGCTGCAATTATAGCGGCAGCCTCGACCGGCGATGATGGTGAGAAAGGGCGCCGGCAGCTCGGCGGCGAAGGGCACCTCCGGGGAGTCCAGCGTGTAGCCCGCCTTCTTCCATTCGATGAGGAAGAGGTCGCGGTCGGGGAGCGGCAAATCGTCCAGGTCCGGCTTCTCGCCGATGATGACCCTCTCGGCTGGCCGCTGTCCGCCTTGCAACCTCGCCAGGAGCCAGGGGAAGGCGATCTCGCCCTCCCCGACGACCGCGTAGTCAATGCCCGGGTTCCTGACGACGTCCTGAGTGTCGAGAGTGGGGTGGGGGCCGCCGACCACGGTCACCGTTTGGGGCAGCGCCTCCTTGATGATGCGGACGCTCTCCATCACGGGGTTATAGTCGACGCTCATCATGGTGAGGCCGCAGACATCGGGATGGCGGGCGACTATCTCTTGTCGGAACTCGTCCCAGCCATTGAGAGCCCGCAGGTCGATGAGGTCAACGGCGAAGCCCCGCTCACGGGCGCAGGCGGAAAGCTGGCAGAGGCCGTGGCTCACCCACCCCCCATCCATCCCCTGCCCAACGCTCTTGAAGCCTTTGCCGCCAATCCCCGCGTAGACCAGGGTGACCTTCATCCCGGATCGTAGTCCGGGATTTATCCTGGATCGGAGTCCAGGATTCACAAAAGCCCCACCTTGCTGAAGTCCCCCAGGACGAGCTTGTAGGCTCGCGGTTTCATGGGGGACCGGGCGACCTCCACGTTCCGGCCAATAAGGCTGTTCTCGATCCGGTAGCGGATGCCCAGTATGCGACTGTTTTCCAGAACGACGCTGTGCTCGATCTCGCTATCCGAGACCAGGCAGTCGTGGTTGATGGAGGTGAAGGGACCAACATAGCTATTGATGATCCGAGTGCGTTGCCCGATGATCGCCGGGCCGCGGATGACGCTATTGATAACCTCCGACCCCGGCTCCAGCACGACCCGCCCACAGATCTCCGAAGACTCGTCCATAAACCCTTCGAGACGCTCTGCCAACACCTCCAGCACCAGCCGGTTAGCCTCAAGGATGTCCTCCATCTTGCCGGTGTCAATCCAGCAGGAGCCGTTCTCCAGGAAATGGGCCGCGACCTGGAACTGGTTGTCAATGAGGTACTGAATGGTCTCGGTTATCTCCAACTCTCCGCGGGCGGAAGGCTTGATGCTGTTCACTGCCCGGAACACGTTCTGGTCGAACATATAGATGCCGGTGACCGCCAGGTCGGACTTCGGCTCCCTGGGCTTCTCTACGAGCCTTACCACCCGCCTGTCGACGCACTCCGCGATACCGAAGTCGCAAGGATTCTTGACCCGGTTGAGGATGATCAGGGAGTTCGCGCCGCCGCTGCGGAATTGATCGACCAGGGGAACGATGCCCTCGCGGATAAAGTTGTCGCCTAAGAAGAGCACGAAGGGCTCCTTGCCTAGAAAGGTCTCCGCGATCTTCACCCCGTGGGCGATGCCCAACGGCCGGTCCTGCTGGATGTAGGTCACGCGAGCGCCGAGAAGGCTCCCGTCTCCCACGGCCGCCCTGATCTGGTCCCCCGTATCGCCCACCACGATGCCAATATCGCTGATTCCCGCCGCCACCAGATGCTCTATGGCGTAGAAGAGCACGGGCTTGTTCGCCAGAGGGACGAGTTGCTTCGCCCCGGTGTACGTGAAGGGGCGGAGCCTCGTGCCCTTGCCGCCGCTAAGGATCAGACCTTTCATCCGCTACCTCCTCCAGAACGCCCACCGCGGGCGGGCTGCCACTGGCGGCTCCACCGCCACCGCCTTTCCAGCCAGAATAGCCTCCGGCACGGCGGTAACCATTGCCATCGCCTTTTCCCTGCCCACGATCCTGACCGCGGCAGCCACACCCTCGGAAAGGACCGGGCTGCGATTGCCGTGAGGGACGTGAGCATCGGTAGCAATGATGTGAGCCAGGTTTCTGGCCAAGAGCATCTCCGCGACGCGCTTGGCCGTCGAGCCAAAATCACCCAGCAGACTGGCCGTGGTGATCTGGGACAGCATTCCCCGTTCAACCAGCTTCACCAAACGGCCCACATCCTGCTGTATCGCCTCGTTCCGCTCGGGGTGGGCTATTATGGGCGTAACGCCCTTGATCTGAAGATCGAAAAGGGCTTCGTCCGTATACAGAGGATACTGGGACAACGGGAACTCCACCAGCATGTAACGGCCATCGCCCAGTGTCAGTGCCTCTCCGGACTGCCACCGCTTCGACAAATACAGCGTGAGGTAGTTCTCCAACCCGGACACCACCTTAAGAGCCAGGCCCTGCTCTTTCAGGGCAAGCCTGACTTCTTCCAGCCGCGAGTCATAGGTTCCGGCCGGCAGCGCCTCCAGGTCGCTGCTATGCGGCGTCGCGACGACAACCGTGACCCCATCCTTCAGAGCCACCTGCGCCATCTCCAGAGACTCCTCCACCGACTTGGCGCCGTCGTCGATGGCCGGCAGGATGTGATTGTGAATATCTATCAAAACGGATCTGTCTCAGGCGATTTGCCGAAGTCTAGTATATTTGGATAGGGGAAAGAGTGTCAAGGAAAGTTCACAGCCATCAGCCACCGGCTGTCAACCTGGGCCGGCCGTGGGGTGGGTGCCGCGGACGATGACCTACCTGGAGCCAAACGACTACCCACCAGCGTCCTGAGTCAGAGATCCGGTGACAAGATCGACGTTGGCGCTATGCCATCGACGAGTGCCATGACCTGAACGGCAATCGCTGCTGCATGATTCTGTAACGGACGTGCGACTCAGGCTACTACCAGCCAGAAGCTGAATGCTGAAAGCTGACAGCTATTAGCTACATCGGTCCGTACGCCTTCAGGTCGGCTCCCCGCGGCCAGTTAGGGAGGGAACTCGATGCGGAGGAACCCCTCACCGTAGGTGAAGCCACGCAGCCCACCCACAGCCGCCGCCCGCTCGCACACAAACTTCCTGAAGATTTCTTCGGGCCGGTGACCTACTTGCGTCACATGGCAGCGGAGCGCCGCCAGCTTCTTATCCATGACGCCAGTGATATCGATAACGATATCCGGCTCGTCGGTGCCCCAGAGATAGACCTCGCGAACCTTGTGGGTAGCCAGACCAGCAGCTTCGTGCTCCGGATAGTAGAGGCGGTCTCTGGCATAGGGGAAAACCGCATCCAGTGTCACCGTGCCCACTATGCGGTGGTCCCGGTGCTGAAAAGGCCGGCGGTGCGGGTTGGAGGTCAGGACTATCTCCGGCCGGTGCTTCCTTATGAGACGCACCAGTTGCTCGCGAAAGGCGCCCGTATCCTCGAGCCCGCCGTCCGGATAGCCGAGGAAGATGACCTCTTTCACTCCCAGTGCGGCCGCTGCCGCTCGTTGCTCCTTCACCCGGATAGCAGCGAGCCTTTCCGAGGTCATCTCGGGATCGCTGCTTCCCCTGTCCCCGTTGGTGCAGACCACATAGACGACCTCTCGCCCCCCGCCGGCCCACCTGGCTATGGTGCCTCCACAACCGAACTCGGCATCGTCGGGGTGGGCGTTCACGACCATGGCGCCTCCGCTGGTGCTGGTCATAATTGGTTCCTTTCGAAGTGAGGGTCCGCTAGGTTCGGCGGGAAAGCGCGCCCTGAACCTGATTCAGGGCGCGCCCCGATTCACCGGGGCGAGAGCCTTCTCATAAAGCGCCATTATCCTATCGGCGATGGTTTCCCAGGCGAAGTTCTTAGCGAAAGCGTGCCCCGCTTTCCCCAGCGCCCGCTGAAGCGTTTCATTGCTCAGCAGCAGCTCCAAGCGCTCGGCGAAGGGCTCCGGACAGTGCCAGGGGATAAGGTAACCGGTCTCTCCATCCTGGACCACGTCGTCCAGACCTCCCACCCTGGAGGCGATAACCGGCGTGCCACAGGCTTGCGCCTCCAGGGCCGCCATGCCGAAGCTCTCGTAGTAGGATGGCACCACACAGACGTTCGCGGCGTTGTAGTAGACAGGCAGCCTGTCGTGCTCAACGGCGCCAAGGAAGCTCACTTTCTCACAGATCCCCAGCGCAGCCGCCGTCCGGTGCAGCCTCTCTATCTCCACCTCGCTATGGGAATCCCCGCCGATGACGAGGACGCGCAAGTCGCTCTTGTCTTCCAGCTTCTCAACGGTCTCCAGCAGGAGGTCCAGCCCTTTCAACGGCTCGATCCGGCCCACAAAAAGAACAATCTGTCTCTCCGGGAAACCGAGCCTGCTTCGCGCCTCACCTTTGTTCATGGGATGGAACCGGCTCAGGTCGACGCCGCAGGCGATGACCTCGACGCGGCTGGGCGAGGCGCCGTACAGCCTCACCAGTTGGTTTCTCTCGTCAGCGCTGGCCGCAACCAGGTAGTCGGCGCCGGCCACCACGTTGCGCTCAGTCTCGATGCGAAGCTCGGTCTCGTTTTCGCCAGCCCGGGCCTGGTTCTTCACCTCGCCCAGGGTATGGAACATGGCTATGTGGGGCGCACCCAAGACCCGACGCAGCGCCTCCCCTACCCAGGCCGAAAGCCAGTAGTGGCTGTGGAAGATGCCATAGGACGCGCCTTCGTCCTCAGCGAAGCGCCGCAGGTTGGACAGGAATTCCGGCAGGAGCGGGAACATTCGGTCCTTCTCAACCTCGGCGACTTCCCCGGACCTGAGGTGTATTACACGCACATTCTCGCCAAGACTCACGATCCTCGGCGCTGACGAGCCGTTGCACCGGGTGAAGATGTCGATGACCACCCCTCTCTTGCCAAGCTCGCGGCTTAGATCGCGGATATAGATGTTCATACCCCCGGTATCTCTGCCGCCTATCTTAGCCAGGGGGGAGCTATGCACGTTGATAAAGGCTACTCGCAAGCTCAAGACCTCGACGCTTCTCGGGTTATCAGACATCGACGCACCAGCGAGTCCGTTCCGCCCAGCTCGTACTTGTAACGCTCGCTGCCGCGCAGAAAATCGAAACGGCGTTTGCCGCTCTCTATGGCCTCTCTGAGACAAAAGACCTTCAACAAAAGCCCAACGCTGAGGCCAGAATACGCGGGGTCGTAGCCGCTATTATAGAGCAAGAACTCGTCGGCGTAGTCGAAACAGATGGCCGAGGAAACCCGTTTCCCATCGATCTCCATGAAATAGAGTCTGAAGCAGCCTGCCTCAGCCAGGGTGGCCGTCTCTTTGCGGAAGAAAGCCTCCATCTCCGAATTCATGAAATGGGCCTTATCCTCCCGGCTCACCCGATGGAGATGGAGAAAATCGCTCATGTCGGCGGAAAGGTCATCGTGGGACAGGGCGTAGGAGCGCACGTTGTCGCTGGCATTTAGCCGTCTGAGCTTGCGCCGCAGCTCGTGGCGGGCCTTCTTGCTCAAACTGGACAGGTAATCATCCCAGGTTCCCGCGAGGGCCAACCCGGGACACACGCCTTCCACTTCCAGGGTTACCGAGTAACCCCGCGCCTGGGCCATAGCTGGCAACAGGCTGATGGTCCTGGAGTAGTCGGGAATGGCGTGGAGGTCCAGCCGCGTCCAGTCTTGAAGAACGAGGTAGTCCAGGAGCGCCGGGAAAAAGACCTCCTCACCACCGCGCAGGACAACGAAGTCGAGGTAATCGCAAACTTCATGGTCGCCAATGAAGGATATTGTGCCGCCCACCCTCATCAAAGGAGCGATACCGATGAGCCTGCCATCGTGCACGACGCTGAGAAGAAGAAGGTCTTTCCCCTGGCCGAACTGTTGCCACCACACTCCTTGCCACCTGGGAGTGGAGAAGATGGTGTTGGTGCCGCAATCGGGAAGGAGGCGCTGCCAGTCCTCCGCCAGGGTGCGGAAATCCAGCGGGATGACGGACACCTTCATCCCGATCCGGCTATCCTTGCAGCAAAGAGAGGAATTCCGCCCTCGTGGCAATCCTGCTGCGGAAAAGGCCCCTTGTGGCTGAGGTGACAAAGTTACTCCCCGGCTTCTTGATGCCGCGCATAGTCATGCACAGGTGCTCCGCGCGAATAACCACTGCCACGCCGTCCGGCCTGAGCGCATCGAGGATGGTATCAGCGATTTGCGTCGTGAGGCGCTCCTGGAGCTGGGGACGTTTCGCGATGATTTCCACAACGCGAGCCAGCTTGCTGGCGCCTACCACCCGGCCGTTCGGGATGTAGCCGACGTGGGCCGTCCCGAAGAAAGGGAGGAAATGGTGCTCACACATGGAATAAAAGGGGATATCCTTAAGGATGACCATCTCCCGATGGCCTTCCTCGAAGCACACACCCAACTCCTCTTTGGGGTCAACTCCGAGACCGGAGAAAACTTCAGCGTACATCTCGGCCATGCGCCTCGGCGTGCCCTGAAGCCCCTCCCGGCACGGATCCTCCCCGATAGCCTCGATTATCGTTGCCACCGCCTTCTCAATGGCGCAAAGGTCAACCATCCTGGCCTCCTTTGCATCCCTGGTAAGTAACGAGTTTTCCAACGCACTCATATTCTAACTCAATATCGCTTGTGCCGCCCCGAAGCTGGTCATCGGAAGCCCAGCGCTCTCTCTACAGCGCCGAGATCCGCAGGGAGTTCCAAATAGGGTTGGGAATGCTTGATGGCAGTATCGGGATCTTTGAGTCCGGCTCCCGTGACTATGCAAACGACTTTATCCCCGGACAGGTCGGCGCCCCCTCGCACCAGCTTGATCAAGCCCGCCAGAGAGGCGCTGGACGCGGGCTCGCCGAAGATGCCTTCTTCCTTGGCCATGAGAAAGTAGGCGCTCATGATCTCATCGTCGGTAACGTAGTCTATGGCGCCGCCCGATTCATCCCTGGCGGCTACCGCGCCTTTCCAGCTAGCCGGGTTGCCGATGCGAATGGCGGTGGCGATGGTCTGGGGCTCGGCAATGGCGTATCCTCGAACGATAGCGGCCGCTCCCTCCGCCTCAAAACCCATCATCTTGGGCCTCTTGGATGCCTTCCCCGCCCTATGATATTCAACGAAGCCCTTCCAATAAGCGGTAATGTTGCCGGCGTTGCCGACAGGTATGCAAAGGTAGCCGGGGGCATCGCCCAGATCGTCCACGATCTCAAACGCCGCCGTCTTCTGCCCCTCAATGCGAAACGGGTTGACAGAGTTCACTAAGGTCACCGGGTGCTTTTCGGCCAGGGAGCGCACGATCTGAAGGGCCCGGTCGAAATTTCCCTCAACAGCGATAATGCTGGCGCCATAGGCCAGGGCCTGAGCGAACTTACCGAGCGCTATGTTCCCTTTGGGAACGATAACAATAGCGCGTACGCCACAGCGGGCGCCATAGGCCGCGGCGGAGGCGCTGGTGTTGCCCGTGGATGCGCATATTATGTCTGAGCTGCCTGCCTCCACAGCTTTGGCTACGGCAACGACCATGCCCCTGTCCTTGAAGGAGCCCGTGGGGTTGCAGCTTTCCAGCTTGAAATAGAGCTCGCCGCAGTTCAGGTCCTTTTCCAGTTTCCTGGACCTGACCAGGGGGGTTTCACCCTCCCCAAGGGTAACCAAAGGAGTTGACGGGTTAACGGGAAGAAAATCACGATATCTCCGGAGAGTGCCAAGCTTCATATCACTCATTCAGCGGCTTGGATAACCACTGCTTCAACTCTCTTATCTGCTGCTCGATCTCCGCAACCTGACGCTTCTTCTGTCCCTCCTCCAGTTGGCACAAGAGAGAGAGGCGTTCAGACAACTGCTGGCGCACATCCCAGAACTGTTCTCTCAACTCGTTGAGGTGGCCCGCCGTGCTCTGGCTCCTATTCTCCAGGTGGAGCAGAAGATTACTGTGCTCGGCCAGTTGCTCCCGGTAGTGTAGAACAGCTTGCTCCAACTCGACTTCCTTTCGCTCCAGCCGTTCACGCTCAGACCTGCCCAGCTCCACCCGCTCTTCAAGGCTTCGCCGCGCCGCCTCCTCTGCCAGAACGGCCGCCATCTGCTCCTCCAACCGTTTGGGCTGCTCGGCCAGAAGCCTCACCCTTTCCAGGATTATGCCCGCCTGTTCGTGGAAGGACTCAAGTTCCTTGTCTATGCGAGTTATGTCATTCTGCCAGCGCTTGTGTTGTTCCAGGCTTTGGGCCGCTCTGCCTTCCAGGCTTTCAGCCCGCTGCACGACGGCAGCTAATCCCTGGTTCAGCACGCGGATTGGCTCCTGGTGCTTTCGAATAGCTTCTTCGAGAGATTGCAGCCTTGCTCCGGCTTTGTCCAATGTGTCCATTGTAGCGTCGAGGTGCTTCTGCAGCTCACCGCGCTCCACCCGCTCGCGGTCGATCTCCGCCTGCCACAGACGCTGGTTCTCAGCGAATTTCTCCACGGTTTCACCCCAGGCGGTCTGTATATGGCCGACAGTCTCCTGGACCTGTCGCGTCGCATCCTCGAGGCGTGAGAGGCGGGCAATCTGGCCCTGGAGGCCGGATAGAGCCTCCTCCACCAATCGAAGCCTCTCCGCTTGGTCCCAGTTCTGCGCCTGCAACTGGTCAACGAGCTGTTGAAGTTTGGCGGCATGAGCCTTGACCTGTCGCTGCTCGTCTTCGAGCCAGCGCACAGCGCCGGAGATAGTCCTCGTCTCGCTGGCTTCAGAGGGCTGCGTCACAGCTGAGCCTCCATCCTCACGAAGTTGCCAATCTCCCTCACCACGGGAAGGGCCTGCAACTCCCGGAGCGCTTGTTGCACCGCCGCCTCCCGGGCCGGATGAGTAGTTATGACAATCTCCGCGGTGCGTGTCCGCTCGTCCGACTCCTTCTGGAGGACCGAGGAGATGCTTATGAGGTGATCACCGAAGGTCTTCGCAATCTCAGCGAGCACGCCGTAGCGATCAGCGACGCTCATGCGAAAATAATAGCGAGTCTCCAGGTCCGACATGGACTTGATGGACTTCCTGGCATCGATCACTATCCGAGGCTCGTAGTTGACACCGTGATTTATGCGCTGAGCAATATTGATAACGTCTGCCAGCACGGCTGAGGACGTGGGTAGAGAGCCGGCGCCCCTGCCATAGAAAAGGACCTTGCCGACGAGATCGCCCTCCACTTGCACCGCGTTAAAAACCCCGTCCACCTTGGCCAGAATGGCGTCCTGAGGAACGAAGACGGGATGTACTCGCGCCTGGACAACGCCATTCTCCCGACGCGCGATAGCCAGGAGCTTTATAGTGAAACCCAGCTCCTTCGCATAGCGGAAGTCTCGGGCGGCAAGCCTGGTAATCCCCTCCCGATAGATGTCGTCCGGGTAGATTGGAGTGTGGAAGGCCAGGGTGGCCATTATGGCGAGCTTGTAGACGGCGTCTTTACCCTCGACATCGTTGGTAGGGTCAGCCTCAGCGTAGCCAAATTGCTGCGCCTGTTGGAGCGCAGCCGAGAAATCCAGGCCGTCGTTACCCATGCGGGTCAGAATGTAGTTGGTGGTGCCGTTGATTATCGCGTGTAGGGCAGAAAGGTCGTTGGCCGCCAGATCCCGCCTGAAGGGCGCTATAAGAGGTATCCCGCCACCCACGGAGGCCTCGAAGCGGAGGTCCCTTTCCTTCTCTTGAGCGAGGGCGATAAGCTCTGCGCTGTGCTTGGCAATCACCTCTTTGTTCGCGGTAACCACATGCTTGCCGAGGGAGAGCGCCCGCCTGATATACTGGTACGCTGGATCCTCCCCACCCATGAGCTCGATAACGATGTCTATGTCAGGGGCGGAAAGGATGTCTTCGGCGTTGGTGGTGAGCCGGGTTTCGTAGCCGGGGACGGGACGCGTCCTGCCGTCATCCCGCATCAAGACTTTCTTGATGTTGACTGGGCAGCCCACCTGATTAGTGATAGTCCGCGCCTTATCCAGGAGGCCCTGAGCCACACCACTCCCCACCACCCCAAGGCCCATCAGTCCTATCACCACCTCATTTCTGCTACTCAATAGGTGGCCTCTGCTCCGATTCCGGCGTTGGCTTCTCGAACTTGCGGATTTCATCCATGGCCCAGGCATACCTCGTCGAATCGAAGTAGCGCTCGACTTTGTTAGCCGCCCTTTCCTCGGTCAGCCATTTCTTGAGGACCGCATCCTTCAATTTCTCTCTGGGCTCATCATCGATCTTTCTGGCTGTCACCTTCTCTTCAACCTTGATAACGTAGAGGCCGGCGGCATCGGTGAAAGGCTGGCCGAAGGATCCCGGCTCCAGGCCGAAGGCTATCTGGTCGAACTCCTGGGTCATAACGCCCCTCGGCAGCCAGCCCATGTCGCCCTGTTTCTCCAGCAGCTTCTCGTTCTTCGTGTACTCCTTGACCACGGCGGCAAAAGTGGCGCCGCCCTTCAGCTTGGCCAGGGCCTCATTAGCTTTGTCTATCGTCTCGGCCAGCACGCCCATCACCTTCACCTGCTCAGCCACCGTGGGCACCTGCTCGCCCAGCTTCTCACGAATTGCGCTGCGCATCATCTCGGCTTTCACAATGTCGCGATATTCGTCGTCCGAGAGCTTAAACTCATTCAGCCTCTGCCGGTATAGCTGATTGTACTCTGCATCGAGGCGTCCCGGATCGGTCTCCTGTTTCGGGTCCGAAGCCGGCAGTACGCGGCGTCTCAGCTCCTGGCCAAGCTCTTCCTGAGTAACAGCAATGCCCATCTTGGGCCCGCCGTCCTGAATGAGCTGGTTCTCCTCTATGATGTCCAGAAGCTCAAAAGGTATAGTGCTCAGGTTCGCCTGCCCTCCGGCCGCCTTGGCGCCGGTGTAGAGCAGGCGCAGCCGCTTGGCATAGTATCCCATGTCAAAGGACTTGTTGTTTACCCTGACCACGGGCTGCATGGTGGGCGCAACAAAGGTCTGAAAATACCCGAGGGCGGGTATCCCCAGGACCACAAATATGGCTATGGCGATGATCACCGCGGTGGTGCGCTGCACCTTCTTCTCGCGTTGCCATTTTGCTAGCTGCCGTCGAGTCGGCGCGGGTTTGACGACGCTTTGTTTCTTGGGTGCCATGAGGTTACCTCTTCAGTAGTGGGTGTGCCACGATTCAGTGATAAAGTAGGTATGAGTGCTGCCGGGCGGTCCTCCTACTGGTCGCCAGCAGTCTCGCTGACAGGACGCTCCGTCTCTAACTCTTTCAAGGCAGTCGGCTCGACGGCCGCCTCAGGAGCAGCCTCCGGAGCTGCCTCAGCCCTTGCCGGAGCAGCGGCTGCTGGCGCAGCAGGCCCACCCCTGCCTTCGGCGAAACGCGGAGGGCGCTCTGGACGGGCGCCCACGCCCCCAGTCTCCCGGATATGCGCGGAGGTGAAGGGAAGGAGTGCAATGTGCCTCGCCCGCTTGAGGGCGAGAGCCAGAACGCGCTGATGCTTAGCGCATGTGCCCGTCTTGCGCCGGGGCTCTATCTTACCCCGCTCGGAGATGTAGCGACGGAGTTTGAGCTGGTCCTTATAGTCGATGCTTTCCGTCTTCTCGACGCAGAAGGCGCATACCTTTCGCCTGGGGAAGTACCTGCCCTTCCCGTAGGCGCCAGCCGGACGCTTTCTGTCTCTTGGTCTCTGGGATACAGGCATTTCTTTCTAATTCTCCCGATCTATCTGATTTGGCAACTCACGAAACGGGTTCGGGCACGCCACGGGGTGAGCGCTTCTTTTTTCGTCCAAGCCGTGGGAGGGAGGCTGACTCCGCGAGGATCTTTCGCTGGCATGACAGGCTTCGCCGAAAGGCTCAAGATGATAGTCCGGCGTCGACAGCGGGCGAGACCCTGACACCTAGAATGGCAAGTCCTCGGCATCCAGTGCGGGAGCTTCAGCTTCTTCAGCAGGCAGAGGCGCCGCAGCTCCCTGCTGGTCCAGGAAGAGCACTGTATTAGCGACTATCTCCACACGGTATCGCTTCTGCCCGTCTTGCCCCTCCCAGGTCCGCGTTTGAAGCCTTCCCTCCACATAGGCGCGCCGCCCCTTGCCAAGGAACTGGTTGCAGGTCTCGGCGAGCTTATTCCAGGTGATCACATTGAACCACTCAGTCTCCTGACGGCGTTCGCCGCTAGAAGACGTATAGTTCCGGCTGGTGGCAATGCGGAAGGTGGTCACAGGATTGCCGTTCGGAGTGTACCTCATCTCGGGATCGGTGCCCAGATTGCCAATAATCATCACCTTGTTTAAGCCCACCATTTCCTAACTCCTTACTGACCGAACCGGAACGGAATACTCTATTCCCCCACTCGAACCAGAAGGTGACGGATCACTTCCTCAGAGAGCCTCAGCTCCCTTTCGAGAGTCTTGGCAGCTTTGCTATCCATCTTGAGCTGAGCGACAAAATAGCTCCCCTCGGAGAAATTCCGAATAGGATAAGCGAGTTTTCGTTTGCCCCACTGGTTGACGTCGGTCACGGTGCCACCCCCGGCGGCGACGAACTGTGTCACCTTTTCCACAGTGGCAGGGAGGTTCTCCTCGGCGACTTCCGGACTCACTATGAAGACCAGCTCGTAGTCGCGCACTACATTAATCTCCTCTCAGAACTATCTACAATTGCCACGAAAATGCCAGCGCCAGCTTCCTGGCTGTTGGTCAGCAGTCACCATTGAGCAGGCGCTGACCGCCATTGCTGAAAACCTATCACTTAAGAGCACTAAAGTCAACCCCCCAGCTTCGGCAACGTATCTCCTCTGGAGGGAGCAATTCGGAGGCAAACTAGATTATTATAGCTCAGGGGTGGGGCTTGAGCAAGCGAGATCATATCCCGTTGAGGCCGGGAACGGGAAAACGGCGGCACATCTCCGCCACTTCATCGCGGACCGCCTGCGCTGCCTTCTCATCTTCGGGCCGGGAGATCACCTGTACGATCCAGGCGGCTATGCGCTTCATCTCCTCTGGGCCGAACCCACGGCTGGTTACTGCCGGGGCGCCGAGCCGTATCCCGCTGGTAACGGTGGGCGGCTTGGGGTCAAAGGGTATGACGTTCTTGTTCAGCGTAATGCCTACGGCGTCCAGCGCCTCCTCTACTGCCTTGCCGGTAGTGCCAGCGGGAGTGAGATCAACCAGGACCAGGTGGTTGTCGGTGCCCCCGGAGACGATTCTCAACCCCAGACGCTGCAGCTCCGAGGCCATGAGGCGCGCGTTGTCGAGAACGGCTTGCTGATAACGCAGGAACTCAGGCTGCAGGGCTTCCTGAAAGGCCACCGCCTTAGCCGCCACAACATGCATGAGAGGGCCGCCCTGTGTGCCCGGGAAGACAGCTCTATCTATGGCTGAGGCTAAGCTCGCCTGGCACAGGATAAACCCTCCTCTCGGGCCACGGAGAGTCTTATGGGTGGTGGAGGTGACGACGTCCGCGTGAGGTACCGGGTTTGGGTGGAGCCCAGCGGCCACAAGGCCCGCAGGGTGAGCCATATCGACCACCAGCTTCGCTCCCGCCCTGTCGGCGATCTGTCGGAAACGGGCGTAATCGATCACCCGCGGATAAGAGCTGGCCCCGGCTACGATCAACTTTGGCCGGTTCTCCAGCGCTATCCTCTCCACCACATCGTAGTCGATACGCTCGGTTTCCCGATCCACTCCGTAGCAGATGAAGCGATAAAGCTCGCCTGAGAAATTGGCCGGGTTACCGTGAGTGAGATGGCCGCCATGCCTTATGTCCATGCCCATCACGGTATCGCCAGGCCTAAGGAGGGCAAAATAGGCGGCCATATTGGCCTGGGCGCCGCTGTGAGGTTGAACATTAGCATGGGGGGCGGAATAGATCCGTTTCGCCCGCTGGATGGCCATGTTTTCTATGACGTCCACTTCCTCGCAACCGCCGTAGTAGCGGTGGCCTGGGTAGCCCTCAGCGTATTTGTTGGTCAGCGTGGAACCCTGGGCCTCCAACACGGCGCGGCTTGCGTAGTTCTCCGCGGCTATCAACTGAATGGTATCCCGCTGCCGCCTGTTCTCTCGCCTTATGGCCTCATCCACCTGGGGATCGGCCTCACCCAACCTGGCCCACCCCAATCTCCCCCTGGCCACGTCAACCATGTCGAAACCCCCGCGAAATCAAGAAAGCCACCCCGATTTCGTCAGGGTGACTCCTTGGATGTCGGCTTCCCTCAAAGGTGGGACAACTCATTGCTCTTCCCCGTTGTGCAACCCGTCAATAGGCGCCCCAAACTTTAGCTTAGTTTACATTAATCTCTTGATCATTGTCAATTGCACTTGAGCGCGCCGCGGGACCTTCATGGATCAGCGCATTACGACGGTCGAATACCATGAATTGGGGCTCGATCATGGAGATATGCGGCGACTGTCCGTCCCTTGAGACTCAACAGGGAGGAGCCACGATGAAAAAGTGGCTTTAGCGACGGTCCATGAGCTCGCAGAACGTGGACGCCAGTACGGGGTCAAACTGCTTGCCCGCTTCTTTGGTGACGACGCGGAGGGCGTCAGCCGGGGAGAGCGCCTTTCGATAAGGACGGGAGCTCGTCATGGCATCATAGGCGTCCGCCAGCGCAACGATGCGAGCGAACAGGGGGATCTCCTGGCCCTTCAGTCCGTCAGGATAGCCCGTGCCGTCGTATCGCTCGTGATGGTGGCGGATGGTGTCCAGGATGGACTTTTCCACGCGCAGCGGCCTGCAAATCCTTTCACCGATAGAGGGATGGAGCATCACCTGCTCCCACTCCGCAGGGCCAAGGGGGCCCTTCTTGAGCAATATGGACTCGTCGATACCCAGCTTGCCGATATCATGAAGCAGGGCCGCTCTTCGAAGCAGCGTTCTCGCCTGGAAAGACATGTCCAGGCCCTGAGCCAGAAGAAGGGCATAGGCGGCCACGTGTTCCACGTGGCCTCCGCCGGGAGTCCCCATGCTTTCCCCGGCGCGGCTGAGCACCGTGAGGACGTGTTCGACATTAACCGTGGCGCGCCTCCGGGGTCTTTCATCGAGAAGCGATTCCACCGCACTCACGCCTGGATGGCTAACGGCGTCTTCAGAGCTGAACATGATTCTCTTTCTCGCAGGCAATGTATCCTGGATTCCTTCTGATTATCTGTCCGCGTGACAACTGACATAGTAACACCTGTGCGCTCAGATTTCCGTCTGATGGCGGGGTGATGTTGGTGTGATTACAGTCGGGAATACCATAGCCATCAGGTGCTGATAGGCCGCCACGCGGGATCAGGGCTGGCCTTCACAAATCGAGCCACGAAGTTGACTCCTTGGATTCCTTTTGGGTAGGATAAATGAGCCGGGCCGTTGCCGGACAAGGAACCCTGGTGAAGCCGGCCATGTGCGTGGTGCTTGGTACGAAAATCGGACCTTTAGGTACCGCGCACTGAAGTACGCGGTATTGGTAGCTCTCAACGAAGGTTTTAGGCAACCCATGGACTTGGAAGAGGTATCACTACTGATTGCCTTCGCGGCGGGTCTGCTCTCGTTCCTGTCGCCCTGCGTTCTACCCCTGGTGCCCGCCTATATCACTCACCTGACCGGAGCATCGATGGCGCAAGGCCAGAGGCGTCGCTTCCATCTGGCGCCTTTCCTTCACGCCGCCGGCTTTGTCGCCGGGTTCTCCCTCGTTTTTATCGTCCTGGGCGCCTCAGTTGGTCTGATAGGCTACACCCTCAGGGACCAGATACCGCTCCTGAGCCGGGTGGGGGGGATAGTCCTCATCCTGCTCGGACTGAACTTGATGGGCGTTCTCCGCATAGGCGCTCTCTACCAGACCCGACAGCTACAGTATTCGGCCGGCCGTCGGGTAAGCTACGCCCGGTCCGCTTTGATTGGAGCTACCTTCTCCGTCGGCTGGACGCCTTGCGTGGGCCCCATCCTGGGCGCCATCCTGACCCTGGCGGCGACTTCGGAAACAGTCCTGACGGGGGCCTATCTTCTGCTGGCTTTTTCGCTGGGGCTGGGCGTGCCTTTTCTGGCCGCCGGCGCCGCCCTGGGCAGCCTGGCGCCGCATCTGAAACGCCTAAGCCGCCACGGGCGCGTTATTTCGATAGTCAGCGGCTTGCTCTTGATAGGCGTGGGCATTCTGATGGTGCTGGGGAAACTGGCCGACCTGAACGCCTACTTCAGCTTTCTGGGAACGGGCGGAATCTAGACGGCCGGCAGCACGAAGCGAGAAGCGGGAAGCGAGAAGCCCCACCCCCATGCCAGAAGCGAGCGCGAAGGAGTCAAGAAATGGGGTGGGGAGGACTCCACGCTTCGCGCTCCGTGCTTCGTGCTTCTAAGAGTCCGTACTACCGCAGGTGCCGCTCGATCAGCAAGGTCGCCTTGGCGCGGCCCTCCTGGCTTAAAGAGCCGTGGCGGGCCATCTTCTGGGATAGGCTCATGAAGATATCCGGGGAAAGAGCCATGACCAACTCCGCTGCTTGATAGCCGCCCAGCGTGCGGGCGCCGAGGCAAAGGAAGGTAACATTGGGCGTGCCCGTGGTATAGACATGGGCCACCCCCTCTCCGCAAACCGCCGTCTCACCCTTGAAGCTGGCTTTCATTCCATCGAGCAGCACAGAGATAGTCATCACCTGGTCGGGGTTGAGCACCAGCAGGACCACGTCGCAACCTTCGAGAGATCCCACCCGGACGCTCTTCATCTCCGTCTTGATCCTGGGCTCGATGTCGACGTACTTCGGCTGCACAAACCCCAGAGGCACCAGAGCGTTGAAGCAAAGGAGGTCATCTTCAACAAAGACGAACTCCTCGCCCAGGGCCGCGCGGCGCACCATATGGCAGAAGGTCACCGGCTCCGAAGGGCGTTCGCCGGGCCTGATCTCCGCATAGAGGGTCACGCCCACAGGCCGGAACTCCATGCCCAGATAGGTGCGCAGCCTACCCGCGACGTCGTTGATGCTCTCTTCGCTTTCCATCTACATTCCAGTCCTATAGCTCCGAATTGTGTAGCCCACCAGTCAACATTATATCTGCGATGAAGCGGCAGCGTCAAGGCGAACGAATGGCGATCAGCCCTCGGCTGTCAGCTATCAGTCTCCTGATCGCTGAGTGCTGATAGCTGAAAGCTCGTTCAGCCTCTCCTCGAACTCTTCGAGGTCCTTCACTACGGAGTCGCCGGAGGTCTTCTGGCTGCGGTCAAGGTGGAAGGCGTGCAGTCCAGCGCGGCGCGGGGCGTGGAAATCATACTCCAGGTGGTCGCCGACGTGGACCACCTCAGCGGGCGTCACGCCCGTCTCCCGGCAGATGCGGAGAAAGAAGCCCTCGGTCTTGAGCTGGCCGCCATCGGAGATGGCGGAGAAGACCGTCTTGAAGGAGTTGCCGACGGCCTTCGTCATAACCTGGAGAAAGTCCCGCGCAGAGTTGGAGGCGACTACCAGACAGTAGTCCTTGCTGAGGCGTTGCAGGGTGGCCTTAACCTCTGGGTAAATGGCGAGCTCGCGGCCATAATCTTCGAGCAGCCGCTGCGGGTCGCTCAAACCGAAGCGGGTGAACCAGTAGTTGATGTCGTACCACTCCGGCCGGGCTTCGCCGACGTCGTCATACTGCTGTTGAACGAGCCGCTTCGCCTCCCTAAACCCGATGCCCACCTTCCGGGCATAGAGGTCAGGAATGCCCTCGTGCCAGACCTTGTGGCTGTATGTTAGTGTGACCAGCGTACCCTCCATGTCGAGGGATACGACTTTGATTGTTGCCACGTGACTCCTTTATTGATCGGGGTTCGGCCACCGCGCACTATTGAGGTTCAGATACCGCGCACTGAAGTACGCGGTATGGGAGCTTTCAGCCTTCAGCTTGCCACCCCCCGGCCCCCGACCCCTGACTCCGTGATCTCGAAGAGACCGCCAATATCCCCCTCCAGTATGTCTTCGAGCTGCCGTTTCGGCGTGCGCTTCAGGGCGAACGTCAACTTGCTGGAGCCGCGCTGAAGGACGAACTCCTCGCCCTGACCGGCGGCGAGCCGGCCGTTGCCGAAGGTCGCGCCGGAGAGGGCCTGCAACGCATCGGAGACGCAGCCGCGTTTCCCCACGGTGATGTGCAACTGCGGGTCCTTCTGGGCGATCCCCCAGGTGACCATGGCGTGATAGAGCATCCTCACCCCGAGGGCGAGCCCGGCGCAGTTCTCCCCGTGGAAGCTCTGTGCCTCGTAGAGCATATCTTGTAGCTCCCTCTTGTGGTCCGGGTCCCGCGCGGTAGACAACTCGCGCGCGGTGCGGGCGGAGAAGGCGCCGTCAAAGCCGGGGGCGTAGGGCTTCAGGTCGAGGACCGGCGTGCCATCGAAGATATCGAGTCTTTCGAGGTGCAGGATGCGCCCCTCACGACCCAGGAGCCGGGCGGTCATGACGCCGAAGGGGTTGGGACGGATAGGGCTGCGGGTGGCGAAGACGCCGCGCGGGACGTGAACGCCGCCCATGCGCCGGGTCACCGTCAGTCGGTCTCGCGCCGCCTGATGAAGCCACACGATGACCGTGATGTGAGTATTGCCCTCTATCTCCTTCAGCCCCTCTTCGAACTCGGCGAAGACCTCGATATCGGCCGCCACGCCCCCCTTGGGCATACGGTCGCGGGAGGAAACGGGGGAGCGGACAACGCCTATCGGGCTGATCCCTATCGGGCTTGGAGACAGGCTGTTGGGCTGGTCTGCCTGCGGGTCGTGGGTGGGGTGAACTGGCATCTCATAGGAGACTATAGCGTGGCGGGAAGGGGGGTGTCAAGGACGAAGGGAAACAGGTGGAAGGATGATGACAATTGCGAGCTACTACGCAGTTGGGTTAGAATCATAGGCAAATTAAACAATGCGAGCATTCCCACCCGGTATCCTTCGGACATCCGCCAGGCGATAAGAGAGTATACTGAGGACGTGGCAAGTAGCTATTTGAAACAGACGGAGGAGGTCGCCACGTGGTTGAAAGCGCATCCCATCTTAGTCAAATAGTTGGTCGCTACCGCGATGAGCTGGGCAGCTTAGGTATTCAAGTGACAGCGGTGTTCCTCTATGGTTCCCATGCCCGTGGCACACATCGTGAAGACAGTGATATTGACCTTATCGTGGTATCTCCCGACTTTGCCAAGTTGAACGTCCGCGAGCGGTTAGAGCTTCTAGGCGTAGCCGCCGCGAGGGTGCTGGAGCCTATTCAGGCTTACGGCTTCACGCCACAAGAGATTGAGCGGCGAACACTTGCTTCGCTTTGGGACGATATCCTCGCCCACGAAGCGGTCCCCATACCCGGATAGCAGCCCAAACGGCGACCTTGGCCCCTTGCCCCGGCGGCCCAAGCTGTCAACACCAGCACGATCCTCCGTTCGAGCCCGAGGCGTAGAGGCAAAAAACGTCTGATTATAGGAGGTCACCACCAATCGGGCGGACAACGTAAGATAACTTGGGGAAATACACTTTGTGATGGTGGGTGGCGTCCCGATGATATCAGGACTTAACCCACCCTACGTCTGGTGGCTCGTCGGTGGGCTGAAGTGGCATCTCATGGGAGACTATAGCGTGATGGGAAGGGGGGTGTCAAGGGAGGGACGGAGTTGCGAATGCCAGGCGCGCCAGCCGATAGCGCGGTCACCCAGGCGGGCATCGGGTGTGGAGCGAAGCGCTGGGAGCTGCACGGCGGCCGTTAGATAGCGAACTGCGCATCGCGGGTTCGCTGTCAGACTTAGGCCTTTGGCCGTTGTCCAACCTGCGCGTCACCGCTAAGCCAGTCACGGAAACGGCTTGTCAAGCGAGCCTCCATTAGCGCACGCCATTCGGACACATGTCCCAGAATCCCTACCAACTCAAGAATCGTAAAACCAACCACCGAAATGCCAATAAGAGCGCCGATCCAGTCATTATGAAACGGGCGCTCTAGAATTAACGCGAACCCACCAACACAGATCGGCGTGGCCACTACCCACTGGACAGTGCGGCTCACGCGCCTAGCCCAAGCCCGAGCCCGGCCTTCTGTGACCAACTCACGCTGCCTCGCACGTTCACTCGTCGTGTTTTCCGTGTCAACGGCCCGCGCTAACGCCGCCTTTTCTCGCTCCTCCAGCTCCGAAAGTCTACCTTCGTATTGTTCACTGGCCACACGCACCCGCTCCTTCAACTCCGAAACCGTGCCCTCGTACTCGTCTCTGACCGCCCGCACTTTCTCATCTGCCTTCGCCGCGTATGAGGCTTTGACGCGATCTACAATCTCGTCTAGCGTGATCGCATCAATGTGGTCCGTATCGGCCGCGTCAAGCTCAGCCTCTCTCAGTAAGTCGTCCGACATGGTTGACACTACGATTGCCGTGACTTCATCCGAGGTCAGCCTCTGCGATGTCTTCAGCGCCTCCAAATGCCTGAGAAACCGCTGCCAAGTCTCCTGCCTTGGGCGCAAGGCGGCCGAGCACAGAGCAACGAGTTCCGTCATCTTGAAATCTGAGCGAATGCGTGGCTTCTTCAACCAGGCCAGAGTCGCCAGGGCACTAACATGCACGATTGGCGCGATTCCGGTCTCGTGTTCGTCTTCCTCCCACCAGAGTCGCGTGTTGCGGATTACAAGGGGGGAAGAACTCACAAACACCGCTCCCAAGTGGTCGATGCTAGAAGACCTATGGCCTTTTCGCAGCGTCAAGACGGCGGCGATGCAGTCCACGTCATGCGTCACGCGGGCCTGCTGCTCGTCCTTAGTGAGAGGATCTGCCAGCCTTGCAGCGAGCGCAGTCTCGCCTGCCGTGTATTCTGGAAGGCGGGTTGGCGTTGGCATGATCTGAAATCCGGCGGCGACTACATCGCGTTCAAGCAATGCGTACATCTCTCGGACGTCGCTCGGCGAAAGGCGTTTGGTTAGGATGTGCCGGGTCATCTGGGTTGGTCGCAACGAACTGCGCCCGTCCGCCGTCCCCAGGCTTCGTTCGTACATAGCGAGGATTCCCTTGATCTCGTGAACGGTCTTGTCGAAGACAAGGCATTGGACGCCGCTGCCCTTCAGAATATCCACCGTGTCGCGCATGAGGATCCGCGCTGCCTCGCCCTCGTATCCGATGGCCTGATACACCAAGGCGGTGTCGAACGCGACGCGCAGATTTCTGAAGCGGTTGCTCGCCACGCTTATGTCGGGCAAGAACGCTGCACGATAGAGAACCATGCCTTCGAGCATTTCGCGCAGGACGCCCAGCAGCGTCGGATCCCCGCACATCGACGCGCGAACGAACTCCGCGACAACGGCCCGTTGGCGGAGGTCGCTACCAACTTCCGCCGAGATCTCCGCAGGGCTGCCGAGCAAGAGCCCCAGCTGTTGTTCGTCAAGATACCTGCACAAGGCATCCAGCGCAGCTTCCGGGGATTGAAGACTCAGACCGCGGCCCTCCGCGTGAGTTCGCAGTGCTTCCCCAAGTCGCCTTTGCCCTGCTTCTATTCGCGCCTTTTCTCCAGCTACGTCGGATGTCGGGGGTCCATGCGCAGGGTTCCGTTGGAACCGCCCCGCCGCACGCAGGAGGTATCCACTTTTCGTCGCTCGCGTCAGCAGCGTGGCCACGGTGTGTTGCGGCATGACGACTCCGTGGGTTGCTACGAGGCCTTCCTGGACGTCTCCTGTCACGAAAGTCTGCCCTTGCAGGTGAGCCAGCACATCTAGGACCAGAGGCATGAACATTCCTAAGTGATCCTTGCCTTCATCGAGACGTGCCTTGAGGAATGCAACGGTCACTAGGCCACCGGCTTGTATCTTCGGAACCTCTGCTCGCTGCGGCATCGCCAGGACCCTCCAAATATCCAGATACGAGAATCATTGGCCTTGTGAGCTTCACTGGGCCAGGAATCATTGGGCTGGGGCGATGATAACCGACAACGACGGGCTGTATTAGTCCTGCCCATAACCCGTCTCTATTATATCCGGCCCGTCAAGGGACGCTGGCGCTCACCGCTCCCCCACGGCTCGATATTTCCTGCCCGTGAGATATCCGGTGCGCAGACCTCATTGACTTGACTATGCTTGGCTAACCCGGACTATCTGGAGGAAGGTCGCCGGCCTCAGAATGGGGATGCCTTCGTAGCTGCCGAGATCCAGCAAGTGGTGATCGCCGCTGACTATATAGTCAGCTCCCCCATCAATGGCGCAGGCCAGAAACTTGTCGTCATCCGGGTCTTCGAGGATGACTTCCGGGACTGGACTGCTCACGGTTTGCGAGGCCCGTGCGCTACGTCGCTTCTTCAGGCACGGCAACAATTTCCACAGATCCACCAGGCTGTACCCTCAGTCGCACGTCATAGCCTGCCAGCAGGCGCATGCCCACAAGAGGTTGCGTGTCTACCGCCTCAATCAATATCGACCGTGGCATACCATCCCACATGATCGTCGCCGTGTAAATGTCGAACATCTCTTCGCGACCATTGGCTAACAGGGCGTTGCCACGCGTGCGCCATGGCAATTGCAGTGTGGTAATCAGCTCAGTCGGTAAGGTCAGAGTCCCATTGAAGCCGGTATCGAGAATCGCCTCAAACTGGCGGATTGCACCCCCTGCATCCCGGAGGGAGATCGGGATCACCGCTTCATAGAACCCATTGACCTGACCTGTAATCATCACACTCTCCTCGAGGGATAGCCCCCAATCCGATAGGCCGTGCGCTGCCCCACACGGCCCAGCCAGATCTGCGCCGCAGGTCGGTGCTGCAATAGCCGCTCTGTCGCCGTGAAATCGTCGGCGTCGATTTCATAGGCGCCCGTCTCAATATCAATGGCCACAAACTTGCCTTTGTCTGCGTCAGTGACACGGGGGCGGACCTTCTCTTCGTAGAGAGCCTGGCCTCGTTGAGCGAATTCCTTCGCACTGTGACGCGGTCTCAGTGCTTCCATGATGATTCCTCCATTCCAGCCTTAAGCAACTTGCTTGCGTCGCTTTTCGCTTTCCTGCCCCTTCTCCTGGCGGAAGGCTGCTATCTCCCTTGACGCCTCCGCTTCAGCCTGCTCCGGTGTTACCTCTGGATTCTTCGCACGAAGGTCATCGAAGACCTTGAACCTCGCCTCGCGATCCTCGAGAAGCTTCTCGTAGTCCTCAGGGTTGATGACCACGGCGAAGGGCCGGCCCCCTTTTTCAATGATCACTGGCTCTTTGCCATAGTAGACCAGCCCCAAAAGGTCAGCGAATTTGGCGCGAGCCTCCTGGGCAGACATTCTCTTGACCAACTTGGCACCTCCATCGATCACCGTTATCATAGCAGACCTCTGCCAGAACTGCAATTTAGTAAGTAATGTAAGTTTCATACTAATCCGCCACGTTGAGTTCCCATGCCGCGCGTTTTGGTACGCGGTAGAAGAAGACGGCTGAACGCCCCGCCCCACCCAGGGCACAGCACGCTGTGCCCCTACGGGACGTCCCCCGGCCCCTAACCCCCATCCCCCAGCCCCCAGCCCCCGCCGTTGCCTCCCTCCTCCCTACATGCTATCATGCTGAGGTATGACAGGTGATTTCCGTGTAGACGTAAGCAGAGAGGACCCTTTCAAGCGCAAGGTGAAGGTCGGCTGGCTGAGGAAGGTCGCGGAGGATGTCCTGCGCTCTCAGGGTATTGAAGCTCCGGCCGAGATGGGCCTCGTCATCGCCGGCGATGAGCTGGTGCAGCGTCTCAATAAGGAGTATCGCGGTCTGGACCACACTACGGACGTGCTCTCCTTTGCGCTGGAGGAGGGGCCCGAGGGCGGCGCCGCCTTCGTCATGCCTTCGGATGGCGTCCGCCATCTGGGCGAGGTCATCATCTCCTACCCGCAGGCGGCGCGCCAGGCGGAACAACAGAAGCACCCCGTGGAGCGTGAGCTGACTATCCTGATCATCCACGGCATCCTCCACCTGCTAGGCTACGACCACGAAAGCGACGCGGAGGAGGCGACGATGAAGGCTCAGGAGAGCCGCTTGATTGCTGATTGCGGATTGGGGATCGCAGATTGCTGATCGAATGTCTCCGATTGCTGATTGTCGAACCATCAATGAAGAATCGAAAACCCAAAATCACAAATCAAAAATCACTGACTGCTGATAGCTGAAGGCTGACTGCTGAATGCTTGAAAAGTGGCCCCTGAAGAACGTCCGCTACGCTGCTGCGGGGCTCATATACGTTTTGGCGACGCAGCGCAATACGCGCACCCTTCTCGTGCTGGCCACAGCAACCATCGCCGTAGGCATGGTCCTGGGGCTGAGTCTGCCCGAGCTGGCCCTGCTTATCGCCGCGGCGATGGGCGTCGTGGTGGCAGAGCTTATCAATACCGCCGTGGAGTCCGGGGTGGACCTGGCGGCGCGCGGCTTCGACCCTCGGGCGAAGGTGGCCAAGGATGTGGCGGCCTGCGCCGTGGCCGTGGCCGGTTTCGTGGCTATTGTCGTGGGATCTCTCCTCTTGATTCCTCGCCTGCTTGCCCGGTAGGACAGCCTTTCCAGGCTGTCCAGCGCGGGACAGGCAGGAACGCTTGTCCTACCAGCCAAAGAAGGGAAGAGCCTTGGCGCGCTGCTTGTTGGGTGGTATCCCTTGAGCTATAATATAGCGTTCCCTCTCATCTCCTAGCCGAGGACACGATGTCTGAAGTTCTCTACCGCAAATGGCGCCCCCAGGTGCTGGCGGATGTGGCGGGTCAGGAGCATGTTACCCGGACGCTGCGCAACGCCCTGGCCACGCATCGGGTGGCGCACGCCTATCTCTTCTGCGGCCCCCGGGGCACGGGCAAGACGAGCACCGGCCGCATATTGGCCAAAGCGATAAACTGCCTCACCGACGGCGCGGGAGAGCCCTGCAACGCCTGCGCCATGTGCGAATCCATCACCGAGGGACGCTCCCTGGATGTGGTGGAGATCGATGCGGCCAGCAACCGCGGCATCGATGAGATTCGCGAGCTCAGGGAAAGGGTGAACTTCGCTCCCAACCAGGCGCGCTTCAAAGTCTACATCATCGACGAAGTCCATATGCTCACCGAGCCTGCCTTCAATGCCCTGCTCAAGACCCTGGAGGAGCCCCCGGCCCATGCCGTTTTCATCCTCGCCACCACGGAGGTCCACGACATCCCGGCTACCATCTTGTCCCGCTGCCAGCGTTTCGACTTCCGCCGCATCCCCCAATCAGCGGTGGTCGCTCGACTGGAGCACGTCTGCCAGCACGAGAAGATCGATATCGAGCCCGCCGGCCTGGCGCTCATCGCCCGTGGGGCGACAGGCAGCCTCCGGGACGCCGAGAATCTCATGCAGCAGTTGGTCACCTTCTACGGGGACAGCATTACCGCGGCCCAGGTGGCCTCGATGCTGGGCATAACCGGGGACGCGCGCATTCGCGAGCTGGCGAAACACATATTCGGTCGAGACGTCTCGGCGGGACTGACCACGATCAACAGCGTGAGCGCCGATGGGCTGGACTTGCGCCAGTTCGGGCGAGAGCTGGTGGAGTACCTGAGGACGATGCTCCTGGTCAAGGCGGGGGCCGAGGGCGCAACCGACCTTCCCGCTGAGTCCCTGGCGCAGATAAGGGGCATGGTCTCCTCCCTTGCTATGAACGCCATCGTCCGGGCCATCAAGCTCTTCGGCCAGATAGACCCCGACCTCAGTCGGGGCGCCGATGAACAGGCGACCCTGCCCCTGGAGCTGGCGTTGGTCGAGTATTCTTTGGAGGAGAGGGCTCCAGCGGCCCAAGCCGCGCCGGTCAAAGAGGCGCCGGCGAAACCCGTCGAGAGGCGGCCTAAGGCGGTCGAAACCGAGACGGTTGTCGCCCCTGGACCGCGCGTCGAGGTAGCGGCTCCGGCCCCAGCGCCGGAACCGGTGGCAAGCCAGCTCGAAACGTCCAGTGCTCCAGCGAAGTCTCCTCTGGAGAGCATCGATCGTTTGTCGGCGCTATGGAATCAAGTGGTGGAAGCGTCCAAGGGAGCCGACAAGAAAGGGACGGTGGCCGCCCTTTTGAGAGGCTGCAAGCCCCAGGCCGTTGAGGACAGTACGATGGTCCTGGGTTGTTCATCCACCTTTCACAAGGATAAAGTGGAGAACCCCGAGATACTGAAGGTGGTTGAGGAAGCGGTGAGCCGGATTCTGGGGACGCCCCACAGGGTCCGCTGCGTCCTGGCGCCGGAGAGGAAGACCGTACCCCGACCGGTGAAGGAGAGCCCGCTAGTCAAGGAGGCGCTCCGGATGGGGGCCCGAATCGTCACGGAAGGAGAATAGATGAATCGAGATTTCTTGCGCCAGGCCCAGCAGTTGCAGGCCAGGCTGGCGAAGGCCCAGCAGGAACTGGAGAGCGCCACAGTGGAGGGCAGCTCCGGGGGCGGCGCCGTCAAAGTGGTGGTGACCGGCCATCAGAAAGTGCAGTCGATCAAGGTATCTCCAGAGGTAGTGGACCCCGAGGACGTGGAGATGCTGGAGGACCTGGTATTGACGGCGGTGAATGAGGCCCTGGAGAAGTCCCAGGAGCTAGCGAAGGACCGCATGGGATCGCTGGCCGGCGGCTTCAACATCCCGGGGCTCAGATAGTCTTCAACCAGGTATCTGGAATTCCGGACAAAGAAAGGCGGAGGAATGGCAGATTGCAAGACGGTCACAGTGCGGCAGTTGGCCTATTATGGGGATGTCGATGTTGACCTCAACTTCCCCGATTCCTGGGAGGTTGTCCCCTGCTTCATGAAGGGCCATGACAGGCCGCGCATGTCCGAGCAGGCTATCAGGGATGCCTTCGCTAACCCCATCGGTACGCCCCGGATTCGAGAGATGGCGAAGGGCAAGGAAGAGGTGGTCATTATCTTCGATGACATGACCCGACCCACCAATGTGGCCGAGCTTGTCCCCTACGTCATCGAGGAGCTGGAAGCCGCCGGCATACCGGACTGCAATATCAGGTTTATTTGCGGGCTGGGCGCCCACGGGGCGCTGAACCGCGAGCAGATGGTCAAGAAGCTGGGCGAGTGGGTGCTGGAGCGGTTCGCCGTCTACAACCACTGCCCCTTCCAGAACTGCACCTTCGTGGGCAATACCCGCCGGGGCACCTCCATCTCCATCAACAGCGAGGTCATGGCCTGCGACTTCAAGATCGCCATCGGGGGCATCGTGCCGCACTGGTCGGCGGGCTTCGGCGGCGGCGCCAAGCTGGTGGTGCCCGGCGTGGCCTCGATGGACACCATCTGGGCCAACCATCACGGAATTGGCGGGCGCGACAAGCCGACGAAGGAATACCCGAGGGGCAAGCTTCATGCGACGGTGGGCCTGGGGAAGGTGGAGGGGAACGTTCTCCGCCTCGATATCGAGGAGGCGGCGCGCATGATCGGGCTGGATGTCATCGTCAACGTGGTCATCAACGGCCGCCGCGAGCCGGTGGGCTGCTTTGTGGGAGATGTGGTCGCCGCTCACCGCGCCGGAGTTGAGGTAGCGAAAGAGCAATATGCCACCCATTTCTGCGGCGATGCGGATATAGCCGTCGTCAACGCCTATGATAAGGGCAGCGAAGCTCTCATCAGCATCGCCTTCGGCACCGACTACGTGAAGAAAGACGGCGGGACCTTCGTTCTCCTGGCCAATACCCCCCAGGGCCAGGTGACTCACTATCTCTCGGGTCCCTTCGGCAAGAACTTCGGCGGGAAATTGTGGGACAAAAAGCAGCATCCGGACCACATCAAGAAGTTCATTGTGGTGACGCCCTACATCGATCGCGCTGGCTCCAGCTTTTTTGGTCCGCCTGAGGAGATTCTCTGGGCCAAGACCTGGGACCAGGCGCTAGCCCAGTTGAAAGAGCAGTACCCTGGCTACGCCAAGGTGGCGGTCATACCGGATGGCACCACCCAGTACTGTCCGGACAAGTAAGTGCTGAATGATGAATGATGAATGCCCCCACCCCGGCGAGCCTCAGTGCAGGGTGGCGTGGGGCACACGTCGATAATGTCCAGCGTGTCCACAGCGTCCACGTTCAAGCTGGCGGTGCGCCGTGGGCGGACTGAAAGCTGAAGACTGACAGCTGATAGCTCAAAGGAATACCGTTGACCACAGATTTCACCTGCCCGGTCGGGCCGGTGGCGCGGCTCATCGAGGAGTTCCACAGGCTGCCCGGCATTGGGCCGAAGAGCGCCCAGCGGCTCACCTATCATCTCCTGCGCATGCCCGAGGCCCAGGCGCGTGCGCTCTCGGAAGCGATTCTGGCCGTCAAGGAGCAGGTCATCCTGTGCTCTGTCTGCCAGAATATCACCGACGTTGACCCCTGCGCCGTGTGCACCGGGCAGGAGCGCGACAGGAGTAAGATCTGCGTCGTCGAGGAGCCGCTGGACATTTTGGCCCTGGAGCGCACGCGCGCCTACAGCGGCCTTTACCATGTCCTGCACGGCGCTATCTCCCCTATGGACGGCATCGGTCCGGAGGAGCTCAAGATAAGAGAGCTGCTGGCGCGGCTGAATAACGGCGCTGTGCAGGAGATCGTCCTGGCCACCAACCCGAACCTGGAGGGCGAGGCCACAGCCATGTACCTTCAGCGACTCATAGCGCCCCTGGGGATTCGATTGACCCGCCTGGCCCGCGGCCTCTCCGTGGGCGGGGACCTGGAATACGCCGACGAGGTCACCCTGGCCCGGGCGCTGGAAGGACGCACCGATTTTTGATTGCTGATTGCTGATTGCCCAAATCCATGGCGCGGGCCACGGGGGTGGGCCGTCCACTGTGTCCACTCTGTCCACCATGTCCACCGCGCCCGCGCTGAAAGCTGACCGCTGACGGCTGAAAGCTGACCTATGGGCGTAAGCCAGGTCTACAAAACCGAAGCCGTCGTCCTGAAGGCGACGGACCTGGGTGAGGCGGACCGCATCCTCACCCTCTACACACCCAACTACGGCAAGATTCGCGCCGTGGCCAAGGGGTCGCGCCGGCCCAAGAGCAAGCTGGGTGGGCACGTGGAGCCCCTCACCCACAGCGCAATGATGCTGGCCCGAGGCCGGAACCTGGACATCGTCACCCAGAGCCAGACTCTGGACAGCTTCATGGCCCTCCGCGACGACCTGTGGCGCATGACCTGCGGCATCTACGCCGCCGAAATGGTGGAGCGCTTCACCCCGGACCACGCGGAGAACTACAGCCTTTTCCGTCTGCTGGTCGATACATTGCACCGCCTGAGCGAGCCATCCACGGGCGAGCTAGTCCTGCGTTTCTTTGAAGTCAAACTGCTGGACTTCCTCGGCTACCGGCCGGAGCTGCGGCAGTGCGTCTCCTGCCGGGAGAGCCTCCAGCCCGTGGCCAACTTCTTCAGCGCCAGCGGAGGCGGCGTCATCTGTCCCTCATGCCGTGACAGGGAGCCGGTGTGCCGTCCTCTCTGCCTTGCCGCGCTCAAGGTGCTCCGCTACCTGCAGGACGAGGAGTACGCCGCCGTCTCCCGCGTGCGGCTGCAACCCGACCTGGCCGCGGAGCTGGAGTATCTCCTGCGGGAGTATATCCGCTACCTGTTGGAGCGTGAGGTGAAGTCAGTAGCGTTTATGGATAGCCTGAGGAAAACGGAGTGGCCGCAGAGGGAGAAGGTCGCTTAGTCCGCCATCCGCCTTCTCGCCCCCAGGACCCTCGGTACCACCTGCGTCCAGAGCCAGTAGCGCGCCCGAGAATAAACGTAGTCGAAGGCGCCAGGGCAGTGGACTATCTCCCCGCCGAAGCCCGTCTTGAAGCGAAAGAGGCCCCAGGCCCCCTCCAGCGAGGCATTCCCGCTTGCCGTTTCCCTGGCCCCCGACCCCTGACCCCCGTCCCCCGCTTCGCGCTCCGCGCTTCTCGCTCCTTCCCCCTCCGGCACCTCCGGTATGCCCCAGAGGTCGTAGCGCCGGCAGCCCTGCGCCTTGGCCCATTTCATGGCTTCCCATTGGAGGAGATACGTAGGCATAAGGTTGCGGTGGGCGTTGCTCGAGGCTCCGTAGAGGTAAATGCCCTCCTCTCCGAAGGCGGAGACCAGAATGCCTGCCAGGACCTCGCCTTCGTGAGCGGCCAGGAACAGGGCTGTCTTGTCTCCCAGCGTCTCCATCAGCTTCTGAAAGTAGGAGAGGGGGCGGATGTGAAACACGTCCCTCTCGCCGGTGACCTGCATGAGGTCGGAGAAAACGGGCAGCTCGTCGATGCGCGCCTGGCGCACGGTCACGCCGCGGCGCGCGGCCAGGCCGACGTTGTAGCGCGTCTTCGACTTCTGCCTGGCGGAGACCGTCTGGAGGTCAGGAGACAGGTCCACGACGACGGTGCACTTAGCCTGAACGGGAGGAGAGGGCCGGAAACGCCGCGTCAGAAGGGCTTCGCCGATCGGGACATGAGGCTCCAGCTTGAGAAACACCGCGCCGCGGCGTCGGGCGTGCTGGTGCACCGCGTCCAGGAGCGCATCCAACAGCCCCGGCTCCTCGGGGTCCAGCACCGGCCCCTTGGGGACGTAGGCGATGCTGCCCAGGGGAGTGGCGTGGTATAGGATCTGCGCGCCGGCGACTAGCTCGCCGTTACTCTCCAGCCCAATCCGCTGCGGTTCCCAGCCGTAGCCGCCCTTGAATTCTCCCCAGGCATAGCTCTGCAGTAGACTGCCGTGGGGGGATTTCTCGACGAAGGCATCCCAGCGCTGTGGGTCTTCGGTGAGGTGGCAGACGGTGTTATCTGAAGTCATGTTGATCAGATCGGGCCGGTCCTCAGACCCCCCTTTTGTCCCCCCGTGGACGGGGGGATTAAGGGGGGTCTGAGGACCGGCCCAGGACGGCTATTTCTTGCGTTCGAGCACATAGTCGATGAGGTCCCTGAGGGAGCTGCGCTGGGGGCAATTCGGCAACGTCTGGAGGTCGGCACTGGCCCTATCGCAGAAGCTTTCGGCGATTTCGCAAGACTCCCGGATGGCAGTGGAATCGCGGACTGTATCGATGGCCTTACGAAGCGCCTTCGCGTCCCTATTGATCAGGGCGTCCTTAATCGGATTGCCGTCGGGATACTTCTCGACGAGGAGGATGGCGGGCAAGGTCATCGTGCCTTGGGAGAGATCGCTCCCGATAGGCTTCCCCAGCTCAACCTCGTCCCCGGTGAAATCCAGCACATCATCGATAATCTGGAAGGCCAGGCCAAGATTATAGCCGTAGTCGCGCAGCGCCGCCACTTTGTCTTTGGGTGCCTTGCTCAGCACCCCGCCCGACTCGGCGGCCGTGGCAAAAAGGGCCGCAGTCTTGCTGCCGATGCGCTGGTAATAGCTTTCGCGGGTCTGGAGCCAATCGAAGGAGCAGGAGTTCTGGCAGAGCTCGCCTCTGCAAATGACCATGAGCGCTTTTGCAAAGAGCCTCATCACGTCCACGTTGCTGGTCGTTGAGACCAGCTCCGCGGCGTTGGCGAAAAGGTAGTCTCCCACCAGCACGGCGGTGCTTCCATTCCAGAGGCAGTTGGTCGTGGCACTGCCCCGCCGGACGCTGGAGTTATCGATGGTATCGTCATGCACCAGGGTGGCAGTGTGCAGGAGCTCGACGCCGGCGGCCATGGGCACCAGCAGGTCATGATCGTCACTGGGGTAGAGACTGCCAGCCAGGAGGGTGATCGCCGGGCGAATGCGCTTCCCGCGGTGTTTCAGAACGTGAGCTAGTATCTCAGCTAGAAGGGGGAAGTCAACATTGACGACCGCCCGAAGGCGATCCTCCAACTCGGCCATCTCTTCCTGAACAGGCGCGTAGATCGATTTCAAGATGTGCCCCTTGCGGAAGCAGGACAGAGCTTACGGTCCGGCAATCCGAAAAGCGCGGCCGCGTTTCGCGCTGTCTGCCTGGCAACGGCTTCAGGCGTTGTATCCCTCAACTGAGCGATCTTCTCTACGGTATGCGTTATGAAAGCCGGCTCGTTTCGCTGGCCGCGCAGGGGCGCCGGCGTCAGGAAGGGACAATCTGTCTCCACGAGCATCCTGTCCAGCTCGATATTTCTCGCCACTTCGGCCAAACGGCCGGACCTGGGGTAGGTTACCGGCCCGGCGATGGAGATGAAGAAGCCAAGGTCGATGTACCTCCTTGCCGCCGCCAGGTCACCGCTGAAGCAATGAAGCACTCCCCTAACCCCTGGCGTCCTGGATGCCCACTCGCTGAGTACGCTCGTCGTATCCGTCGCTGCTTCACGAGAATGCACAATAACGGGCAGACCCAGCTCCGCGGCCAGGTCCAGTTGCCGGCGAAAGGCCTCCATTTGGGCGGCTCGGGGGGAAAGATTGCGATAATAGTCCAGTCCGATCTCCCCTATCGCCACCACCCTGGGGTGCCGGCAGAGCCTGGCCATCTCCTTCAAGTCGGCCTCCTCCATCTTCGCCGCATCATGGGGGTGAAAGCCCACAGCAGCGAAAACCTCAGCATAGCGCTCGCTCAGCGAGATCGCTTCATGGCTGGATGCAAGGTCGGTCCCGATGCTCAGAATATGAGTTATTTGCGCCCCTCTGGCCCTCTCCAGGACCTCGCCCAGGTCGCAGGTGAAGGGGGACATATCCAGATGAGCGTGGGAGTCAACCAGCATTGACGAGACCCAACCGCGCTGCTTCTTCCTCCACGATCGAGTCGTCCAGCTTAGTGAAGAGCGGCTCCGGCGGCATCAGCTTGCGGCCCGCGGGCGGTATGTCGAAGCACCACCCGGCCGCCTCGACATCGCCTTCGAACCCCAGGGCGCGGTGCAGCTTCTGCGAGCTGAAGGGCAGGAAGGGATAGAGGGCCGTTTTCAAGCCGCAGATGACGCCCAGGGCGACCGCCAGGGCGGCGCCGCTGG
Source organism: Chloroflexota bacterium (assembly GCA_016190665.1). Classification (GTDB taxonomy): domain Bacteria; phylum Chloroflexota; class Dehalococcoidia; order JACPQD01; family JACPQD01; genus JACPQD01. Next base: position 84,955 of record JACPQD010000051.1, read on the forward strand.
CCGCCTCGTCCGTCTTGATCGTCTTCCAGGGCGCTTTGTCGTCCAGATAGCGATTGGCCTCCTGGGCCAGGCCCATAGCGGCGCGGACAGCTTCCCGAAAATGGCACTGATAGAGCAAGCCATCGATGCTCTCCAGGGTCAAGCGCGCCCTATCCAGAAGCTCGCCGCTGGCAACATCGAGTTCCCCGTGGGGGGGGACCGCCCCGCCGAAGCTGCGGTAGGTGAAAGTAAGGACGCGGTGCACCAGGTTGCCATAAGTCGCTACCAGCTCGTCGTTGTTGCGGCGCAAGAACTCTCGCCAGGAGAAGTCGGTATCCCCGGTGTCCGGCATGTTGGCCGAGAGCAGATAGCGCAAGGGATCCGGGTCATAGCGCTCGAGATAGTCGGGCACCCACACCGCCCAGTTGCGGCTGGTGGATAGCTGGCGGCCCTCCAGGTTCAGGAACTCGTTGGCGGGAACATCGTACGGCAGGTTCAAATCGCCTAAGCCCATTAACATCGCGGGCCAGACGATGGTGTGAAAGGGTATGTTGTCCTTCCCGATGAAATAGTAGGACTTGCAATCGCCCTGCCAGAAGTCGCGCCACTTCTCCGGCTCTCCCTTTGCCTTGGCCCACTCCCTGCTCGCCGAAAGGTAGCCGATAACAGCGTCGAACCAGACATAGATACGCTTTGTCTCATAACCGGGTACGGGGACGGGGATTCCCCAATCGATGTCCCGGGTGATGGCGCGGTCCTTTAGACCGTCGGCGATAAAGCGCAGCGTGAAATTCAAAACGTTGGGCTTCCAATAAGTATGTTCCCTCACCCACTCCGTCAGCCGGTCAGCGAAAGCGGTCAGGCGGAGAAAGAGGTGCTTCGACTCCCTGAACTCCGGCGTGTCACCGCTAATCCGGCAGCGCGGAACGATCAGGTCGGCAGGGTTGAGGGGCTTGCCGCAGTTATCGCACTGGTCGCCGCGAGCGCTGGCGAAGCCGCAGAAGGGGCACGTCCCCTCCACGTAGCGGTCGGGAAGGAATCTCAAGCAAGTGCTGCAATAGGGGAGAAGCATAACATCTTCAGAGATGTAACCCTTGTTGTAGAGGGTTAAGAAAATGTCCTGGGTCACCCTGGTATGGTTCGAGGTGTTCGTGTGGGTGAAGAGGTCGAAGCCGATGCCCAGCTTCTCCCAGGATTCGAGGAACTGAGCGTGGTACCTCTCAACCACTTCCAGCGGCGTGATGCCTTCCTGCTCGGCGCGAAGGGTGATGGGGGTGCCGTGGGTGTCGCTGCCGGACACCATGAGCACCTCATTGCCCTTGAGGCGGTGGTAGCGGGCGAAGATATCGGCGGGCAGGTAAGCCCCGGCGATGTGCCCCAGATGCAGCGGACCGTTGGCGTAGGGCCAGGCCACCCCGATGAAGATCCTCTCTCCCAAGAAGCCCTCCTCGAACTACGGTGTATTCTATCATACCGCCAGGCGAAAAGACAAAGCCGATGGCCACCGGCATCATATGCCTTGACAGCAAGATGCAAAAGGACTAGACTCTACGCGACTGGATGACTGTCGAAAATAGATGCGCGGATCATACAAGGCAAAACAGTCCGCGACGAGTGGGGACGAGTAGTTATCTTATTGAGGAGGCGGCCCCGATGCGCGAACAAGAGGAGCGCCCACAATGAGCGAGAAGTCGATTGTGCGCCCCTTGGCAGTCCTGGGATTGCTGCTGCTAAGCTGCGCGCCGGCGGCAGGGCCGACCCCGCCGACGATACCGGCGCAGGCTAAAGTGCCCACCGTTCGGGCCAAGACAGTGGCGGAAACGCCGGTCTCGAAGCCTGCCCCGCCTTCCCCCAGTCCCAAAGCAGCCCCGATGGAATCGGGGCGCTACGGCGGCGTCCTGTCGCTGCCGGCGGCAGGCGACCCGCCAAACCTTGACATTCATCGGAACAACGGTGTGGCGCTCTTTGCACTGGTAGGGCCGGTCTACAATGGCCTGGTCCAGTATGACCAGAGCAATAACCTGGTGCCCGATCTGGCCGAGCGGTGGGAGGTGAGCTCTGATGGCCGGGTCTACACCTTCTTCTTGCGCCAGGGGGTCAAGTGGCATGATGGCAAGCCCTTCTCCTCTGCTGATGCCAGCTACAACCTGGAAAGGCTTCGGCAATACTCCGGACTGGCCGAATTCATCGGCCCCATGGAGAATATGGAGACGCCCGACGACAGGACATTGAAAGTAACGTTGCGCTTCCGCCAGTCGGGGTACCTGCCCGTCCTGGGCCACGGCCGGGTCCTCATGGCGCCGATGCACGTCATCGAGGCTGAGAAGGACCTGAGGCGGGTTGCCATTGGCAGCGGCCCTTTCAGGCTCCAGGAGTACGCAGTGGGCACCAGCTTCAAACTGCAGAAGAACAAAGAGTATTTCCTGAAACAGCGCCCCTATCTCGACGGGATCAATTTCTATATCATAAGGGACGTATCGACGAGATTCGCTGGCTTCAGGACAGGGCGGCTTCAGATATATGGCCATCCCCCCACCAATGGAGAACTGATGACCCGGCATAAGGATATTCTCGGGCGCGAGAGTCCGCAAACGGTGGTGAGGCTCTACGAGCCAATGCAAGCCTACGGCCCGATGCCGAACTGGACCCGAGCGCCCTGGAGTGATGTCCGGGTAAGGCGGGCCGCTTTCCTGGTTGTCGACCGGGAAAAGGGAATCGAGGTAGTGTCAGAAGGTCTCGGAAGTCTGGGGATAAGCGCTTTTTACGGCGAATGGGGCCTACCGAAAGAAGAGCTGATGAAACTGCCGGGCTTCAGGAAGCCCAAGGACGAAGACATTGCTGAGGCCAGGCGCCTGCTGGCGGAGGCCGGCTATCCGCAAGGCTTCAAGTCTACTGTCGTGGGCCGAGCGGACGTGCCGCTGCATGAGAAGGCCTCAACGTTTATGCGGGACCAGCTATCCGGCATCGGCATCGACCTGACCATACGAATCATTGACTATGGACTCTGGACCCAGGCAAGGGCCAGGCAAGACTACGATCTCTTGATGCTCAACACCTACGCCGACCCGGTCCATCCCGACGGGATAGGTCGTGTCGTCTCCCGCAAGCTGGGTGGGACCTGGGCCAGCGGCGACGACGATGAGATACTTGAGCTATTTGCCAAACAAGGTCGGGCATCGTCCGTCGAGGAGCAGAAGAAGGCGGTCTTTGACTTGCAGCGCAGGGTCGCCGAGGTAGTCCCGCACATCATGATTGCGTGGCAAGACGCGTACATTGCCTTCTCGCCTCAAGTCAAGAACTACACCGCGGTGAGAGGGATGTTTGCCCATACCAAGCTGGAAGACATCTGGCTCGCCAACTAGTGGCGTGTAACACTAATAAGTTCGGACAAGGGTATTTCAGCCGTAAGGTGGGTGGAGCCCTGACGAAATCGCGGGACAACCCACTATCACGCGCCGCGTTCTTCCTGATGGGTCACGCTTGGCTCCACCCACCGTAGGCATAAATCGATGTTACGTTGTACTAGCAGTGTTCTCAGAGCAATCTCATTGAGCCAAGGAAGGTATGAATGGGAGAGCGGTTCGAAGTAGTCTGGCCGCTGGGCAAGTCAGTCTACGAAACAATCCCTCTCGCCCCTCCTGCTTCTGACTTGAGGGGCAAGACCATCTGCGAGCTGTGGGACTGGCGTTTCAGGGGCGACGAGATCTTCCTCCACCTCAGGGAACTGCTGTCGAAACAGTATGCACGTATCAAGTTCGTCGATTACAGCGCCTTTGGCAACACGCACGACACCAGGGAAAAAGAGCTAATCAGAGCTCTGCCTCACCTGCTGTGGCAGAATGGGTGCGATGCCGTCATCTCCGCCATAGGCGCGTGAGGGAGTTGCACGCCGGCAGTTGTGCGGGCAAGCGCGGCGGCCGAAAAAGCCGGAGTGCGCAGCGTGTCTATTGTCGCTTCCGGATTCGTCGGACAAGCGCGGGCGATCGCTAAGGCCCTGGGAGCGGAGAACCTGGCAATCGCCGAATACCCCGGCGTCCCCATGACGGACAGCAAGGAGCATCTCGCAGGCAAAGTCGAAGCCGCTCTCCTGCCCGGCGTTATTGTGGGACTTGCGGGACCGGCCAAGGCTGCGGCCAAGCCCGTCGAGCCAGGTCCGAGAGACATCGTATTCAAAGGAACGTTGAAGGAGGTCGAAGAGTTCTTCCACCGGAACCGGTGGAGTGACGGTCTGCCGATAATACCTCCCACCGTGGAAGAGGTGGAGGATTTCCTGAGATTTACCGACCGGTCACCCAGTGAGGTGATCGGAGTGCTCTTGCCTGAGAACCGCGAGGCGACGGTCTGGAACGTCGCCGTAAACGGGGTGATGGCGGGCTGTCGCCCGGAGTACATGCCGGTGCTGCTGGCCGTTGTCGAGGCAATCGCGGAGCCTGGTTTCCGCATCGAAGATGCGGGCAGCACGCCCGGATGGGAGCCTCTGATTATCTTGAACGGGCCCATTATCAAGGACCTAGACTTCAACTGTGGCGCCTCGGTGATGAGGGTGGGCAGGCAGGCAAACACCAGCGTTGGCCGCTTCTTGAGGCTGTACATGCGGAATGTGGCCGGACTGCGAATAGCGCCGGTGGGGACTGACAAAGGCAGCATTGCCTACACTTTCAATGTGGTCCTGGCGGAAAACGAGGATGCCGTGGGCGAGCTCGGCTGGCAGCCCTTCAGCGTCGACCGTGGATTTGGAGCTGGTGAGAATTTGGCCACCGTTCAGAGTGTGATAAGCATAAGCCCGCCGGTCTACAGCGGCGGGGATGGGCCGCTTGAACACATGGAGACAATCACCGAATTCATCGGCCGGCGGTCAATGGCCTACAAGACAGCCGGGGCGGCGCAGGAGGGCCAGTTTCATCCGCTCTTCGTTATCAGCCCCAGTGTCGCGCGAGTGATAGCCAGAGGTGGATGGACGAAGGACGATATGAGGCAGTATCTCTATGCCAACGCCAAGGCGCCCGCCGGGTTGCTGGAGAAGTTCGCCTGGCAGACCGGACTCACCAGTTTCAGCTTCTGCAAAGCCGTCGAAGCGGGCAGAATCTCAAAAGACTTTTGCCAGTCCACGGACCCTGATAGGCTGGTACCGGTATTCCTGAGGCCAGAAACAATAGGCATCGTGGTGAGCGGCGATCCCGATAGGAACCAGAGCAAAGGATACGTGCAGAACCACATCCAGGGCCCCCCGACGAGCAGGAAGGTAAGGCTGCCATCTAACTGGAATGGAGTGCCGAAGAAGGTCTAGGAATAGCTCTCGTTTTGGCGGGCGGCTCGTAGTATTCCGCCGCAAACGGAAGGAGATCCACAGTGCGTGCCCGAAAGTTGTTTGGATTTGAAAGCTGCGCGGCAATCCTGGCAATGCTTCTGGCAAGCTGTGCGCCGGCGTCAGGTCCGGCGCCTGCCGCCAAGACTGTGGCGCCGACAGCCGTCACGACGACTACCACCGCACCGACATCAGGAGCCGCAGGCCCCGGCGCGACCCCGAAGCCATCCGCAGAACAGCCTCGCTATGGCGGCACGCTGACAGTGTCGACATTCTTTGAGCCACCCCATCTCGACCTCCACCAGGGCCAACTAATGGCGACCCGCGTGGCCGCTATCCCAGCTTATGACACCTTGCTGCAGTACAATCCTCTGAAGCAGGACGAGATCATACCTGATCTTGCCGAGAGGTACGAAATGAGCAGGGACGGGCTGTCCTATACCTTCTACCTCAACAAGGGTGTGAAATTTCATGACGGCGCTTCCCTCACGGCGGAGGACGTGAAGTACAACCTGGACAGGTTACGGGCCCCCCCTCGAGGCGTGCTGAGTCCCAGGGCGGCGCTGCTGGCTTCCATCGACAGGATAGAGACACCTGACGCCGGCACGGTAAGAATAATAACCAAGTACCCCGACGCCAGCTTGCTCGGCGGCCTCGCCCTCAGCCACCACGTCATCTACCCGAAGAAGGTGGTTGAGGAGAAGGGCGATATGAAGAAGACCGTCGTGGGTACCGGACCTTTCAAGTTCGTCAGATACGAGACTGGGGTCGTCGTCGAGCATACCAAGAACAAGGAGTATTTTCGCAAAGAGCGGCCTTTCCTCGACGGACTCGTGTTCTATATCATGACGGATTCTGCCACACGTTTCGCCGCCTTCCGCACAGGCAGGGTACTGATGACGGCCCAAGGCTCTGGCGGATTGAGTCCCATACAGGCGGAGCTAACGGAGAAAGAGTTGAAAGGCAAGGCTCGCCCGTTGCGCTATGTCAGCATGAGCAACACTTTCGCCTTGATCAACGTGTCGCGCAAACCCCTGGACGATGTCAGGGTGCGCCGGGCGCTGAATCTCCTGACCGATCGGCCTTCCATCATCAAAGTGGCCTGGGCCGGGGAAGGCATGCTGTCAGTCTTCTTCCTTCCCGAACCCTACGGCAAATGGGAGTTCCCTAATGCCGAGATTCTTAAACTTCCCGGGTACCGGCCGGACAAGGCGGCGGATATTGACGAGGCGAAAAAGCTACTGGCCGAGGCTGGCTACGGAGGTGGACTTTCGCTCACCTTGGCCGTGCGCACAATCCCTCAGCATGTGCGCACCGGCGAAATGCTCCGCGAGCAGTACAAGGCTGCCGCTATTGACCTGAAGCTGGAAACTCTGGAAACTGCCGTCTGGTCAGAGCGAAAATTGAAGGAAAATTACGAGCTTTTGTTGGACGTGTGGAGCGTAGATGCCGACGACCCGACGGCCTGGCTGGGGAACATCCTCACTCCGGGCATAAGCTTCAAAGACGACCAACTCGACGAGTGGACGAAAGAGCAGGCGAGAATCCTGGATTTCCAAGCGCGCAAGGGACTCGTTCGCACGATTCACTTGCGCTTGTTCGAGTTGTTGCCCGTTGTCCCCAGCCTGAAGGGGGCGACTTACGCAATGGGCGTTTGGGACCGCGTCAAGAACTACCCGGAGCCCATCGGTACGTGGAACTCGCACAAGTACACCGAGGTCTGGCTGGCAAACTGAGAACCCCCTAAGAGATATCTCATTCTGGGAGGAACACAACTGATGGAACTAGAGGTCTACAATCCGGCGGGCGCCGTGAGGGCGTCTCAGACTCACGCCCCTCGGCTCGACACGCTGAGCGGCAGGACAATTTGCGAAGTGTCCAACGCCATGTGGGAGACGCACCGAACCTTTCCGTTGATTCGGGAACTCTTGCAGGCGCGGTTCCCTGATGCGACGGTCGTTCCCTATACCGAGTTCCCTTCTGGAAGCCACTTTATCGATGTGGAGGGGATCGGAGAGGCGTTGCAGAAGAAAGGCTGCCAGGCGGTGATCGGCGGCAACTCGGCCTGAGGCGGCTGCTCCACGGCCGTGGGCCGGGCCCTCGCCAGAGCTGAGAAACTGGGGATACCCAGTTTCAGCGTTACGCGGCAGGGTTTTCATGGGGTTGTAGCCAACGCCTTCGCTGCTTTGGGCTTCTCACGGGAGGCCTCTCAGTTTGTATTTCCCCACAGCATGTTCTTGCCCGCCAGCGACCTGGCCCCGATTCAGCACAACATAGACCAGATCGTTAAGGGATTGACCGAATGGAACCCCGAGCTGGAAACTAGAGGGGCCCACGCTTCCGCGGCCAAAGTGAAGGTCCAGGGTAGAGACTATCAGGAAACTATCGTCAATCTGAACAACTTGTTCCTGAGAAATCTCTGGAGCGACGGGTTGCCCTTCCAGGCGCCAACTGAGGAGCGAGTTGCCTGGCTCCTCACTGGCGCAGATCTCCCTCGCGAAACGGTGGTCGGCGCCGGAATCGTCCTGCCCCGTGGGGGAATGGCGACCATAGAAAGTCTGGCCATTGCACTTGGTATGGCTGGAGGCCGGCCGGAGTACATGCCCGTACTGATAGCGGCGGTCGAGGCTATCATTGATCCCGGATTCAAACAGCAGATAATGAACGCCACTACCTGCTCTGTTTATCCGGCTGCGGTTGTAAACGGACCGGTGGCAAAGCAAGTTCGCATCAACTCGGGGTACGGCGCTCTGGGTCCGGACCCGAGGCATCCTGCTGGCGCCTGTATCGGGCGCGCCATCAGGCTACTTCTAATGAACGTGGGCGGAAGCCTTCCGGGATCAGGGACTATGGCAATATTCGGCGGCCCCGGCCGGTATGCCAGCGCCGTCTTTGCTGAGGATGAAGATGGCCTCCCTTCCGACTGGGAACCCCTCAGCGTGGAACGCGGCTTCCCTCGGAACAGCAACACGGTGACCGTCTTTAACTGTGCGGGCGCCAGCAACATCAATATCATTGCCAAGGCCCAGCCTCCGATGGAGCAATCAATGACAAATATCCTTGATGGCTATGCCGGCTATATGAGCATTCCCAGCATCAACTCGTTAGAGGGCGCCTACACGCCGGGCCAGGATGCAGGGCTCCTCCTCATCCCACGCTGTGTTGCCTACGATCTTTCCCGGGCGGGATGGCCCAAGACCAGAGTGAAGGCCCATCTCTTTGAGAAAGCGAGGATTCCTGACTCTCCGGCTCTAAGATGGGATCTGGAGTGGCGTGTGGCCAAGGGCGTAATGCCCCCGGAGGCGGTGCGGTACCCCTATCCGCTGGCGATGACCTCCGAGGACATCAGGATTGTGGTGGCCGGAGGCGAGCAGTCCGGCCATAGCTACTGGATGCAGCACGGCAGTAGCAGCGCTGTCCCGCAAACCAGGGAGGTGAAGCTGCCGGCGAACTGGGAAGAGCTGCTGAAGAAAGCCGATGAGGACTTGGGGCCGAATCCCGACCTGTAGACGGCAAGCAAAGCGGCGAATAGCCCCCCCGGTCATCGGCCGGGGAGAACCCCCGTCAGAATGCAGATAACTGGAGTTCCAGGACCCCACCTGAGGAGAAGAACTTGGACGCAGCAATCGCCTTTGCCCGGAACGCTGTAAGGCTCAATTTCCAGGACATACCTGAAGCGGCCATTGAGGCTACCAAGAAGGATATTCTCGACCACCTGGGATTGGCCCTGGCGGGGAGCAGCGCGCCCGGGATCAGAGAAATGGTGACGGTGATGAGGGAGCTGGGCGGGGCCAGGGAGAGCAGCATCATCTCTTACGGAAGCAAGGTTTCACCGCCGGAAGCAGCCATGGCCAACGCGGCCATGGCCCACGCCCTGGACTATGATGATACCCATGACGAGGCCACCGTCCATGCCGGCGTGACCGCCATCCCACCCGCGCTCGCCATCGCTGAGAAGATAGGGAGTGTCGGCGGCAAAGAGTTTATCACTGCTGTTACGCTCGGCATAGACGTTCTTTGCCGCATGGGGCTGGCTAATCCGGAGCCGCCAGGGCGAGGCTGGATCCGCACTCCCGTCTACGGCTTCTTCAGCGGCGCCGTCGTCGCCGGGAGGCTACTCGGACTGAACGAAGACCAGATGGTCAATGCCCTGGGCATCGCCTACTGTCAGGCCGCCGGCAATAACCAGTGCGTAATGGACGGGGCTCTCACCAAGCGCCTGCAACCCGGTTTTGCGGCTCGTGGCGGCGTCTTCGCCGCGCTCCTGGCAAAACAGGGTATCACAGGCGCGAGAGACAGTCTGGAAGGACGGCTCGGCCTCTATAACGTCTATCATCGGGGCAACTATGAGCCGAGACCACTCACCGAGGGCCTGGGTAGAAGGTTCGAAGGCGCCAACCTGAGCTTCAAGCCCTACCCTTGCTGCCGCATTAACCATAGCTACATTGATGCTGCTCTGGCCATCGCCCGCGAGCATGCTATCGAACCCGATGATATTCTGGAGATCGTCGCCTACGTGGATCGGGAGGGCCACCTCCTTTGCGATCCTCTCGAGGTGAAGCGCAACCCGAAATCGGTGGTCGATGCCCAGTTCAGCATACCCTATACAGTGGCCGCCGCGCTGGTAAGAAGACAGGTCGTCATCAGCGATTTCACTGAGCCGGCTATCAAGGACAAGACGGTCATTGCGGTTGCTAACAGGGTCACACCGAAGGTCGACCCCTCACTGGCTCAACGCGGTGCGGCCCCTCCGGCTGTTGTAGAAGTCAGGACCAGCAGGGATGTATACTCAAAGCGGGTCGACCATCCCTATGGCCACCCGAAGAACCCCATGAGCATGGAGGCCCTGGCGCAGAAGTTCCGCGACTGCGCCGCTTACGCCGCCAGGCCCCTCCCCGAAGCGAACGTCCCGGCTGTTATCGAGATGGTGTCGGATCTGGAGGCGCTCAGTGACATGAGGGATGTTGTGCGACTGCTTTGTTAGGCATCAAGCTTGCCTTCGCCGGCATTGGCGTGGCGGCTTGCGTTCACAGGAGGAGGTCTCACAATGCAGACCAGATGGCTCTGGGCGCTGAGTTGCATGACGGTTGTAGTGCTCTTGTGGGCAAGCTGCGCCCCCGCGGCAAGTCCAGCGTCGAAGAGGGCTCCAGAAGCGCAGGCAACGGTACCGGCCGCAACTAAATCGGCCCAGCCTTCTGGTCCCAGTCCAACCCCTAAGCCAGCGACCGACCAGCAGGGTAAGTATGGCGGCATACTACCGATCCTGCACTATGTCGAACAACCGAGCATGGACCTGCACCAGCACCAGATTGTGGCCACGCGCGCAGCCGCCATTCCCGCCTACGACACCTTGCTGGAGTACAATCCCCTGAAGCAGGACGAGATCATCCCCGATCTTGCCGAGCGGTACGAGGTGAGCAAGGACGGGCTCCAATATACCTTCTATCTCAATAAAGGCGTGAAGTTCCACGACGGCAGCTCTTTGACCTCAGAGGACGTGAAATACAATCTGGACAGGTTGCGGCACCCGCCGCGAGGAGTATTAAGCCCGAGGGCATCGCTGCTCTCTTCCATCGACAGGATAGAAACTCCCGGTTCCGACGTCGTAAGAATCGTCACCAAGTACCCGGATGCAAGCTTCCTGGGCGGGCTGGCTCTCAGCCACCACGTCATCTATCCGAAGAAGATTGTCGAAGAAAAGGGCGACATGAAGAAGACGGTCATGGGCACCGGCCCCTTCAAGTTCGTTCGCTATGAACCGGGTATCGTTGTCGAGTATACCAAGAACAAGGACTATTTCCGGAAAGGTCGCCCTTACCTGGACGGGATCACCCTGCATATCATAACTGACCCCAGCACCGGGTTTGCCGCTTTCCGGATTGGCAGAGTATTGCTGACCTCCCTGGGCGGCGGCGGGCTGAATCCGGTCACAGCGGAGATTACCGAGAGGGAACTGAAGGGGAAGGCTAGAGCGCTACGTTATGTTGGCATAAGCAATACCCTCGTACTGATGAACGTGACTCGCAAGCCCCTTGATGACGTGAGAGTGCGTCGCGCGCTCCACCTCTTGGCCGATCGGCCCCCGATCATTAAAACGGCTTGGGCCGGAGACGGAGTTCTGGCTGTTTTCTTCGTCCCCGAACCCTACGGCAAATGGGAACTGCCAAATGCGGAGATTCTGAAGCTCCCCGGATACCGACCGGACAAAACGGGAGATGTCGCGGACGCAAAAAGGTTGCTGGCCGAGGCTGGTCACGGGACGGGACTGTCGCTCACCCTGGCCGTACGAACACTTCCGCAGCATCCGCGAACCGGAGAGATCCTGCGAGAGCAGTACAAGGTAGCAGGGATTGAGCTGAAGCTGGAGGTCCTGGAGACCTCGGTATGGACGGAGCGGAAGGCAAAGGGGAGCTACGAACTGTTGTTAGACCCCTGGGGCGTCGACTCCGATGACCCGACATCCTGGTTCGCAAACATTCTCCCGCCAAATACAGGTTTCAAAGACGAGCAGATCGACGAATGGCGAAACCAGCAGGCGCGAATTCTGGACTTCGAGCAGCGGAAGGCTCTCGTCCGCAAGACACAACTGCGTTTGTTGGAACTGGTCCCTGTGGTCCCTAGCTTAAGGGGCGGCATGTGGACCATGGGCGTCTGGGACAGCGTCAAGAACTATCCTCCACCCATCGGACAATGGAATGCGCACAAGTACACTGAGGTCTGGCTGGACAAGTAGGCGGAGTGGATAGGCAAGGCGGATAGTGCGGAGTTTCAAAGGTGAAAGGAGCCGGCACAATGCACGCGAAGAAGTTGCTCGACGTTGGAAGCTGTGTGACAATCGTGGCGCTGCTCCTGGCAGGCTGCGCTCCCGCGGCGGCGCCGCCGGCGCCGCCGAAACAGGCGCCCGCTCAAGCGCCCACTGTTCAGTCCAAGCCAGCGGCGGAGACGCCGGTCTCAAAGCCCGCCGCGCACACGCCCAGTCCCAAGGCGGCCCCGATGGAGTCGGGGCGCTACGGCGGGGTGCTCACCAAGTCCACGCTGGCCGACCCGCCAATGCTGGATTTCTCTCTGAATACGTCCCTGATGATCTTCGAGCACGTCGGCTCGGTGTATAACGGCCTCTTCCAGTACGATCCCCTTCAGCCTGACAAGATCATCAACGACCTGGTGGAGAAGTGGGAGGCCAGCCCGGACGGGAAGGTCTACATATTCCACCTCAAGACTGGGATAAAATGGCACGACGGCAAGCCTTTCTCGGCGGAGGACGCTGCCTTCACCTTGATGAGGAACCGTTTCGACAAGCGCTCGCAGTTGAAGGACTACGCCGGGTTCATCGAGAAGGCGGAAGCCAGCGGGCCAAATACCCTCAAGGTGACCCTGGAACAGCCCTGGAGCGCCTTCCTCGCCAACCTGGCGATCGGTTACTCCTACATGGTGCCCAAGCATGTTGTTGAAGCAAAGGGGGATTTGCGTACTACCGCCATAGGCACTGGCCCCTTCAAGCTGAAGGACTACTCCTCCGGCGTGCGCAGCGAGGTCGTGAAGAACCCGGACTATTTCATCAAGGGCCGTCCTTATCTGGATAAGATCAGCGTTCTGATCGTGAGGGACGATGCCGTCCGCTTCGCCGCCTTCCGTACGGGGCAGATCAAGCTGACTGGCATCAGCAACAGCGCTCTATCCTCCAGCCAGGCCAAGTTTGTGAAGGCTGTGATGTCGGACAAAGTGAATGTTCTGGTCGGGCCAGCGCTGGCTTTCCCCGCCTTCATCATGCAGACGCGCAATAAGCCCTGGGATGACGTTCGCGTGCGGCAGGCGGCCAACCTGGCCATCGACCGGATGCTAGCGATAAAAGTCCTCGAAGAAGGGGAAGCCGACGTTGGCGGCATACCTGGCGTTGTGCCCAGGTCCGAGTGGAGCATACCGGAGGATGAACTCCTCAAGATGCCGGGCATACGTCCGTCCAAGGAAGCGGACCGGGAGCAGGCTAAGAAGCTTCTTGCTGAGGCAGGCTTCCCTGGTGGACTCAAGACAAAGACGTTGACCAGGGCCGACTACAGCAGCTACATCTATCTTGCTCAGTTTGTGCAAAACCAACTCGCCACGGTGGGTATCGACCTGGAGATCGACGCTCAGGAGGGCGCCGTTTACATGGAAAGGCGGGGGCGCTTCGCGTACGAGACTATGTCCTCGCGCGCTACTACAGTGATGGCGGACCCCGACGGAGCCAGCAAGTACTTTGGCGCCGACAATATCTACGGCTTCAGGGACGAAAAGTCGTTCGAGCTTTTCAGCAAGCAGCGGGCAGCCATGGATGTCGCCGCGCGCAAGAAGCTGGTAATCGAGCTGCAGAAGAGGGGGCTGGAGGTGGTTCCCTACGTCGTCCTCTCATGGGCCTACCAGCGGGTGGGCATCTGGAATGAAGTTAGGAACTACAAAGCGCCCATCGGCAACTACAACAATCACAAATTCCAAGACGTGTGGATGGCTAAGTAACGGAGGCGCGCCCTTTGTGAGTTCAGGAGGGAAAGGTGAAAGACAATTCGAGGACTTACGCTGAACAGCTCGGCGATTTCGTTGCCGGCCTCGACTACGCCAGCCTGCCTGCCGACGTGGCGCAGAAGACCAAGCAGCTCATTCTGGATTCCCTGGGCATCGGTCTGGCCGGTTCGAATACGGAGTGGGCGCGCATCACTTTGCGGGTCGCCCAGGCCCTGGGAGGCCCGGCCGAAAGCCGCGCCATCGGCGGCGGCGAGATGCTTTCCGCTCCTAACGCGGCGCTGGTCAACGCCACCATGATTCACGGCCTGGACTACGACGATACCTACATGCCGGGGATGCTTCACGTGAGCTGCTTTGTCATCTCTACCCTTCTGGCCATGTCCGAGGCTCGGGGGGCGAGCGGGAGAGATGCCCTTGTGGCCGCCGCTGCCGCCTATGAGACAAGCTGCCGGCTATCCAGAGCCGCCCTCGATCAGTCCACGGGGCGCAATCGGTTCGTGACGCGTGGCTTCCATGGCGCCGGCATCTTCTCCCCCCTGGGCGCAGCGGCCGCAGCCTCCAAGATTATGAAGATGGACGCCGACATGATCGCCTCTTCCCTGGGTATTGCGGCCAGCCAGAGCTCCGGGTTGATGCAGACGCAACTCGAAGGGACCTGGCTCAAAACCGTGCACCCGGGTTGGGGGGCGCATAGCGGCATCCTGTCGTGCTACCTCGCTCAAGCGGGGCTGACCGCTCCTCATCGAGTTTTCGAAGGAGAGTTCGGGTTCTTCAATGCCTTCCTTGGTCAGGGCAACTTCTCGTTGGAGGAATTGACGCGTCGGCTGGGCAGGGAGTGGAACATGCGGGAGATATCCTTCAAGCTATATCCCGCTGGGCATGGGACGCATTTCTTCCTGGAATCGGCGCTCCACCTGCAAGAGCGGCACCAGTTCCGGACCGAGGATATAGCCGAGGTGCGCTGCTTAGTCAGTCCTTTCCGCGTCAACGCTCATTTCGAACCGCGCGAAGTGAAATATACCCCCACAAACGAATATATTGCTCGCTTCAGCTTGCCTTACCTTCTTGCTGTAAGGTTGCTCAGGGACGATGTCGGCCTGGACGCCTTCTCAGATGAGAGTCTGAAAGACCCGGCCATCCTGGCATTGGCGGACAAGGTCACCTATGTGGTGGACGAGAAGGGCGACTTGATCGAGAATCGCGGACACATCATGGTGAGGACCAGGGATGGCAACACCTATGAGGGCAGGGAGACAGTGATACCCGGGACGCCGGAGCGACCCGCGACCCAAGCGGAGATCGAACGCAAGTTCAGGGTCAACGTGAAACACATGCTAAGCCCGGAGCGCATTGAAGCCGTTATTGACCAGGTAAGTAACCTGGAAAGTCTTGACAACATGAAGCGACTCGTTGACCTTGTGGTAGGCGGCTAGACAAAGGAACCGACTCGACAAAAGGAGGCAGAAGTTATGGGATCCAGGGCAACGATCGCGGGTCTGCCCATGTGGGTGGCTCGAAAAGTCATGGAGGAATTCATAGAGGTGAAGCCCGGTGAGCAGGTCCTGATCGCCTGCGATACCGAGGGCGATATGGACATGGCGAATGCTTTTGTAGCCACTGCTGCCAGCATGGGCGCCGAGCCAACCCTCCTCATGATGGCCCCATCGTGTGAGGAGTTAGACAAAGTCCCTACCGCTGTTTTCTACAAGGCCCTGGAGGCGGCCGATGTTTACATCCCGCTGGTTACTACCAGACAGCGAATGATCCACTCGGTGCAGGTCAGCAAGCTCAAGTGGGAGAAGAAATTCCGACAGTTTAACTTGCTTGGTCTCTGGTACAACGGCGCCAAGCTCGACAGGATCGCAGAGATACTTCGCTCGCAGGACTACAAGAGAATCAGGGCGGTCAGCGAAGCTATAGCGAACATTCTGGATAAAGGGGAGACGATCCGGGTCACCAGCAGACAGGGCTCCGATTTCACCGCTTCAATAAAGGGCATCGAATACAGGAGCGTGAACCACTACTGCACCGAGCCCGGGGTGACGGCCAATATAGAGGGCTCCGAGGCTGCCGGAGGGCCGGTGGAGGGCACGACCGAGGGCCTGATCGTCATCGACGGTCCGGTACATCACGTGTGCGAGAAGGCGCCCGGCCTTCGAGAGCCTATCAAGCTGACCGCCAGCAAGGGGCGGGTGGTGAAAATAGAGGGCGGAGCTGAGGCCGACCGGCTCAGGTCCATCGTCGAGGCGAACGAAAACGCCGACAACATCGCCGAGGTCTCCCTGGGCACCAACCCCTACATCAAGTGCACCGGAGACCTCTGGAACGACAAAAAGGTCCTCGGCGCCATGCACGTTGCGCTTGGCGAAAACATTTACCAGATTTATCCTTACGGCACAATCGACTGCGAGCTTCACATGGACTGCGTCTTGACCAGCCCCTCGTGCTGGGTGGATGGCCAGGAGGTCCTCCGGGATGGTAAACTTGTTCTCCCGGTATGACCGTTTTCTGATTGGAATGGCGCATGGTTTGACGCCAATGGAGGTCAGTGATGCGAAGAGCGCTCCCGCGAACCTGCTACTGTCTGGTATTGTTGGGGCTCGCGCTGGCAAGCTGCGTCCCAGGGGTGGCGCCCACCCCAGCGACGAAGGCGCCACCGCCAGCCAAGGCCCTCGCTGCCCAAACCACGGCGCCGGCAGTGCCAACCAGCACGCCCAAGGCCGCGGCGGAGCAGCCGAGATACGGCGGCATCCTCACGACATCCACGCGGGAAGACCCTCCCCATTTTGACGTCCAACAGACTACGACGATCTACACGGTGCTGGCGGTTGCCCCCTCCACCAGTGGGTTGCTCCAGTATGATCCGCACGCTCCAACTGAGGTAATCCCGGACCTGGCCGAGAGGTGGGAGGTGAGCGCCGATGGCAAGGTGTACACGTTTCATCTCCGTAGGGGCGTAAAGTTTCATGACGGCAAACCGGCCACTTCGGAGGATGCGAAGTTTAGCCTTGATAGGGTTCGCCAGCCGCCGCAAGGTATGGTTAGCCCAAGGCGGGGGGTATTCTCCATGATAAGCAAGACGGAAGCCCCCGACGAGAATACGCTGAAGGTAACCCTGAAAGATGTCTCCGCCTCCTTTGTTGGCAATATCGCCACTGCCTTCGAGGTAGTATTCCCCAAACATGTCATTCAAGAAAAGGGGGATATGAAGGCGACTATTGTCGGCACCGGCCCCTATGTGCACAAGTCCTACATGCGCGGCGTCGGCTACGAAGCGGCAAGGAACTCCAATTACTTTGTCAAGGGCCGCCCTTTTTTGGATGGTATCAGGGGCTATATCATCCCGGACGGCTCAACACAGTTCGCCGCCCTCAGGACTGGTCAGCTAACAATGTCTTCCCCGTACCCTTCGATACTCCCATCACAAGTGCAGATACTCAAGGCAAGTTCGCCCGAGGTAGTCATACAGGAGGGTTGGATGCCTAGTATCAAAGTTGTTCTATTCAACATGCGAAGGCCGCCCTGGAACGACCCCCGTGTGCGCCGGGCAGTGAACCTGGTGATCGATCGACAAGCGCTCGTCAAGACAGCCATGGAGGAAATGGCCGATGTCGGCGGCGTGATGGCGCCAAGGGGAATTTGGGCCCTTCCTCGGGAGCAGATGCTTAGCATGCCCGGTTACCGGCAGCCCAAGGATGCCGACATAGCCGAGGCAAAGAAGCTCATCGTCGAGGCTGGCATCCCGGAAGGCTTCAAGACCGAATTCCTTGTCCGGAGGGGCCGGGAGTTCGAGGACCTCGGCGTGTTCGTCCAGGACTCGGTGAAGAAGCTTGGTATCGATGCCAGGATAAGGCTAGAACTCAGGGTTGCCGCCGACAAGGACCTGTTGGACGGACGCTTTGAGGTAGGCCCTCTTGCTATCGCCGTCCCCGTGGATGACCCGGATGCCTGGTTTGGCCAGCTATACGTCACTGGGGCGGGACGGAACCACATGGGATATAGTAACCCGAGACTCGACCAACTCTTTGAAAAGCAGGCACGGACCATGGACCTGACGGAACGCAAGGGACTTGTTGCGGAGATGCAACGCATAGTGCTTGAGGACAACCCGGTGGCGGTAGCCTGGTGGGACCGCTGGCAGATAGCCTATTGGCCGCAAATGAGAAACTGGAAGATCGGAATAGGCATCCATAACAATAACAAATACCAGGATGTGTGGCTGGCGAAGTGAGGCAGGACTGCTGTGAAAATCCATTCTCATCGTTGGTGACGAGCCAGCGCATGGGGAACTGGTGTGAAAATGGGCTCATGTGTCCAGCCAAGCGCTCCCCTCCTGTCATGACAACATAAGTGGGCCGGCGAACCGATTTTCATGCCCAGTGGCGCCCCACAGGGGCATGTGGAACTTCGCAGTAGAGCACCAGTTCCGCTCTCGTGGCTTGCTGCATGTCAGAGCTGAGCCTGAAGCCCAAATTCGTGCCCGGGAAGAGGGGGAAACTGTGGCCCGGAGAATGATAGAGATATTGGTCCCGAAAGCGGAAACCGGACCCGCAGAGACGCGAGGCGCCTGTCGCGTCGGTGACCTGAATGGAAAAGTGATAGGCATTCTGGACAACCGCTGGCCCAACTATGCTGTATTCTTGAGAAGAACTGAGCAGCTACTCTCGGAGAGGTATCCAGCTTGTCGAATTATCAAGAGAACGAAACCGCTGAAGGGTGTTCCCGCAGCGTCAGCACTGCTGGATGAGCTGGCCTCCAGGTGCGACGTGGTCATCAACGGCTTGGGGGGCTGAGGAGCGTGCACCACGTGGAGTGTCCGCGACAGCGTGGAGTTGGAGAGGAGAGGCGTTCCCAGCGTGACCATCGTTTGTCAGGAGTTTGCCGCCCTCGCTGAGGTCGCAGCTCAAGCCGCCGGACAGCCATCGCTTCCCATGGTCAAGATACCGTACATCGTTCCCATGTTGGAAGGCGAGGTCCCGCCTATAGCCGATAGGGCGTTCGAAGAGATCATCTCTGAACTGACCGCGCCGGTTCCAGAGAGTCCCGTCCAGGCTCAGGCTTAGGCGGCGAAGGACCGGCCAGGGTGGACTGCGAAACAAAGTCCGGAGGACACGTTTTCCTGATGAGCGCCAGCAAGCTAGCTTCGTCACGAGCCAAGGTTGTAGACTCCGTCGAGGCGGTATACGAGCTGGTCTGCGAGGCGGGCTGGGGAGATGGCCTGCCCGTAGTTCCCCCTACAGAAGATAGAGTCCGGGAGATGCTCGCCAGCACGACCAGGGACCAAGCCGAGATTGTTGCTGAGGTGGAACCAGGCCTTGGGAAGGCTACCGTGGAGAAGATTGCCATTAACGCCGTTATGGCGGGCTGTTTACCCGCCTATCTTCCCGTGGTAATTGCGGCCGTGGAGGCAATAACGGAGCCTCAGTTCAACCTCAACGGAGTTCAATGCACCACCAACCCGGTGGCTCCCCTGGCCATAATCAATGGTCCGGTAGTGAAGAAGCTGGATGTCAACTACGACTATAATTGCCTGGGGCAGGGTCGACGCAGTAACGCCACCATTGGGCGAGCCATCAGGTTCGTTCTCTTGAACATCGGAGGGGGTATTCCTGGAACCGTTGACAAGGCGACTGTGGGACAGCCTGCCAAGTATTCGTTCTGTCTGGCTGAGAACGAGGACCGGAACCCCTGGCAGCCTCTCCACGTAGAGAGGGGATTCGCCAGGGATGACAGCACTGTAACGGTGGTAGCCGCTACGGCTACCATAAACGTATTAACGGCGCCCATGAGGCTGACGGGACCGGAGCTATTGACCCTGGTGGCCCGCACGATGAATGGGCTGGGAAGCAACAACTTCATCAATGGCGGGGGTGGTGAGGTTCTGGTCATCTTGCCTCCAAGAGCCGCGGGAATCGTGGATCGGGATGGCTTCTCGAAGGACGACGTGAAGCGGTTTCTTTTTGAAGAGTCCAAGGTATCTCTTTCTTATTTTCCTGAGCCCATGGCAGACTGGATCAGTGAGGATGGCCGGGTAATCGACGGCATGGTTCCTCTGGTGCCGACGGCTGATGACATCATGATAGTGGTCGCGGGTGGGGTAGGTGGTGGCCACGCCATGTTTCTGCCAACCTTCGGGGAGACGCGGGCGGTAACGAAGCTGGTAAGGGAATAGGAAGATCTGTATAAGGCACTGCGGCGCCTTTGAACGTTGCATTGGGACCAAAGGGGGAAACAGCATGGAGGAAGCCGATGAGCTGAAGCTCATGGACACACGAAGGGCTGAATGGGAAGGCCAATGTCTACGCAGTTCCTTAGAGAAATGCGGCCTCGATGAGAGCCCTTTCAGGATGTACACTCCCCTCGACCGGAGCGAGGGCTGGACTTTCTTAGGCAGGGTGGGATGGCCAGGGGAGTATCCTTTTACCGCGGGGACCTTCGCAACAACGACGCTGGAGGCTGACAAAACCAGAAGACGCGGCAGCGCCTACGCTGGATATGGCACCGCCGAAGACACCAACCGGTATGTACGATCCCTCGCAAACCACGGCTTCGGAGTGAGAAAGAAGCCAACTTTCGCCTTCAGTCTTCCGACGCAGTGCGGATATGCTTCCGACGATCCCCTGGCTCGGGGGGAGGTCGGGAAAGTGGGGGTTTCGATAGATACCCTCAGGGACATGGAGGTCCTGTTCGAAGATTACACGGGTGACGATGATCTGGACAGAATCCAGCCTACCTTCATAATCAATTCGATAGCTGATATCCTGCTGGCGATGTATGTCGCCTTAGGTGAGAAAAGGGGAATTCCCCCAACCAGGCTGACCCTTCACCTGCAGAACGACATGCTGAAGGAATTCGTAGCGAGAGGGACCCAGATTTTTCCGGTGAGGCCATCGATGAGGCTGGTGAGGGACAGCGTGGTCTACTGCACTAAGAATATGCCTCTTTCGCGCCCCATTACTTTCTGTGGCGATCATATGAGAGAAGCAGGAGCTACCGCGGAACAGACCCTCGGCTTCGCTTTCGCCAACGCCATCGCCTATGTCCAGACCTTCATCGACGCCGGACTCGACGTCGACGACTTCGGTCCCCGCCTGGCCTTCTTGTACTTCAAGGGCAGCATAGACGTTTACAAGGAGATCGCCCTCCAGAGAGCCGCGCGCAGGATGTGGGCAAAGATCATGAGGGACAGGTTCAAGGCGAAGAACGTGGACAGTTGGCGGCTGAGGACCGACTGGGGGATCACTATGAAGTACTCCGACACCACGAAGCAGCGGCCTCTGAACAATTTGACGAGAGCGGTAGTCTGCGGCGTCGCCAGTTTGATGGCGGGCCATGATTGTGACGTCAGACCTCCCTTCGATGAGCCTCTCGGGCTGGGACATAGCCTGGAGGCGCTTCAATTGAAGAGGGATGCGGAGAGAATCCTGAAATATGAAGCCAAACTGGGCGATGTGATCGATCCCTTTGCGGGCTCCTATTTCATGGAGAATCTTACCGACGAAGTGGAAGCTGAAGCCTGGCGCATCATCGAAAAGGTCGAGGCTATGGGCGGCGCAGTGGTTGCCGTGGAGAACGGATATATGCAGCAAGAGATTACCAGGAGCGCATACGAGGAGCAGAAAGCTCTGGGGACCGGAGAGCGGGTTCTGGTCGGCGTGAACAAGTTCCTGGGGGAAGAAGAGCTGGATGTCACTATCGCCAGAACACTGGGGCACCCCTACAACCCTCGGACAAGGGCGGCCGCTGAGAACAGGCAGCTCGCTAATCTGAGGAGGATCAAGAGGGAGCGCAATGATGCCAGATTGCGGCGGTCGCTGAGCGACTTGAAGGATGCGGCGCAAGATGAGAGAACTAACCTCATTCCGCCACTTATCGAAACCGTCAAGGCCTACGCGACCGTTGGTGAGATTTGCGCGTCTTTGAAGGAAGTCTTCGGCGAATATAGACCAGCGACGATATGACGGCCCGAGCAGATGGAAGACACAGTTTGACTTGTCGCCGAACTCGTCACCAAACAGAGCACGTGTGCTGGCAGACCAAGGAGGTGGAGAATGGACAGGATCAGCCCGAGTGGCGTCCCCTCGATGTTCGCCAACGAAGTCATGCGCAAGATGATACAGCCCAGGCATGGAGAGCAGGTCCTGATTGTGGCTGACACGGAATCGGAAGCGGATTGGGTTCACGCCATGGCCTCAGCAGCCAACGCCTACGGGGCGGAGCCCACAATTCTCATCATGCAGCCGACTTTTACGGAAGGTGAAGACAAGCGTCTCAGCAAAGTGGCCCTGAAAGCGCTTGAGGCGGCTGATGTATATATCCCCATGGCCGCGACCACCTTCTGCACTATTCATGATCCCAAGGTTGCCGAGCTTCATCGTGGCAAGAAAATGCGCATGTTTCTGCCCGGCGGCAGGTATTGCGCTGGACTGCGTGGGGAAGCGCTGAAGTATACGCTAGAGGCGCTTGGCCATGATTACGATAAGGTTGCGGAGTGGGGGGATAAGTTCTGTAAGTACCTGGAGGGAGCCAGGGAAATTCGGATAGCCAGCAAAGCGGGCACCGATGTCATCGCCTCGATAGAGGACATAAAGTTCCGAAATCTCCCTGGCCTTGCCCGTAAGCCAGGAGATGTTGGAGGGTTGCCCCATGGCGAGGTTGCGGGAGGGCCTCGGGAGGGGACAACGGAGGGGGTTATCGCCATAGACGGCCCGATAGCGTATGTGGCGGAGAAGCCGGCCTTATCCCAGCCTGTCCTGTTGATAGTGAAAAGAGGAAGGATAGTCGATATCAAAGGCGGAGAGGAAGCAGCAGCTCTGAAGCGGTTTGTCGAAGCCAATGAGAATGCCAACAACATTGCTGAGTTCTCCTTTGGCACCGATCCGTTTTTGCCTCATACAGGCAAGGTCAACATAACGGACAAAAGGATTCTAGGCACCATGCACACGGCGCTCGGCAGAAACATAAGTCAAATCAAACCCTTTGGAACTGTGGATAGCCCAGTACACGCTGATGCCGTCCTGCTGAAGCCCTCTTGCTGGGTTGACGGCAATCAACTGCTCGATGAAGGTGTCCCGGTGGTATAGGTTCTCCAGGAAAATCTTGACAGCATCACGGAATGAGTCTCGTTATGATCGCCTTCGCGGCCTGCACGGCGGACAAGGGCTGGAAGGCAAGGAAAGAAATCACCGAAATGACACAACGACACAAAGGAGGCATCATGAATCGCTTTTTCCCGCTCTTTTTGGCCATCACTGTAGCCCTGGCTGCGTGCGCCGCTCCAGCCGCGGCGCCGCCAGCAGCTCCAAAGACCGAGGCTCCCGCCGCCAAGCCGCCGGGGCTAACTACACCGGCGGCCACCCCTAAGCCCAGCGCTCCCAAGTCAGGGGGTACTGTTACGGCGTCCATTTACGCCGAACCCACTCATCTTGACATCCATCAGGCATCCACATTCCGCGAGCTGGCCATCGGGCAGCCCCTGTTCAACGGCCTGATGGACTACGACCCCATTGATCCGGGCTGGAAGATGCGGCCAAGCCTGGCCGAGAAGTGGGACGTGAGCCAGGACGGGAAGGTGATCACTCTCCGCCTCCGCGAAGGCGTGAAGTGGGGTGACGGCAAGCCCTTCACGTCGGCGGACGCCAAGTGGAACCTTGATAGGATTTATGACCCGCCAAAGGGAATCAACAGCGTCAGAAAGTCGCTGTTCGCGGCGATTGAGAAAGTTGAAGCGCCGGAAGCGCAGACTGTAGTCATAAGGCTGAAGTATCCCTTCTCGCCGTTGCTGGGTTTTCTGGCCTCAGGATTCCAACTGATGCTGCCTAAACACGTCGTTGAGGCGACGCCGGCGAACCGAAAGATCGGGCGCCTGGAAGAGGCGGTAGGGACGGGACCCTTCAAGCTGGCGAGCCTGAGATCCGGCGTCGGGTGGACCATGACGAAGAAGGCAGACTATTTCATGAAAGGACTGCCTCGGCTTGATGGCATCAACTACTACGTGATACCGGACGGCGCGTCACGAATGGCAGCCCTGAGAACCAGGAGAACACTAATCCTGCAGAAGAGCCCAACGCTAACTCCATCCGAGGCGGAGCTGCTTCAGCGCAACCACGCAGAGGTGGTGCTCAGCACTGGAATGGGGAACAGTCTCTGGGGCGTCGGGCTGAACATCAATAGCAAACCGCTAAACGACGTGCGTGTGCGCAAGGCCCTCCATCTGGCGATTGACCGTCAGAGAGTGCTGAAAGCTGTTTATCCCTTTGCCGGTGAAAATGAGATCGGCGGCATTATCAATCCCACGCACCCCTTTGCGCCGCGAACGGAGGAGCTGCTGAAGAGGCCTGGCTTCAGACAGCCCAAGGATGCCGACATTGCGGAGGCTAAGAAACTGCTGGCGGAGGCCGGCTATCCCAACGGATTCGAGCTCGAATTCGTGGTCAGACAGCGGTCCGGAGACCCGGACTACGCAGTGGTTGTTGCCGATGAGTTCGCGAAGCTCGGCATTAAGGGCAAGCTTCAAACCTTCGAGGCGACCGTCTGGTACGACAAGCTGGAGAGGCATGATTTCCAGGTATCCGTGGCCTCGTACAACCCCGGCCCAGTGGACCCGCACGTTACCTTCGGGGAGCGCTGGGTAACGGGAAGCGGCCGCAACTACGAAGGCGTTGCGGACCCACGAATAGATAGCCTGTTTGAGAAGCAGGCCCGTGCCTTGAATACCGAAGAGCGCAAACAGATAATTGCAGAAATGGAACGGATCGCGACGGACGAGATAATTTCCGTGCTGCCGCTTCACTGGAAAAAGGTTACCATTGCTTATTGGAAAGAGGTGGAACGGTGGGGCGGATACGGAGTGGACGTCTACGAAGGGCACAGGATGGACGAGACCTGGCTGAACAAGTAGACCGTCCGGGCGATGCATCACCTTCAAGATTCGAAAAGGCGGGAGCATGAGTGAGAAGAACGATTTGGCGCGAATAGGCAAGAAAAGGGAGGAGTGGGAAAAGCAATGCCTGGCGGAATCGCTGCGGACAGTTGGCGTTGAGCGCAGCCCGTACAAGTTCTACACGCCTCTCGACCTCAGAGACTTCGATTTCCTGGAGAAAATCGGCTTCCCCGGGGACTTCCCCTTCACCGCCAACAGTTTTGCCCTCTCGCTGCAGGAAGCCAGAGCAACCAAGCTGGAGCGGACCCGGCTCTATTCCGGGTACGGGACGCCTGAGGACACAAGAGACTTCTACCGGCAGATGATGAAGAGGGGCCTCCAGGAGGGTGTGGAGGTGGCCTTCGACCTGCCAACCCAGTGCGGCTATGATTCCGATGACCCTCTGGTGCGGGGTGAAGTGGGCAAGGTCGGCGTAGCGGTGGATACCCTGCGCGACATGGAGGTGATGTTCGAGGCTTTTGAAGGCGATAACAGCATCGACAAAATCGTGTCGGAATTCATCATTAACGCCACCGCGCCCATCATCCTCGCCATGTACGTCGCTCTGGCGGAAAGACACCATATTCCGCTGGCGCAGCTCAGGGTCGGTGTCCAGAACGATATTCTGAAGGAGTACGTGGCGCGCGGCACCTACATCTATCCGCCTAAGCCTTCCCTGCGCCTGACGAGGGATATCATCGCTTTTTGCGCCCAGCATCTGCCCCTGGCGCAGTCGATCCATATCCATGGCGGGCACATGCGCCGGGCAGGGCTCACCGATGAAGGCAAGGTGCTGGGATTCACCTTCGTCGATGCCATCGCCTACGTGCGGGCAGGTCTGGAGAGCGGGCTCGCCGTAGACGACTTCGCTCCCAGCTTCCTCTTCGGCCATTTCGGCGGAGGCGCCCACTTCTTCAGACAGGTCGCCCTGGAAAGGGCGGCCCGTCGCATGTGGGCGAAGATCATGAAGGAGCGGTTCGGGGCGAAGAAGCGCGAAAGCATGCAGTTCCGCAGCTACCTGGGAGCACAGACCGAATACTCCTATTTGACTACGAACCGCCCGCTCAACAATCTGGTGCGCGCCCTCGTCGGCGGCATGGCGTCCCTCATGTCCGGGGGCAACGGAGTAGTCAGACCCCCCTTCGATGAGGCGCTCGGCCTGGGACATAGCCTGGAAGCCCAGCAACTCAAACGGGATGCGGAGAGAATACTACGCCATGAGACCGGCCTGGACGAGGTGATCGATCCGCTGGCCGGCTCCTATTATGTGGAGTTCCTGACCGACCAGATCGAAGAAGAGGCCTGGCGGGTGATGACCAAAGTCGAAGCTATGGGCGGCGCCGTGGCGGCCATCGAGTCGGGTTACATCGCGCAGGAGATCGCGAAGAGCGCCTACCAGTTCCAGAAAGAGGTGGAGGCGGGAGAGAGGGTCATCGTAGGACTGAACAAGTTCACCGGAGAAAACGAGCTGGAGGTTACCGTCCACCGCTCGGTGCCTCATCCTTACGACCCGCAGAAGAGGGCCAGCGCCGAAGAGAGACAGATTGCCAACCTCGCCAAAGTGAAACGGGAGCGTGACAGCCAGCGGGTGGGAGCCGCCCTGAGGAAGGTCAGGGACGAAGCGCGGGACGAGAAAACGAACCTGATGCCGCCAATCCTGGAAGCTGTCAAGGAATATGCTACCGTCGGCGAGATAAGTGGGGTCTTGAAGGAGGTGTTCGGCGAATATGAGGCGAGGTCGAGTTGACCAAGAAGAAGCTTGGCCGCGCTGTGGCCGATCGCCGTTGGACGGCGTCTGACCAGTCGGGCAGGTCAGACTTTTGACGGTAGACCGAGAATTTCGAAGGAGGTTTTGTCGTGGCAAAAGGAAGTATCTCGCTGTGCGCGGTGGGCGACCTCTGCATAAAGAGAGATGACGCCGATTCCATCCTGGATATGGCCAGACCGACATTAAAAAAGGCCGATGTCCTATTCGGCCAGTTGGAGACCAACATCTCGGATCGGGGCGCTCCCCAGGTGCACGCGGGCAGCCCCATGAGGGCGGCAACGAAGTCAATCTCGGCCTACACTGGAGCCGGCTTCGACGTTCTCTCCTTTGCCAGCAACCATACACTGGACTGGGGCAATGAGGCTCTGGCGGACACGATTGAGATCACAAAGCGGAACGGCATTCAGACGATAGGCGTGGGCGAAAACCTGGCCGAAGCCCGCCGTCCGGCCATCGTCGAATGCGAGGGCGTCAAAGTCGGCTTCCTGGCGTACAGCTCCATTATCCCCGCCGGATACGCGGCCAGCTCCGAGAAGCCGGGGTGTGCCCCTATCAGAGTCTCCACCTTTTACGAGGCCATCGAGTTTCAGCCAGGCACGCCCTGTCGCATCATAACAATCCCGAATCGCCAGGACATGCAAGACCTCAAGGAGGATATCGAAGCCCTGCGGCCGAACGTGGATGTTCTCGTCGTCTCCATGCATTGGGGCGTGCATTTCGTGCCGGCGGTTGTGGCGACATACCAGGTCGATGTCGGCAGGGCTGCCCTTGATTGGGGAGCTGATATCATCCTCGGTCACCATGCTCATATCCTCAAGGGTATCGAAGTGTACAAGGGCAAGGTCATATTCTACAGCCTCGGCAACTTTGCCTTTGACCAACTCCTCGCCCGCCGCTTGAGCAGCGCGCGAGCCAGGGAGTCCCAAGAGCTTTACAAGTTCGAGCTAGATCCGGAGTACCCGACTTACGCTTTTCCCGCGGATTCCCGCAAGAGCATGATTGCGAAATGTGACATAGTCGACGGCAGGATCGACCGGGTCTGCTATCTTCCGGTGATGATGAACAAGAACGGTCAGCCCGAAGTGCTCCCTCCTGGCGACCCGAGGGCGCAGGAGGTCTTCGACTACGTCGCGTGGACTATCCAGGACCAAAAACTCAACGCCACGTTCCGCTATGAGGGCGGAGAAGCAATCGTCCAAACCTAGGTAGCAAGATATGTACGAATACATTGCCAGAAGGATACTTCTCCTGGCGCCGGTGGTCCTCGGCGCCGCAGTCCTCATCTTCTTCACGATGCATATCCTTCCCGGCGACGTTGCTCAGACCATTCTGTCCTCGGGAGGAGAAGGGTCTGTTGCTCCTGAGGCGCTGGCCAACCTCCGTGAGCAATTGGGACTTAACCGGCCGCTGCACGAGCAGCTTCTTTCCTGGATGTGGGGCGTGGTTCGCCTCGACCTGGGTGATTCCCTCTGGACTGGCAAACCCATAGTCTCTGAACTTGCCTCGAGGATCCCCCTCAGTTTAGAACTGGTGATCTTCGGCGTGAGCCTGTCAGTCCTCCTGGGTGTGCCAGCAGGAGTATTCTCGGCAGTCCGTCGGGAGAGTGCGCTCGACTACGCGGTCCGCATCGCGGCCTACCTCGGCCAGGCCATGCCCGTCTTCTGGTTGGGAATCCTGGTCATCATCTTCTCGGTGAATATCCTCCAGTGGAATCCCCCCCTCGGGTACGTGGATTTCTTCGAGGACCCGGTTAAGAACGGCCTGATCATGGCTGCTCCGGTGGCTGTGCTCGGCTTCCGCCAGACTGCGGTCACCGCCAGAATGACCCGATCCTGTATCCTGGAGGTGATGCGAGAGGACTATATCCGGACCGCGCGAGCCAAGGGGCTGCGCGAAAGCATAGTGCTTTGGAGACATGCTCTCAGGAATGCTTTCCTGCCGGTCATCACCATCGTCTTCATGGAGTTTGCCTACCTATTCGGTGCGCTCATCGTTCTGGAGAGCGTATTCACGCTCCCGGGGATGGGCCGGTTCCTCGTGGATGCAATCCACCACAGGGACATTCCGACAGTTCAGGCGATTATCTTGATACTTGCCTTCGTCGTCGCTTTCATGAATTTCGCTCAGGACCTGATCTATGGTTGGCTCGATCCGCGGATCAGGTACTCGTAAGAGAAGGAAAGCGATGGATGGAGCAGCGACACGCGCCAGGTCCCCTCTAAGTGTCCAACCGGGGAGTCGGGGTCGCCTCCTGCAACCCTTCTTGCGCTTCGTCCGCAAGAAGCCTCTGGGGGCTGTTGGACTCCTTATAATCCTTGGCCTCTACGCGGTAGCAATCACTGGACCGTGGATCGCCCCGATGAATCCCTACGAGCTGCGGCCGGAGCTTGCCCTGCACCCACCGGACTCCAGATTCATACTTGGAACCGACGGCCTCGGGCGCGACCAGTTCAGCCGCATAATATACGGCGCCAGGGTCTCGATGTATGTCGGTCTGATGGCAAGCGTGGGCGGCTCTCTGACAGGGGGGCTTCTGGGCGTCGTGAGCGCCTACAAAGGGGGCGCAGCCGACTCTGCGATACAACGTTTCATGGACGTCTTGATGACCTTCCCCACCCTCGCACTCGCTTTAGCGGTGGTGGCGGCCCTCGGGCCCTCGTTGAACAACGCCGTCATAGCGATTGCCGTTCCCTTTATTCCCAGAGCTACTCGAATTGTGAGAGCCCAAGCCCTGGCAGTGAGGGAGACTATGTATGTCGACGCCGCGCGCGCCACGGGCTGCTCGGATGCCAGGATCATGTTATTGCACATGATGCCCAACTGTCTGGCGCCGTGGCTGATCGTGCTGACAGTACAGCTTGCTTCGGCGATCCTGGTTGAAGCTTCGCTAAGCTTTCTAGGGCTGGGGATCCCTCCGCCTGAGCCATCCTGGGGCAACATGCTCACCGGCGCCGCTGCCCAGTTCGCTGAGACAGCCCCCTGGCTCGCCATTTTCCCGGGCGTTATCATAACGATATGCGTTTTCGGGTTCAATCTCTTCGGCGACGCCTTGCGCGACGTCTGGGATCCGAAATTGAGAGGAAGTTGACCAGTAGATGAAGGCAGGCTTTGAACCTACCGCAGTCAGACCATGCTTGGTGGCCGGAATTCACCAAAGACTTCCCTCAAGACTCCACAGATTTCGCCCACAGTGGCATATGACTTGACCGCATCCACGAAATGTGGAATCAAATTCTCCTCCTCTTCGTGGGCGGCGGTCTTGATCTGCTTGAGTATTGAGTTGACCCTTCCGTTATCGCGTTCCTGACGCAGGGTCTTCAGCTTGGCTACCTGTCTTTCCTCGGCCGTCGCCTTTCTTTGTGGATCATAAGGATGGTCGAGTGTTCTTTGCACAAGGACCTCGATTTCCCTCGGCCCAGTGAAACGCGTTACGCCGACAATTGCCCTCTTCCCCGTATCCAGGTCCTTCTGGTACTCGTATGCATTCCGGGAGATCTCTCGCTGAGGGTAGCCATCCTTTATGGCTGCCACCATGCCTCCCATCGACTCGATTTTGTCTAGTATCTCCCAGACCTCTGCCTCAAACTTGTCCGTCAAAGCTTCGAGAAAGTAGGAGCCCGCCAGAGGGTCGATGACGTCGCACAACTTAGCCTCGTGCTCGATAATCCGGGCAGCATCCACGGCGAGTTGTCGCGCTTCATAACTGTGCCCCAGTTGAAGAGCCTCGTCCCATGGATCACCCCCGCTCGGTGGCTCTCCAGCCAAAGCAGCCGCAACACTGG
Organism: Chloroflexota bacterium; assembly: GCA_016190665.1. Taxonomy (GTDB): domain Bacteria; phylum Chloroflexota; class Dehalococcoidia; order JACPQD01; family JACPQD01; genus JACPQD01. The sequence goes on from JACPQD010000051.1 coordinate 115,209, forward strand.
CGATGACCCCGCGGGCGATGTTGTTGAGCGGCCTCTGTTTGGTCAGGGAATATCTTCCGGGACTGCCGGTATCGGCTCGCACTCCGGGGCGGAGAGCCCAATTGGCGGGCCTCTTGGCGCCAAGCTTCTCCTTCGCAATCCTGGCCCAGATTCTTCGGGCGGCACGAGCTCTGGCGATCTCCAGAAAGAAGTCCATGCTACCGGTGAAATTGCCTATCGAGACCTGAGCGATAAAATCGTCCACATCTACGCCTGCCTCGACAGCCAAATGCGCGTAGGCTATAGCGTCGGCATAGGTGAATGCAACCATCTGCGCCGCGGTTGCGCCTGCCCCCCTTATCTGGGAGCCTTGAATCTGCATGATATCCAGTTTGGGAGTGTGCTTTGCCTGATATGTAATGCTGTCCCGGATCATTCTCATTGACGGCTCTGGAGGGAACACGTACGTTGCTCGTGCCATGTACTCCTTGAGAATATCGTTGTGGGGCGTGCCTTGCAGACGGGCGGGCGAGATCCCCTTCTTCTCAGCCAGGGCGATGTACATGGCAAGGATCACGTTGTAAGGAGCACTCACAATCAAGTTGGTACTCATCTGATCGAGAGTCACCACTCCATCGAAGGCCTCGAACAGGGTCTCGAAATCCTTCAGGGAATCGACGGCGACGCCCACCCTGCCCACTTCTCCCCTGGCCAACGGGTCGTCCGAGTCATATCCAAGCTGCGTTGGCAGGTCGAAGGCGATAAAGGCGCCACGGCGACCTTCCCTTCGCCACAAGTCGCGGCTGTCTTCAGCCGTCCCATAACCAGCGTAGTGGCCTGAGCGGTCCCAATGGTGGCTCAACCTTCTGCGGTTGCTCCCCGGGTAGTAGCCAACACCCCTCGTGAACGGGTACTCGCCAGGAAAACCGAGCTGCCCGAAGAAGTCATACTTTTCGATGTCCACCGGAGTATAGATATGGTAGGGATATTCCTTGTCGCCTATGTCGCTCCGAAGACTACTTTCCCACTCACGTTGTCGCTTCCTGATATCGCTTACCAGGCCATCAGTGAACATGCTCACGGTCTCTCCTTTCATTGCGCATCATTAGGAATCCCCCCTGGCCATTTCACTGGGTATCCTGACTCGCTCCACCTGGCCCGTCGTTCTCTGCTGTGAGACGTGCGATTTTGTGTGCCTCGTGTTTCGTCCGCCGCCCTTCTCCGCTGGCGAGAACAACACGGATGCCGATTACTGCCAATAAGTAGCGGGGGGATAGTCATTTCGTTGCTGAAAGGCAGAGGCAGATGCGGTTCAGGGATTGGCCTCGGGGTGGCCGCGCCCCAGGCACTAACCGGCCCCAAGAGCCCTTGAGACCCCGGTAATGCTTTTCGATGGTAGCCGGCGCCAGCCGACCCTTGGCCGCGCGCTCACCGAACCACCTATCCCGGTCTTGCATGTGAGCCTGGTAGTCTTCGATGTGTGAGGCGGTGATGGCAGCCACCGGCGGCCGGCCTGGGCTTCGCCGAAGAGGGCGATTTGGGCAACACATCTTCCAGCGAATCCAGGTAGAGCGGCGAATAGCCCCCCGAAGCTCTGAGGGAGATCAGGAACCCCCGTCCAGCCTCGCGGAGGAGGATGTCCGGCGCGGCCAGAGAGCGGGTTGCCAACCGAGGGTGACCAGAGAAAAGACTGTGGTCAGAAACCCTTTTGGCCATTTTCTTTTTTCGGGAAGCAGGGCAGAAAACGAGCTTCGCAGCTTCGTTGAAGGCTGTTTGGTGGGCCATTCTGGGCTCGAACCAGAGACCTCAGTCTTATCAGGACTGCGCTCTAACCTGCTGAGCTAATGGCCCACCCGCAAGTGTAAGTATATCCCTGTGTGTGAAATCCTGTCAACCGCGTTGACCCTGCTTGTATAATTACAGGTAGTGGTCGCGAGTATGGTTCCAATGGCTGTGACGTTCACGAGCGTCGCTGTCTGGGGTGCGGCTGCGACGGAAGCGTCTCCCTACTGAAAGGCGGTGGACCATGCCGTCTGGTAGCGCAAGCAGTGCAATATTAAGAATCTGGTCGCGAGCCGCGAATACCAAAATGATATCCGGAGGCCAATGTGAGTGAGAAACAGTCGATCAACTTCCTGCGCGGCGTCCCAGCCGAAGAAGTCCTATCCAGGCTCATCCCCTTGGCGGCGGAGGGGTACGAAAAGGTCATCAGGCGCCATGGGACGGACGTGCTTCAATATGGCCATTTCACCGGCTTCAAGCCGCTGCGGGAACTGATCGCTGGCTGGCATCATATCGATCCGGAACGAGTTATCGTCGGCAATGGCGGCCTCGAGGTGATCTCGCTCTTCTTCAAGTCTCTCCCCAGGGAAAGCGTTGTCATCGTTGAAGAAGCAACCTACGATCGCGTGGCCCTCGATGCCCAGTGTTACGGACATCGTCTGATCGGCGTCAAGTTGACGCCGCAGGGTGTCGACCTGGGCCAGTTCAAGGAGGTAGTCAGCAATAACGCGGTGGCGGCCTTTTACGGCATACCTTTTCATCAAAACCCGACGGCCATCAACTACACAGCGGACAACCGAAGGGCCGTGGAGCGAGCTTGCCGGGAACATAATATTCTCTGCGTGTGGGATATCTGCTACCAGCCGCTGCGGTATGATGGGAAGGCGAATGATTCAATCGAGGTCTCAGAATGGGGGCCGATCCTGGCAAGCTCCTTCACGAAGACCGTCTCTCCGGGGACGAAGTGCGGGTACATAATAGTTCCCAAGGACTATGTGGGGCACTTCTCCGCAGTCATCGCCAATACGCGCATCAACCCCAACCTGCCGACCCAGGCCTTCATCGCCGATTTCATTGAATCGGGTCGGTACGACGAGTCCGTGAAGTACCTGCGTGGCTTCTATAAACCGAGGATGGACGCGTTGAATACCGCCCTCAGCACCCACTTCCCGGGAGCCTTTCCCGTTCCCATCACCGGCGGCTTCTTCGCTCCCCTCACGCTCAGCAATATTTCAAAAGATAAGGAAGCAGCCTTCATCGAAGCCGCCAAGGAAGCGGGCGTGGGCATTGCCGCCGCGTGGGATGCCGTCCCTGCTAACTGTCTGGAAGAAACGCGCCGGAAAGGTCTCTTCGTCCGATTGACCTTTCCGGCTTTTGAGCCCGAGAGGATTCAGTGGGGCATGTCCAGGCTGAAAGAGACGGCGGAGCGGTTCGGGTGATGGGAGTGGAGACGAACAGGCATAAGGCCACCCAACCAGTTCCAGACGAAATGCTCGCTGAGTACGACTTCACAGGCAAACAAGGCGTTCGGGGGAAGTATTACCGGGCATATCGCCAAGGGCATTCGGTAAGAGTATATCAGGAAGATGGGACAGTCAGCGTACAGTATTTCACGCTGGAAGATGGCGCCGTCATGCTGGAACCCGACGTAAGGGAGTACTTCCGGACATCAGAAAACGTCAACCAAGCCCTACGTTCCTTAATCGCTCTGATACCAAGTAAACCTGCAAAGAAGATGGCTGCCCCCGAAGCCTCGAAGAACACCATCAAGCGCTGATTCTAGGCACTGCCAGCCGCCCCCTACTTGGCCAGCCAGACGTCCTGAAGGCTGTTCCCCAGGTACAACGAACGTCCCTGAAACCAGTTCTTCACTTCGGGCCAGGAAACCGCTGAGAGTGTCGACCATACGACAACAATCCGGGGGACTTCGCGCTGGAGAAGCCTCTGCATCTCCCTCACTATCTCCTTGCGCCTCGCCGGGTCCATTGTCTTGCTCTGCACGTCGTAGAGATCATCGAACTGCCGACTGCTCCACCCGCCATAATTCTTGGGGCTTCCGGTCAGGTAATATTCGCCCAAAAGTATATCTGGATCCTCGATGGCGCTGGCGTCCGGCATAGCGGTTAGGCGAAACGCGCCTTCGTACAGCCTCGGTTTCTCCGCAGCGGACTCCACGGACTCGACTTTGAGGGCGATCCCGATCTTCGACAGCTGGGCCTGGGCCACTTGAGCCAGCTCTCGGGCATACACAGTTGAACTACTCATTAAAGGCGATTCAAAGCCCTCTGGATAGCCAGCTTGAGCCAGTAGTCGCTTGGCCTCGGCGATATCCGCGTCCTTTGGTTGCCGGTATCCGGGCATGGCCATTAGTTCCTCTTTGGACAGCTCCCAGAAGGATCCAGGCAGCGCGTAGCCGTAGCCTGGCAAGAATCCGCGAATGACCTTGCTGGCCGCCTCACGGTCTATCGCCAGGTTCACCGCCTGTCTTACCCGGACATCGCTCCAGGGAGCGGCCCTTGTGTTTGGGATGAGGGAATTGGGGCCGGGAGTCGCCCGCTTCTGCAAAACAATCCCCGACGCTGCGCTCTGCATTTGCAACGACAACGAAGTGGATACGGCGCCATAGAGCGGCAGCATGTTCACCTGGCGGGTCCTCATCGCGGCGCTTCGAGTCATTTCATCGGTAATGGTGTAGAAGACCACCTTGTCCAGGTAGGGCCGCCCTTTAATGAAGTAGTCAGGGTTCTTCTCCAGCGTGAGGGAGATACTATAAACGAAGTCCTTCAGTTGAACGGCCCGGAGCCCACCACATCTCTCTTCATGTCGCCTTTCTGCCGGACGATATCGGGGTCAGCGATGAAGTTATAGGGCAGGGCGGCCAGCGTAAGGAACGAGGCCTGTACCTGCTTGAGGGTTATCTTCACTGTCCCTGGGTCGGGGGCCTCGATTCTGTCGACGCTGCGGTATAGCTCCTTCCGTGGGGACAAAATGCCCTTGGGCGGGTTTACAATTCGATCCAGGTTGAACCTCACGTCCTCGGCGGTGAGCAGCTTGCCGTTATGGAATTTGACGCCCTCGTTTAAGGGGAAGGTATAGATGAGACCGTCGGCGCTTATCTCCCAGCTCTTGGCGAGATCGCCAGTTATCTTGAAGTCGTCCGTGGGGTTATGCTGGATGAGCAGGTTGTAGGCGGGAGCGAGGGGAACCTGCTGGCTTCCGCTCGTCGCCTGAAGCATATCGAAGTGGGCGGTGGCCGTCTTGAGAGCTACAGTCATCGTGCCGCCATACTTGGGCGCTTCAGCGCTGGGCTTGGTGCTGGTAGGCGCAGACGGAGCCGATTTTGCTTGCGGCGCTTCAGTGGCTACGGCGGCAGCCGGCTTCGGCGCTGAGGCGGGCGCAGCCGCTGGGGCGCAGCTCAACCATAGCAGCGCAACGGTCGCCGAGACGCAGAGCGCGAATGAAGAACTCCTTCCCGTACCGTCACGGTTCACTTCAACACCTCCTTTGAACTCAATGCAAACCGCCGAGAATCGGACTCACACGAGAACCTTGCCGTCTTCTACAATCGTTTTCCCGTCCAGCTCCACAGTGGGCCTGGTCATGATGCCATCGATGTGGACTCTGCTCCGGCTGTTGCCGCCGAGAAAAATGTTGTTCCCCAGGCCGACGTGTACGAAACCGAGTATGGCGCAGTCGTATCTGGTGCCGCTGAGCCTGCTCGGAACAGTGTGGCTCGCGCCGATGGCGAACTCCGCGATGTTGCCCGCGTCCGCATCAGTAGTGGTTATTGCCCGCAGTCTTTCCGCATCCTCGGGGTTCCCCGAGATGTCCACCACTTTACCATTCTTTACTTTCAGTACCAGGGGCTTGGAGAAGGTGTAGCCCCAGCCATCCATCTCGCCGTCGTAGACGAGGGTGCCGTTGGTTGAGCCGTCGACAGGCGCGATCGGAGACTCGGCATAGTCGGGCACGAGAGAGCCGCAAATAGGATGCCGCGCCTTGCCGCGCCTGCCCTTGATGCTCATGATGAGATCGGTCCCGAAGGGAGTAGTCAACTTGATCGAACCAGCTTCGCTATACAGCTCGACTATTCTTTCGCTTCGGTCCTTCATATTCACGATGTCCTCCACCGAAAACGACCGGCGCAGGTAATCCTCGGAAAGACCTACGGTAGCGTACAGTCTCACGCCCTTTTCCATCAGCTCCCCTTGAACGCCGCTGTGTCCGCCGATGGTAGATATCCTCTCACCAGCCCCGAAAATGATATCGGCGGCCCTCATAGCCGCGGCGGTGGTCTTGCGCAACGGCACCCCCGCTATGTGCCGTGCTGGGACCACCATGTAGACCACTCGCGCCCCCCGCTCTTTGGCAGCGCTAGCCACGGCCTGGCCAATGGCTTGCGGCCGCGCGTAGTCGTCCGCGATGACCAGCACCTCATCTTCTGGCTTCACACGCATACAGGTATCCACTATCCGCTTGATTCCTTCAGACTGCTCCATTGTTGTCCGCCCTTTCTATTCCAGGTACGCCAGTAAATGTGACGCGTCTCTCACGCTGCTCGATCCCCGGGTGAGCTACTTCTCTATGTAGTGATAGGCCACCAGGTGCTGGCTAAGGACCGACGGCTCCGGAGGGCCCCCTATGTTGGGCTGGCGCACCAGATGATCTCCGTAGCCGAAGAGGAAGAGGGCATAAGCCTTATCTATCATGACCCTCTCAAACTGGTTCAAAAGCTGTCTCCGTTTGGCCACATCCACCGTCCTCTGCTGCTCATCAATCAGCTTGGTCAACTCGGAGTCGTCGACGTGGTACATTCCTCCGCGCCGCCAGTACTGACTTATCCGCTCTCCCGGCTCCAGGGCTGCCGTGCCGCCATGAAGAAGGGCGACGTAATCTCCTGCGTCGCGCTGGGCAACGACCGTGGTGTGCTCCAGCGTCTGCTGCTTGACATCGATGCCGATCTGCTTCAACTGTGCTGTCAGCACTACCAGAGCATCCATCGAGTCCTTTCTCCTGGAGCTCACTTTAACCTCCAGAGGGAAGCCATCCAGATATCCAGCATCGGCCATTAGCTTCTTAGCTCGAGGTATATCGGGTTGATAGAGGCGCTTGAGCTCATCCAAGGGCAAAGTCCACGAAGCGGCCACGCCGTAGATGGAGCCAGAAATCTCGGCTGCCCCCTCCATGGCAACATCGATCACAGCCTGGCGGTCAACAGCCAGCGATAGGGCCTGTCGTACGCGTTGGTCGTTGAAAGGCTTCTTGTTGGGGTGAAAGACCATGAAGACCTGGTTCGTGGGTAGTCTCGATGAAGTCATTTTGGTGTTCGTCCGCTTCAGGGAGCTGAGATCGCTGTTGGAGACCAGCGCGTAGTCGGTCCTCCGCGAGCGGAAGGCGGCGAGCCTGGTGGCGGAATCAGGCACGACCACCACGTTCACCTCGTCAAGATAAGGGATGCCCCTGATGAAATACTCTGAGTTCTTGGCCAACTTGTAGCTCAGCTTATCAGTCCAGCTTTTCAGGTAGAAAGGTCCCGTGCCCGCCTCTTCTCGGCCGAGATCCCCGAATCTTTCTACGGCCTCTCTGCCGACCATCTGTAAAGGCTGGGCCATAAAGTCCATAAAGGATGGAGTAGGCTCCTTGAGAGTCAGTCGCACAGTGTATTTGTCCAGTATCTCGATATTGCTGACGATTTGAAACTGCCATCTCCTGAAGAACCTGGGGTCCTCGGTGGATATCCGCTGTATGTTGTACTTGACGTCCTCGGCGGTGAACTCCCTGCCTTTCATTGCCGGAGTATCATGGAATCTCACACCGTTGCGGAGATGCAACAGGTACCCCGAATCGTTGGGTTGCTCCCATTTCTCCACCAGGTCGGGGACTATCTCCATCCTCTCATCCAGCATAAACAAGCCGTTGTAGGCAGGGGCCAGGACGTTGTACCAGTTGATGCCTCGAGAGAAGTGAGGGTCCAGATTCTCAGGATACTTGTCCGTAACTCTGGTAACCGAGCCGCCGTAACTGCGCCGCTCGGCAGCCTTGGAAACGAGGGCAGGCACCGTGGGGCTGACGCCAGGTCCGGGGGTGACTTCAGCTTGCGCCGCCGTCGCCTTGGGAGCTGGCGGCGGCGCGCCCGCAACGCAGCCCGACGAGAGCAGCCCAGCGGTGGCCAGGAGACTGACGGCGCACAACCACCATTTCTTCTTGTCGCCAATATTCATCTCGGGACCCTCCTTGAGTCAGGACAGCATTGCGTTCCACCTTCGGGCGGCACCCCGGCCAAGACGGATGCGGCCATTTCCTGAATCACTTGACCAGCCAGACGTCCTGGAGGCTATTGCCTAAGAAGAGGGAGTTCCCCTGGGTCCAGTTCTTCACCTCAGGCCATGAAGCCGCGTAAAAGGTGGACCATACAACGGGGATGCGTGGCAGCTCTCGATGCAGGATTCTCTGCATCTCCCAGACTATCTCCTTACGTTTGGCCGCGTCCATGATCCTGCTCTGAAGGGCGTAAAGCTCGTCGAACTTCTGGTTGCTCCAGCCGTGATAGTTCTTTGGGCTGCCGGTCAGAAAGTATTCGCCCAGCAAGACGTCAGGGTCGTCGATAGCGCTGGCATCGGGCTGGGTGGCCAGACGGAAGGATCCCTTGAAGACCAGGTCTTTCCAGGCCGAAATCTCCAGGGACTGAATCTTCAGATTGATCCCAATCCGGGCCAGTTGAGCTTGCGCCACCTGGGCCAGCTCCCTGGAGTAGACGGTCGTGCTGCTCAGGAAAGGCGTTTCGAAACCCTCGGGGAAGCCGGCCTCGGCGAGCAGCCGCTTCGCCTCAGCTATGTCCGGGTCCTTGGGCTGCCGGTTGCCCGGCATGGCCATCAGTTCCTCCTTGGGTAGCTCCCACGGCGATCCGGGCAGCATGAAGCCATAGCCCGGGCCGAACTCGCGGATGGCCTTGCTGGCGGCTTCACGCTCTATCGCCAGGTTCACCGCCTGCCTGACTCGGACATCGTTCCAGGGAGCCACCTTGGAGTTGGGGATAATCACATTGGGTCCGGGGGTTCCGCGCTTCTGCAAGACAATGCTCGGCTCGGTCTTCTGCATCTGAAGGGAGAGCGAAGTAGATACCGCACCGTAGAGGGGCAGGACCAGCACCTGCCTTGTCCTCATAGCGGCGCTTCTGGTCATTTCGTCGGTTATGGTGTAGACGATCACTCTGTCGAGATAAGGGCGCCCTTTAACGAAGTAATCCGGGTTCTTCTCCGCGGTGAAGGAGATGCTGTAGACATAGTCCTTCATCTTGAAAGGCCCCGTGCCCATTACATCCCTCTTCATGTCGCCTTTCTGCTTGATAACCTCGGGATCGAAAATGAAATTTGCGGGCAGGGCTACGATGGTCAGAAAGGACGCTTGCGGCTGTTTCAGCGCTATCTTCAAGGTTTTCGCGTCGATGACCTCCATCTTTTGCACGTTGCGGAACAGCTCCTTCCGGGGCGACAGAATGCCTCTAGGTGGGGACATGACACGCTCGAAGTTGAACCTCACGTCCTCAGCGCTTAGCGGCCTTCCGTTGTGGAACCGCACGCCCTCATTCAGGAGGAAGATGTAGGACAGACCATCGGGGCTTATCTCCCAGCTCCTGGCAAGGTCGCCGGTGATCTTGAAGTTCTCCATAGGGTTGTGCTGGATCAGGAGATTGTAAGTGGGGGCGAGAGGGAGCTGCACCATGCCGCCCGTCTCCTGCAGCATATCGAAGTGAGCGGTGGCGGTCTTGAGCGCCATGGTCAAGGTGCCACCATATGTGGGAGCACTCGCGCTGGGCTTGGCGGTGGGGCTGGGCGCCGCTGCCTTCGTTTGAGGCGCTTGGGCAACAGCAGGCGTCCCTGCTTTGGCCGGGACTGGCGCGGCGGCCGGGGCGCAAGCCGCCAGGAGAAAGGCTAAGATGGTCACGCCTGCGGTGATGCCGAGAAGCCTCCTTGATAGCATTATGGCCTCCTTCGAAGATCTGGGCTAAAGACGCCCGTGACTGGGCGCGACGCCTGCATCGCCCCTGCGTCCGCCACTGGCGCGAATTTAACATTGCCTCGGCAGGCTGTCAATATTGTGTGATTTGTCACAACTTGGGGCGGGTTGACAGCGGCCGCGGCCGAGGGTAAGATGCTGGATGTACACAGGGACGATTCAAAGATCGCTCTCAGGGGGGGCAGCGCCCGCCGAGGTCAGGCTATGGGAATCGACGATATTCTGAAAAGCAAACGTGAGGAGATACTGCGAATCGCAGCCGCGCACGGTGCGCGCAATGTGCGCGTCTTCGGCTCGGTGGCGAGGGGTGAGGCGAAGGAAAGCAGTGACATAGACATACTCGTCGAGTGGGAACCTGGCCGGAGTCTGCTGGATCATGTCGCGCTGATGCAGGACCTGGAAGATCTCCTGGGGACGAAGGTGGATGTGGTAACCAGAGACGGCTTGCACTGGTTCATCCGTGATCGCGTGCTGGCTGAGGCGAAGTTGATATGAAGGGTGACGTTCTCTGTGTCTTGCACATCCTGGAGCGCATTCGGCGCATTGAACTCTTTACCGGCGACGGCCGGGAAGCGTTCCAATACAGTCTCATGGCACAGGACGCCGTGATACGCAACTTCGAAGTCATCGGCGAGGCTGCCAAACGAATTTCGCCGGAGCTGAAGGAGGCTCATCCCCGCGTACCGTGGCGCCGGATCGCTGGACTTAGGGACGTGCTCATCCATGAATACATGGGTGTTGACCTTCACGAGGTGTGGAACATCTTGGAGAGCGAGTTGCCTGAACTAAAACGCCAGATTGAAGCCATCCTGAAGGACCTGGGATATGGCAGAGAATAGGTCACTTGTGCCGCCTGAGACGATCGAGCGCTCTATTCTGCTCATTCGCGGCCAGAAAGTCCTACTGGATGCTGACCTCGCGGCGCTGTATGGAACGCAGACCAAGGTACTGGTTCAGGCCGTCAAGCGCCACATCGATCGTGGGCGCCGATTGAAGTCGTGGGCGCTGGCCTACCCAAAATGGGGGCGGTTCGCGAATCGTTGAGGAGGAAACTATGAAGTGCGTCGTCTGCAAGCAAGTGGAAACGCAGCCAGGGAAGGCTACTGTGACGCTGGAGCGGAACGGTGTCACGCTGGTGGTCAAAGGAGTGCCGGCGCAAGTCTGCCCCAATTGCGGGGAAGAATACGTTGACGAGGAAACCGCAGTCCGGCTTCTCGGGGCGGCCGAAGAGGCGGCCCGAGCCGGGGTACTGGTGGATATCCGTGAGTATGTGGCGGCGTAATTCCAAAGGTCATAAGTTGTGACCTTAGAACGAGAACGCGACAACATTGAGGATTGTTGACTTTCATCTTGAGGTCACAGATTGTGACCTCAAGATGAACAAAAGAGGAAAACGTTAATGCCGCCCATCTACCTCGACTACAACGCCACCACCCCCATCGACCCTGCCGTCCGCGAGGCCATGCGTCCTTACCTGGAGGAGCATTTCGGCAATCCCTCCAGCGGGTACGTCTATGGCCAGCGGGCGAAGGAGGCGGTGGAACACGCCCGCGTCCAGGTCGCCACGCTCATCGGCTGCACGCCACCGGAGATCGTCTTCACCAGCGGCGGGACGGAGAGCGACAATCACGCCATCGTTGGCGCGGCGCTGGCCAACGCCAGGCGGGGGAAGCATATCGTAACCTCGCGTATCGAGCACCCGGCGGTCACCAACGCCTGCCGCTACCTTGAGAAGAGGTTGGGCTTTCGGGTCACCTATCTGCCGGTCGACCTGCACGGCCTGGTGAACCCGGACGACGTGAAGCGGGCCATCACCTCAGACACAATTCTGATCACCACCATGCACGCCAACAACGAGACGGGGACCATCGAGCCCATCGAGGAGATCGGCAGCATCGCCAGGGAGCATGGGACCATCTTTCATACCGATGCAGCACAGTCCTGCGGCAAGATCGACGTCCAGGTGGACCGATTGAACGTCGATCTGCTGACCATCGCTGGCCACAAAATCTACGCGCCCAAGGGTATTGGGGCCCTTTTCATCAGGACCGGCACGATTATCGATCCCATCATTCATGGCGCCGGGCAGGAGCGCGGCAAGCGCGCTGGGACGGAGAACGTGCCCTACATCGTGGGTCTGGGCATGGCTTGTGACCTGGCTAAGGCGTCATTAGTCGAATACGGCGTGAAGACGAAGAAGCTTAGGGACAGACTCTATTCCAGAATCGTCTCCAGCCTCGGGGAAGATAAGGTGCTCCTCAACGGCCATCCCGAGAAACGCCTGCCGAACACGCTCAACATCAGCATCCCGGGCCTCATCGGCGAGGACCTGCTGGCCAGAATACCTGAGATGGCTGCCTGCACGGGCTCTGCTTGCCACGCTGGCTCCACGGAACCTTCTTCAGTCCTGGTCGCCATGGGGCTGAGCGCTAAGACGGCCCTGGCGACCCTTCGCCTGAGCGTGGGGCGCTGGACGACGGAGCAGGAGGTGGATAGGGCGGCGGAGCTGATTGTGGAGCGGGCCGCCGGACCCGCATAGGAGCGGCTTCTGGTCTCTTTCTCGCGCTTCGGTCGTCGGCGCATTGTGCTATAATAGCGTGCCCGCACTTGGGGTCTGCCGCCACTTATCGGCCGGACTCAGACAGTCCGACCGAGACTGAGTACCGGAGGTTGTCATGCATCACAAGTATTTGTACACCGTCTTCAGCTTGCTTGTGGCTATCGCCCTGGTTGCTGGGTGCGACACCATCACCATTTTTGATGTTCGACTCGACAAGTTGCTTACGCCCACCGCCACGCTCAAGTCTGGCGACTCCGCCGCAGCAGAGAAAGGGGCCAAATCGGACGCTAAGGCGGCTGCGACTGCGCCGACTGCTACGCCCACTCCTGCGCCCACTGCCACGCCTACTCCTGCGCCCACCGCCACACCCACTCCCGTCAAAGCCGTCGATCTCAACGGCAAGTGGACGGGCACGCTCTCCATCTCGGACGTCGTTGTGACGGCCGATATCCCCATCCCCGACCCCCACGACCCCGCCAAGCCGCCCCAGATCATCAAGAAAGAGGACTGCGAGAGGACACTGAGAGAGCAACTCGGCAAGCCGACACCGCTGGTCATGGAATTCCAGCCCCAATCGGCCAGCGCCGGCAGGGTCACTATCATTACCACCTCCCAGGGTGAGGAGACCAAGAGCCAGCCATTGGCCTACTCGCTCAGCGGGAACAAGATTGTCATCGATGGCGTCCAGCAAGGATACAAGATCCGCTTCGAGGGGACGGTCGCTGACGCCGGGGCCAACTACGCTTTGAGCGGGTCCGTCAACATAACCTTTGAAGATAAAGGCGCCGCCCTCTTGCGCTTGGGTGGCGCGTTCAACGTGTCCAAACCCAAGTAGCAGGCGCCGCAGGCTATGCAACCGGTCCTGGCCCTGGAATTCGCTGGGCGCTTCCTCGCCTTGCCATCCTACCGGACGCTGCTGCTTCTGGCAGTGATGGTCACCGTAGGGCTGACGCTCTGGGTGGCCGTTCGCCGCGGGCTTCCCGTTCGGGAGGCGGCTGCTTGCCTCCTTTCCATGGCTGCGGCCGCGCCCGTAGGCGCGCGCCTTCTTCACGCCGGCATCAACTCCGATCTTTACCTTCGGGAGCCCGACCGCCTGTTGTCCCTTGACCCGGGCGGGTTTTCGCTCTACGGTGGGCTGCTCCTCGCTGCCGCCGTTGGCTGGGTGGCTTGCCGGGTGCTCGGCCTCGAGGTTACAAGGCTGGCCGATGCTTCGGCGCCTGCCCTGGGCGTGGGTGTTGCCATAGCGCGAACGGGCTGCTTTCTGGCCGGCTGCTGCTTCGGCAAGGAGACCGACCTGCCGTGGGCAGTGACCTTCCCCCCTGGCAGCAATGCCCATATCTACCAGATCGCCAATGGGATAGGGCTGTTCTCGGCCGGGCCGCTCCCCGTGCATCCCACACAGCTTTATGAATTGGCAGCGGCATTGGGGGGCGCTTGCCTGGCTGGGTGGCTTCTTCGTCGGAAGACAGTGGACGGGACGGCCTTCCTCGCCTTCATCATCTGGCTCAGCCTCTTTCGGTGGGGCAACTTCTACCTCCGTGTGCAACCGACCACGTTGACTATTCCGACGTGGTTCTATCCGGCGCTATATCTCGGCATCATAGCCCTTTGCCTTTACCTTCTCCGCAGGCGGTACCCTGTTCTCACTCCGAGGAGAGTCCGAAGCGCGGGGATGGGGTTTTCGGACCTTGAGCGGAAGCCAGGGTGCGAGAGCGCGCCCCACCGCCCGGCAAGTCGCCTGCCTTGACACCCCCTCATCACTTCTGGTATCCTCGGTCATCGGTAACCCCTTAGCCTGTTTGAGTAAATAGTCGAGAAGCAGTTTGGAATGTAAGACGGTTTCCAACGGGACGCAGCAGAACGGTCTCCTGGCATTTCTCAACTACCAGGTCGTCATCCTCTTTGTCGCGGTGCTGGCGCAGGCAGCGGTCGGCACAACGAGCCAGGCGGTACCCGTCCTCGCCTCCTTCTACAAAGCGGACCTGAACCTCACCTCGGCGGAAGTGGGCATATTCTCCGGCTCCCTCGCTCTGGGGGGAATCTTCGTCGCCCTCGCCGCCGGTTTCGTGACCGACCGGCTGGGCGTCAGACCTATCCTGCTCATCGGCCCGCTGGTGGTCGGCGGCGCCGTCGTCGCCCTCTCCTTCGTACCGGCCTTCAGTTTCTTCCTCATTCTCGCCCTGGTTGCCGGGGCCGGACACGCCCTGACCAATCCCGCCATCGCTAAATCGATACTGTACTGGTTCCCCGTCAACCGTCGCGCCACAGCCATGGGGATCAAGCAGACCGGCATTCCCCTCTCCGGCGCCCTGGGAGCGAGCATACTCCCGGCCCTGGCCCTGGCCTTCGACTGGCGCTTCGCCATGGCCGCCCTGGGCCTGACCGTGGCGGCGGCGGCCGTAACTGCGTTTCTCCTGTACCGCAACGCGCCCAACGTAGCACACCAGCGCGCCAGAAAGCCTCCGAGCCTCGCTTCGATCAAGGCGATTTTCACCAACAGGAACACCTGGCTTATCTGTGGACTGGCGGCGGTCCTCATCGGCAGCCAGTACTGTGTCGTTACCTACCTCATCCTGTACCTGAAGGGCCTGCAAGTCAGCCCGACCGTGGCCGGAGGTTATCTCGCCCTGATCCAGATGAGCGGGCTTGTGGCCCGAGTCATCCTGGGATTTCTGAGCGATTTCGGGCTGGGCGGCAGACGCAAAGTCGTCATGGTGAGCTGCGGTCTGCTTGCCGTCGCTGCGCTGTTGCTCACCGCTCTCCTTACTTCGGAAACGCCTGCCACCATATTGATTCTGATCATGGCGGCGCTGGGCGTCTCCATTATCGGCTGGCACGGCATCTGGATAACTATGATGGCGGAATCGAGCAAAGTGGAGTTAGCGGGAACCGCGGTGGGCTTCAGTTCGATGCTGGGACACGTGGGCGCCGTCGTGGTTCCCGCCCTTTACGGCTGGATCGTCGACCAGTCAGGCGGCTACGCGGTCGCCTGGTATACGCTGGCCGGACTGGTGCTGGCGGGGAGTCTACTGCTCCTCACATTCGGCAAAGAGAGAACGGCCGTCTACTGTCCAAGGCGCCTCGAAGGGTCTTGACAGCCAGCTAGTGTCGGTCTAAGATGGCCTCGAACGGGCGGGGTAAGGGTGTGGAGCCTGAGAAGGAGGCGTCAGATGAAGATGCGCATATGGACACGCGGTTTGCTGTGCACCATCGCTGTGATCGGACTATTCCTCGCAAGCTGCACAACGGCCGCACCACCGCCGGGAACAGTGGCGCCCACCACCCGAACCGGAACCTCTGGAGGCGCGCCGCCTTCGCCGCCTGCCGGCCCATCCGCAACGCCAAAGCCATCTGCAGATCAACCCCGATATGGCGGCACCCTCGCTATCTCCGCGCAGCAGGACCCTGTGAGCCTCGATATGCACCAGGAATCCACGTATCTGGTCGAAAACGTGATTCAGTGTGCGTATAACGGCGTCACGCAGTTTGATCCTCGAAACCCTGAGGAGGTGATCGGCGACCTGGCCAAGAGCTGGGAGGTCAGTAGAGATGGCCTCACCTATACCTTCCAGCTCCACAACAATGTCAAGTTCCACGACGGCAGTCCCCTCACTTCCCAGGACGTCCAGTTCAGCTTCGAACGGATGACAAACCCGCCCAGGGGTATTCGGTCCTCGCGTCGCCCAAGCCTGGAGGCCATCGAGAAGGTGGAGGCTCCCAGCAAGGACACAGTGACGTTCAAGCTTCGTTACCCCGCCAGCTTTTTCCTCAGCACTATTTCCACAGGATGGATTGCCGTCTACTCGAGGGCTTTCGTTGAGAGAAAAGGCGACATGAAGAACGATGTTCTGGGTACTGGTCCCTTCAAGCTGAAGGCCTATGCCCAGGGCACGTCTCTCGAATATGTGAAGAACGCCGACTATTTTGTATCAGGTCGCCCCTACCTCGACGGCATAACCTTCTACATCGTCAAGGATGCCGGGACAAGGCTGGCTGCTTTCCGGACAGGACAGATCAAGCTCACGGGTCCCGGCGCCTCCGGCCTGACGCCAACCGATGCCGAGACCGTTCGCAAGACTATGCCCCAGGCAGTTCTCTTGTCCTATCCAGCTTTCAGCCGCACTGAGTTCCTCATGCACAATCAGCGCAAGCCCTGGAGCGATGTGCGGGTGCGCAGGGCGGCGCACCTGGCCGTCGACCGCCAGAAGGCGATCACCGTCCTGGAACAGGGCTATGGCGAACTGGGCAGCGAGATGCCCGGGAAGTGGGGCATTCCCAAAGAGGAACTCCTGAAGATGCCCGGCTGGCGCCAGCCCAAGGATGCGGACCTCGCCGAGGCGAAACGTCTTCTCGCCGAGGCCGGCTACCCCGATGGCTTCGCTTCGAAAGCTCTTGTGAGAGCCGAGAAGCAGTTCGAGGAGTTGTCTGTCTATGTCGCCGACCAGTTGGCCAAAATCGGCATCAAGCTGGAGTTGGATGTTAAGGAGCCAGCTGTGCGTGAGAAGCTGCAGAACGAAGGCGCCTTCGAGATCCATCCCCGAATCGGCTCTCTAGCTTACGCAGACCCGCAAGACCTGGCCCGCTATTGGTCCCCGCCTCGCGGCGGGGACTGGGGGCAGAACCAGGAGCGCTCCAGTGACGAGAAGATATGGGAGTTGCTGGACAAGCAGGCGCGCGCGCTGGACCCGGCAGAGCGGAAAAGAATAGTCCGCGAGCTAGACCTGAGGATAATCGAGGTGGCAGCAAAGCCGGTAGTCTTCTGGAGGACCGCCATCGTTGGCATGTGGCCGGAGGTAAAGGACCGCGGCCAGATTTCGGGCTTCTTCAGCTTCCAGAAGTACCAGGATGTCTGGCTGGCGAAATAGTGATATTGGCGGAGCCAGGGACCCTGGCGGGAGAAATCAGGTAGCAGGCTCCGGAGGACAAGGAGGTAGGCATTGCCCTGGGCAAAGATCGAAGCGAACTTTGACATGTACTATGAAAGCGACGATTTTACCGACCCGTGGAAGAGTCCGGAGACGATAGTCCTGCACCATGGCAACGCCAAGAATGGCCGCCAGTGGCACGCCTGGGTCCCCCTCCTGGCTCGTCGATTCAGGGTGGTACGCCTGGATGCCCGTGGCTTCGGGCGATCCACGGTGCCGCCTCCGGGCTATCCCTGGTCTTTGAGTAATTTCGCCAAAGACATTGATCTCCTCCTGGACTATCTGGGGCTCGATAGGGTGCACCTTGTCGGTGAGACCGTGGGCGGTACCATCGCTATGCGGTTCGCCTACGAATACCCCGAGCGCCTTCGGAGCCTCACGCTTTGCAGCTCTCGTTTCCGCTTCACGGAGCCCTTCCACTCGGAGTTCGCTCGAAAGGTGGAGAAGGAAGGGGTCCTCGGGTGGGCGCGGAGCACTATGGCGCGGCGTCTCGACCCCTCCGAGGTCGACCCCAACCTGGTGAATTGGTATACAGCCGAGATGGGCAAGAGCTCGAAACACGTGGTGCTGGAGGCCCTCGTGGCTTTGACGGGGCACGATTTCTCCGATATGCTGCGCCAGATCAGCGCGCCCACGCTGATCCTCTCCGCCGAGAACCGCTCAGACTATTCGGCGGACTATATGAGGGAAATGCACGAACTGATACCCAACTCCGAACTGGTGGTTTTCCCGGGGGCTGCGGGGTACATCCAGGTCAGCCAGCCGGAGAAGTGCGTGCAGGCGCTTCTGGCCTTCCTGGAAAAGCTGTGAGGGCGGCGAGCCGTCAGGCCCAAGTTGTTCAGTTTGGCAGCGGACAGATGCCTTTTTGAATGTACTGTGGGGGCATGGTCTAATTCTTTGGCACCACATCTGGGGCAGGCCGGACGAGATGCTAGTATAGTGCATCTCACGCTCCATTGGTGAGAAATTCCCCTTTGTCCCCCTTATGGCCATTAGCTAAATAGAGTGACATTGCTGAGATAGGAAGGTGGGGGTTGGCTGCGTTTTCGACCTCTCCCCTGATCCCTTGAAGAGCCGTCCACGGGGAGGGAGAGAAATGCGTCCGCCGTCCACGGGGGACTGAAGGGGAGGCCGACGGCGGCTGTTCATCCCGACTTCATCGGGACCCCTACGTCGCCAGGAACCACTCTATCAGGCGCCGGTACTGCTTCTCGGGGACGTCCCCGACGACTCTGATGGAACCGTGCTCGTCGGAAAAGATCATGGTGGGCACGGAGGTGACTTTGACCGTCGTCCCGCCCTCCTGAAAGTCGGCTAGGACGGCGGTGTTCTGGGCGCCCGCCTCCAGGTCCGCGGTGAAACGGTCCATATCCAGGCCGGCGGCCTGGGCGACCTCCAGGAGCACCGGGCGCTGGCTGATGTCCCTGGCTTCCTCGAAATAGGCCTTGAAGACCAGGTAGTGGAAGCGCTCGAAGGCGTCAGCTCCCTGGAGGGCGGCGCACTTGGCGGCCTCCAGCGCCGGCATACTGCAGGAAGGAAGATCGGTGTTCTCGTCCCAGAACTTGAACTGGATGGTCTTCTCGGATTTGCCGGCGTTGGTCCACGACTCGGTGGAGTGGGCGTTGAAGCGGCGCCCCTTCTCCTCCTGGGGTCGGAGGGGGAAGCTATGCCAGGCAATGTCCAGCTTCTTCCCGTATTTCTTCTTCAGGCGGCGGAGCCGAACGGCCACCGTGTAGCACCAGGGTCAAAGATAGTCGGAGTAGGCGTTTAGCTTGATGGGATATCCCATGATGCGCTCCTAGTTAGACGGATGGACGCAGTGGACATTAGTGGACGCGGATGGACAGGCTGGGCAGAGTGGGCTCCATGGGCTCCGTGTTTATCCGTGTTAATCCGTGGTTACGTCCTTTCTACCCCTGCTTCGGGGCGGTCTCGGCGACGTTCCGGGCGCCGCCGGAGGCGGCCTCGGGCGGCTTGGCCTCCGTGACCTGGGCGGGCTCGGCGGTGGCTGCCGCCTGCCGCAAAGCCGTGGCCCGAGCGGTCCGGACTACCTCCTCCATGGCGCGGCGGAAATGGCGCGCCGCTATCTTGAATTTTGGGTAGTCCTTCTGGGTCTTTTTGCTCTCAATAAACTCACGGATGGCTAGCATGACCGCCCGGCGGCAGATGGAGGCGATGTCGCCCCCGGACAGGCCATCGGTCAGGTCGGCCAGCGTCTCCAGGTCGGCATCCTTGGCCAGTGGCCTGCCCGCCGTGTGGATCTTAAAAATCCCCATGCGGGTATCGCGGTCCGGCAAGGGCAGCTCGATGACCACCTCGAACCGGCCGGGGCTGAGCAGGGCGGGGTCCACCATGTCCAGCCGGTTGGTCGCCGCCAGGACCACCACCCCCTTCAACTCCTCGATGCCGTCCATCTCGGTCAGTATCTGGCTCACCACGCGCTCGCCGACGCCGGAGTCGGTAGAGCTGCCGCCGCGAGTCGTCGCCAGCGCGTCGATCTCGTCGAAGAAAAGGATGCAGGGGGCGGACATCCGGGCCTTGTGGAAGACGTCCCGGACCGCCTTCTCGCTCTCGCCGACCCATTTGGACAGGAGCGCCGGGCCCTTGATCGAGATAAAATTGGTGCCGCTCTCGTTGGCCACCGCTTTGGCCAATAGCGTCTTGCCGGTGCCGGAGGGGCCGTAGAGGAGTACGCCCTTGGCCGGCGTGGCTTTGGCGTACTCAAAAAGCCTGGCGTGCTTCAGGGGCCATTCGATGGTTTCCTTGAGGCGTTCCTTCACTTCCTCGAGGCCGCCCACATCGTCCCATTTGACATCGGCGACCTGCGTGTAGACCTCTCTGACCGCCGAGGGGCGCACGTCCTTAAGGGCCTCGAAGAATTTCCCCCGGTCCACCTGCAGTCGTCGGAGCTGGTTAAGCGGAATGTGCTCTTGATGAAAGTCGATTTCCGGGAGAGCCTGGCGGAGGGTCAGCATGGCCGCCTCGCGGCACAGTGCTTCGATGTCTGCGCCCACGTAGCCGTGGGCTATCTCGGCCAGCTCCCCAAGGTCCACATCGGGCGCCAGGGGCATATCCTTGGTGTGCACGTTGAAGATTTGCAGCCGGCCCCCCTTGTCGGGGACGCCGATGGCAATCTCCCGGTCGAAACGACCGGCGCGTCTCAGCGCCGGGTCGAGGGCATCCGGGATGTTGGTGGCGGCGATGACAACCACTTGACCGCGGGACTGCAGTCCATCCATGAGGGCCATGAGCTGGGCGACGACCCGCTTCTCCATCTCGCCGTAGACGTCCTCGCGTTTAGGCGCGATGGAGTCGATTTCGTCGAGGAATATGATGCTCGGCGCGTGGTCGGTGGCATCCTGGAAGATCTCGCGCAGGTGGGCCTCGCTGTCTCCATAATACTTGTGATAGACTTCGGGGCCGCTGATGCTGGTGAAATAGGCGGAGGTCTCATTCGCCACCGCGCGGGCGATAAGGGTCTTTCCGCAGCCCGGCGGTCCCTGGAGGAGCACGCCCCTGGGCGCCTCGATGCCGAGGCGTTCGAAGACCTCTGGATACTTCAGCGGCAGCTCCACCACTTCCTTGATCTGCTGAATCTCCAGATTGAGGCCGCCGATGTCGGCAAAACATACTCCCTTGCCCTGCTTGCGGAGCCCGTTACCGGACGCGATGGCCAGCTCGGTATCGTTGCGGATGGTGACCGGTCCTTCCGGAGTACTGCTGGAAACGGTGAAATCGGAGTGGCTGAAGTCGGAGGAATCGACCCTGACTTTGTCCCCGATGACGACGGTCATGCCTTCGAGTTTGCCGCGGATTTCCTCCGTTTCGTTTCCGTTTGGCGCGAATCTCTTAGACCCCGCCGGCTCCAGCGTTAACGTCTTGGCGGGGTGGGCCTCCACCTTCTGGAGGGTGACGCTATCGTTGACCGCAACCAGGGCGTTGGTGCGCAGGATGTTGTCCATCTGAATAAGGCCTTGGCCCCGGTCCTTAACGTAGGTGCGCATGACCTTGGCTACGGTCGTTCGTTTGCCGGTGACGCTCACCATGTCGCCGACCGAAGCGCCAAGGCCGTCCATGTCCTGAGGCGAGACCCGGGCGATGCCGCGCCCGGCATCCTCGGGTCGTCCGTCTGCAACCTTCAGGGTTACAGTCTTACATCTGTTCGATTCATTCTCCACTTGTAGGCCACCCCCGTCCTGATTGAGAGCGCAGCGCTCTGAGTATGCAACGCATAGGCTATCATTTAGATGTGCGGTTGTCAAACTTCCTGTGTGTTGACATGCTGATGTCCAGGTGTTACTATCTGCGCGGCATCCAGGGCTGCCCAGCATCCAAAGTGAGACAGATCCTGAGGAGGAAGGTAATGGTCGAAGGCAAGATGGCGAAACTGCTGCCCCCGGCGCTGGTTCTCAAGCAGGTCGTCTATCACGATATGGATCGAGGCGAGAAGGAGTTGGGCCCAGCCTTCCGGCTGGTAAGCGGCGACCTGGCGCCGGGAGCGGATATCGCGGCCGGATACAGGCTCATAGAGAAAGAACCGCCCAAGGGCTTCGAGCCCCACGTCCAATTGCACAAGCACGATGTGAGCTCCGTCTACATGTTTTTGGGGGACCTCCAGGTCGAAGTCAACCTGGAAGGGGAGAAGTACATCGTCTCCGCGCCACGGGCGGCCTACATACCCGCAGGAGTGAAGCACACCTACCGGCCCATCAGCGGAACGGGCTACGTGGTGGTTATCCTTCGCGGCGCCAAGTACGAATAGGAGGCGACAGTGGAAGGCAAATGGGATCACCTGTTGCCTGAACCGATACAAGTCAAGGAGCTTGTCCACCACGACGTGGCCCGCGCCGAGAAGGAATTGGGCCCGAGCTTCAGGACCATCGATGAAACACTGATGCCGGGCGCCGATATGACCGTTGGCGTCAGGCGAATCGACCGGGTGCCGAAAGACTTCAAGCCCGTCGTCGACCCTCACAAGCACGATGTCAGCTCAGTCTACATGTTTATGGGCGATTTGAGGGTGGAGGTGACCCTGGACGGTGAGACCTACCTCGTCTCCGCCCCTGCGTCCGCCTTTGTGCCGGCGCGCGTGGAGCACAGCTATCGTCCTCTAAGCGGCGCGGGCTACGTGGTCGTCATCACGCGCCAAGGGAAGTACGAATAGGGGGTCAGGGGTCGGGGTCTGACCCCGACCCCCGGCCCCCGAC
>JACPQD010000052.1 GCA_016190665.1 Chloroflexota bacterium
CCGTCCCCCATCCCCCGTCCCCTGACCCCTGACCCGCAGCGGAGGCGGTGTGAGAGTGCGACTGTGAGCGAGGGCGAACTATTGAGTAAAGAGCTTATCGTCGACCCCGACAGATGCACGGGCTGCAGGGTCTGCGAGCTGTTCTGTTCGTGGACGAAGCTGGGGGAATGCAACCCTAAAGCGGCGTACATCAAGGTAATGACGAACGAAGCGATGGGCATGGCTTTGCCGGTGATCCGTACCGGATGCGATCTGTGTGGCGAATGCGTCGCCTGGTGCGTGCCACAGGCCCTGCAAATTGTGGGCCGGGAAGAGGCTGCGGAAATCAGAAGGGACCTCCGCATGGGCAGGTTCCCGATCGTTCGCATGAAGTAGGGGCTGTGACGGCCAGAAAGGACCGGCGCGGCCGGTCGCCTTACGGTTATGGTGACACTGCTTGTGCTAGTGAAAGTGTGATTTGGACAGCGGCGGCAAGCCGCCGCTCTTGAAACAGGCCTGCGCGCTCCCCAAAGGGGCCGTTCACGGGTATTGGCGCGCCGGTTTCCTGGAGACCATCGAACGAAACCCCGGTCCCATCGGGACTAAGGGAGGACACAATGGCGGGTTGGATGGGGGCCCTGCTCAGGATCGACCTCACCACCGGGAAGGTGGTCAAGGATCCCCTGAGCGAGCACCTGGTCCACCGGTATCTGGGCGGGCGCGGCCTGAACAGCAAGATACTCTGGGATGAAGTCCCCGCCGGAACGGACCCGCTGGGGAGCGACAACAAGCTGGTAATCAGCGGTGGGCCGCTCAACGGTACCCTGGTGCCCGGCAGCCAGAGATTCACCATCTCCGCGAAATCGCCCCTGACCGGCCTGCTGGGCGATTCGAACTGTGGTGGCGCTCTTGGCGCCGAGCTGAAGTACGCCGGCTACGACGCGATAATAGTCGAGGGCGAAAGCCCCAAACCCGTTTACATACTCATCGACGGCGATGAGGTCGAAGTGCGCGATGCCGCCGGACTCTGGGGGAAAGCCGTCAGCGAAACAGAACGGGCCATCAAAGGAGAGGTATCCGATCCAGAGCTTCCTATCATCTGCATAGGTCCGGCGGGCGAGCGGCTCGTGAAGTTCGCCTGCGTTATAGCGGACCTCGGCCGCGCCGCGGGCAGGACTGGCATGGGGGCGGTTTTCGGCGCCAAGAAGCTGAAAGCGATCGCCGTCCGAGGCGATAGGGGCGTCAAAGTGGCCAGGCCGGGCGAGCTGAACTCTGCAGTCCGGGAGCTGTACGAGGTCTGGCAGGAGGATATGGAGGCCTTTCACGCTCGGACCAAGGACCGGCCAGGCGGCGGCTTGCTGCGCTACAACCGATTCGGAATTCTGCCCACCCGGAATTTCCGCGGCGGGCAATACGACGCCCAGAAGATATGCTCCGAACTGTCGCCCTACTTGGTCAAGGCGAAGGCCTGCTTCTCCTGCCCGGTCCCGTGCGACCACGCGTACTTTGTGAGCAAAGGCCCCTTCGCCGGGAGAATTGAAGGCGGCCTCGAGCTCGCCCAGTTGGGGCACTACGGGCCGGAGGTCGGGATCTCGGAGGCGCAGGATATTCTGGCGGCCAGCGCCCTGACCGATGAGCTGGGCGTTGACATCATGGAGATGTCCGCCATCATCGCCTATGTCATGGAATGTTTCGAGAAGGGTGTGATAGTCAGCGACGATATCCCTGGAGTGAAGCCGGAATGGGGAAACCTGGATGCGGTGCTCCAGTTGATCGATATGACCGTCAACAGGAGGGGCATTGGCGATACCCTCGCTGAAGGCCTCCGCGCGGCGTCCCGGAGAATAGGCAAAGGCTCCGAGAGATACGCCATGCACGTCAAGGGCCTGGCCCTGACGATGCGGGATGCGCGGGGATCCAAGGCCTGGGCGCTCGGCTTCGCCGTATCCAGCAGGGGCGCTGACCACTGCCGGAGCAATCCTCCCGATACCGATGCCGGATCATGGTGGGACCCGGCGTTGAACGAGGCGCTGCATGGTTATGATAAGGCCGGTGACATTCTTTCGGAACAGGGAAAGCCGGAGATAGTAAAATGGTACGAAGAGCTGCGCGCCGTGGAGAACTCCCTGGAAATCTGCCATAGCACCCTCAAAACGAGAAAGGGCGCCAGCATGATAACCATGGCGGCCAGGCTTCGTAACGCCGTGACCGGCCAGTCCATGACAGAACGCGAGTTGCTGACCCTGGGCGAACGAATTGTGAATCTGGAAAGGGCGTTCAACCTGAGGGAGGGCTTGACGGCGGAAGATGATACCCTTCCAGACAGGTTTCTGGCCGAGCCTATGCCCGACGGCCCGGCGAAGGGGCAGGTAGTGAATTTGCGCCCAATGGTCGAGGAGTATTACAGTTTGCGGGGGTGGGACAGAAGGACAGGTCTTCCGAGGAGGGAAAAACTCAGGGAATTGGGCCTCGCGGAGGTGGCGGACGAGCTGGAGGACATGGCGAAGTCGCCGGCGGCGGTCTCCGCAAAGCCTACCGCAATAGCGTGATGGAACTGACGGGCAGGCCAGGCCTCCCGTGAAACATTCGGCTCAACTATTTGGTAGTATGGTAATAAGAGCATAGCGATCAAAGGAAACGTGGGCGTCTGGTTCACATTGATGGAGGTCCCTTCGAGTCATCACTAAACAGGAGGTGTCACATGTCCCCAAGGAACAGAACCGTGGTCAGTCTCGTGGGTCTGGCGGTGGTGCTGGCGCTGGTGCTCACGGCGTGCGCCCCGGGAGGGCAGCCGACCCCGGCTCCCAAGCAAGCCCCACCTGCAGCCACAGCTCCCGCCGGTAAGCCGGCGGCCGCCCCTTCACCACCGGCCGCCCGGCCGGCGGTAACGCCAGCCGCCGCCGGAGCGCCAAAAACTGGGGGCACATTGAACCTCCAGTCTGTCGGTCCGGCTGCCCTCGATCCCCATCGCAGCGGGGCCATTAACTGGAGCATACCCAGCTATGGGGCCGTCTACGAGAGCCTCGTCCGGATGTCGGACGAGAAGGAATACGGCAAGCTGGAGGTGAAGCCCTTCCTCGCCGAGTCCTGGAAGCAGGACAACCCCACTACCTACACCTTCGCCCTCCGAAAGGGCGTGAACTGGCAAAAAGTCCCGCCGGTAAACGGCAGGGAGTTCACCTCTGACGATGTCGTTTACAGCATGAAGAGGCTCACGCAGCTTGGAATACAGCCCCCGGACGGCAGGTTCGTCATGGCGGCCTTGTTTGACGAACTGGTCTCCATAGAAGCCGTGGACAAGTACACAGTGAAGATGATTACGAAGTACGCGTCCTATCCCTTCCTCATGAAGCTGGGTCTCGCCGACGGCAGCGTCATCATCCCCAAGGAGCTGAGTTTCGAAGCTCTCGCCAACAATGTCGTAGGGACCGGGCCCTTCCTGCTGGACAGCTTCAATCGGGACTCAACCACCAGGATGAAGAGGAACCCAGACTATTGGGACAAGGGCAAACCCTATATGGATAGGATCACAGTACACCATCTCAGCGACCCAAACGCGATGCAGGCGGCCATGAGGACAGGGCGCCTGGATATTGTCGACCTCATCGAAACACAAGTGGCATCCCTCAGCAAGACGAACCCGGAGATAAAGATTGAAAGGTACCCTGGAAACCAGCAGGCGGGCATCGGGTTGCAATCTGAGCGGAAGCCTTTCAACGATAAGAGGATGCGCCAGGCGGTGAGATATGGCCTGGATATGCAGGTCTTCATCGACATCATGCTGAATGGGCAAGGGAAGCCGAACCCTGCCCTGTGGTGGTGGATGGACTACGCGCTCCCGGAGTCCGAGATCCCCAAGCGGGATGTCGCCAAGGCTAAAAAGCTGGTGGTAGACGCGGGGTACCCCAACGGCGTCAAAGTGGTGGCCCTCGCTGCCTCGTCCCGTCCCGAGACCACGAAGATCCTGGAGATCGCCAAGGACCAGTTGAAGGATGTGGGGATAGACGTGCAGATCACGGCCCTGGACGAAGCCAGGCTCCGCGTCATCCGCAACCAGCAGTCGGATTTCGATATGTACTCCTACGCCACCACTGCCCACGAGATACCGGAGAGGTTCCACAAGGCCTTCGTGTACGGCAAATCCACCTACAATTTTGCCCGGTTCAAAAACGACGAAGTGGACGCTCTGATCCTGGCGGCGGAGAAGGCGACGACTGCCGAAGAGCGCGGGAAGGCGCTTATTGCCTATCAGCGTAAAGTGCTCGAGGAGGTCCCCTACGTCTGGCTGTACACGCCCTACAGCTATACCGCGAACCAACCCTACGTGAGGGGCTACCGGAACAGCGTCCAGCGGACGGGCAGATGGCAGACCATCCCTAACTTCTGGCTGGATAAGTAACGAATCCAGGCGAGGCGGAGGGCTGTGATGGCCCTCCGCCTCGCCTGGTGCTTGGTTGCACCCTCACCTGGCCTCTCCCATCAAGGGAGAAGAAAGTTCAAGAACGGGCGTTTGGCCGAGCTGCGTTACGCCTGCTTTCACAACTTGGTACTAGCGCTTGCGACGAGGCGCTTCATTGCGTCCGGTATCTACCGTGACGGAGCATGGCCCTCCGTGGCGTCGAGACGGAGGGACGCCCCGACGTGTGGGGGCGGCGTCTGCTGGAAAACATAAACTGAGGAGCCTCATGCGGCAATATCTGGTCCGTCGGCTGTTGCTCTTCGTCCCCGTCTTCATCGGCGTTTCGGTGGTGATCTTCTTCTTCACGCACATCGCGCCGGGCGACGTAGCGGTGATGATCGCGGGGGAGTATGCCAGTCCCGCCGAGTTGGCCAGGCTCAGGGAGGAGTTAGGACTTAACAAGCCTCTCTATGAGCAGTATTTCAACTGGCTGAGGGCGGCAGTTACCGCCGACATGGGGAGGTCCTTCCTGTCGCAAAGGCCCGTGCTCGACGAACTGGTGGCGCGCATTCCCCTGACTTTTGAGCTGGCCGGGCTTGCCGTCCTCCTGTCCCTGGCCATCGGCATCCCCCTGGGGATAATCTGCGCCATCCGACAAGACACGTGGGTGGACTATGTTGCCCGGGTAACTGCCATCTCCGGCGTCGCCATTCCCCACTTCTGGCTGGCCACACTGCTGATAACCTTTCTCGCCCTCTGGTTCCACTATTCTCCTCCCCTGGAGTTCGTGTCATTGACCGAGGATGTGGGCACGAACCTCCAGCAATTGATGATCCCCGCTTTCAGCATCGGGGTGTACCAGACGGCCCTGGTCTCGCGCATGTCGCGTTCCATGATGCTGGAAGTCATGCGCCAGGACTACATCAGGACCGCCTGGGCGAAGGGCCTGGCGGAGAGGGTCGTCATTTTCCGTCATGCCTTAAAGAATGCTCTTATCCCGGTGGTGACCGTCTTCGGCAATGAGTTCGGGCACCTGCTGGGAGGGGCCGTGGTTATCGAGCAGATCTTCGGATTACCCGGCGTGGGCAAGCTCACTCTCTTCGCCATAACAAACCGCGACTACCACCAGGTGGAGATCAATGTCCTGTTCCTGGCCATGGTCTATGCCGCAGTGAATCTCATCGTGGATATCGCCTATGGCTTTTTCGACCCCAGAGTGGCCTATCGCTAGAATCGGGGACTGAAGATGGATAACGCAGCGGTCGCAAAGGTGCCTTTAGTTCGCCCCGGGGCGGGCCAGTCCCTGCCGATGGCTCTGCTGCGCTTCGCTCGCAGCAAGCCTTTGGGCGCAACGGGCGGCCTGATCATCGTGGCGCTGATCTTTTGCGCGCTCACGGCCGACTTGATTCAGGCCCAGGACCCTCTTCAGCAGAACTCCCGGGAGCGTTTGATTCCGCCTGGGGCCAACTACGTGATGGGGAGCGACGAATTCGGCCGAGACCTCTACAGCCGGATCGTACACGGCTCCCGCATCTCCCTGGGCGTCGGCGTGGTCGCCGTCGGCATCGCGACCATCTTGGGCGCTCTGATTGGTCTGATATCCGGCTACTGGGGCGGCAGAGTCGACATCGTCATCCAGCGCTTTGTGGATGCGATTATGGCCTTCCCGCTGCTGATCCTGGCCATGATTATCACCTCCATGCTCGGCGCCACCATTGTAAATGTCATCGTCGCCATCTCGGTGGTGCTGACGCCGCGGTTCTCGCGAATAGTCCGTGGCGCCGTTCTCTCGGTTAAGGAGACTCAGTACGTCGACGCAGCCAGAGCCATCGGCGCCGCGGACCGGCGTATTTTATGGACGCACATACGGCCGAACGTAACGGCGCCGGTGATTATAGTGGCCACGGCTGCGTTGGGGACCTCCATCGTCACGGAAGCCTCTCTTAGCTTTCTCGGCCTGGGCACGCCTCCCCCTTACCCCTCCTGGGGCGGCATGATCAGCGGCTCCAGCCGGGCCTACCTGGAGGTAGCCTGGTGGATAGCTTTCTTCCCGGGCGCGGCGATCACCGTGACCGTGCTCGGCTTCAATCTGCTGGGCGACGCCCTGCGCGATGTCTGGGACCCACGGCTCAAGGGAACCAAATAATCCGCGGAGGGACGCGCTCCGTCGCGTCTGCGTTGGGGCGACGCCCTCCGTCACGTCCGATTTCGTGCGGCCGCGAGGGACTGTGGCCCTCCGAACTAACGACGCCGGAGGGATGCCCGCCGCAGGCGGTCGCGTCCGCGTGGAAGGATACGCTGTCGCGTCCGTGCGGGAGGCAGCTCCAGGACAATGACCTTTGGACAGCAGGGGCTTGGCCCCTCCTGGAGCGCGACCCACTGAACGTGGAGATGGGGGGAGGGCCGGGCTAGTCCATCAGTGACCGAGCCAGGCCGGCGATATCGCCCCTCAGGGCCTGGCCATGGCCGGGGGCAACAATCTTAACCGGCAGGTCCACGACCCGGGCGAGCGCGTCACGCACGTATTGTGTTCGCCCCAGCTTAAACTCCTGAACTGCCCTCAGTGCCTGAGTCTGAGGTTCGTCGGCGAACATCTGCCACTTCTGCGGCCCCATCGCTGCGAAGAGGTCGCTGGAGAAAAGCACGCCGTCGGCCTCGTCAAAAACCAGCATGCTTCCCGGCGTACAGATGAAAGGAAGGCCAAGAAAGCGCAAGGTGCGCCTTCCGAGAGAGAGCGTGTCGCCATCTTTGACTACCTTCGCGGACGCTTGCACGCCCCACATCGGGAGCATCCTGGCCTCGTATTCAGAGGCAACAACGGTAGCGCGCGGAGTCGCCGCCAGTATCTCTTTCAGGCCGCCGGCATGATCCAGATCGGCATGAGTCAAGACGATGTAGTCGATCTCGGCCGGGTCAACCAGTCCCCGTAGCTTCGCCAACACGAGGGGCGCCGTGGCGGGCGCGCCGGTGTCGATGACGGCGCGTTTCTCATCCAAAATGAGGAATGAGTTCAGGGCCGCCCCTGGGGCAGGTTCAGGGAAGTGTGCGCCGATCCAGTAGATTCCTTCAGTCAGCTTGTCCATCAGAGTATTCCCCCTTTTCAGATTGGAAATCGTCGGCCATTCCACAGATAACTTCCTCTTATGAAGTAACTTACTTAATGGAAGTTAGTCAATGATAACAAGAATATTTACTTCTTGTCAAGGATGTGTGCTAGAATTTAGTATCCTTGGAGGTAGTTGTGGACTACACTCATATGTGCCCCAAGTATGAGCGAGCGATGCACTTGCTGGGTAAGCGTTGGACCGGCTTGATAATCCGCGCTCTTATGGGCGGCCCGCAGCGTTTCAAGGATCTTCGTCAGCAGATGCCTCAACTCGGTGACCGCATTCTTTGCCAGCGACTCAAGGAACTGGAAAGCGAAGGAGTAATTCTCAGGAAAGTCCATGACGTGCGTCCCGTGCGAGTCGAATACTCTTTGGCTCAAAAAGGACGCGATATGGAGTCCGTTGTCGAATCGATTCAGGCCTGGGCAGAGAAGCACATGTAGCGCCCATGAAGCATGCCCCGTGCGAAGTACCCCCGCCCTTCGGCAGATGCGCGAGGTTGGGAGACCCAGACGAAGGGCACTTGAAAAGCCTCCCGAGCCGTAGTAGAATGGCGCAACTAAACGACACGGCTCGCCGGGAAAGGCGGCGGCAGGGACTCTTTGGCGGGACCATGCATGTCGGGATTCTATCTTCGAAGGAGAGGCACATGCCAGGCAAGACACTCATCAGAAATTTGAAAGACGTGACGCCCAGGACGGGCACGCCAGGTCACGAGGGCGTGGCCAACTACCGGTTACTTGCGACGGGGCCGGGTGAGGCCCTCTACCTCACGATTGCCATGGACGAGATGGTCCCGGGAGGAGTAGTATCCCCCCACTACCACACCGGCGCGCCCACCTTCGACCATGCTTTCTACGTGGCGAGCGGACGAATCGAAGTGAAACTGGGCGACGGCACCTCAAAGGTTGTCGGCAAAGGCACCGTCATTTACTGCCCCTCGGACGTTTCGCACGCGCTCAAGAATGTAGGTAAGACCAAGGCGCAGGTGCTGCGCATCGGCGCCTCGGCGACCGGCGAACAGGGGAAAACGGTCCACCTGTAATAGTCCTGGGCAGCAGTGCCATAATAATAGGAAACACTTCCTGGCTGAAGGAGGCCCCTCTGTTCGGGAAGCGCGACATGAGAGCGGCCATACTGTTCGCAGCCCTCAGCGTGCTCATGGCAGGCTGCGCCCAGTCAGCACGCCCGGCGGGCAAACCTGCGACAACCGCCGGTCAGCCGGTGGCCACGGCGGCGCCAGCCGCGACGCCGAAGCCTGCGGCGGAAACGCCGAAGTATGGCGGCGTTCTTGTCTCTTATATTACCAGCGCTCTCGGCAGCCTCGACCCGCAGCAGGGCGCCGGCGACGTACAACAAACTATGGCTCCAATGTATAGCACGCTTGTCCAGGTGGACCATGTGTGGCTGGCCAAATAGGCCTTTGGGAATCGTCGAAGCGGAGGAGGAAGTTTCACGTGGGAAACCAGAACGCACTGTTGATCGCGTCTTGTATGACCGTCTTCAGCCTGCTATTGGGAGGATGCGCCCCGGCGGCGCCAGCCGCTAAACCGGCGCCAGCAACGGCCCAGCCAGCGACCAGGACGGAGGCGCCGGTGGAGAAGCAAGGGGCGCCGGCGGCCACGCCCAAACCGGCGGCGGAGACGCCCAGATATGGCGGCCTTCTCACCAACTACGTGATCGTCACCCTGGGCACCATGGACCCGCACCAGGGGACGGCTGAGGTATCTCAGAGCATCTCTCCCGTCTATACCACCCTCGTTCAGGCTGATCCGTTGACCAACGACAAATGGGTCCCCGGGCTGGCCGAGAAGTGGGAGATGAGCAAGGACGGGCTCACCTGGAACTTCGACATCCGGCAGGGGGTCAAATTCCACGACGGCGCGCCCTTCACTATCGATGATGCGGTCTTCACTCTCAAGAGGCTCACCAACCCGCCCAAGGGTGTGGTGAGCACGGCGGCCTCTTTTCTCGGCCCGGTCGTCAAGTCCATAGACAAGGACGGGAACAGGGTAAGGATAACCCTCAGCCATCCTTTCGCCTTGATCTTGGATATTCTGGCGCAGAACTATGCGGCGATGCTGTCCGAGAAGTACATGGAAACAGGTAACCTGAATACGACGGCCATGGGGACCGGCCCCTTCAAGTTCAAGTCCTACACACCGGCCGTGAGCCTGGAAGGAGTGAAGAACCCCGATTTCTGGGTCAAAGGCCGCCCCTACCTCGATGGCTACCGCGTCGTAATGCTCAAGGATGAGGCGACTCGCATATCAGCCTTTCGCACCGGCAAAGTGAACATCACCGGTAAGCTGCAAGGCGCTTTGAGGCCCTCCGAGATGGAGAGCCTCAAGAAGGACATGCCCGACGCCAGGTTCTATCCGTCTCCTTCCTTCAATGGCGCCTGGTTCTTCATGAACTCGAGGAAGCCCCCCTTCCAGGACCTGAGGGTCCGCAAAGCAGTGCATCTGGCGCTGGACCGCCAGGCGGCCTTCAAGGTGGTGGCCAACGGGTACGGCATGCTGGCTCAACCTTTCCCCATCGAGCCCTGGAAAATGCCGGAGGAGCAAGTGCTCAGGATGCCCGGCTACCGCCAGCCCAAAGACGCCGACATGGCCGAGGCGAAGAAGCTCATGGCCGACGCCGGCTACGGCAACGGTTTCGAGGCGACCATCCTGGCCCGGCATAACTGGCAAAGCAAGGACGGAGCGGTGTTCATGACGAGCCAGCTTGCTTCCCTCGGAATCAAGGCCAGGGTGCAGTTGCTCGAGGACGCCATATTCTGGGATACGGGGCGCAAGGCGGGCCACGAGTCCATGGTCTACACCCCTTCCTGGCCCATGACCGACCCCCATTACCAGGGCCGCTTCTGGGCGCCCGGCGGCACCCTGAACTACTCCGGGAATGAGGGCGACAAGGAGCTCATCGCCATGTGGGATGAGCAGATTAAGACCGTGGACGCTGACAAGCGCAAGGCCCTGATCAACAAGGTGGCCCTGCACCTGCTTGAAACCCTCCCCGGCGCCCCCATCGTATGGTACTATGTGTTCATCGGCGTGCGCCCCGAGGTGAGGAACTTCGCGGCGGGAGTTAGCGACCTGGTGGGCAACACCCGCCAGGAGATCTGGCTCGCCAAATAGAGCGGCCATCGCAAAGGAAAGGCTTGAAATGTCAAACAATGAAGTATCGGCCGAGTTTATCGACGACTATATCAAGAAGATGGCCATGGAGAGCGAGAAGAACCGTCTTCAACTCCTGGACAACTCTCTCATATATGAGGAGCCGCTGGTGGGCTTCGCCAGCGGCGACGACCCCATCTTCTCCCAGTACAAGACAATCATCGGCGAGTTCCACATGACGCCGAGAGACGCCCTGGAGAAAGCAACGGGTCAGACGCCGGAGAAGGTCAGCGTGATTTCCTGGATCCTGCCTGTCGCGGAGAAGACGAAGGCTACCATGAGGCGCGAGAGGACCTATCCCACTGAGAGGTGGGCGCACGCCCGCGAGTTCGGCGAGGTATTCAACGAGTTCGTTCGGGCGCAGGTGGCTCAGGTCCTTACCGAGAGAGGCTACGCCGCCGTGTCTCCATACCTCTCGCCCTCCTTCCAGCGGATAGTATCGGACACCGATCGCACGTCCAACTGGTCGGAGCGCCATATCGCCTACGCCTGCGGTCTGGGCACTTTCAGTCTCAATGATGCCCTGATAACGCCCAAGGGCATGGCCATGCGCTGCGGCAGCGTGGTCGTCGGCCTGGAATTGCCCCCAACGCCGCGCAAATACGATTTCTACGCCGCCCATTGTCCCTTCATGGTCGACGGCTCCTGCGGCAAATGCATCGACCGCTGCCCAGCGGGGGCGATAACGGAGAAGGGCCACCACAAGATTAGATGCTTCAACTTCCAGACCGCCTTCGCCGATCCGGGCGTGAAGCGGTACGACCTGCCGCGCATCGGCTGCGGCTTCTGCCAGACAGGCGTCCCCTGCGAATCTGCCATACCGTGGGGACTGCTCAAGCGCCCGGGACAGGGCTCTACACAATAGCAAGTTCCAGCGTCTGGCTGGCCAAAACGTCATAGGAGGACCTCAGCCAACTCAGACGCCCCCCGCGAACATGTGAACCGTCAACCCGCTGGGCTGCCCGACCGACCATGCCAACGAATCCATCCCAACCGTGGGGGCGGCCCGCTGGGACCTGATGACCACAACCCATCCGAACCGTAAGGGCGACACTATGTGACGCCCGAATGACCATTGGCCGCCTCAGACCGTTCCCTCGGCGGCGAGGAAATACCGGGCGGGCACGCAAGCCCGCCCTACAGCGGTTTACTTTCCATAATGGGTATGTTTGCCTCGGACAATTGGTGCCCCCCATTTACATACCCACACGCCCACCTGATACACTCTTTCGCAGCACTGTGAATCCCAGGCGCGCGTCCCCTTTCCGAATTGCGCAGCCGCCCAGGGAGCCAGTCGCCCAGGCCGTAAGGATGCGGCCCGACAGAAGACGGAAGGAACCGACACGAGGTCGGTTCTTTGCTTTAACGGCAGGACGACTCCGCCGCTCCGGTGACGGCCATCCCCGGAGGCAGCACAGTTATCCATAAGGATTAGAGACACCCTCCGCCCGAGATCGCCAGAGAGGGGCCTGAAGTTTCAGCGAAGTCCCCTTCAGAGAATTGGCGGCGTCGAAGCGGACGAGCCGCCATCGAGTCCGAGGCGAAACAGGCAGGAATGCCTGTCCTACCAGCCGAAGAATCGGGTAGGAGGGGGCCTCACGGCCCCCGTCCTCCCACACCACCGGACGTACTCATCGTATCCGGCGGTTTCCTCTATTGTTGCAACGCTGCATACCTTTCGGTAAGGCTTACGAGGTTTTGTTCCCTGAACCAGGCGTTGGGCATGTGGGTCTTGCACTCCGCATAGCGGAAGTACGTCACCCACCCCGTCAGGAATTCGTTTAACTCGTGGACCACCCGCTCAAACGCTATGCCTCGGTTGCGCCGCGTGATCTCCCTTACCCG
>JACPQD010000054.1 GCA_016190665.1 Chloroflexota bacterium
CAACATTATCTCTGTCCATGGCGGCATCCTCCTTGGGTGCAGGCAACTTGCTCGTCCCTGCCCCAGCACCAGGATACCACAAACAGGTACGTCTGTCAAGATATGTTAGTGACTACATACTCAAATGTCCAAACTCGAGAGACCGACTCGGTCTTGAAGACCGAGTCGGTCTAGCGGCTTGGCGTCTACTTCGCCAGCCAGATATCCGCGTTTCTCATCCCCGTGTAAAGCCCGGGCGGGGCGGCGAAATTCTTCACTTCCGGCCAGGTGCCCAGGATGGTATCCGCCCAGAAGGGCGACAGATCAGGCCACTCCTGGAGCAGAATCTTGTCCAGTTCCCTGGTCAACGCTTTGCGTCTGTTCACGTCGAGGGTGCGCGACTGCTCCACAAACAGCTCGTCGAACTTCTTCGAGCTCCAGCCCCCGTAGTTCTGCACCGCGTTAGTCACGAACTTGCGGCTTAGCTCATCAGGGTCGTTGACCCGCCATATGTTCTGCTGGCTGGCGATCTGGAAGCTGAAGGACCTGGTATGGGTATTGAAGACTGCCGTCTCCTCCACCTGAATGGCGGCATTGATACCCACGGTCGCCAATTGGTCCTTCATGTACTCACCCGCCTTTTGATCGGGACGCAACGCCCGCACCAGCAGGGTCATCTTGAAGCCATCCGGGTAGCCTGCCTCCGCCAGAAGCTTTTTGGCCTCGGCCCGATCTGTGTCCTTGGGTTGCCGGTAGCCAGGCAGCTTCAAGATTTCTTCCTCGGGAAGCCCCCAGGGGCCGGGCGGAATGAAAGTGCCCAGCTTCGCCTCGTTTTCTGCCAGCACCCGGATGGCGGCCTGCCGGTCGTAGGCCAGGCTCACTACCTGCCGCAACCGTACGTCATTGAAGGGAGGGTTTTTCGCGTTAATGGGGTAGCGCGGGGCCTGGAGGCCGGGAAATTTCCATATCAACAGGCTCGGGTTGGCTGTCTTGGCGATAGCGGCCTCGGAGGGGGTCAGGGAGGCCCAGTGGCCAGTCATCTTGACCCGGCCCGTCCTGAAGGCGGAGAACCTGGTGGCCCCGTCCTTGATAATGTAATGGGTTATGGCATCCAGATAGGGCAGCCCCTTCATGAAGTAGTCCGGGTTCTTGACCAGCTCCACGCTGACCCCCGAGGTGTAGGACTTGAGCTTGAAGGGGCCAGTGCCGACCACGTCCCTCTTCATGTCTCCTTTCGCTTCGACCACGTGCTTGGGGTAGATGATGAACCAGTCGGTGGCGAACTGGGGCATAAAGGCCGGGTAGGGCTGTTTCATCACGATGCGCACCGTATTCTCATCCGGCGTCTCTATCCTGGCGACGGAGTCGAACTGCTCCTGGCGACCGCTTCTAATTCCTTTGGGGGGGTCCTTTTGCCGCTCCAGGTTGTAGCGGACGTCGGCGGCAGTGAGGGGCTTTCCATCGTGGAACTTGACGCCCTTTCGCAGGTAGAACGCGTAGGCCAAGCCATCAGGGCTCGTCTCCCACCTCTCCGCCAAATCAGGCGCGACATTGCCCGTGCGCAGATCGGTCTGGATGAGGCTATCATAGGCCGAGATCAGGACCTCCAGGATGGCGAGATTGCCCTCCTGGTGGATGTCGAAATGGGCCGGGTCCGCGCTGGCGGAGATCGTCAGCGTGCCGCCATAGCGCGGCTCTTCCGCAGCGGCTTTCGGTGTCGGCGCCGGCGCAGCCGGCGCTGGCTTTGGCTCGGCCGCGGGCGCGGTGGTAGCTGCTGCGGTCGCCTGCGGCGCCGCAGTCGCTGTCACTCGAGCGGCGGCCGGCGATGCAACCGGGACCGGCGCCGCAGGGCCGCAAGCTGACAGAAGGAGGATGGACGCAGCCAAGATAGTGAAGGCAGCATAGTTTGTGCGCATTCGCTCAACCTCCTGACTCGGCGAAGCCGAAACCAAGCCACTCCCTTTCACACAGGGAGATTCAACTGATGATCGTATGAGCAAACGCCTTTACGCCGTCACCGCATCCATTAGCGGCGTTACGTCTTCCAAGTTCTCCAGGTCCCGACAAGCTCAATGGAGCGCTCGATCTTCGCCGCCGGTAGTGCGGCGCGTTCGGCGCAATAGCAGGTCGTAGTTCCCCTCGCCGACGACAGCGTGATACAGTGGCCACCCTCGATGATCTCCTGGCTGGCCTGATATCCTTTCTGCACTAGCAGCGCCGCTGTCACCCCCACTCTGGCCGCGTTTCCGCTGTGCGACCCCTTGGTCATGGTGCCGTTGGCAAAGGCGGCGTTGGCCGCCGAGGTGAACACGCCGCTCCCCACCAGCCTGGACTCCGGCTTGCCCCCGGCCGCTCTGGTGTACTCGGTAACGATCTTCCCCACCTCTTCCCAGGAACCAGCCAGCGCCGTCCCCAAACAGTCCAGAAAGAACTTCTTCGTTGCGTCGACGGCCTGCTGCGGGATGTCTTCGAAGCGGATCTGCACCAGGAACGTGGCAAGCTGCTCAGTAGCGCCCATGGATAGTCCTCTCGTTAAGACTCAGAAATCCGCTGTTTATCGGAGCTTTGAAGGGCATCCGTGTCCTCGCAGGAGGCCACCGTCAGCCTGTCGGGCCCGTCGGACGCGTCAGACTGTCTCAAAACTGCGCTGGTAAAGCTGTCGTGCAGGGGCTTGTCCCCTGCTGGGGGTGGGAGGAGGCTGTCCCGCCTCTTCACGCAGCGCTACCACAGCCCACCGAGACTGCACGTAAGCCCATAAGACTCCACTATCGCTTTGAGCGCCTCTAAGCGTTCATCCGTCTGGCGCTTCACTCCCCCGTACTTCCACTCCATGCCCATCGCCCGGTATTTGCCCGCGGGAAGCTCATTGAATCCCAGCAGGTCCAGGCGCTCCACTTTCTTGAGCGCAACCAGGTACTCCGCTGTTCGCCGCACATTCTCCTCATCGTCGTTGAACCCCGAGATTAGCGGAAGGCGCACCACATACTCCGTGTCGTCGACCTCGTTACAGAGCCTCGTCAGATTGCTGAGTATCAAATCGTTGGGCTTGCCAGTACCTGCGGCGTGGGCCAACGGATCCATATGCTTGATGTCGTAGAGCAGCATGCTGGCGGCTTCGGCTATCTGCTTCATTAGCTCGTAAGTAGTATAGCCACAGGTCTGCACCACCGTATGAATGCCCGTTTGTCGGCAGAGCTTGAGCGACTTGAGGAGGAACTCGGGTTGGAAAGTCGGCTCTCCGCCGGAGAAGGTGACGCCGCCCCGGTCTGAGTTATCGAAGAAGGGCTTATAGGCAGCCACCCTGTCCAGCAGGGCCTCGGCGGAGACCCACTCCCCCACCTCGCGCAGCGCCTTTCCCAGGCACACCTCAGTGCAGCGCATGCACCGTATGCACTTGGCCCTGTCGATCCTCTCTTGTTTATCGTCTACAATGGCCCCCTCGACGGGGCAAACCTGCTGACACCTTCCGCATTCTACGCAACTCGCCGCCCGGTATTCGATCTCAGCGTACGGCGCCAGGTTCTCCGGGTTCTGGCACCACGTGCAACGAAGGGGACAGCCCTTGAGGAATGCCAGGACCCTCAGCCCTGGCCCATCCTGGACAGCGAAGTCCTGCAGGTTTGTGATTAAGCCCGTGCCTGGGGCAAGAATCTTCTCGTTTGAATAGTGCGCCATAAGCTCCTAAGATCAGCGATCAGCTTTCAGCCTTGGCCCTCTGAGACCGAGGAGGTTTTGGAGACCTCCTCGGTCTCAGATCGGACTAGTCTCTCTTCCTACGCAAGCGCGTGTTCAGTCCGTTCGATAACGGAGTCCTGTACAAACTTGTTAAGGTCCACAAAGTGCGCGTTAAACCCTGAGATTCGCACGACGAGGTCAGCGTAGTTCTTTGGCTGCGCCTGAGCATCTCGCAGCGTCTTCGCATCGACCACATTGAACTGGATCATGTCCAGCCCGAGGTGCATCGCGGTTTCGATGTAGCTCTGCAGCTTCCTCAGGCCGCTCTCACCGCTAACGCTGGCCGGCGACAGCTTCTGATTGAAGATGTTCGCTTTCTGTTTCCTGCCGTCTATCTTCGAGGCAGAAAGCATCGCGGCCATTGGCCCGCTCCTGTCGTAGTGGGCGTGAGGGCTGATGCCGCCATCCCCGAGCCAGTCGCCCAGTTTCCTTCCATTCGGCAAAGCGCCAATGTGGTTCGCCATGGCGAACATCCTCGAAACCACCAGGCCGGAGCGCATTGGGGAAGCGTTGTTCACGTCTCTCACCTTGCACATCTCGTCGGCCGCCATAGTGTAGACCCACTTGGCTACGTCATCGGCATAATCATCGTTGTTGCCGTACTTGGGCGCATTGATGAATTCCTGCCGCATCTCCTCGTGGCCTTCCCAGTTGGCGCTGAGAGCCTTAACGACCTCATCCATCGTGTATTTCTTGTCGTCGAATACCAGCTTCTTGAGAGCCACCAGGGCATCGACGCAGTCCACCGTGCCCGGATCGTTGGCCCAGGGCATGCCCTTCTCAGGGACGTCCATGATGTCCCGGCAGGCTTCGTGGGAGCGGTGGAAGAGACACGATGCGAAGGGGCGCTTGATCAACTGGTTGCTCCAGTGCTCGTAGACGCTCTTGATGGAGGCCGACTTCTTCATTTGCCATTCGAACTGGGCGCGGACGGACTCCAGGAGTTCCTCGAAGGAGGTGAACTTCGTGGCGTCGCCTGTCGCCGGCCCTATCCTCGGGTCCTTGGCAAGCGCCTCGAAAATCTCGTCGTTGTGGTCCCTGATATCGTCCCGCAGCAGCGGGTCCATGCCGTTGTGCAGGGCCAGTTCCAGCGCCTTGATGGTGCGGACGCCCCAGCAGTCCCGCCTGATGCGGCCCCAATGGAGGCTGGGCGCCGGGGATATGCAGCCCAGGGTGGCCCAGCTTCTGGCTTCCGCCAGCGTGAAGCCATAATGGTCCATCAGGCCATCGATGACCACTGGGTCGTTCTTGATGGAAGGCTGGCCCAGGCCGCTTCTGACAATC
Source organism: Chloroflexota bacterium (assembly GCA_016190665.1). Lineage (GTDB taxonomy): Bacteria > Chloroflexota > Dehalococcoidia > JACPQD01 > JACPQD01 > JACPQD01. Next base: position 4,999 of record JACPQD010000054.1, read on the forward strand.
TCGATAACTCTGCGCCAGACCCTGGGATTGATCTTGGGGTGCCAGCGGAACTTGTGGTCGGGGTGGCTGAGCCTGAGGTCATCCATAGCGTCCAGAATCATGAGGGTCAACTCGTTGGAGGCGTCGCTGCCGTCCTCCGGCTTGACGCCTCCGAGCGTGTAGGTAGCCAGGTAGCTGTTCCCCTGGGTGGTCCGCCGCCGATGCGTCGGAGCGGGGCGGCCAAGCTCATCGATGTGGAGAAGGAGTTCCTCCATCAGCCCCAAGGCTTCTTCCCTGGCCAAGGTCTTATCGATGACCACGTCCTTCTCATACCAGGGCCAGAAGACCTGGTCGCTGCGTAGCGAAGTGCCGTGGCACATGACCTCTATCACATGGTAAGCCAGGAACATCAGCCAGTGGGCCTGCAGCGCCTGCCAGAAGGTCTGGGCCGGTTCCCCGGGCACAGTGGCGAGGTTCGCCGATATCTGCAAGAGCTCCTGCTTGCGCTGCGGGTCCTGCTCCTGGTCGGCCATATCTTTGGCAAACTCGCTGAACCGCCTGGCCCAGCGCAACACCGCTTCGCAGGCGATGATCATGGCCGTCACGTCGTTGATCTTGGCGCGGATCTCGACTGCCCTGGTGCCGCCGTTGGCGTTCTCCCAGTCTCCGTTCAAGTCGGCCAGCTTGCCGCGCAACGTTCTCAGGACTTCGTTCAGTCCCGTCTCCAGATAGATCTCGTGGTCCGGCATGGTGCGCGAGCCCGTCTCGCCCGGAAGGCACTCCATATACCGGTTGCGCGCCGCGCCGAGGAGCCAATCCCTCTCCGTAAGGTTGTTCTTCACAATGGTGCCCAGGCTGCGCGGCTTCCAGAACTCCAGGAGTTCGCGCCATTCGTCGAGGTCTTCGGGCCGGCAGCGGCCGGCATTGATATATTGCTCCGTGTGGCGCTGGTCCCAGCCCTCGATGCACATAGGCAGCGCGCTGGGGGTCTCAGCATGGAAGCCGACGATCAGCTCGAAGGGCCTGATGAAAAGCGGCAAGTTGTCCAGGTAACAGGCGAAGGCCTTAGCCCTTCGGACGGAGAGCGACTCCCCTTCCGTCTGTTTCCACGACTCGGTGTAGTGCCTGGTCCTCAATATCGAGAAGATGACCGGCTTCACGAAGTCGTCGCCAACGTAGTACTTGGGAACGTGTTCCTTCTTCATTTGCAGGATTCTTGCTGATGGCATGATGTGTGTCCTCCTTAACCTTGAGCGAATTAACCGTCGACTATCCCGAATTACTCCGCGGCCCTTGACCGTCGTTTGAGCTATCAGCTTTCAGCGATCAGCTTTCAGACCCCCAATCCCCACAAACTGTAACCTATAACCTATTTCCTAAGCTATGACCCCTCGTTCCTTCACCACATTATCTCCCACTACGCGGCCCGAGGCGAAACACTGCGCCAGATGGCCGCCAGCACCAGGATACAGCATACCATAAATGCAGCCCAGCTCGCCCGCCCCGTAGAGGCCGGGTATGGGGTCGCCGTCGGCGTTCAGAATCTGCCCTTTGCCGTTGCGGCGGGGGCCGCCGTGGGTCGCCGGGGTGCCCGGCCAGAGCGCCATGGCGCAGTAAGGGGGATTCTCCAGAGGGATCAGGCCCGCCGGCTTCCGGCCAAACTCCGGGTCCACGCCTCGCAGGCAGTACCGGTTGAAGCTCCGCACTGTCCTTTCCAGGCCGTCAGCAGGAACGCCTATCTTCCTCGCCAGGCCGCGCACCGTATCCGCGGTCTTGATCCAGCCCTTCTCCAGCTCCGCGCTGTTGTCGGCGCTCCATTCATAGAGTCGCACCGGCCCGGTGGGCCCGGCGGTGACAGAGGGAAGCGGCCCATTTTCCAGTCTTCGCCGATCGAAGATGAAGTAGCTGGGCACCCGGGGATAGATAAGGCGATGGGTATCGAAATAGGGCAGTTCATAGTAGACGGCATGGCCATTCAAGTTCTCGCTGGTGAACCTTTTGCCATCCCGGTCCACAATGATGTGGCCGGAGACGATAGGGATGGCCTCCTCGCCCTTGGCGTAACGTTTGTGGGACCTGCCCAGGTAGTCGGGGGAGAAGGCTATCGGGAAGTCGGGGAACTTGAACATCATGTAGGCGGAGAGGCAGTTCATATGCCAGAGCTGCGCCCCCACCTCCATCGCCATCCTCAGACCGTCGCCGGTGTTCGCCTCGGTCCCTGTCGAGTAGGTGGGATAGACTCGCAAGTACTGGAGCTTGGCCTGCTCATCGTACTCGAAGCCGCCGGGGGCGAGCACCACGCCCCGAGAAGCGCCGATCCGTAGCCGCCGCTCCTGGCCGTCCTGGCGCACCTGGGCTTCCACACCGATGACCCTTCCCCTCAGGTTGGTGATGAGATGCGTCGCTCTGGCCTCGTAGAGAACAGGGATTCCTTTGGCCTTTACCAAACCATCGAGCCACCGGACGAGGCCCACACCGAGTCCCTTGAACCGGTGCTTGGGGATGCCCGCCGCGCCAGGCAGGTGAAGGTAGTCCACTGGCCCCGGACTGAGGAAGAAGCTGCCGCCCCGGGACTCGATCCACTCCTTGTCGCTGGCGAGATATTCGGCGAAGGGACGGAGCACCGCCCTATCGGTCCAGGAGATGCCACCGGCGCCGATACGGTAAAGAGCGGTCATGAAGTCCAGCGCGCTTTTCGCATCAACCGGCGTGATGAAGCTCCCTCCCGCCATGCTTGTATTAGTGTGGTGGGCCGCTTTTCGCTGTTTCTCCAGGATCAGTACCTCAGCTCCGTGCTCGGCGGCAGTGATGGCTGCCACCGGGCCCGCGCTGCCGTAGCCGATGACGACCACGTCAGCGGTCCGGTCCCAGGAAACACTACGCATAAGCATTCAAATCACCTCCCAAGGTTTATTCCGTCCGGCGTTACGGCGCTGAGCTAGACCACCCCAGCCTCTTTCAGCCCGGAAATCGCCTCTTCGCTCAAGCCAAGCAGACCGCCGTATATCTCCTCGTTATGCTCACCCAAAGATGGGGCGCGCACAGGCTGGCAGGGGACGCGCGGTAACTTGACCACCTCGCCCGGGACGAGCATCTTGTTCCTGGCGCCAGGGGCCGGCTCGACCGCCACCATCGTGTTTCTCTCCCAGAGGTGGGGATCCTTAAACACCCGCTCGATGTCGTTGACAGGTCCGTTGGGAACATCGGCTTCGTTCATTATACTCATGACTTCAGCCATGGGACGCTCCTTCGCCCACTCTCGGAGCGGCTTCTGGCGAGCGCGAAATTGCTCCTTGCTGTTAGCGCGGGAGACAAACTCTCGGTCGTTGGCCAGGTCCTCCCGCCCCATGGCTTGAAAGACCTTGACCCATTGGTGAGGACGCACCGGGTTTATGACCACATACCCATCCTGGCAACGAATCACAATAGCGGTAGGCCCGTGGGCCATCCCCAGCGTGTAGAACTCGGCTAACTGCACGTCAACCATGCTCAGAGCGCTATCCAAGAGAGAGACATCCACCCATTGCCCCTCCTGCCCCCAAGTCGGCAAGAAGCTTTCCACAGTAGTGGCCCCGGGCCTCCGCCAGGTCAAGCACTCGGAGACCCGCCAGGGCGCTATCTGTCCCGGGTTCGCTATTCTCTCCCTCGCGCATCGTCTGCCTCTCGTCGCAAGTCAGTATATCCCCGAAGCTAGCACACGGATGCGTCGCTCCCTGATGGCCGCATTTCCCTCCCTCATGGCGTCAGCCAAACATCCTGAAACCTGAAATTATTGTAATTGCCGAGCCCGGGCTTGAAATTCCTGACTTTGGGCGAACCAAGAATGCTGGCCGCCCGCCACATAGACCATATCGCTGGGGATTCCTCCAACAGAAGCTCGTCCATCTGGTGAACGACCTTCTTCCGCTCCGCCGGGTCAAGAATAGCCGCCTGTTTCGCGAACAACTCGTCGTACCTCGGCGAGCTATAACCGGGAAGACCGCCAGACGTACCAGCGTCATGGGCGCCTGTCAGATACTTCTTGCCGAGTTCGGCAGGGTCATAAAGAGCTCGCGCATTCCCTCTGCTCAGGAGCTCAAAAGTGCCCTCGGTTTCATTTCTGAGGACAATGCTGGAGTCCTGCTGGTCTATGGCAGCGTCGATGCCCACCGTCCGCAACTGGTCCTGATGAAATTGGGCCAGCTTCACGTACTCAGGGGTGGTCCTGATCAGCATCTTGGTCTTGAAACCGTTGGGGTAGCCAGCCTCGGCCAGCAACCTCTTCGCCTCAGCGCGGTCTGCGTCCTTGGACTGCCCGAAGCCAGGGCGTTTGACCAGTTCTTCCGTGGACAGGCCCCAATAAGGGAAATGGCTGCCGACGAAGCCGTCTCCCTCGCCAACTACTTTGATAGCCTGTTGCCTGTCGATAGCGAGGTCAGCCGCTCGCCTCACCCGGACATCGTTCCACGGCTTCACCTTATGGTTGATGTCGATGCCGTTGGGGGCAATAGGGTCCCACGGATGGACGACGGTGTCAGGATTCGTTTTCAGAATCGCCTCCACCTGGGACTTGGTCACCGCCGCCGAGCTGGCCATGGTCAGGTGGATCTTGCCGGTCCTGAAGGCGGCCATCCGCGATGCCACATCTCGCAATATGTAAGTAACTATCCCATCGAGATAGGGGCGGTCCTTAATGTAGTAGTCCTTATTCTTCTCCACCCTCCAGAGAACTCCCGATGCGTACTCCTTGAACCTGAAAGGCCCGGTCCCCAAAACATCCTTCTTCATGTCGCCCTTGGCCTGTATGATATGAGGGGGCAGCATCAGGATCCAGCCAGTGGCCAGCAGCGGGAGGATGTTCTGTGGCTGCTTCAAGGTGAGTTTCAATGTATTGGTATCGGGCGCTTCGATCTTGTCGATATTTCGGAGGTACTCTATGCGGGGACACCGGGTCTTGGGGTCGAGCATCCTCTCCAGGTTGAACCTGGCGTCTTCCGCCGCAAAAGCCTTTCCGTCGTGCCACCTGACGCCTTTGGCCAAGTTGAACGTATAGACTTTGCCATCAGGGCTGATATCCCACTTCTCCGCCAGGTCGCCGACTACCTTCTGCGGGTCCAAAGGGTCGTACTGGACTATGCCGTTGTACACCGGCATAAGGGGCTGCAAGAGCAACATGGTGGTGGACTGGTGGATATCAAGATGCGGCGGGTCGGCGTACTCCATCAGTTGCAGAGTCCCGCCGTACCTCGGCTGGTCTGCGGCTGGCTTGGGTGTGGCGGCTGGCGGCGTGGAGGAACCGGTAGGCTTTGGCGCCGCCGTCTCCGCCCTAGCAGGCGCCGTCGTCGGCTTTGGCGCCGGGGCAGCAGACGGCGCGCAGCTTGTGACGGCCAACGCCAGCACCGAGATTAGATGGGCTAACAGGAACAGGCTTCTTCTGGTGTGCACGAATGCCTCCTTGGCAATATGGCTTGAGTGGCAAGAGAGACTGTCTTGCCCGAAGCCTCATTATTCTATAGAGCCGCGATGATGTCAAGGTAGGCGGACCCCAGCCGTCGAACGGCCAAGTTAGGAACGCCGGTGGCGGGGTTGCGCCGGAGTGTGAGCCTCCGGGAGATGTCATCGAGCGCCTCCGCCATCACAATCGGGAACGGCGCGCCCCAGTGCTTGTGGATGGCCTTGCCTGTAGCCTCCAGGACGATATTGGCGACCTCCCGGCAGTCCTCGAAGTACAGGGTAACCTGATCGCCCTTCTTCACCGGGTTCGAGTTCACCCGCAGCGCTTCGTAAATGTGCCCCAGGCCCAGCAGGCCGATCTGCATCTTCAGCAGCTTCTCAAGGGTGCGCACGTAAGTCAAGGGAAAATAGAGCGACGGCAGGATGCCGGGACGGCTGCCCTGGCCCATGGCCGAGTCGCCGATGAAGAACATGCCCTCCTTCTCCCACAGAAAACCGACGCTGCCCATGCTGTGACCGGGCAGGCCCACAACCTTGAGCTGGATGCCCTTGCCCAGGTCCACGATATCGCCGTCCTTTAGCGCGCGGGCCACCTTCTGCCTGGTGAAGCCGGATACGTACCTGGCCCGGGCTTCCTTGATGTCAGCCTCGCTCCTCTCCACAAGCCTCATGAACCGGGCATCCAGGGAATCGAAGGTAGAGGCCGGATCTTCCACCAGGAAGACGTCCTCCTCGTGCATCCACACCTCCGCGCGACGGATGGCGGGGTTGCCGCCGGCGTGATCATGGTGGCCGTGAGTGTTCAGAATGATGTCGATGTCGCTCAGCTTGTACCCGTAGTAGGCCAGATAAGGAGCGATATCGCGCTCCGGCGACGTGTTGACGCCGGTGTCGATGATGGCCTTTCTGTCGCCCTCGAGGAAGTAGAGCTTGGTGTGACCCCCATCGCCCCAGTCGGTGCCAATTTGAAGCACTTGTGAATGCAAACGCATACTCAATCCTCCAGTGGTCTACCCTATCTATCCAGCCAGACGTCCACGAACTTCTCGCCGTCATAGTGTTGCGCCGGCAGCACGAAGTTCCTGATCCTCGGCCCCCAGGCCCGCCAGTAGCCCGACCAGAACAGCATCACCGCTGGAACCAGCTCCTCCAGCCGCTCGTTAGCCTGGCGGACCATGGCCGCGCGCTTTTTCGGATCCTGCTCTCTCGATTGAAGATCGATGAGTTTGTCCAACTCAGCGTCACTAAAGCTAGCCCAGTTCTCCGTGGAACCCGTCTTGTACCACTTCTTAAGAATCAGGTCGGGGTCGTTCACCGACATCGAGTGGCGCGCGGAGAAGGTCTCATACCCCCGTTTCTCACGAATATCGTAATACGCTGCGTCGTCCATGGTTCTCAGCGAGACATCGATGCCGATCCTCCCCAGTTGGTCCCTCATGAACACCGCCTGGCTCTCGTACTCGAGCCCCTTTCGGTGTAGAGTTGAAGTCTTGAAGCCGGTGGGAAAGCCAGCCTCAGCCAACAACCTCTTGGCCTCCGCGATATCGGCGTCCTTCGGCTGACGGTATCCGGGCATCTTCTTGAGGTCAGCTTGAGCGATGCCGCCCACTGCCTCGGGCAGATGACTTCCCAAATCGCCGATGCCCTCCGCGATGACCTTGATCGCTGCTTCGCGATCGATGGCGAGATTAACCGCCTTGCGCACACGGGCGTCTGTCCAGGGGGACTTGTTCGTCGGCAGGAAGATGGCGCGGTACTGATTCCCCTTGAGCTGGCCGACCGTCCCCTCTTTATACGTTTCTTTCACTCTCATAGCGCCAGCATCGCCAATCCATATCATGTAGTCGACGCGGCCCGTCCTGAGAGCGGCGATAGCGGAAGCCTCGTCCTGGATGAAGTAGGTTCGTATTCGATCGATATAGGGCATCCCTGAAATGAAAAAGTTCGGGTTCTTCTCCAGCTCGATGGCGATACCCCGGTCGAACTGCTTGAACTTGAAGGCGCCGGTGCCGAGGATGTCATCCCTCATGTTACCTTTTTTCTGAAGCACGTGTTTGGGCACGATAGCGCCCCAAACCGTCGCCAGGTAGCTCATCATACCAGCGCTGGCATAGCTCAAGACAAGCTTCACCGTGTTCTCATCGGCGGTCTCCGTGGCCTTAACCGGCTCGGTCCCGGGTCCCGCATGGACGTTTTTCTTGATCCGTTCCATGCTCGGCGGGACGTCTGCTGAACTGAAGGGCGTTCCGTCGTGCCACTTAACTCCTTTTCTTAAGTTGAAGGTATAGGTCAAGCCATCGCCGCTCCCCGCCCAGCTCTCCGCCAGATCGCCGATGATTTCACCGGGGTGCGCCGGGTCGAACTGCACCAGGCCGTTATAGGCCGAGACAATAGGATGGATATGAGTTGAGGAGCTACCGCTATGCATATCGAAGTGAGGGATCTCAGCGCGGATGCTGCGGTTGAGGACGCCCCCGTACTTTGGCTGATCCGCGGAGGGCTTCGGGGTGGCCAACGGCGCGGGCGCTCTTTGGACGATAGTTTCCGTGGCCTTGGGCACGGGTGAGGGGGAGTCAACTTTCGGCGTCGGGGGAGCCAAGGGCGCCGCCCCGGGGGCGCAAGCGGAGAAGACCAGGCCGATCACCGCCAGACAACTCGCCATGAGCTTCACAGCACGCATCGCAGCCTCCTTTACAAGGAATAACGTCCAGTCCCTTTCATGATACTAGTGGCGTCAAGACACATGATGCTATAAGTGCTATAGCATGTGAAAACAGATTGATTCCCCAAGCCGCGTGGCCTATTGACAGGCGTGCAGCAGCGTTGTATAGTGCTAGCCAGCCTTGCCATGAGACGCGTGAGCGCAGCATGTGAGGGCCTTCTTCTTCGGACTGGCCGGGTTACTCGCCAAAGATCTCCGAATCTCGGCCCGCAGGCTGCCCGATGATGGCCCCGCCCGAAAGACAGGGTGACCAATTCAAGGAGGTGTGGCTATTTGAATGCCTTCGAGGCCATTTATGAGCGACGCGCAGCGCGCGTCTTCGATCCGGACAAGAAGATACCTCCGCCCACTATGGAGAAAATCCTCGATTCCGCCTGCCAGGCGACCTGCACCCCGGATGGCGTCTGGCCCTGGAAGCTGATCGTTGTCCGGGACAAGGAGACCAAAGCGCTCATCGCGGATTGCGCGTCGGAGACGGCCCGGCTCATTTTCGGCGGCTCCTACGAGATCTTCAGCGAGCACATGTGGTATATGCCCAAGGATACTCGGCTGCGCGTCGCCGAGTACACCACCTCCGGCGAGCTGTGGCGGTACCCGATTGACGCCGATGTGGTCGTCATACCCGTGCTGTCGCGCGGAGGATGGAGGGGTGGTCTGGCCTCTCTACTGCCGCACCGGGAGCAGATCGCCCCCTACCTTGGTTTTGCCTCTGAGAATATGTGGCTGGCGGCGACCGCCTTCGGCATAGGCGCCGGCTTCAATGCCATGCCGATGCAGGACGGCCGGCGCCGGGAGGTGCTCCACGAGTTCCTCGGCATCCCGCCGTCCTGGGAGTCCAACGGCGCCTTCGCCTTCGGGCACTCGCCCTCAGCGAGGTCGGGCGGCCCTTCGCGCCCACCCCTGGAGGGTGTCGTCTTCTCGGGGACCTGGGGGAGCGGCTACAAGCGGCTGGCCTTCACCGAAGGCTTTTCCGACCTCAGGATGCCTGATGCCGATCTCTTCGAGACGATGGCTGATATCAACCTGGTCAAGAGCTTCGCTCCCGGGCAGGTCGAGCGCTGGAAGATCGAACGCACCATCGATTCCGGGGTCTGGGGCCCGACTCCCGAGAACGCCAAGAACTGGCGCTTCATCATCGTCAACGACCGGGAGAGCAAGGAATTCCTCTATAAGCTGGTCAACGAAAAGAAGCACACCCCGTTCCTCTACAACGATGCGGAAACGCAGAATGCCCGCTTCTGGTATCTCAACCCCGCGGAGCGCATGGCTAAGATAGAGGAGGCCCTCGAGGAAGGCACGGGCAAATGGTACCTCCAGGCCGACACGCTCATCGTTGTGGTTTCGGCGCTGCATAACTGGCTGGAGATGCCCCACGCCGAGTACACCAGCGCAGCGCGCAATCCCAACTACCCTTTGTCCACTGGCTGCTCGACGCAGAACATGATGATTGCCGCCACCACCCTGGGGCTGGGGGTCAACTTCGATCCCACCCCCATCGGCGATCCCAGGGACAAGGAGACCTTCACCGACTATTTCAATATTCCGCCGTCGTGGCAGCCCATAGGGGTGCTGAGCCTGGGCCATCCCGGCGCGCCCCTGGACCGGCCGCCGCGACCCAGCCTGGAGAGCGTGGCTTTCGACGAGTACTGGGGCAACCCGTACAAAAGGGTCTCTTAACAGCGCAGGGGCACGGCGCCGGAGGGCCAGGGGTCAGGGGTCGGCGACCCGGGACGCGTAGGGGCACGGTTCACCGTGCTGGGGTGATCATTACAAGCGCGTATCTTAGGAGGATAAGATGAGCGACGTCGTTCTGAAGCTGTCCAAGGAAGCCAGCGATAAGCTGGGTCAGTACGCCCGGGAGGGTGGCCTGAAGACGGAGGAAATAGCCTCGCTGATCTTGGAGGAGTTCGTGGCGGGCAAGGGAAAGGTGTACACTGGCGAGTGGAAGGAAGGCCCGGGCGTCCGGGTGCTCCCCGACTGGCCGAAGTTCAGCTCGCGGGTCGTGAAGATAGAGAAGAAGTAGGCCTGGGGCCGGGTGTCGGGTGACGGGTGTCGGGCCCTATAACCTACAACCTGGCTACGGGTCACGGGTCACGAGTCACGGGTTGGGGGCAGGGCCCTCTAACCTCTAACCTATGACCTATAACCTGCAACCTGGCGAGAAGGAGATCGAAATGAGCGAATGGTTAGGTAAGCCGCGCATCACGGAGAAGGACATCGAGAAGGCGCAGCCGAGCTTGCTGGAGTTCTTCCCGATCCTCACGAGATACTTCGTGAACAGCCAGAAGATGAGGGTGACGGCCATCCTCTCCGACGAGGAGGCGGAGGGCCTCAAGGGGGCGATAACGGCTGCCTTCGGCAGCTTCACGCCGGGCAATTTGCAGAAGGCCCTTCATCAAGCCCTGGCCGATTGGTCCATGAAGTCCCGACGCATCGGGATCCCGAGGGAATCGGGAAATGCGAGGAAGTAGCCATGTCGGATATTGAAGCGGCCTTGACTTCGGCGGTCGAGAGGCTCATCGCCGGGGACCGGGTCAAGAAGATCGCCGATTGGATAAACGGCTACGACGGCAAGGTCATACAGTTCAAGTCGCCTGAGGAGGACTACTGCCTGGTCTTCACGAAGGCGGGCGCCTTCCTCAGAAGAGGCGAATATCCCAGTTGCGACGTGACCTACATCGGCAGCCGGGAGGCCCTCTTGCGCATACTGAAGGGTGAGAGCTCGGCCCGCGCTGAGATGAGGGCCGGCGACTTCAAAATCTGGGGCAATCTGCACGAGACCTATAAGTTCGAGGCGGTGCTGCGCTGAGCTATCGCAGTTGTGGTCGCCCGAGGAGACAGACGCATGGACGGTATGACAACGTTTACCAGCGACAAGGAGCCATTGCAAGAGATTTTGAAAGACGCTGCGGTGGGAGAGATCCAGTTACCAGAGTTCCAGCGACCATGGGTGTGGGATGATGCCCATATTTGCAGCCTGCTGGCAAGTGTTTCCCTATCTTATCCCATTGGGGCGGTAATGATGCTGGAGAACGGCAACCCAGAAGTCAGATTCAAACCGCGCCCCGTTAAGGGTATCGAATTACAGCGCGAGATCGAACCTGAGCGCTTCATCTTGGACGGCCAGCAACGTTTGACCGCACTTTTTCAAGCACTGTTCTTGCGCAGAGCGGTGACAACGCGTGATGCTCGGAAGCGTGAAATCAAACGATGGTACTGCATCGACATGTGCAAGGCTCTTGATGCCAACTGGGACCGGGAGGATGCGATTATCAGCTTGCCTGAGGACAAGAGAATCCGCAACTTCCGCAACGAGATCTTGGAGGACTACTCCACGCCCGATGCGGAATACCAGCACGATTTGTTCCCTCTGAACTGTGTGTTCGACTGCGCAGACTGGCGCACTGCATATAACATGTATTGGAACTACGCCTCGGAGAAAACCAAGCTCTTCGACCAGTTCGATCGGAATGTCATCAAGCGGTTTGAGCAGTACATGGTCCCCGTAATCAAGCTGCTGAAGAACACTCCCAAGGTCGCCGTCTGCCAGGTCTTCGAGAAGGTCAACACCGGTGGCGTGTCGCTCACAGTATTCGAACTGGTTACGGCAACCTTTGCAGCGGACGGCTACAATCTTCGGGAGGACTGGGAAGGGAAGCTGGATAACCGGGGCCAGAAAGTGGCCGAGGGGCGGAAGGACGTTCTGATTAGACAGAGGGTGCTTCGCTCGGTCGGTGCAGATGAACTTCTTCAAGCGGTTACGCTTCTGGCGACCTACGAGCGCAAGCACACCGATACCGAAGCGCCCGTAAGCTGCAAACGTAATGATATTCTCAAACTCTCGCTAGGTGAGTACAAGAAATGGGTCAATCCTGCCACATCGGGATTTCTAAAGGCAGGGAAACTCCTCTTTCAGCAGAAGCTGTTCTCCAACCGTGATGTGCCGTATGGAACTCAGGTCGTACCCCTTAGCGGAATTCTCACACTCTTGGGGGATAGGGCCGATAACGACACCATCCGCGAAAAGCTGATCCGCTGGTTTTGGTGCGGTGTTTTCGGGGAATTATACGGCAGCACGGTGGAAACGCGTTTTGCCAGGGATGTTCTTGACGTTCTCACTTGGATCGCTGGCGGTGAGGATCCCAAAACAGTCGGCGACTGCAACTTCGCGCCGGCTCGACTCTATACTCTGCGTACGAGAAACAGCGCGGCCTACAAGGGACTATATGCCTTGCTCATGCGGGACCGCTGCCTCGACTTTCGCACAGGTGAGCCCGTGGAGATAGGGACGTACTTCGAGGATTCCATCGACATCCACCACATCTTTCCCCGTGGCTGGTGCAGGCGCCAGGGCGTCGAGGCTCGATACTATGACTCCATTGTCAACAAAACCGCGCTGTCGTATAGAACCAATCGGATAATCAGCGGCAATGCGCCAAGCGTCTACCTTCGCATACTCAGAGAGAGGACGGGCATGTCTGAGGACAGGCAAGACGACATCCTTGCGTCGCATGTAATCGATGCGGATGCTTTGAAGCGAGACGACTTCTGGGGGTTCTTCGAGGCCCGGAAGGAAGCCCTGCTAGTGCGCATCGAGAAGGCGACTGGCAAAGCAATCGGCAGGGAGATTCAGGAAGATCAGGACACAGGCACGCAGGAACCTGACGACGACGAAGAGATACACGAAGACGATCAGCTTCTGGACTTGCACCGTATGCCATAAGAACTGAGTGCGCCTGTGTCGCCCAAAAGCAGGCTAGTATGGACATTCCAGCGAAACAAGGGGGGGGTGAGGAGCCATGGACTGGAAAGAGCGAATCACTGTCGATCCCAATATCCTTGTTGGCAAACCGGTGGTGAAAGGCACGCGTCTGGCGGTGGAGTTCATCGTCGATCTCTTGGCCCAGGGATGGTCGGAGGAGGAGATCCTCCGCAACTATCCAGGTCTGACCGCAGAAGACATCAAGGCATGCTTGCGCTATGCCAGCGCCGTCCTTCATGCGGAGAAGGTCTATCCGCTGAAGGTATAGAATGGGATTGCGTATCCTGGCGAACGAGAACGTCGCGGGGGAAGCCGTCGAAGCATTGCGCCGGGATGGCCATGATGTAGTATGGATCAGAACCTACGCTCCGGGAAGTGCCGACGAGGCCGTTCTTGCGCAAGCTCAGTCCGAGGGCCGGATTCTCGTTACCTTTGACAAGGACTTTGGCGAACTGGCCTTTCGCCGTAGATTGCCTGCCTCGAGCGGCATAATTTTGTTCCGCATAGAGACGAAAGGCTCTGGCGAAGCGACAACCCTCGTTCTGGCAGCGCTGCAGTCTCGCTTGGACTGGGCCGGGCACTTCTCTGTGGTGGAGAGCGACCGCATCCGCATGACGCCGCTTACCCGGCCGACGGAGGGAATGCTGTGAAGCAAGCATACGGGAGATATTGATGCCACAAGAGCACGCAGTCATCACTCAGGAGATGATCGACCAGGTCAGGGCGCGCATCGGTGTGGAGATCACGCCCAGGGAGCCTTATTACAACCGGGCTGCCACCATAGACACCATCCGCCATTTCGTGGACGGCATCGGGGACCTGAACCCATTGTATCGAGACCCTGATTGCGCCAGGAAGACCAGGTACGGGCGCATCGCGGCGCCGCCTTGCTTCCTCTACAGCGTGTGCTGGGCGCCCTCCTCCATGGGGTTTCCGGGGATCCACGCCTGGCATTCGGGCAGCGATTGGTCGTTCCACCAGCCTATCCTCATGGATGACCACTTCACTTACACCTGGACGATGACCGACCTCGTAGAGAAGACCAGGAGCCAGATGGCGAATCGCACCTTCATTCAGTACCACGACCTCCTGTACAAGAACCAGAAAGGTGAGGTCGTGGCCAAGCAGCACCATTGGGCGATCCGGGCGGAGAGAAAGTCCTCCGGCGAGAAAGGGAAGTATCGGGATATCCCCAAGGCGGAATATACGAGCGAGGAACTGGAAGCCATATACTCCGACTACGACAAGGAGGATATCCGTGGCGCCAACCCCCGTTACTGGGACGACGTGCAGGTCGGGGATGAGCTTACTCCGGTGGTCAAGGGGCCGTTGAGCACGCGCGACATGATCGCTTGGTCTATGGGGGGCGGCACGCCTTTCATGAAGGCGCACGGCATCTTCCTGCGCTACGCGCGTCGCCATGTCGCCGTCGCCATGATAGACTCGCAGACCGGCGCTCTGGATGTGCCAGAGCTGGTCCATGAGGAAGACAGCCGGGCGCAGGAGATCGGGATAGCCGGGGCCTACGACTACGGCTGTCAACGTATCTCGTGGCTGGGCCATCTGCTGACCAACTGGATGGGCGATGATGGCTTCCTGAAGAGCCTCTACGCCGAGCTGCGCCGCTTCAACATCGTCGGCGATACAACGTGGTGCAGAGGCAGGATTGCGCGCAAATACGTTGATAATAGCGAGCACCTGGTCGACATCGAATGCTGGGGAGAGAACCAGCGGCGTGAGATAACCATGCCGGGCCGCGCCACGGTCGCGCTGCTGGCAAGGGGGTAGCCCTGGGGACGGGGGGTGGGGCCAGGAGTCGGAGGTCGGGGGTCGGGCCCCAGCCCCCAGGCCGGTCCGCTGCCCTTTAGGGGTCAGGCCAGAGTTCATTTGCAGAGAGAGGACGCAACCCGGGGAAGCTTCATGATCATTGAACAGAGCTTCAAGCCTCGTACTGAGCCTTGGAAGGCAAGCCCGAGGGAATCTTCACAGTGTTCTCCGTCCCGGTAAAACCCGGCCGATTCCATAACGAGTCCTGGTCTGGCAATACGCTAAGGAGGCTCACTATGCAAAGGCAAGTCTGGAAACTCTTGGGCAGTCTTGTGGTTCTTGGGATGCTCCTGGCTGGCTGCGCTCCGGCGGCAACCCCCGGTCCAACGGCGAAGGCTGCGCCACCGGCAGCCAAGGCACCGGCGGCCCAAACGCCGGCTGCCCAACCGGCCGCACCCGCGCCCACCCCGAAACCGGGGGCGGAACAGCCCCGGTCCGGCGGTATGCTGACCATCGGCATCGCGGTGGAGACCGCCTCCTTTGATCCCCACGCGGAGACCTCCTACCCCGCCCTCACCGCCACCCAGCCGGCGATGAACGGCATCCTTGAAGCTGACCCGCTGGATATCACATGGAAAGTCCGGCCCGCCCTCGCCGAAAGCTGGGAAGCCAGCGCCGACGGCCTGTCCTACACCTTCAAGATGCGCAAGGATGTCAAGTTCCACGATGGCTCGCCCTTCACCTCCGCTGACGCCAAGGCGACCGTTGACAGGGTGCGCTTCCCGCCCCGGGGTCTGGTTGTCGCCATCGGCAACTACTTCGAGGCCATCGAGAAGACAGAGACGCCCGACCCCGGCATCCTGGTGATCAGGCTGAAAAACCGTTTCGCGCCCCTCATTTCCTTTCTTGCCATGGGGCAGATGGTCGTCTTTCAAAAGCAGGTCGTGGACAGGCTGGGTGGTTCCAAGTTGAATAAGATCCCCGACGCCGTCGGCACCGGGCCCTTCAAACTCCAGGAGTGGTCGCCCGGAGTCGGCTGGCTGGTGGTGAAGAACCAGAACTATTGGAAGAAGGGCCAGCCCTACCTGGACGGAGTGAGGCATTTCCTGCTCGTCGACAGGGCCGCGCGCTATGCCGCTTTCCGGACTGGCCGTGTCCTGGCCCTCCAGAAATCGCCCAATGTCCCACCTACGGATATCGAGGTGCTGAAGACCTCAGTCCCGGATTTGACCATCAGCAGCGGCACCTCCAACGGCGCCTGGTTCTTGTTCATGAACGTCACCAAAGAGCCGTTCACCGATAAGCGCGTGCGGCAGGCGGCGCACCTGGCCATAGACCGCCAGAAAATCAAGAAAATAGCCTTCCAAGGAGATGGGCAAATTGGCTTGCTCGTCTTGGCTCCCTACCGTCCCAAGATGGGCGGCGTGCCAGAGGAACAGGTCGTTAAGATGCCCGGCTTCCGGCAGCCCAAAGATGCCGATATCACCGAAGCCAAGCGTCTGCTCGCTCAGGCGGGACACCCCGATGGTTTCGACCTTCCCATCCTGATGAGAACCGGCTCCGAGCACGAGAGGTTCGGCACCTTGCTCATCGATGACTTCAAGAAAATCGGCGTTCGCGCGAAATTGGAGCAGGTCGATGTGAGCAGCTTCTACGATAGGTCGGCCAAAGGACTGGCGGCTGCCATGGCGGGTTTCGGCGTCCCCGAGGTCCCCGATCCCCATGCCCACATGGGCCTGCACCGGCCCACGGGTAGAAACTACAGCCACTGGGAGAACAAGCGCTACGAGGAGCTTTATGTTCTCCAGCAACAAGCCAGCGACGAGGCGCAGCGGATCAAGTACCTTAAGGAGGCTGAGGCCTTGGCCATGGAGGAATTGCCCGCCGCCTCCACCATCTGGGAGTTCCGCAACATCGTCATGTGGCCCCAGGTGAAGAACTGGGGCTACGGTCCGGTGAGCTACATTGGCCAGAGATTCGACGAGGTGTGGCTGGCCAAGTAGGAGCAAGGAGCGCGAAGCGCGGAGCAGGAAGGAAATGATGGGTGATGAGCAGCCGTAGGCACGTAGTGGCGGATGTCTCTGTCCGCCAGGGGTGGGCTCGCCGTGAGACCCACCCCCACGATGGCGCCTGAGGAGGAAATAGTGGCGAGCGGCAAGAAGAATGGTGAGACTAAGCAGGGCAACTTGCGCTCCCGCCTACGGGACTGGGAGAAGAAACAGGCCGAAGCCTTCAGGAAGGAGCGCAAGCCGGAGTCCGAGTTTGTCGATGACTTTGGCGTTCCCGTGAAGCGCCTGTACACGCCTCTGGACGTGGAGGAGAGGGGCTTCGATTATGTCAAGGACGTTGGCTTCCCGGGGGAATACCCCTTCGTAAGAGATATCCGGCCCACCGGCTATCGGAGCGTCTCCTGGCAGGTAGGGCAATATATGGGCCACGAGACGCCGGAGAAATCCAACAAGCTCTGGAAGGCCGCGACCGCCGCCGGAGGCGCTATCACTGTCGCCTTCGACCTGGTGGCGCAACTGGGGCTTGACCCGGATGAGCCGCGGGCTCAGGGCGAGGTGGGCCGGGTCGGCGTGCCTCTATATTCGCTGCGCGACTGGGAGGTCGCCCTGGAGGGGATAGACCTCAGGAAGGTGAACCTCAGCTCCGTCATAAACGCCACGGGCATGATAGCCATCGCCGCCCACCTCATCATGGCGGAGCGCCAGGGCATAGCCCCGGCCGACGTGATTGGCCAGTGCCAGAACGACATCCTCAAGGAGCATTCTGTCCGCGGCAACTTCATCTTTCCCATCCAGCACGGCGTGCGGCTGGTGGTCGATTGCCTGTCCTACTGCGGAAAGAACGTGCCCCGCTATGTTCCTTCCGTGATATGCATGAAGCATTACTCCGACAGCGGCGCCAACCGCGTGCATGCCGCCGCTTTCGGCCTGGCCGACGGCTTCGCCTACTTTCAAAGCGCAGTGGACAGAGGAGTAGACATAGACCTGATCTCTCCGCGCGTCCAGTTCATGGTGAGCGCCGAGCACTTCGGCCTGTTTCACGAGGTGGCCGTGCTGCGGGCGGCGCGCAAAGTCTATGCTCAGGAGATGAAGCGCCGCTTCAACCCGGACACGGAGCAAGCGATGAAGGGGCGCTGGCACGCCGTCGAGGGGGGCACTTCGCTGACCAGGGGTCACTACCTGGCCAACGTAGCGCGCAGCGCTATGGCTTGCCTCGCCGGGGCGCTGGGTGGCTGCGAGCGAATCGCCACCCGGACCTTCGACGAGATGTTCGGCATCCCCAGCCAGGAAGCCTGCGTGACCAACGTCGCCGTGCAGCACGTCGTCGCCCAGGAGACGGGCGTCACCGATACCATTGACCCGCTCGCTGGCTCCTACTATGTCGAATCGCTCACCCTCGACTACGAGGAGATGATCCGGAAGGAACTGGAGACCATCGACCACTTGGGCGGGATGGTCAGGTGCATCCAGGACGGCTACGTGCAGAAAGTGGTGGCCACCGACTACTACAACTGGTACAAGCGATTCCAGGAGAAGAAGGTCCTGCGCGTGGGGGAGAACTTCCTGCCTCCGGGAGAAGACCTCCGCCCTGCTTTTGTGTACCGCGCCGACCCTGTCCTGGAAGCCCAGGTGGTGGAAAGCGTTCAGAGGCTGCGTAAGGAGCGGGACAATGCCAGGGTGCGACGCACTCTGGACGAGGTCAAGGCAGCAGCAGCCCTTCCCGCGAGCGAAGGCAACAACCTGTTGCCGCCCATCATGGACGCGGTGCGCGCCTACGCAACGGTGGGCGAGATATGCCGTACGCTGCGGTCAGTCTGGGGCGAATGGAAGGAACCGAGCGTATTCTAAATGATGAATGATGAGTGATGAATGATGAAGGGCCCCACCCCCTTGTCCAGGGGGAAGAAGTCCCTCGCTCTTCAGGGGAGGGATTTAGGGAGAGGTCTTGGAATGATAAGCCTTGAAGCCGGAGGAGACGCCAGTGGCGAATAAACAAGTCCGAATCCTGCTATCGAAGATAGGCCTCGATGGCCACAACCGTGGCATACTCCTGGTGGCCAGGATGCTGAGGGACGCCGGCTTCGAGGTGGTCTACCTGGGCTGGCACCGCACCCCGGAAGAGGTAGTACAAGCTGCTATCCAGGAAGATGTGGACCTGATAGGGCTTAACTCCATGGCGGACGCCCACCGTGTCCTGGCGCCGAAGGTGGTGGCGCTCCTGCGGGAGAAGGGGGCGCGCACGCCGGTGGTCCTCGGAGGCTTCATCCAGCCCGAGGACATCCCGGAGTTGAAGGCGAACGGCATCGCGGAGGTCTTCCCGAGTGGTACCGATTTCGACCGGGCCATCGAGTGGATCCACAGGAACGTCGCAGAGGACGCGGCATAACGGCGAAGAACCACGGAATACGCGAACCACACGAACCACTTTTCCTCTTTTCGTGTCTTTCGTGTCTTTCGTGGTCAATGATCCTGGGGGTCAGGCGCCGGGGGGTCTGACTCGAAGAAAGGAGCGCGCGATTGGGCACCAGGACCACGATGAGCGGCCTTCCCTTCATGCTGGCACATGACATGATAAGCCGCTTCGTCCAGCCGAAGAAGGGCGAGCAGGTGCTGATCCTGGCCGACAGCGAATCGGAACAGGATTTTGTCGATGCCTTCGCTGCGGCGTGCAACGAATACGGTGCGGAGGTGAACATCCTGATGGAGCCTCCGACGTTCCTGGAGGAGGGTGAAAGACATCTCTCCGGCCTGGCTTTGGCGGCCATGCGGGAGTGCGATATCTACATACCGCTGGTGGGCACCACCTTCTACGCCATCCATCAGATCGAGGTCTCTCAATTCTTACACGACAAGGATCGCCCGAAACAGATGAGGATGTTCATCCCGGGAGCGCGCCATGCCGCCGGCTTGCGGGGGGACGGCCTGACGTTTACCCTCGAAGCGCTGCGCAAGCACGACTACCGTGTGGTCAAGGAATGGGGGAGGAAGTTTTGCGCTTTCCTCAACCCGGGCAGAGAGATCCGCGTCACCAGCGAGGCAGGAACGAATCTCCTGGCTTCCATCGAGGGCATCGATTGCTTCCGTCCCCACGGCGCCTTCGCCCTGGAGCCAGGCGAGTCCGGCTTGATCCCCGACGGCGAGACAGCCGGCGGGCCAGTGGAGTTCACGGCTGAAGGGGTCATCGCCATAGACGGGCCCATCGCTTATATCGCGCCTAAGCCGGCTCTCTCACAACCTGTCAAGGTGACGGTCAAAAAAGGCCGCGTGGTGGACATTCAAGGCGGCGAGGAGGCGGCGGCCTTGACAAAGCTGCTCGCCAGCCACGAGAACGGCGAGGTCCTGGCAGAGATATCTCTGGGCACGAATCCCTATCTGGAGCATACCGGGGTCATCAACATCAGCGACAAGCGCATTCTGGGCACCATGCACGTGGCCTTCGGCGACAACCTGCACCAGATTTATCCCTATGGCAGCGTACGTTGCTCCATCCATGTCGACTGCCTGCTGCTGAAGCCGAGTTGCTGGGTGGACGACCTGCAGTTGCTGAAGGATGGGGCGCCGGTGGTGTGAGAGCATAACCTCTCCCTTAATCCCTCCCCGAAACGGGGAGGGACATCACGTTCGAAACCTGGAAGGGCCATAAACCGCCCAAATTCGCCCTTCCCGAAACGGGGAGGGACGTCGCGCTGGGAACCTGCAAGGGCCGTGAACCGCCCTAATTCCCCCTCGAAACGGGAGGGACGTCGCGCTGGGAACCTGCAAGGGCCGTGAACCGCCCTAATTCCCCCTCGAAACGGGGAGGGACATCGCGCTGGAAACCTGTAGGGACGGTTTGTGAACCTCCACGTTCCCCCTTCCCGAGTTGCTGGGTGGACGGCCTGCAGTTGCTGAAGGATGGGGCGCCGGTGGCATGAGAGCATAACCTCTCCCTTAATCCCTCCCCGAAACGGGGAGGGACACGACGTTCGAAACCTGGAAGGGCCATAAACCGCCCAAATTCCCCCTCGAAACGGGAGGGACGTCGCGCTGGAAACCCGGAAGGGCCGTGAACCGCCCTAATTCCCCCTCGAAACGGGAGGGACATCACGCTGGAAACCTGCAAGGGCCGTGAACCGCCCTAATTCCCCGAATGGGTGGAAGTGGATACCAAAGGCGTGCGGGTAGAAGGAGTTCGGGACTTCGGCGGCTGCTGGCTTGGACTTCAGATGCTGGACCGACTCGACCTCGTGTCTGTTGTCGACCGTCTGATGCCCCAGGGG
>JACPQD010000053.1 GCA_016190665.1 Chloroflexota bacterium
AATTCCCCCTCGAAACGGGGAGGGACATCGCGCTGGAAACCTGCAAGGGCCGTGAACCGCCCTAATTCCCCCTTCCCGTGTCGGGAAGGGGGCCAGGGGGTTAGGTTGGCGCTACATCGCGCGAATCCTCCCCTTCCGGCATTCACTACATTACAGGAGGACAATCATGGGTACCAGGACGACTCTAAGCGGCCTTCCTTTCATGATCGCCCACGAGATGATAAGCAGGTTCGTGCAACCGAAGAAGGGCGAGCAAGTCCTCATCCTGGCGGACAGCGAGTCGGAGGCCGATTTCGTCCACGCCTTCGCCGCCGCCTGCGCCGAGTTCGGCGCCGAAACCAATATCCTTATCATGCCTCCCACCTTCCTTGAGGACGCGGAGCGGCCTCTCACGGGCCTGGCCCTGGCCGCCATGCGCGAGTGCGACATCTACATACCCCTCGTGGCCACGACCTACATGGCTATCCATGAGATTGAGGTGTCGCGCTGTCTCCATGACAAGACGAGGCCGAAGAACATGAGGACCTTCATCCCCGGCGCCCGGCACGGTGCCGGGTTAAAGGGAGACGGCCTGAAGTTCACCCTGGAGGCCCTGCGCAACCACGACTACGCCAAGGTCAGAGAGTGGGGCCGGAAGTTTTGCAGCTACCTCATCCCCGGCAAAGAGATCCGCGTAACCAGCGCGGCGGGCACGGACCTGGTGGCCTCCATCGAGGGCATCGACTGCTTCTACCCTTATGGGGCCTATGCGACTCAGCCCGGCGAACTGGGGTTGATCCCCGACGGTGAGACAGGCGGCGGACCGCGAGAGTTCACCGCCGAGGGGGTCATCGTCATCGACGGCCCCATCGCCTACACGGCCCTCCAGCCCAAGCTCAAGCAGCCAGTGGCGGTCACGGTGAAGGGTGGGCGCGTAACCGATATCAAAGGCGGCGAGGAGGCCGCCGCCCTCAAGAAGCTGATAGACGCTAACGAAAACGCGGATGTTCTGGCGGAAATCGCTCTGGGCACGAACCCCTACCTGGAACATACCGGCGTAATCAACGTCACCGACAAGCGCATCCTGGGCACCATCCATGTCGCCTTCGGGGAGAACGCCCACCAGATCTACCCTTATGGCACGATCTTCAGCCCCATACACGTCGACTGCGTTCTCCTGAAACCCAATTGCTGGGTTGATGGCGTGCAACTGCTGAGGGACGGCGTGCCGGTGATATGACACTTGACGCGCGATAAATCTGTGTGATAGCATTATGCTAGCATCAGTTCAGGAGGGAACAATGGCCGACATTCTTGTACGGGATGTGCCGGAGAAGACCCTGGAAGCACTCAAAGCGCGGGCCAGACGCCACCGCAGGTCCCTGCAACAAGAACTCGTTCAGGTGCTCGAGGCGACGGCGGAAGAAACGCCTCCCCAAAGCCCCAGCGAAATTGCGGCGGCGATCAGGGCCAAGCTGTCAAGGACGGGGCGCGTCTTCAGCGACAGCGTTGAGCTGATTCGGGAGGATCGCCAAAGGTGACTACCCAAGCCAAACTAGTGGTCGACGCCAGCGTGGCCGTCAAGTGGTACGTACCGGAGACCGGCAGCGACGTCGCCGCGGCGGTGCTCGCGCGCCCAGACGCTCTTTTGGCCCCGGAGTTCCTCGTCGCGGAGTTCGGCAACGTCCTGTGGAAAAAGGTGCGCAGATTGGAGATGGATCGCTCCGAAGCGGAGGAGATAATTGACGCTTTCCTCTCCAGCCGCCCTGTGGATCTCCGCCCCGTTAGCCACTTTCTTCCTGCTGCCTTTGACATCGCGGTGCGATGGAGCATTACGGTCTACGATGCTCTCTACCTTGCGGTGGCGGTGGCAGAATCTTCTTCCCTGGTGACCGCCGACGAAGGGCTGACTCGTGCACTGCGCGGCACGGTACTGGAAGACGTTCTGTTCCCGTTGACCTGCGTGTAGACAGCTTCCCATCTCAGGCAATTCGTCGACAAGAGGGGGTGTTTGTGCCAGGAAAGCACAAGAAGAAGCGTAAACGCCTGGTGGTGCATGTGCCCCAGGCCGAAATCGAGGGGCTGTTGAACCAGTTGGACCGCCGCTTGTTGACAGGCAATGTGGCCGGAGCGGACCCGCTGTTCGAGAGCCTCTGGAAATACCGCCGGCATCTTCCCGAGGTGTTGACGCAGCGAATCATCCACGGCCAGGCCCAGGTACCGGCTTACGCTTTCGAGCTGCTCGGCAACTTCGCCGGGCCAAGAACGCCCGGCTTTCTGAAGCGCATCGCAGAGAGCCTGGACGTTGCGGACATAGTGCGCTTTGGCGCCCGGCGCCGCCTGGGTTGGCCCGAAGAAGAAGACCAGGCGAGGAAGCGGCGAGCTTTCCTCGCTACGTTGCGGGAACCCGATGAGACGCTGGTGCAGGCTGCCGATGAAGGCACGGCTTTTTGGCCGGCGGGGGGTGAGATACTACAGGAGTGCCTGGAGTACCTCCAGGCCTTGCCGGCGGAGAGGCAAAAGTCCGTTATTACCCTTGCTATGGCCCAACTGGGCGACCGGTCGGTGGCGCTGCTTCAAGCTGTGGTTCATATCGATGACGCCGACTGCCAACTCCTCGCCCTCCGCGAACTGGTCAGACTGCAAGCGTCCAGCGCCGCCGGCGCCGTTGAGCGTCTAGCGAAGACTACCACCAATAACGAGATACGCGCTGAGGCTGAGGCATCAGTGCGGCGCCTTCGCCTGCGGCTCATCGATCACCGTGAGCCTGAGCCTGAGCCTGAGCCTCTGCCTCCTGTGGACCGGGTCTTGCTGAGCAACATCGATGGTGACGGAGGACAGGCTATCACCATCGTCCGCCGTTCAGGCGAGGACGCCTACGCGCTTGCGCACTTCTACTACAACGACCATTGGGGCGTCAAGGGAGTTTTCGGCCGAGATGACGAGCCATCGGAGAACTTCGACGCCATGGTGACCAGGTTCAAAGAGGATGGAATCGTTCTCTTCGATGTCGAGCTGGCCGTCGCTCGCGGCGCGCTGAACGCGGCGATGGAGGCTAACGCCAGCACGGGCCATCCCATTCCGCCGACCTTCGAGATCTGGGAGCCGCTTCTACATGACGCCTATCTAGCGACAGGGGGAGAGCATGCTGTCGTTCCTGATCTTGAAGATGTTTCATACATGGGAAGAAACGACCTTCTTCGGTCCAGCGACGACCTTCTCGATAGTGAACTGTTCGATTCCTGGGGTTTCGATCCGGAGGAGATCCAGGACGCCCTCGCCGCGACAATGCGGCGATCCCGGTCGCGAACACCGGCTGGTCGGTACCGGTTCCTGGTCGAGTATCTTGCCGATGGTGAGACATGCGCCGCTTTTCGCCGTCGCCTTCGCCGCCAGGCCTGGCTGCTGGACCGTTCCGGAGATGCGACATCCCGTGATGTGGCGTTGGCGGTAGCCGCGCAACTGGGGAGCGGCCAGCGTGCGGAGCTGGCCAAAATGCCTTTCCTGCGAGCGCTGGTACAACGCAGCCTGGATTACGCCTTCGATGAGGTCCCGCCTGGGAACGAGATGACAACAGTCTCCTTCGGTCTTGACACCATCGACGAGATTGCCGCCTGGTGTCTCACAAGTACGGAACTTGCCGGCGAACGGAAGACGGCGTGGCGCCGTTTCTTCGGTGAAGACGATGCCAGGCCCGTGAAGTATGAGGCTCAAATGGGGACCAAGCTGAGCCGAGAACGCCGTTTCGCCGGCTGGTTCATGTTCGACTACGTCTTGCCCAGCGGAGACAAACCGGCCGAGCTCGCTGCCAGGCGCCTGTATGTTGACAGCGAGCGACAAGAGGCGCTCACGGCGGTCTCCGGGGCGCGGTGTGTGTACGCCCAGGTCAGCAACCTGACGGGCCGCAGCGTTTTCCTGACCTTGGAGAACGAGACCTTCGAGGTGCGCGCTCCCGTCTGGGAGGGTCGGCTGCGGGCTCACCAGGTTGTCCTCGCCCACCTCGTGCCCGTGCGGGACGGCTACTGGCTTCTGGCGCCCGGCTGGATCATCTGGCCTATTAGCGTCGGCCCAGGGTTGCGCCGGTCCATGAAGACGTTCCAGATCGATCCGATCGAAGCTGAACGGTTCCTTCAGGGGCGAACTGAGACTCCGGAAGGCCCCGAGAAACACAGATCTCCGCAGGATGGCACGCTTGCGGAGGCGGAGAATGACCGAGTGGGCCCAGGAGAAGGGCTATGCTGGCCTGCTTATGTCCGTGGAAGAGTGGCAGTCCTTCGTCCTGAAGTGGCTGGCGAGGCGTGAACCCCAATCCGGCCGGTACATCCAGGCGCTCGTGCAGAAGACGGGCTATTTGAAGACGGAGGAGGAGTTCAATGAGTTGTCAGGTCTGGCCGTGAATATCTGGAACAATACGCCTCAGCCGGACCGCGGTGGCAAGTCGGCCAACCAGTTGATGGCCCCCTACGTTCGCAGGGACGCTGACTTCAACCCATAAACAATCAGGAGGTTAAAGAATGAAAGCCCAGGTAAGCCTGACTCCCAATGAAGCGAAGCGGCTGATCGCCAAAGCAGTGGCCCACATGCCCGCCACCCAAGCGGCTCTGCGGAACGGGACGATACTGGTCAAGTGCAGCACCACGACTTCCGCCGTGGCTGAGGAGTTGGCCGGCGTACCCATCTGCATTTCTGGTCGCATCACCCTTCAGGGAGCGAAGACCGCCAACGCCAAAGAACAAGGCATATTCCGCTTGCTCCTGGAAAAGGGGGAGATGCGCAACGTTAGTGAGAACATGGATGACGTCGGCGCTCGGATGGGCAAGGGGGATGTCGCCATCGTGGGGGCCAATGCACTCGACATCAACCGGAGGGCCGCCATCATGGTGGCCGCGCCCCTGGGCGGCATCGCGCGGCTCTTCCCGGGCCTGCGAGCCAATGGAGTGACCGTCATTATAGTGGTGGGGTGGGAGAAGCTGATCCCAGGCTCCATCGAGGATGCGGTTAACGTCGCGGGCCGGGAGAGCATCGACCTGGCCATGGGCGCAGCCGTGGGAATGGTCCCTGTGTCGGGCACGGTGGTGACCGAGACCGATGCCATCGAGATGCTGGCCGGGGTGAAGGCCACCGTTATCGGGGCGGGCGGCGTCTTTGGCGCTGAAGGCTCCACCACCTTTGTCATGGAGGGCGAGCCTGCTGAGGTCAGGAAGGCATGGGGCCTGGTCCAGGGCGTCAAAGGGGCGACCCTCAGCGGCGTCGCCGCATCGCTGGTGGAGTGCACCGCCCAGAGCACAAGCTGCGCCAAGTTTCTGGATGCTGGCGGCGTGCGGGTGCTCTCTCATCGTGCGTGCATCTACCGCCAGCCCAGTCTTGCTGAGACCGTCTTCGCGGGAGAGTAGACGGCGGGGAACCACAGAATACACAGAATACACGAAATGATTTGAATCGTGCTATGTCTGGTGTGAAGAAGAGCTGCGATGGCCGATTTCCAAGTGTCTGAAGAGAAGTTCTTATTCAGGGACGAATGCTTCGCCATTCGGGGGGCAGCGTTCGAAGTCTATCGTGAAATGGGCTGCGGCTTCCTGGAGGCCGTTTACCAGGAATGCCTTGAAAGAGAACTACTGCGCCGAAACATTCCGTTCCGATCGCAGGTGGTGCTGTCTCTGTATTACAAGGGTGAGCAACTTGCCCAAACCTACAAGGCGGACTTGATCTGCTACGACAAGATCATCGTCGAACTGAAGGCTACAAAGGACACCGTCGATGAGCACCATGCACAGGTACTGAATTACTTGAGGGGCACCGGACTCCGAGTCGCTCTTCTTGTCAATTTCGGCCACTTCCCCAAGGCAACTGTTGACAGATTGATTCTGTGAACCAGGGAATACATGAAACACACAAAGAGAATATTTCGTGTATTTTGTGTATTTTGTGGTTAACCACTAATGCAGGACGATGGAAATGCAAGCGACAGATCCTTTTCTTCACATAGCGCGCACCAAGTTCCACGTCCCGTCGCTGCCCGCGGACGCGCTTCCTCGCCAGCGACTGCTGCGGGCGCTCCGAAAGGCTCTGGACTCCCGACGGCTGGTCCTCCTATCGGCTCCCGCCGGCTACGGCAAGACTACGCTCCTCGCCGCTCTCCCGCCGGCGTATGGCGACCTGCCGATGGCCTGGCTCTCGCTGGACGAGGAGGACAACGACCCCGCACATTTTCTGACCGCGCTCATCGCCGCCCTCCAGCGCCTGGCGCCGGCCTGCGGGGCAACCGCCCGGGCCGTCCTCGGCGAGTTCGCCCCGCCAGCGGGCCGTCCGAGCTCCGGCGATTACGTACGCCGCGTCGTGGGCGTGCTGATCAACGATATCCTGGCGACTCTGCCCGAGTCCTTCGCCCTCCTCCTGGATGACCTGCATCATGTCATTGAGCCGGCCACGTATGTCGCGCTGGACTATCTGCTGGAGCGTCTGCCACCGCAGATGCGCGTTGTGATGGCGGCGCGCCACGACCCGCCCTTGGCCCTGGCTCGTTTGAGAGCGCAAGGCCAGTTAGGAGAGCTACGTCTGGGCGACCTCCGCTTCACTCCAGAAGAGGCCGCGATGTGGCTTCAGGAGCGGCTGCAGTTGCCCCTTTCGCCGGAGGAACTGGCGGCCCTTGAGTCGCTCACGGAGGGCTGGCCGGCTGGCCTGCGCCTGCTTGCGCTGTCGCTGGAGCACTTCCCCACCTCCGAGGCCCGCCAGGGGTTTCTCGCCCAGATGGCCCGCAGGGACCGCTCCGTGTTCGACTTCCTGGCCCAGGAGGTGCTGGACCATCAACCGCCTGCGCTGAGAGACTTCCTCATGGAGACCTCTATCTTGCCCGAGCCGACGCCCACGCTGTGCCGGGCAGTAACCCGCCGCGCCGATGCCGAGTCCTTGCTGGAACAGGCCGGGCGCCGCAACCTGCTGATACAGTCCCTGGGCGCAGGCGGGTACCGCTACCACCCTCTCTTCGCCGAGTTCCTCCGACGGCGCCTGGCGCAGGAGATGCCAGGGCGCGCCGCCGAGCTGCACCGGCGTGCCGCCGAAGCTGAGACTGCTCCGGGACGCGCCATCCACCATTATTTGGCGGCAGAGCTTTGGCAGGAAGCGGCAGACGCGGTTGAACAGGCAGGCGAGCAACTCGTAAGCGACGGCTTGTTCAACACTTTGCGCGGTTGGATAGAATCCATGCCCGCGTCAGTCCGCGATGACCGTCCCCGACTCAGCTACTTTCTTGGCGTCTGCGCCCTCCAGCGCGGCGCCCTTGAAGAGGCCTCTTTCTTGCTGGAGCGCGCTCGTTCTGGCTTTGAGACTGTCGGCGATGTGGCGGGACAGGGCGAGGCGCTTCAAGAACTGGTGGGAGCGGTCAGTCAGCGCCACGACTACGAGCGGCGGGCCGAGCTCACGCGTCTGGCTCTTGCCTGTCCTCTCCCTCCGCACGGCAGGGTCCAGTTGTTGATGGCGCGGGCCTGGCAGGCGGTCTATGAACGCGACTTGAAAGAGGCGGATGCTTGCCTGGACGAAGCAATGAGGGTCACCCTCGAGTCCGGAGAGCCGCGCGCCTTTACCGTGATCGCGCCCATTCTTCGGGCGCACCTTGCAGTTCTGCCTGGTGGCACGGAACGTATTGAGCGCTACTGCCGGCAGGCCCTGGCTCGCTTTGGAGAGGGCGTGGGTGTTGTGCAGGCGGGCGCGCATAGCATGCTGGGGTACATCTACTCGTTGCGCGGCCAAATCGACGATGCTGTTCGGGAGGCCGAGCAAGCCCGAGATAAAAGCCAGCAACTCGGAGGCTTTCATTATCTGGACTGGGAAGTAGACATTGTGTTGACGGCCGCCTACTTCAGCCGCGGTGACTACGCGGCTGCGGAGCGCCTCTGGAAGGAACGATTACCCTGGTACGAAAATACGGCCGCCATCAGGCCCTGGGTTGTCACTTTCCTGTACACCATCGGACGGGCGCAATGGATGCAAGGCAGCCTGAAGCAAGCTCGG
Source organism: Chloroflexota bacterium (assembly GCA_016190665.1). Taxonomy (GTDB): domain Bacteria; phylum Chloroflexota; class Dehalococcoidia; order JACPQD01; family JACPQD01; genus JACPQD01. Next base: position 7,987 of record JACPQD010000053.1, read on the forward strand.
GAGACCGAGGCCCGAATGGCTTCTGTCGCGGACGAGCACCATTTCCCGGAGCTGGCAGCTTCGCGGGCGCAGATGCGCGCCTTGATCGAGATCAGCGACCGTCGCTATGCCGAGGCGGAACGCCTCCTGCGCCCGGCAGCGACGATTGAGCGGGAGAACCGACATTGCGTCGTCTTTGGCAGCGCCCGCCTGCTGTTAGCGTACTTGTACCTGATATGGAGCCACCCGCAGCAGGCGATGTCTGAGCTTACCCCTTTGCTGGCCGAGTGCCAGGGCGACGACACGCCCGGGTTGATCCTCCGGGAAGGAGCGGTCATCACCGTGCCGCTGCTCCGACTCGCGGTGGAACGTGGGTTTCACCCATCCTTTGCCGCCCGGTTGCTTGGTCTCCTGGGCGCCGAGGTGGATCTCCGCCGCGTTGATGTGCCGGACACGGGCGAAACCTTGACCTCGCGCGAGATGGAAGTCTTGCGATTGATCGCCGCCGGAGCCAGCAACAAGGCCATCACCGAGCAACTGGTCATCACCGAGCGCACCGCTAAGAGCCACGTGACCAACATTCTGCGTAAACTGAATGTCGCCTCCCGCACCCAGGCGGCCGCCCGCGCCCGCGAACTCCGCATCGTCTGACTCAATCCCTCGTCCTACCCCTTTTTAAAAGCTGTACCCCCTTATCCGGCCATCTCGTACCTTGGTACGATGACGCCCCAGCCCGCGATAAGCAATAATCACTTTCAGAGGTCGATCACTCGACCGACGAAGATCCAACCTGGAGGATTCCCCTTGCTGAATGTCGTCCGCGAGCGGATGAGGGCCCACCTTCTTGCCCACGCGGTTGGGGTGCTGAGCATTTCCGGAGGCCAGGGGTCGTGGGCGACGGCCGTGCGGTACCGTGTTGCAGGGCTGGAGCTGGACTGCCTGGTGCCCCGCTGGGCGGATGTGGCCTACCACCTCGAGAAGAACCCCTCCGTAATGGTGGTGGTCCTGGCCTCGGCGCTTCCCAACTCGCGAAAGCCGCTTTGCTGGCTGGAGTACCGGGGCACCGCACGGCCGGTGAGGGCGCCAGATTGGAGCGGACTCTTGCCTAACGGAGCAAACGAGTCTTTGGCGGGCGAGTTGTACCTGGTCGTCCGTGTAAGCCCAAAGCGGCTAGACCTGGTGGACGAAAGCCGGGGCTGGGGTGCCCGCGAAACCCTGGATGCGTGACCGCCTTTTCCGCGCGAGCGCTCGCGTGGAGGGTTGGGGATTTAGGAAAAAGGAGGATATCTTGATGGACATTCAACTAGTGGTGTTGCGGTCGCTCCACATTCTCTTCGGCGCCTTCTGGGTGGGGACCGACGCGTTCGTGACCTTCCTGCTATTGCCGCGTCTCCGCTCTCTGGGCCGGGACATCGAGCAGCCGGTGACTGTCTTGCTGATGCGTATCCTGCCGCCAGCGCTCATGGTCAGCTCACTGATCGCGGTCGTCTCCGGAATCTGGGTCACAGGCCTTACGCGGGGCTGGAATCTTGACTGGGTTTCGGCCAGCGGGTCGGGATGGGTGATGTCTGCAGGGTCAGTAGGAACGTTCCTGGCGCTCGTAGTCGGTTTCGGCATCATCCCACCGCTGACGATGCGAATGAACAAGTTGGCCCGCGCTTTTGAGGGACGCGCGCCCACCGACGAAGAAAGCCGTCAAATCGAGAGCTTGACCGGCCGCATCACGGTGCTGGCACGCGCCAACTCGGCGTTGCTTATCGTCGTCGTGGTCACCATGGCTGTTGCCCGATTCGTGTAGGTGGCCCACCGGTAAGGTACGAATGGTCCAGAAAGGAGGTGACCGTATTCAAGAGCCGCTCCGGGCTTGACGGCCCCAGCCTTCCAAGAAGACCCGGTTACCTCAAGTTCGCAAACAAACTATCAGAAACAAGGAGATGAAAAATGAGGTTTCTAGTTCTCGTAAATCCAAAGCACCCGGTCCCGCCCGAGGTAGCGGTCGGCATGTCCGACGGGGTGCTTGCCTGGAACAACAAATTCAAGGAAAGCGGCAAACTCGAATCGGCTTGGGGATTCGCCGGTCAGATGGGCGGGATGTGCGTCTTGAAGGTCGATTCCATCGAGGAACTGAATGCGGCGCTAGTGAGCTTTCCTCCGGTGCCGTTTTCAGACGTACAGGTCATCGCCCTGGTGGATGTGGCGGAGCACACGAAGCAGGTCAAACAGGTGGCCTTGTCGATGGTCCCTCCGGGGGGCAAACGGTAGGGCTGGCCGCGCGTTCCGTCGGGGCGGGGGTGCTGCGAGGCTCCTGGGCAGGGGCAAGACCTCCGCCCCGACCAGATGGCCGGCCGGAGATGGACCAACTTGGGGAGAGGATGCCATCCCCGTAGCCTGGGTGCAGTCCCGATTTTCCCGACGTATCAGGACTCCGAGAAAGCCGAGCATCGGGACTGCACCCACCAGACCAATCTTTGCCGGTGAGTTACGCTTCGCTCCACCCGCGCCACGAACTACGAACTCACCAATGCTACACCGTACTAGGTTGAGGCTGGCCTTTGGAGCACTATTTCGAAGGGACACTCAATCGCCCCGGCCGGACACCGCTCCTCGCAGTCAGTGCAATAAGTGCAATCCTCAGGCCGGACAACCATCGGTTTGCCGTCAATGAGCTCGACGGCGCCCGCCGGGCAGGCGTCAACGCAAGTGCCACACCCCGTGCATTTATCGTTATCTATATCCGGTACCGTTGACATAGTGGACCCCCAGGGTTCGTCTGCTTGAATCATAGCCTGCCCTTCGCCTGCAGGATACGACTTTCGTCGTAAATCGGGCGGCCAGCTTTCAGCGGTCAGCCGTAGATGGGATGGATTGCGCCGAATCCATTGTCTCAGAATGGATTGCGGCGCCAGGCGCCTCATCCATTCTTGCGTCGTTTAGCGCCGCAATCCATATCAGGGTGGGTGAAGTCACGATTTCCCCGACGCATCGGGACTTGGAGGAAGTTGAAGCATCGTGACTTCACCCACCATCGCTTGTTTGGTGGGTTACTGCGCTGAAAGTCGGGCAGCCTTCTAGACCATCTCCCTCAGCACGTCGGGGTCTATCACCGCAATACGCCTGCCCTCGATCTTGATCGCCCCAGCCTTCTCCAGAGTTTTCAGCGCCCTGCCGATCATATCCCGCACTGTCCCCGCCATGGCCGCCATCTCGTCCTGGGTCAGTCGCGGCACCGGCGCTCCGCTCTCCTCCGTCACCGCCAGGTCCAGCAGAATCTTGGCCAGCCGGCTCACGACGCTGCGGAAGGACAGGTCCTCGACTAGAGAAGCCAGGTGGCGCAGCCGCCCCGAGAACACTTTGAGCATGGCGCGCGCCGCCGGACATTCCGCCACCAGGGAGAGGATGACCTCTTTAGGCACGATGTACACCACGGAATGCTCCATTGCTGAGGCGCTGGCCGGGTTCGTCCCGCCATCGAAGACCGGGACCTCGTTGAAGCTGTCCCCCGGGTTGGCGTAGAGCATCACCTGTTCTCTGCCCTCCGGCGAGCTCTTGAAGACGCGAATCTGCCCCGACGTCACCACGTACAGCCCTTTGCAGGGCCCGCCCTCAATGAAGAGTATTTCGCCTTTGTCGAAGGAGCGGGATATGGCCTCTCGCTGAATGCGGTCCATCTCCTTATCGCTGAGGGAGGCGAAGAAGGGCAACGAACGCAGGACTTCGGAGGGCAAGATCACTCCTTAAAGCCAGCTACCAAGTCTGAATCTTACCATAGCTCACAGGCCCTGTACAGCCAGCGGGGGCCGGTGGGCCGAGTCCGGGGACTGCCCCGTGGCCGGCGTCCACATCCTGCGTCATTCGGCGGCCAAGTTGCGGGGGGATGTGGGCGAGACCGTGGAACAGGTCAGCCACTTATTGGACCACAGCTCGCTGGCGGTGACGGCGATCTATCTGAGACGCCTGGAAGGGCAGGGGGACAAGGCCTGGGGCAAGGTGGCGGGGGCCATAGGTGTCTGACGCAGAAATCGAGAAGAACGGGTGGATGTTTCGAGCCACTACGTCGGAAACGCGAGTCGACTGAGCGGCTTCATCTGACAATTCTTGGCACCAATTTTGTGACTGGCATGCGCCAAGGGCCAGACGTCTTAGACTGAATCGCTGTAATATGCCTTTTGCCATCTTGCGACACCTTCGAGTCCGGGGAACAACGTTCGATCTGTAACATTGATGAGGTAAAGCCGCTTTCTGATTTCGGCCTTCATATCGCCTCGAACATTAACTTTCCACCAAGTACAATTGTGGTCGTTGAGCCACACGTCCGTCCGCATCATAACTCCAGGCATCATCGAGAAGTACGCGAACTGATTCACGATGCGCTGATCTACCGATGGTGGCTCAAACCAGATAAGGGCATTAGGATCATCTACTTCGTCGAATTCCTCGACTCTGGGGAAGTGCTCATTCAGCATCTCTAGGTCAAACTGCTGGGTTTTTGCTTTCTTTAGGATCTGTGCGAGGCGACCGGCCAAGAACTCGTTGGTTCGGCTGCGTGACACGCACCAAATAACTCCGTCTGGCTCGTCCTCATCCTCTTTCCCTATTTTCTCGGTCGCGAAGAACATGGCCACCATGGGGGAGAGCGTCCAATCGAGTAGCCTGGTCGGAAGTCGATGGTGCTGCGCGACGAGCATGACATCCCAGTCCGTGGTGCCGAACTGTAGCATGCTGCGTGAGTACTTTCGAAAACTGTCGATCAAGCGCCGCTCCCGGCGCGCGAGTTCCTTGGCTCGTTCGTCGTCCGTGTCAAACGGTGTATAGTCCTTTCGGTTGACTCTGAGCTGTAAGCGCTGGAGCGTAGTCAGTAGGGCGCAGTCCTTCGGCAGCCCTCGATACGCGATATCTGGCAGGAAGTCTGTCCGACCACGGGAATCCGGGCGGAGGAAAAGCTCGTTGTTTATTTTGTTCCAATACTCTTGAAAGACAGCCCTGTCCATTCTCTTCCCGCTGGTTGCGTTGAATGTCTGACCCGCAATTCGTGGTGGTCGATTGCGTCACTATACGGTGGGACAAAGAGCCTGTCAAGAGCGGAAGATCACCCCGATCCACCATCAAAAGAGATAAAAAGACCTCGTTGGCGTCTCCCGTGAAAGGGAGTTAGAATGGGAGTTGCGCACCACAATCAGCACCAACGAGGTGAAGTAATGATAACACAAACACAAGGGATTCTCCCATTTGTATACGCACCGGAGCGGACGGTGTGTGGGATGACGGCGCTGGCGGGCTTGCCCGCCTACCTGGAATTGGGGACGGTGTGTGGCTTATCCAACTCAATCCGCCGCCATATGCAAGTGTGGGCTGGGCGAAGACAGGGATGGACGGACAGTCAGGTAGTGATGACGCTGGTGCTGCTGAATATGGCTGGTGGGGAATGCGTCGACGATGTGCGGGTGATGGAAGGCGACCAAGGCTTTGGGCGGGTGCTGCGGCGAGTGGAGCTGAGTGGCCTGAAGCGCAAGGAACGCCGGGCGGAAGAGAGGCAATGGCGAAAGAAGCAGAAGCGAGCGGTACCCTGGCCCACAGTGGTCTTCCGATACCTGGGCGCCTTCAATAACCCAGTGGAGGAAGCCAGGCGGGGGATGGGACACGCCTTTGTCCCTGCCCCCAACGAGCATCTTGTGAATCTGGGGCGAGTGAACGAGGACATGCTGCGCTTTGGGCAGAAGAAAGCGCCACAGCAGAAGGCCACTCTGGATGGGGACGCCACCTTGGTGGCGAGTAGCAAAGCTGATGCTTTGTGGAGCTATAAGGGCGAGAAAGCGTACCAGCCGCTAACTATATATTGGGTTGAGCAAGACATGGTGGTGCGTTCCGAGTTTCGGGATGGGAATGTCCCCGCTGGCTTCGAGAATTTGCGGGTGCTCATAGGGTCGCTTGCGGCGCTGCCCGCCGGGTCATCGGTTATGGAGGGGCCTTCCCACCCTGATATGGATGGGCGTGTCAAGACCCCCGGCTGTTGTGCAATTCCTCAACCTCGGAGAGCGGGTGAATTGCCTTGCGGTGGACTGTTCCCCGCCAGCACGCTGAGTGCAAAACCTGACTCGTCTTGG
>JACPQD010000055.1 GCA_016190665.1 Chloroflexota bacterium
GCCGGGGGCCGGGGGTCAGGGGCCGGGGGTTGGGGAACGGGTCGGACCTGTCAGACCTGTCAGACGCGTCAGACCCGTCCGACGCTCCCCCGACCGGGCGCCCCTACGAAGCTGGCCGCTGAACGCTGAAAGCTTTAAACATGAGCGTAGTTGACGAGATAAAACAGAAGCTGGACATCGTGGACATCGTCTCCCAGCATGTTCGCCTGATGAAATCAGGCCAGAACTTCAAGGGGCTCTGTCCCTTCCACGCCGAGAAAGACGCCTCCTTTTACGTCTATCCGCAGCAGCAGAGCTGGCACTGTTTCGGGAGTTGCGGGACAGGAGGCGATATCTTCACCTTCATTATGAAGAAGGAAGGCGTCGATTTCGCCGAGGCGTTGCGGAGGCTGTCGGAGACGGCGGGGATTGCTCTTGAGACTCGACGCCAGGGCGAGGAAGAAGACAAAGAAACGGACAAGCTCCGCGAGGTCAATGCCGCCGCCGCGCTGTATTTCCATCATCTCCTGGTGAATGCCCCCGAGGCCGCCGCCGCGCGGGCCTACCTGGGGAAACGCGGCGCCACCAAGGAGGGAATCGAGGACTTTCAGCTCGGCTTCAGCCCGGATAGCTGGGACAGCGTCATCCGCTACCTGGCGGACAAGGGGTTCTCCGAGGCAGAGATAACACAGGCCGGGCTGGCCATTGAGAAGGATGGGCGACGCTACGACCGTTTTCGGTCCCGCCTCATGTTCCCTATCCGCGACGCGCGCGGCAGGGCGATCGGCTTCGGGGGACGAGCGCTGGACGACGCCATTCCCAAATACCTCAACTCCCCTCAGTCGCCGGTCTTCGCCAAGGGGGAGGTGCTCTACGGTTTGGACCGCGCGGCAGCTTCCATTCGCAAAGAGAATATGGCCATAATAGTTGAAGGCTATATGGACGTCCTGGCCGCGCACCAGCACGGCTTCAAGAACGTCATAGCGTCCATGGGCACCAGTCTATCTGAGAAGCAGTTGGACGCCCTCAAGCGCCTGAGCAAGAGATTGGCGCTGGCTTTGGACTCAGATGCCGCCGGCAACGCGGCGACTATTCGAGGCATAGAGGTGGCTACTCAAGCCCTGGACCGCAAAGTGGTGCCGGTGCCCACCTGGCAGGGCCTGGTCAGATACAACTACTCTTTGGATGCAGATATCAGGATAATCACCCTCCCTCCTGGCAAAGACCCGGACGAGGTTATCAATGAGAGTGAAGCGACCTGGACAGCCCTGGTCGACGGGGCCACACCCGTAGTGGACTATCTTATGGGAGCGATCGCCTCAGCGCTGGACATGGGAGATCCGCGCGACAAATCGGCGGCGGTGGACAGGCTGCTTCCCATCCTGGCCGAGATTCAAGATCCCGTGCAGCAGGCCCATTACTTGCAGAAGCTGGCCCGCATCGTCAGGGTGGATGAGCGCGTCTTGCAGGAGACAAGAAGCAGGAAGCAAGCAGCAGGAAGAAGGAAGAGGGACCCATCTCCACTCCCTCTTCCTTCTCCGCTTGTCGCCGCCCGCTCCCAGCCTATCGAGGAGTACTGCCTGGCGCTGTTGCTGCGACACTCCGAGCTCGCGGCCAAGGCTTCAGAGCTCACAGAGGGGCATTTCGACCACCCGGCCAACCGTGAGGTTTTCTGCGCCTGGCGTCAGTCTCTATCTGTTGAAGCCTTAAGGAGCAGTCTTGCCGAGGCGCTCCATCCGCATCTGGACCATCTTATCGGCCTTCCCCTTCCCCCATGCAGCGAGGGGGAAAGGGAGGCCGCTCTGGCGGACCGCCTGAGACATCTGGAGAAGCACCGCCTGCAACGGCTGAAGGCGCGGGATGAGCTTTTTCTGGCCGACGTCCTCGCCGGTAGAAGCGCCAGTGAAGTCAGCCGCGCCGCGCTCACGATGTGGCGCTCCGGCGAAGCGCACGGGGAGGAGATAGCCGAGGAGACTCGATACGTGGCGGAACACCTGTTGCGGGACGAGGAGACGGGCAGGGCTTTGGGCAAGGCGGTGAATCCCCCCAAACCTGAACAAAAGTGAAGGAACGCGCCGCCTGAGCGCAGCGAAGGAGCCTGAGCTTTCGAAGGAGATATTCGAATGAGCGGACCAGATTCCGAAGAAAAAGGGGGCTTGGAAGAGCTTCTCACCAAGGGCAGGAAGGACGGTCACGTGACTCCGGAAGATGTCCTGGAACTGGTGCCCCAGCCCGAGCAGGACCTGGAGCAACTGGAAGCCATTTGTGTTGCCCTCAGCGACAACGGAATCGCCATTCAGGATAGCAAGGAGGCGGCCAAAGACTGGCACCCGGACGACCAGATCGCTGAAGAGGCCGATGTCTGGAAGAAGGCGCCCAAGTTCGTCGAGGAAGAGCCGGAGATAGCGCTGGAGCCCGATACTGTCCTGACCGAGGACGAGATGATCGACGACCCGGTGAGGATGTATCTCCGGGAGATTGGCCGCGTCTACCTCCTGAATGCTCAAGACGAGAAGCGCCTGGCGAAGAAGATGGAGGAGGGCAAGCAGATCAAGCGCATCAAGAACCTCTGGATCGACCGCCTTGGCGAGGCCCCCCGCGCTGGGGAGATAGCGCTCGTTATCCTGGGCCAGCTTACTGAAGCGAACAAAGCTCTAGACGCCATAGCAGAGCAACTGGGCTGCCCCGCGGACCAGACGCTGGCCCAGAAGATCTCTGACCAGAGGATCCGAGCCGCCATCGACGGAGAGCTTGACCCGGCTCTGGTAACCTGCGTCTGCGAGCGCACCAGTGAGGAAACCGCCGAAGCCGAGCAGACCATAGTCCGCCTTTCCATAGGCAGTCGTCTACTGCCGCCCGCCTTCATCGCCTTGATCGATGAACGGGGGCATCTCTCGGAGGCAAGCGGCTTTGCCTCTCAGCCAGAGTTCATGCGGTCTCTCCAACAGCACGAATCTTCCCTGTGGGACTTCTTCGATAACGTGTTGGCGGAATCCAGGACAGCCGAGAAGCACCTTATCGAGGCCAACCTCCGGCTCGTGGTCAGTGTGGCCAAGAAGTACATCGGTCGTGGAATGTCCCTTCTGGACCTGGTCCAGGAAGGGAACATCGGCCTTATTCGGGCGGTGGAGAAATTCGACTATCGCCGCGGGTACAAGTTCAGCACTTATGCTACCTGGTGGATCCGGCAGGCCATCACGCGCGCCATCGCCGACCAGGCCCGCACCATCCGCATACCGGTGCATATGGTGGAGACCATCAACAAACTGGTGCGGACAAGCCGGCGCCTGGTGCAGGAGTACGGTCGAGAGCCTACCAGCGAGGAGATAGGCAAGGGGATGGAGATCGCGCCGGAGAAGGTGCGCGAGATTATCAAGGTCTCCCTGGAACCGGTCTCCCTGGAGACGCCCATCGGCGAGGAGGAAGATAGCCATTTGGCCGATTTCATCGAAGACCCGACCGCCCTGCCGCCGGCGGAAGCAGCCTCCCATCAGTTGCTTAAGGAGCAGGTGGAGGAGGTGCTCTCCTCGCTGAGCGATCGGGAGAAGAAGGTTATCATCCTGAGGTTTGGGCTGGAGGATGGCCGGAGCCGCACTCTGGAAGAGGTGGGCCGGGAGTTCAACGTCACCCGTGAGCGTATCCGCCAGATTGAGGCCAAAGCCCTGCGCAAGCTGCGCCATCCCACCCGCAGCAAAAAGCTCAAGGATTATCTGGAGTAGGGCGCACAGCTGTTCTGAAGCTAAAAAGGGGCGCAGGATCTGCGCCCCTTTTCTTTGCTCTCCCTCAATTCAGAATGCTGACATATTGATCATGTTTGTTGGCTAGATTATTGACATTGTCACGTAATTGGAGTATGATGTGCTTAGCAGGAGGCTACGAAGGAAAACCGGAGTCTGGCCACGCGCCCTAGAAGTTGAAGTTCCGGTGCGTCAGCACCGCAGGTGGGACAGCGCTGAAGTGCGCCGACCAGGAACGTAGGAGGGAATAATGGACGAATCTTCCGCCAGGATCAGTGCCGTTGATCCGCGCCTCCTTGGTCTGCGGCTTCAGGAGGCGCGCAAAGAGCGCGGCCTCACCCAGCAGGATGCAGCTCAAAGGATCGGCGTCGCCCGTACTACGCTGACGGCGATGGAGAAGGGGGAGCGTTCGGTGCGCGCCGACGAGTTGGTGCAACTGGCGGCGCTTTACGGCCGAGACGTCCACAATCTGCTTCGCAGGCGCGAACCCGTTCCGGATTTCATTGTGCAGTTCAGGATGTCCCTGAGTCAACAGAACCTCGACAACTCGGAAGTCTTGGCCGTGATTGCCGAGTTCAAGCAGTTGAGTGAAGACTACCTCGAGCTGGAGGCGCTCTGCAACGCGCCGCTTCCACGCAAAGACCCTCCCCCTTATGATGTGCGGGATGTCCCGGCAGAGCAGGCAGGCGAGGATGTGGCCGCGGCAGAGAGGAACCGGCTTGGCCTCGGCGATGGGCCGATTGGCAACCTGCGGGACATGCTGGAGACTGATGTCGGAGTGCGGATATTCTGCATGAAGATGCCCTCCAGGATTTCGGCGTTACTTGGCTATACAGAAAGAGCCAGCGCCTGCATGGCGATTAATGCGAACCATCCTGGCGAGCGCCAACGATGGTCGCTAGCTCACGAATGCGCACACTTCCTGACGCGCCGGTACCAGGCTGATGTGATGGTACTATCCTCATATCAGCGCGTGCCTGAATCCGAGCGTTTCGCAGACTCCTTTGCCAAGTTCTTTTTGATGCCGTCCACGGGCCTCCTGCGTCGTTTCAACGAGCTCAAAAGAGCGCGACACGGGGCCATTACGCCGGCAGACTTAGTGAAGCTGGCTCACTATTATGAGGTCTCGTTCGAAGCAATCACCCGCCATCTTGAGGCGCAAAGAATGCTTCCTGCTGGCACCTATGAGGACCTGGTGGCGCGAGGTTTCAAGGTACGAGAAGCGCAAGGAATCCTGGAGCTGTCGCCATATCCCTCAACGTGCGAGCTGCTGCCGCTTCGGTATGAGCTGCTCGCGGCCGAGGCCTACCAGAAGGCGCAGATCAGTGAGGGTGAGTTCGCGAGGTTCGTTCGTCTTGACCGCTTGGCGGCGCGAGAGCGCTTCGAATCACTTAGTCGTAACCTGACTTTATCGGAGCAGGGAGTGGGCCAGGTCGGCCTCGATCTTGGAGAGTCGCTCGCCTCTCGATCCCGGTGAACGCTCTCGAAACGGGACGCGACAAATATGCCCTTGACGCGTGTGTCCTGCTCAACCTCGTGGCCAGTCGTCGCTTGGGCGATATTGCCGTCGTGCTCTCGGCCGACTTCCTGGTGCCGGACTTGACGGCAAAGGAGGTGCTCTATGTGCGGCGCGGCGGCAGTGGGCCGGATGCGAACGCGCGAGAGTTGGTTGAACTTGGGACCCTTGTGGAAAGCAGGCTCATCTCGGTGGTCCGTCTTCGCACCGCGGAGGAGATAGATGCGTTCGTGGAACTTGCCGTAGAGATGCACGACGGAGAGGCGGCAGCATGCGCGCTTGCTATCTGCCACAAGGCCGTCTTATTGACTGATGACCGCAAGGCCCGTCGCATTATGAGGCGGCTTTACCCTGCCGCCAAGATCATGACCACTGCCGAGATCATAAGGGAGTGGGCGGAGAGATGCCAGTTGGATAATGCTGGCCTCAGTCGCGTCATTCGGGATGTGGAGGAGCGAGCAGCTTTTCGCCCGGGCCCTCAGGACCCGTTGGAAGAATGGTGGGATAGCAGGCGCGATCCGCATTGAGTAAAGCCCCGGCCGAGGCCGCCGGTAGTCTCATTCCTCCCGCCACCTCTTCAGCCGCTCCAGGACCTCCTTCTCGTACCCCAGTATGCCGGGCTCGTAGTAGCGCTTGCCCTTAAGGCTATCGGGGAGCCCTTGCTGCCGGGTGTAGTGGCCCGGGAACTCGTGAGCGTACTTGTATCCTTTGCCGTAGCCCAGGTTCTTCATCAGGCGCGTGACCGGATTGCGCAGATGCAGCGGCACCGGCTCGTTCCGCGTCCGCTCGACGTCCTCTTTGGCCTTGTTGTAGGCCATGTACGCCGAGTTGCTTTTGGGGGCCGTGGCAAGATAGATGGCGGTCTCGGCCATGGGCAGGAAGCCCTCCGGCAGCCCGATGAAGTGGACCGCCTGCTGGCAAGCGGTCGCCAGCACCAGAGCGTCGGGATCGGCCAGTCCCACATCCTCCGCCGCCAGAATCACCATGCGCCGTACGATGAACAGAGGGTCCTCGCCAGCCTCGATCATGCGCGCCAGCCAGTAAACGGCGGCATCCGGGTCGGAGCCGCGCATGGACTTGATGAAAGCGGAGATGGTATCGTAGTGCAGGTCACCCAGACGGTCGTAGAGGACGGCCTTGTGCTGCAGCGCATCCTCGATGGCGCCCAGCGGGACGTGGCGCTCTCCTTTCACGTCGACCGGAGCGGCGGAGACGGCCAGTTCCAGGGCATTCAGCGCCACTCTGGCATCGCCCCCCGACATGAGCACCAGGTTCTCCAGAGCATCCTCATCCAGGCGGGCCTTCATCTTCCCCAGGCCCCGCTCCTCGTCCGCCAGCGCCCGCTCCACGACGAGCCTTATCTCGTTTTCCGTCAGCGCCTTGAGCGTAAAGACGCGGGCGCGGGAGAGCAGCGGTGCGATGACTTCGAAAGAGGGGTTCTCTGTGGTGGCGCCGATGAGCGATATCGTGCCATCCTCCACATAGGGCAGCACGGCGTCCTGCTGCGCCTTGTTGAAGCGGTGGATCTCGTCGATGAAGAGGATGGTGCGCTGACCGCGCCGCAGACGCTCTCTCGCCTCCCCGATAATCTTGCGCAGGTCAGCGACGCCCGCGCTCACGGCGCTCACCGGGCTGAAGTGAGAGCGGGTCCTGGTGGCAATGAGGCGCGCCAGGGTGGTCTTGCCCGTGCCCGGCGGCCCCCAGAGTATGATCGAGGGCAGCTTGTCCCCCTCGATGCTGCGACGGAGCACGCGCCCCTCGGCTACCAGATGCCCCTGTCCCACGAACTCGTCGAAGACGCGCGGTCGCATGCGCGCCGCCAGTGGCGCTTGGTCATTTACCTGTTCTTCCGAAAGATCACCAAAGAGCGTCAATTCTGTCAGGTCTCCTGTCAAAAGAGCGGCGGACGCCCCAGTCGGACCAGTCCGACAGGTCAGACGAGTCGGACTGGTCTAACCTGCTCCTCGCTCCCTGCTTCCCGCTTCTACGGCTCTATCGTATAGCGTATTTGCACGCTGGCCCTGATCTCCATCTCGCCCGGGCTTATCGGCGTCTCCGGCGCGGGCGCCCGGGCGCCCTCCGCCATGGCGGGAAGGGCGAGCGGCCTCGGTGGAGGGACGGCGCCGCCGCTTTCCGAAATGGACACCGGTTTGCCCAGCGTCACGCCACTGAGGCGGGCCAGTTGGTCCGCCTTGGCCTTGGCATCCGCCATGGCCTTCTCTCGGGCCTGGGTCACGAAGGGCGTGGGATCATCGACAGTGAAGCTGATACCCTGGACGCGCGCCAGCTCCCCACCCGCCTTCACAGCGGCATCGATGATCTTGCCCACGTCGGCAATCTTCCTTAGCTTCGCGGTGACCGTATTGGTGACAACGTAATCTATGGTCTCCACTCCTGTATTCCTGTCCACTCGCCGGTCCTGACGGATGTTGAAGACCTGGGTCCTGATGTCTTTCTTATCGACGCCATTGCCGGTCAGCGAGTTCATTACCACGTCCATGGCCGTGGCCGCTCGCCCCTGCGCGTCGGCGACGGCCTTAGCCCGGGACTCTATGCCCACAGTGAACGTGGCCACGTCCGGTGCGGCGGTCACCTTGCCCTCTCCACTCACGCTGATCCCCGTTTGAGTGAACCCACGCAACAACTCCTCCCCGACGCCCGCTCCGGCTCTGCCTACAGTAACACACCCCACCTGCGTCGCAACGACCAGCGCCAGGAGTAAACTCAGCACGACCAGAAACTTCCTGCTCATCTCTAACCTCCCTGTTCCAAGCTTTCAGCGATCAGCCATCATTCTGCACTCATCATTCCGCGTTCCTCATTCGTCCTTTCGCCAGGCGCCAGTGGATCAGCGCCGCGCCACCGAGCACGAGCACCAGAACGAATAGACCTATCTCCACTTGTCGAAAGGGCAGAACGCTGGCTGGCGCCGGCGAGGGCCTCCCTTCAGCGGCAGCGGCGGCTTTGGGGGCCGGCGACGGCGCAGGAGCCGTCGGTGGAGCAACCGCAGCCGCCCCGTCGCTAACAGGCGGCTGGGGCGCGGGCGTCCCCAGCGGCAACGGCGCCCTTGGAGCGGCTTCCGGCGCCGCCGCTGGGGCAGGCGCGGCGGCCCTCAGTTTACTCTGGTCCGCCACCGCCGTGACCTCCCTGACCAGCCCCTTTTCCGGAGCCAATGCTTTCTGCGTCTCCATCCCTGGCGCCGACACCTGGAGGAAGTCGCCTATCAGCACCATCGACAGGAGGATAGCCGCGACCGCCGTGGCGCTGCGCAACACCGGTTGCCACCAGGTCACGGGATGGCGCAGCCTTGCCAGCTCCTCCGAGAGGGTGAAGGACCTCCTGGGGAGCGCCCTGGGCAAGCCGTGCAAAAGGTCGACCGTCGCCCTGAGCTGAGACAGCTCCTGGCGGCAGCGCTCGCAGGAAGCGAGGTGCCTCTCCACCAACTGCTGCTCCTCCGGGCTCAGACGGCCGTCCAGATAGACGGAGAGTTGCTCCCTCGTCGCCTCGCACTGGTTCTTTCTGAATAGTCCCATCATCGGAAGGTCCTCGCCCCTGTTAGGCCATCAACACAGCCTCATCACTTATATAGACGGAAACTGTCGGGCAAAAGTTCCTTGCGGCTCAGGAGGTAATCCCGGAGTCTGGCCCGGCCCCGGCTGAGCCGCGACTTCACTGTGCCCACGGAGCTGGACGTCGCGGAGGCGATCTCCTCATAGCTGAGGCCCTCCACGTCCGAAAGCACCACCGCCCAGCGCTGGTCCTCGGGGAGAGAACGTATCCCGGTGGCAATGAGGTCGCCCAGTTCCCGACGCAGGGCGTAGTCCTCCGGCAGTTCCTCAGTATCCGGAAAAGCCATCCCAGGGCCGTCGTCGTTGCTTGAAGTGAGGGCATCCAGAGAGCTGGCGGGGTGTCTTTGCGAGGCGCGCATCTGATCGTGACAGACGTTGGTTACGATGCGGAACAGCCACCCTCGAAAACTGCCGCCCCGGAACTGCCTGATATTGCGATAAGCGCGCAGGAAAGCATCCTGCGTGGCGTCTTCAGCGGCCTGAACATTGCCCAACATCCGGAGCGCCACGTTATGCACCGCCGCCTGGTAGGTCTCCACCAGGCGGTTGAAGGAAATCAGGTCGCCACTTTGACTGCCCTGGACCAGCTCTTGCTCGGCCAAGTCGCCCCCAAGAGAGATGGCTTCCACCAAGCGCATCCGGGACGGAACCACGGATGAACACAGATAGACGCGGATATAAGAAGCACGAAGCAAGAAGAAGCACTGAATGCGAAGGCAGGCCCGCTCCTCGCTTGTCGTTTCCAGGTTATGAGTTTCCCGACTCCGTGAGGGATCCGGATGCGTCGGGACATCCGTCCGCCCGCGGCGGATCAGTGGTTCTAATGCTAGATCACAACGACCATGCCAGGCGTCTGCCCTAACCCACCTAAAACCTGGAACCTAAAACCTACTAGGTAGCCCGAACCGGGCTAATCAGCGACCTCAGCCTCCGGGACGGCGGGTATCTCCCCGACCCAAAACGATCGTGAAAACCAAAAGGCCCGCCACGAGGACGGCCAGAAAGACGTAATCCATTCAAAACCCCCATTGCTGAAGTCCGGCCATTTATAATATAATTATAACACGCGTCTCCGGAGGCATCTGGCGCTCCAAAGACGCGCCTTCATTAAACCCCATGATTGAAAAGGACTGGACCGAAGTATGGGCTCTGTCGTCAAGAAGCGCCGCAAGAAGATGAACAAGCACAAGCACAACAAGCTCCTCAAGAAGACGCGCTGGCAGCGACGCCACTAGAAAAGGGCTTGGAGGGCGTAGCGGCTCGCTACGCCCTCCAACATCGCTCGGCGCCTGGTCTCACCCCGCGCGTTTCCCACGCCCGGCGCTCGGAGCGCCTTAAGGCCGGAACCGGCCTCTACTCCCCATTAAAACACAAGATACCAGATATAATAACCAAATCGGATTGGTCGCGCATCGCTTGGTGTTTGCCTCCTGGTGATTCGAATCTGTTTGGTTCTTGTCTCCTGGTTATTGGTCATTGAGTTTGGTGGGTGGCGCTTCTCCTTACCCGTTGCTGGCTGACCGCTGAGCTGATGGCTGAGAGCTTCTTTGACATGCGTCGCCGGGGCATGTTATAGTCTTGGCGTTTCATGCAACTCAAGATAAAGAGCCCAGGAAAGATATTCTATGGCTGGTGGGTCCTGCTGGCCGGGATATTCGTCAACACCCTTGGCTCGGGGTCTTACCAATATGGCTTCGGAGTCTTCTTCAAGCCCATCGTCGAGGAATTCGGCTGGACGAGAGCGGCCACCTCCGTGGCCTTCTCGATGTCGACCCTTGAGGGCGGCCTCGAGGGGCCGATAATTGGCCCTCTCATTGACAGGTTCGGCCCGCGCAAGCTGATTGCTATCGGTACAATCCTCCTGGGCCTGGGCTACATCCTTTTAAGCCAGATCAACTCCCTCCTGAGCTTTTACCTCGTTTACGTCGTCGTTATTTCCATCGGCTACAACACTGGCTTCCACTGGGCGGCCCAAACCGCGGTGGCCAACTGGTTCGTCAGGAAACGCACCATCACCCTGGGCCTCCTGTCCTCTGGCCAGGGACTCGGCGGAGCCATCATGGCGCCCACCCTGGCTTGGCTCCTGGTGCAGATGGGATGGCGCGGCAGCCTCGTTGTAGTGGGCGTGGCCATGCTGGTGCTGTGTCTCCCGGTGGCCGCCATAGTGAGGCATAGACCGGAACAATACGGGATGTTGCCGGACGGGGACCCGGTGCCGCCGAGAACATCGACTCAAAGGACGCAAGAAAAGGGCCAGCTCAAAGAAGAGATCTACTTCACCGTGTGGGAGGCCCTACGGACACGCGTATTCTGGCAGCTAGCCTTCGGCTTCAGCCTGCGCGGGTTGAGCGTCGGGGCAGTCCTGGTCCACATCATCCCTTTGCTCACCGACCACGGGTTTGACGCACAGGTCGCCGCCAACATCGCAGGCCTCCTGGCGCTCATGAGCCTGCCGGGCAGGATAATCTTCGGTTTCCTGGGCGATATGTTCCCGAAGCGCTACCTCCTATCCGTCAACTATGTTCTCCAGGGAGTGGCCCTCCTCCTGCTGCTGCGAGCGCAGACGATGGAGGAGATCTACTTGTTCGTCTTCCTCTACGGCCTGGGGTGGGGGTCATCACCGTTGATGATGTCGATCCGCGCCGACTACTTTGGCAGGAGGTACTTTGGCACGATCAGCGGATCCAACCAGGGTCTGGTTATGCTGGCCCACGTGGCTGGCCCGGTGTTCGCCGGTTGGATCTTCGACGTCACCAATAGCTACGATGTGGCGTTCATCCTTTTCGCCGCTACGATTTTCCTGGGAGCGCTAACCCACTCGTTCGCCGGACCGCCAAAGCCGCCTCAGCGGCCGGCGTCTACGTGCGAGCCAGGGCCCACGTCCTCTGAGGCGTAGTTCAGGGGATCCCGGGTCTGACGGGTCCGGCGGGATTGCTTGTACCTTGCCAGGATTTCGGCGACATGTTATATTCTAGGGCGTTTTCATGGACGCGATAGTTGAAACCAAGCCCGCTCGCAAGATCTTCTACGGCTGGTGGGTACTCCTCGCTGGCGCCGGCATTGGCATATTTGGGGCTGGTTCCTACCAGTACGGTTTCGGGGTTTTCTTCAAGCCCATCAGTGAGGAATTCGGGTGGAGCAGGGCTGCCACTGCGGCTGCCTTCTCGATGTCGAGTTTGGAGGGAGGCCTCGAGGGGCCACTCGTTGGGTTCCTCATCGACAAGTTCGGTCCCCGCAAGCTGATGATGATCGGCGTCACCTTGCTCAGCCTGGGGCTCCTCGCCTTGAGCCAGATCAACTCACTCCTCACCTTCTACCTGGTCTACATGGTCCTCATAGCTATCGGATTCAACACCGGCTTCCACTGGTCGGCGCAGATCGCGGTGGCCAACTGGTTTGCAAGGAGAAGGGGCAGAGCGCTCGGCCTCCTTGCTTCGGCTCGAGGTCTCGGAGGCTCCATCATGGCTCCCGGATTGGCATGGCTGGTGGTCCAGATGGGTTGGCGTGGCAGCCTCGTCGTCCTGGGGCTCTTCATGTTCGCAATCTGCTTGCCGCTGGCCATGCTGGTCAGGCGCCGACCCGAGGACTACGGCTTACTGCCTGACGGAGATGGATCGGGGACTTTGCATGCGGTTGCAGCGAAGGGGCCTCGGTTAGAGGACAAGGCGACCACGGAGGAGGTCGATTTCACGGTTGGGGAAGCGCTGCGCAGCCGCGCCTGGTGGCTGTTGGTGGCCGCATTTACGCTCCGGTCCTTTGGGGCAGGGGCCGTCATTGTGCATCAAGTGCCGCTCCTCACCGATCGGGGTTTTGACCTGCAGGTCGCAGCCAATACGCTTGGGGCCGTGGCTGTCGCGAGCATGCCGGGGAAGGCAATCCTGGGCTTTCTGGGTGATATGTTTCCGAAACGCTATCTCCTTGCCATGAGTTTCATCTTGTATGCCAGTTCGCTAGCGGTCTTGCTTCGAGCGCAGACGATAGAAGAGGTCTATGTGTTTGCCGCTCTGTACGGTTTGGGCACAGGCTGCGGGCCGGTCATGCAGGCGATACGGGCGGAGTACTTTGGGAGGAGGTATTTTGGGACCATCGGCGGGCTCAATCAGGCTATTGTCATGATGGGGAACGTTGCGGGCCCAGTATTCGCCGGCTGGGTCTTCGACATAACCCGCAGCTACGACATAGCTTTGACCGTCTTCGCCGTTACCCTCCTGGCGGGAGCAGTGACCGTCTTCTACGCCAGGCAGCCGAAGCCGCCTCAGAGGGGGCTTTGCAGCCAGCCTGCGAGCTGAGAGACTCGGTTCCGGACAGCCACGAGGCAGCGGGTTTCTTTTGAGACGTGTTATAGTCCTGAGGCACGCAATGGGTGTAGTTGTCAAGGCAAAGAGCCCTAACAGGATCTTCTACGGCTGGTGGATAGTCCTCGCCGGAATAGGTGTGAACACCTACGGCGCTGGCGCCTACCAATACGGTTTCGGGGTCTTCTTCAAGCCAATAGTCGAAGAATTCGGGTGGACGAGAGCCGCCACAGCCGCCGCCTTCTCGATGTCGAGCCTCGAGGGCGGTCTGGAGGGCCCGCTGATCGGCCCTCTCATCGACAAGTTCGGCCCCCGAAAGATAATGATTGTCGGCATCACCCTCCTGAGCCTTGGCCTTCTCGCGCTGAGCCAGATCAACTCCCTCCTGACTTTCTACGCCGTCTACGTGTTCCTGATAGCTGTTGGTTTCAACACGGGCTTCCACTGGGCAACCCAGACCGCCATCGCCAACTGGTTCATCAGAAAGAGGGGAAGGGCGCTTGGTCTCCTCTCCTCAGCTCAGGGATTGGGCGGCTCAATCATGGCGCCGACTCTGGCCTGGCTGGTGGTCCAGTTGGGCTGGCGAGGCAGCCTGATCCTGGTGGGGCTGACTATGTTCCTCTTCTGCATACCCCTGGCCATGCTCGTGAAGCACAGGCCGGAGGAACACGGATGCCTGCCCGATGGAGAGGGGGAAATCCAGGCGCCCGTTGCAAAGGGCAAGCCTCGGGCTGCAGAGGCGTCGCGCCCGGAGGAAGCCTACTTTACACTGCGAGAAGCGATTCGAACGAGGGTCTGGTGGCAGTTGGCTCTGGGCTTCATGCTCCGATCTTTTGGAGCTGGCGCCGTGCTTGTTCATCAGATACCTTTGCTGATCGATCGAGGTTTCGATCCGCAAACGGCCGCCAATATGGTTGGACTCGTGGCCCTCATGAGTGTGCCAGGCAAGGTAGTCTTCGGCTCTCTGGCCGATGTCTTGCCGAAACGCCATCTCGTTGCTATCGCCTACTGCATGCAAGGCGTCGCGCTAATAATATTGCTTCGCGCTCAGACGATAGAAGAGGTCTATGTCTTCGCGGCGCTGCATGGATTCGGCTGGGGCTCGGGACCGGTGATGATGTCCTTACGCGGCGAATATTTCGGGCGCAGATACTTCGCCACAATTGGGGGATGCAACCAGGCCATCGTCATGTTGGGCCACGTGGTCGGGCCGGTCTTCGCCGGGTGGATCTTCGACACGACGCACAGCTACAACATAGCTTTCGCGATCTTTGCCTCCACGCTCTTCCTGGGAGCCGTGATTCTCTTCTTCGCCAAGCGCCCCAGACCGCCGGAGCGGATGCCGACCACTTGCTTGCCGGAGACTCCTCAAAGTGCGGCCTAGGCCGCTCTCCGAGCCTAGCCTCGGTCGATCCCCTTGCAGGAATTCCTAAGGCATGCTATAGTCCTGGCACACGTCATGGATTCGGTTATCAAGGCAAAGAGCACTGGCAGGATCTTCTATGGCTGGTGGGTACTCCTCGCCGGGATAGGCATCAATACCTTCGGCGCGGGTGCTTACCAGCACGGCTTCGGGGTCTTCTTCAAGCCTATCGTCGAGGAATTCGGATGGACCAGGGCCGCGACGTCCGCGGCTTTCTCCATGTCGAGCCTGGAGGGAGGGCTGGAAGGCCCAGTGATTGGCCCTCTTATCGACAAGTTCGGCCCCCGCAAGGTGATGATTGTCGGCATCACTCTCCTCAGCCTGGGGCTTGTCGCCCTGAGCCAGGTCAACTCATTGCTCACCTTCTACGCCGTCTACGTGCTGCTCATCGCCATTGGCTTTAACACCGGCTTCCACTGGGCCGCACAAGTGGCCGTGGCCAACTGGTTCATCAGGAAGAGGGGCGCCGCCTTCGGCCTGCTTGGCTCAGCACAAGGACTGGGCGGCTCCGTCATGGCGCCCACCCTGGCCTGGATGGTAGTGCAATTGGGCTGGCGGGGCAGCGTCATCGCCCTGGGGTTGATCTTGTTCCTTTTCTGCATTCCACTCGCCCTCTTGGTGAAGCACAAACCGGAGGAAGACGGCTGCTTGCCTGACGGAGACAGCCCGGTCGTCACGGTTGGGACGGGATCGACGCCAACAAAGGTCACGAGCGGGACCGAAGATGCCTATTTCACCTTGATGGAAGCGCTGCGCACGCGCGTGTGGTGGCAATTCGCTCTGGGCTTCACGCTTCGCTCGCTGGCCACAGGCGCCGTGCTGGTCCATCAAATACCGCTTCTCACCGACCTCGGGTTTGATCCGCAGGTCGCTGCCAACAGCGTTGGCCTTCTAGCTTTGATGAGCATGCCGGGCAAGATAGTCCTTGGCTTTCTGGCCGACAGGTTTTCAAAGCGCTATCTCCTGTGCACGGCTTACATCTTGCAGGCGGCTGCCATCGTCCTCTTGCTGCGCGCGCAGACGACGGAAGAGCTATTCCTTTTTGCCTTCTTGTACGGGATCGGTTGGGGAGCGGGGCCCGTGATGACGTCTATACGGGGAGAGTACTTCGGACGGAGGTATTTTGGCACTATAAGCGGATGCAACCAGGCCATTGTCATGCTTGGCCACGTGGTGGGGCCCGTCTTCGCCGGGTGGGCCTTCGATGTAACCAGGAGCTATGATGCGGCTTTAATTATCTTCGTCGGGACGCTACTAGCCGGAGCCGCCATCCTCTTCTTTGCTCGTCAGCCCGAGCCGCCGAAACGGGCGTTGCTCGCTTGCAACGTGAATTCCTGACCGCGGCACCCGATCACAGACCGCTCAGGAACTGCTCGGTGCCCCATTGACCTGCGGCGGCTTCTCCACCGGCGCCGCGTGATTCGCCTCCCCCAAAGTACTCGCTGGCCTGCCACTTTCACCCATCCACGCGGGGACGTGGTGAGTTCATCTCTCAAGACATAACCCCCAGGATTCCTATGATACCCTCGCGTATCATCTTCACGGCGATGGCCGCCAGCAGGAGGCCGAAGACTTTGGCCACCGCTTTCATGCCGCCGGGTCCCAGGAAAGCGGAGATTCGGACTGACTGATGGAAGATCAGCCAGCTAATGGCCAGATTCAGCAGGAAAGACGCCAGCACTACAACCATGGCATAGCGCTGGATCAGAATAAGAAGAGTGGTCAGGACGGCCGGACCCACCAGCAGCGGGGTGCCGATAGGCACTACTCCGATCATGCCGCCTCCCTGCGTCTCCGCCGACTTCTTTTCGCCCAGGACCACCTCCGAGGTTGCCAGGACGAGGATGACGATGCCCCCGGCAATAAGGAAGTCGTAGTCTTTGATGCCCAGGAGCAGAAAAACGGCGTTGCCTACGGCAACGAAGAGAAGTCCGATCCCGAGTCCGGTGACCATGGCCTGCCGGATAACGCGCCCGCGCTCCGCGGGCTGAAGCCTCTCTATGAGGCCGAGGACGATAGGCAGATTGCCCACGGCATCGAGGGCGACGAAGAGCGGGATAAAGGTGAGGGCGAACTGATCAAGGTAGCTTCTCAGCGCTTCCAAGGGTCTCCCCTTCTTCGGCAGTCTCCCCCGACGCTCCGGTTTCCTCGGAGTCCCCATTCGTCGAAGAAACGGGAGCCGCCTCTTGCTGCTGGCTGAACATGTCGGGGCCCGGGCTTTCGGTGACGGCGACGGAGGCCACGCTATCTCCCTCATCGACGTTCATGATGCGGACCCCCTCCACTATCCTCCCCTGCCTCGCCGGTATCCCGGCGACCAGCACGCGGATGACAGTCCCCTCAGCAGAGATGATAATCACCTCCTGAGACGTGGAGACCACCTTGGCGGCCACCAGTTCGCCTGTCTTCGGAGTTACCTTCAGGGTGCGGACCCCCTGGCCGCCCCGACCGTGTCGGGGATAGGCCGACAGGGGCGTTATCCTGCCATAGCCGTTGTTGCTGATGACCAGAAGGTAGTTGTCCGGGACCACCACCTCCATGCTCGCCACGCCGTCCCCGGGAGCCAGCCGTATGCCACGGACGCCGCCACTGGTACGGGAGGCAGCTCGCAGGACGGAGACTCCGAACCGGACGGCTTGCCCGCGCCGAGTCACCACGATGACATCATCTTTGTCTTCGACCAGCTTGGCCGAAACCAGCTCATCGCCCTCCTCCAGGTCCATAGCGATGAGGCCGTTGCTGCGCACCGCGGAGAACCTGTCGATGGGGGTCTTCTTTATCTCCCCCTTGCGCGTCGCCATCACCACAAACTCCCCGCGCACCGAAGGCGGCACGGCTACCAGGGCCGTGATCTTCTCCTTCTGCTCGATGGAAATGAGGTTGATCAGCGGCAGCCCCTTGGCAGTGCGCGACACGGCCGCCGGGATATCATAGCAACGTAGCTGAAAGACCTTACCCCGATCGGTGAAGAAGAAGAGGTTGTCGTGGGTGTCGGCGACCAGCAGTTCCTGGACCGCGTCGGCCTCCCGCGTCACCATGCCGGTGACGCCCTTGCCGCCGCGATGCTGGAGCCGGTAGGTGTCGCGCGGTATCCTCTTGATATAGCCGCGGTTGCTCAGAGTTATGACCACCTCCTGGTGGGCGATCAGGTCCTCCTGCTCGAACTCCGTCGCCTCCAGCTCGCTGATCTCCGTGCGGCGCGCGTCGCCATACTTGGACTTGAGATCAACCGCCTCCTCCTTGACGAGGTAGAGGATTTTCTTGGGGTTGGCGAGGAGGTCCTCGAGATAGGCGATGGTCTTCAGTACCTCGGCGTACTCGTCCAAGACCTTCTGGCGCTCGAGAGCGGCCAGGCGCCGGAGTTGCATATCCAGTATGGCCTGCGCCTGCAACTGAGACAGCTCAAACTCACGCATCAGGTTGGTGCGCGCCGACTCAGCGGTATTGGATTTGCGGATAGTGGCGATGACCGCATCCAGATTGTCCAGGGCTATCTTCAGCCCTTCGAGGATGTGGGCGCGCTCCCGGGCTTTTTTGAGGTCGAATTGGGAGCGCCGAGTAATCACGTCCTGGCGGTGGCTGATGAAGTGCTGCAGGGCCATCTTCAAGGTGAGCGTCCGCGGCTGGCCCCCCACCAGGGCCAGCATGTTCACGAAGAAGGAGGACTGCATGGCTGTGTACTTGAATAGGGAGTTCCGGATATGCTTCGGCTGGGCCTCCCGCTTCAGCTCGATGACAATGCGCATCCCCTGGCGGTCGGACTCGTCCCGCAGCTCGCTGATGCCCTCGATCTTCTTTTCCTTCACCAGATCGGCGATGCGCTCCACCAGGGCGGCCTTGTTGGTCTGGTAGGGAAGCTCGGTGACGATGATCTGATAGCGGCCGCCGCGCGCCATCTCCTCCATATGGACCTTGGCGCGGACGACGATCTTGCCCCGGCCCGTGGCGAAGGCATTCTTGATGCCCTCCATGCCGCGGATTATGCCCCCGGTAGGGAAATCCGGGCCCTTGACGAACTGGGACAGGTCCTCACCCGTGGCGTCCGGATTCTCGATGAGGTGGACTATCCCGTCGCAGAGCTCGCTGAGGTTATGGGGGGGGATGTTCGTCGCCATGCCCACCGCGATGCCGGCGGCGCCGTTGAGCAACAGATTGGGGATCCGGGCGGGCAGGACAACCGGCTCCTTGAGGCTCCCGTCGAAGTTCGGTGTGAAATCGACCGTCTCCTTGTCGAGGTCAGCCAGCATTTCCTCGGCGATGGCGGCCATGCGGGCCTCAGTGTAGCGCATTGCCGCCGGCGGGTCGTTGTCGACGCTGCCGAAGTTGCCCTGGCCGTCGATGAGGGGATACCTCATGGAGAAGTCCTGGGCCATGCGCACCATGGCGTCGTAGACCGCCGTATCGCCGTGGGGATGATACTTGCCCAGGACCTCGCCCACGATGCGGGCGCTCTTCTTGTACGGGGTATTGCGGCGCATACCCAGCTCATCCATGGCGAAGAGGATACGCCGATGGACCGGCTTCAAGCCGTCGCGCACGTCGGGCAGCGCCCTGGACACTATGACGCTCATGGCGTAGTCCAGGTAGGAGCCCCGCATCTCCTCTTCTATTTTGATGGGTTTAACGGTGCCGATCTCTGGCAACGGGCGCCTCCGTGGTTCACCGTTTAGTTCATCCAAAGAGCCTCGGGCGGAGCACATCTCTTGAAGGGGGAAATTGCGTTGCGGCCAGCCCGACCTTCGGCTCAAAGCAAGTCGATAGGTGACGGCTTGAAGCTGAGCGCTACGTCGTAGAATAGCATGATTTGACCGTTTCGTCAAAGTGGAGGAGCCCGGGCTCGGACTCAACTCAAACGGGCAATTCGGTTCAGATGAGTCTTGAAGATGAAGAACGGAGGAGCAGCACAGTCGTCAGTCCCGTGGCCTAATGGTTTTGGCGGTAGATCACTAAGTAGAATCGGAAGGAAACCCAGGGCAAAGACTCATGACAAGTGTGGGCAAAAGTCGTTGACCACAGCCTTCGGGCAATGATATAAGTGAGTTAGGAGGCAGTGTAACGGAGGTACTGGACGAGTACAGGGTATTGACAAGCCCCCGCTTATAGTTTACAATTGCCCCGACGCAACTCGGTTATCGATTTCCAGTCCATCGAGAATCGCCGAAAGGACAATGGATATCGAGCGAACGATGCACGCAGGGGTGCGGGAGTCTGCCTCTAGCCTCCGGGAGGTTCCTGTGCGGGTGGCAGTGGTATGCGATCGTATCCGACAATACGGTGGCGCCGAAAAAGTGACGCAGGCGATCTGCCGTCTATACGATTATCCAGACTTATATATTCCGTACTATGTACGTGATATCATGCCTTCGTACTTTCGCGAGTATTTCGATACCGGAAAGGTTGTCACTTCTCCCGTGCAACATTTGCCCGGACTGAAGAGTTTCTTGGTGGAGCGAGCGATTACATACCTTCTTCCCCTCGTCTTGCCGCGCTGGGACTTCTCAAGCTACGACTGTGTGATTTCCTCGTCTGCGGGTGTCGCCAAATGGATTGCAGTTCCTCGACATACTGTTCATATTTGCTACTGCCATAGCGTCCCGCGCTTCCTTTACTATGACGATGCCTCGGCTGGGCGCATGGGCGGCTTTTACAGAGTGGCAGCCTGGGTTGCCTCGCCTCTCACGTCGCGGCTACGGTCCGTCGATCTGAATGCGGCGAAAAGGGTCGATCTCTTCGTAGCGAATTCTCGGTTCACAGCTGCCAGAATCGCGCACGTGTACCATCGCGCCGCTCCCGTGGTTTATCCGCCCGTTGAGGTCGAGCGAATCGAGGCCGTCAGCGCCCGATATGACGAAGAACCTTCGGGCGACTATTACCTTGCGGTCGGCCAGCATATCCCAGCGAAGGAATTCGACGTCATTATAGAGGCCTGTCGACTGACCGGAAATAGGGTAACGATCGTAGGAGCACCTGGTCCTGCGGACCGGTACTTGCCGCTGAGAGGTACCGAGTACGTTACTTTCGAAGACTTTGCAGACGACGAGAGGCTCGCAGAGTTGCTCGCGAAATGCCGTGCATTCATCGGGGCAGGCTTTGAAGACTTCGGGATTGCAGCAGTAGAGGCGCTGGCAGCCGGCCACCCAGTGATCGCAAGGAAACATAGTGGTACAGAGGAAGTGATCGAGGGCAGTAAGGGCTGCGGGATGATCTTCCAACCAAAGGGAAAGGATAGGAGCTCCGTTGTGGAGGCACTAGCTGAAACACTGCGTGGTTTTGACCAGAGCCATTTCGACAGAGAAGCTTGCAGAGAGAGAGCCCGCCTGTTTAGCCGCGACATGTTTGACAAAACCTTTCGTGCTCTTGTAGATAGGGAAGTTCAACGCTTCCGCGAAATGAGAGAGCAAGTACGCGTCTTATGGGGACCCCAGAATGACGCTATGCCGGGATAAAGCGCCGACTTGAGGTAATCATGGGTCACAACGGCCCATGCGCGCAGGAGGGCATGGTGCGCTAGGCTGCGCAGGTCGAAAAGACTTCGGCCGGCCAATTATCATGAAGTAATCATGGACATTCTGTCACTGTTGGGAGTGTTTGACAACTGCCCACCACGGATATCGTTTCCGATGGTGGTCGATGAATTTACGTGCTCAAAATCATGGCCCATTTACGTCTTGTCAATATACCCGTCATTCGTATTGGTCCCATTGATCTTCCTATCGACGGTCATTAAGCTGTTCGCGCTAAGAAGCGGGTTCAAGGGCCTAGTCGTATTCCCGATCGATTTAGCGCTTTTCCCTCTTTCTAGGTCGGTCGGTCAATTGCTAGGTGTTAACAGTGCGTATAGGTATGCGTTCGCTAACACGGTTCCAGAGCTGTTCGTGCCGCTAGGCATGCTGATGTGGGGCTACGCGTTGTGGCAGCTGCTTTCTTGGCTTCAGGAGTACGGGGATAGAGTCCCGCTTCGGCACGTCCTGAGAGGGTTTTCCTTCTTCTTGGTCTTCTACATTTTGTGGATTCCGTTCTGGTACGGTGGGGTACCGTGAGGAGGATAGCGTGGACGAAGTCCTGTCGGTCTGGCTGTCCATTTTCTTGGCGGCATTCTTTGTGTTTGGCGGTGGTTGGCTCGCCTTCGTGGCCGCGTTCTGGGTTGCTGGAGTTCCTCTCTCAGACCTCTGGCGGCAGAGCCCCGAGCGGTTCAACCCGCGGCTCCGACCTGGCCCGGTAAGAATGGTAGCTTGGGCATACCGCCAGGGGGCGCACCTAGCGCAAAAGTTCGCCGCGGAATCCGGAGGCGAGCCCTCAGCCATCGGGATACCCCAGGGCTCCACGGGAAAAGTGCAAAAGCTCGCCGAGAAATCCGCTGGCAAGTTCGCAAAAGTGGTGATCAAGTTTGCCTTAGAAATATGCCTTGTCGTGGTTGCCGCGCCTCTATTGATATTGGCGGCATCCGCTCCGCTGGAGCGGTGGGACCTGAGACCGGAGGGCGGTTTGTGGCATATAGCTGCAGTAGGCAGCCTAGCCGTGCTGGGAGCAGGCGCGCTGGCAACAAAGATTGAAATAGATCGACGAACGGGGGAGTGGAAGAGGCTTAAGGGGGAGACACCAGACGAATGGGGAGACGAGTCAGCGTTAGTAGCTGGGGACGCGAAGCCGGCACTGCTGCAGGAATGGGAAGCAAAGCTGGGGCATGAACTACTTGACTCCGAGACTAGAAGGCGGCTTAGAGGGGACTTCGCCGGCCTGGCGCGGAACAGGCCTCGCGAGGCTGCCTGGGTGTTCCTGGAACTCCTAAGGCGGCACCAGTGGGAAGCCGCTGAACTTAACCGAAAGAGTCTCTCTAGGTTTATTGTCGATAACCTCCTTGGTTTGTTACACGAGATTCTGAGCGATCCAGCCGGTAGCTTTCTGCAAGACTTCTTCGGCTTCATAGGGTACTATGGCGAGAACATAGGGATCAAGGTGGATAGGGCACCTTCCTCTGCTAGGACGTATGGCGGCGCGCTCAACCACGGAGTCGACTACTGGGAAATCCCCGATCGGATAGCCATGGTGTTTCGGCACCTCAATTGTGCCACGCCCAGGATTCCGGTCTTCTTGAAGGAGAAGGTTGTCGACAAACTATTGAGCCTCTTGGTCTTGTTGGTGTCTCTGCCGCTTTTCGCAATAGTCTATCTGCTCATACGGTCGGACGGCCATCCCGTCCTGTTTAGCTCTCCCCGACTCGGTCAGTACGGCCGCGAGTTTATCTACCATCGGTTTCGCATTCCAAATAGAAAGGAACACTCAGGGGAATCGACACAGCGTACCGTTCCCACGTGGGTGGGAACGATCCTGCTGGCGACCGGGATGGATCGGCTGCCGTCTTTTGTGAATGTTTTGTTGGGCCAGATGAGTCTTGTTGGCCCGGCCCCAACGTACTACTTCATATTTGGAAGGCAGGGCTTCCCCGAAATGGTCACCCGATTGATTGCGAAGCCGGGCATCTTCAGCGATGCGCAGTATACCGCAGCTCATGAACATCCGCGGGACAAGGATGAGAAGGATCCATCGGCGTGTGACATCTATATCCGTATGGACATCGAATATGTGAGGCGATATATGCGCGGGTGGCCTGTTCTTGCGGAAGACGCGAGGCTTCTTGCTAAGTGGTCTTTGGCCCTCTTAGCAGCATGGGTTAGCCCGAAAATGCCCGAAGAGTATCCTGGCTGGGTCTACGTATTCGGCGAAGAGTTTTGAGGTCAAACATGGGAACAGAGAACAGCTCTATCCGCCCTTCAACGGATAGCCGGTTCGCGCACAAGGCGGCAACTCCTAGTCGGTCACCTCAACCTTCTCCTTTGCGGTCCGAGGTCCCAGCGGGGCGAACGCAACTATGTTGACGTTGGGCGTGTTTCCTGTGATCTCTGGGACGAAGGTGGGGCGCTGCCCGCTCTGAGACATGAACAAACGAATCGCCTCCCGGGCGACCTGAGACACGGTCTTCCCGCTTGCCTCCGCGAGATCGATCAACTTGACTGAGTCTTCCGGAGACAATCTGACTGAAACGACGATCGCGGCCGGCTTGCTTCGGCGGACCTGGTTGGTGACGTTTTCGCCCGCCTCGAATTCCTCAGGTTCAATGTTCATCCTTGCCCGCCCTTTTTCAGTCTTGCCCTATCTGCCCTTCGCGCCGGAAAAGCGGTCGCCGGCCTCCACACCCCTGCTTGCGGAGTGGGAGCGATCGGTATCGTCAGCCAACGCCCGCCCCGCGTCTTGCCGACCATGAGGTAGGTCGCTTCGTGCCCGCCTGCATTCCGGAGAAGCTCGAACTCCCCTTCGAGCACCTGGAAGACCTCCCTGACTGAGACGCCGTGACGGTTCATCTCACTCTCATTATAGTCATCGACCACAATACTGTCTATGGTAACAACCAAGTTGCACCTCGGCTTGCTATCATTGTATACTATGCATACAAAGTTTACAACCTGGAGGGCAACATGGTAGCCACAGACCAACCTTCGGTGGACTTCCTGATGCTGGCCGACCGCGCCGAGGCCATCAACGGCAAGATCTACATGATGGGCGGCGGCTGGGACCGTCTCTACGTCCCCGACTTCGCTCAGCACCAGTCCATCTCCATCGCGACCGGAATCCTGGTCCCGTGGAACGCCACGAATCGAACTCACAGTCTGGCCTTGAGAGTGGAGACCCAGGACGCCACCGAACTGGCCGCGCTCGGGTTGAACTTCAACGCGGGCCGCCCGCCGCTCCTGGGGCAAGGGGAGTCTCAGAGGGTTGTGCTTGCCTTCCAGCTCTCTATCCGTCTTCCCGCGCCGGGGACTTATGTAGTCAAGGCCCTTGTCAACGACGCCGAAAGCAAGAGGACTGTCTTCCACGCACAAGCGCTGCCCAAGCCGCCGGCAACGATGGCGCCGCCTGCCAGGTGAGGGAACGCAAAGACGAGACGTTAAGTGCCATGCCTATTGCGTCTATGTGCCTATACGTGCTACGATGATATCGGCCAGATAACATCCGCTTTGGTCGGAGGTGTACCGTGGTGACTATGAATGAGTGGTTCACGGTGGAAGAAGCTGCTTCGTACTTGCGTGTTTCCAAAAGGACTATTTATAAACTGACCAAGGAGGGGAGGTTGCCTGCGTTCCGTATTGGCGAGGAACGTCATCGCCGGTTTCGTAAAGAGGACCTCGACAAGGCGCCCAGACCGAGCGAAGGACCTGGAACTCTGGAAGGACTTCTTGAGCTGACAGCGAAATCCGACCCGGTCCTTGCCGAGATATGGGACAACGAAAGGGACGCAGCTTATGACCGAATATAGGCGAGGCGACGTAGTACTTATCAGTTTCATCTTCACGGATGAGTCGGGAGAGAGACGGCGCCCAGCCGTGATAGTTAGTTCAGACACATATCACTCGAGCCGCCAGGAGGCCATAGTTGCGGCAGTTACGAGCAGGACGGACCGTATCCTGGCGGGAGACCATATTGTTGGCGATTGGCAAAGAGCTGGACTTCTATTTCCATCCATAGCGACAGGAATCATAAGAACGGTGAAACGTGGCGTGATTGCCAGGAAACTCGGGACTATGCCCCATGCTGATATGCGGGCTATCGAAAACAACCTGCGAGACATATTGCAGCTCAAAGATGGCACCAGTTCAAGTCTGAACACGTCGAAGTGAGTTAGTCCCCCGTAATTCGCCGGCGCTTTGGCCCCGTACGATTCCGATCCAGGGTGCCTGGTCGCCAAGCCAGGCTGCGGCTTCGAGAACGTGGAGCTGTTCGACGGGTACTCGATTACTTGACGGAGCCGGGAGTGCTGGTGCCCTAGCTCCATCAGAAGAGCGGAAACGCTCATGGGGAGGCCGACCGGCCTCCCCTTTTTTTGCGTTACAGGCTGTCCGTCCTGGGGTTCTGCCCGTATCCAGGGTCTTTTGCTTGACATGGCGCAAAGCCTATGCTAACTTGATTCCAGGCAAATCGGCGCCTGCGGAGCAGGCCCTGACAAATGTACGACGCCTGGCGGCGTCAGTAGAAGGAGGCCCCGATGTCCAGCAAGTTCGTCCCCGTGTTCTTGATCGTTATGGGGCTTATACTCGTGTCGTGCGCCCCGGCGGCCGCGCCTACGCCGACAGCGAAGCCGGCGCCGGCGGCTCCAGCGGCGAAACCGACCGCCGCGCCAGCAGCCGCTACCCCCAAGCCAGCGGCGCCGGCGGCAACTCCCAAGCCAGCAGCCGGCCAGCCCAAGTACGGTGGCGTGGTCACGCGGGTAATGGACCGCGACGTCGACCACTTCGACGTGCAGCAAGGGCAGACGGCAGCTACTTCGGTGCCCCTCTTCAACGTCTACCAGGGGCTGGTGCGGCTCGACCCGATCGAGCACCAGAAGATCCTTCCAGAGCTTGCCGAGAAGTGGGAAGTGAGCCCGGACGGCAAGACCTATACCTTCACCCTTTTCAAGGGCATAAAATGGCACGACGGCAAGCCCTTCACCACCGAAGATGTCAAGTACAACCTGGAGAGGATGCACAATCCCAAGGCCTTCAAGACCATCGCCCCGCGAGCCGAGAGCATGCTGGCCGCCATGGACAAGGCGGAGATAGCAGGCGACAACTCTATCAAGGTGACTACAAGATTTCCCAGCGCCTCCTTCATGTTGAATCTGGCGGCTGGCTGGGTCGCCATGCAACCGAAGCATATCCTCGAAGTCAAAGGCGACATGAAGAGAGATTTAGTAGGCACCGGCGCCTTCAGATTCAAGGACTTCAACCCGAACATCAGCCTCGAGCTGGCCAAGAATCCGGATTACTATATCAAAGGCCGGCCCTACCTGGACGGGATCAAGTTCTACACCGTGAAGGACGACGCGACCCGTTTCAGCGCCTTCCGCACCGGGCAAACAAGGATAACCTTCTCGGGATCTAAGGGTCTCACAAAGGTGGACGCCGACATAGTGAGGCGCGACATGGCCGGAAAGGCCACGGTCTACGAGCACGATTCCCAGAATGTTTATGTGATCCTTTTCAACCTGAAACGGAAGCCCTGGGACGACGCCAGGATTAGAAGGGCGGTGGACCTGGCCTTCGACCGGCAGGAAGCGCTTAAGATCAACAGCGTGGGAAGCATCACCTCCATGTATATCGCCCCCTGGGGTCCCAAGCCTGATGAGCTGCTCAAGCGTCCGGGCTACCGACAGCCCAAGGACGCCGATATCGCCGAGGCAAAGAAGCTCATGGCCGAAGCCGGTTTCCCCAATGGTCTGAAGACTACGCTCCTGACCCGTGCTGGAGGGGCCACGGAGCGGCAGGGGGTGGTGGCCAAAGACCAACTGGCCAGGATCGGCATTGATGTCGAACTGCAACTGGTCGATACCGCCCAGGTGACGGAACGTTTCCTCCGGCGCGCCTTCGACCTTTCCGATTATAACTTCCTGGAGACTACCGGAGACCCCGACGAGACACTGTACACGTACTACTACACCGGCGGCAGCCGCAACTACGGCGACTTCAGCGACAAGGAAGTGGACGCGCTAATTGAGAAGCAGGCCCAAACCCTGGACAAGGCTGCTCGCGAGGCCATCCTTGCCCAAATAGAGAAGAGAGTGAACGAGCTGATGCCTCGGGTTATCCTCTTCTCCGACCTATATATGACCGGCGCCTGGAACGAGGTGAAGAACTTCAAGCCGGGCCCGGGCATCCACCCCTGGGGCAAGTTCGACTTCATGTGGCTGGATAAGTAGGGGGCCGGAGGTGATGGGTCAGGGGCATAGGCGTAAGATAACCGTAGGGCAGGGTCTTGTCCCCTGCCGCAGGTGGTCTGGGAGAGGATTCCTCGCGGGCAGAGGTCCGGCACATGCAAGCGGCGTTCGACCACCCGCCCGGAATGACAGCGAAGAAGCCTTATTTTAGCGCCTATGGGGAAGGGGTTGGGAGGACTCCATGAAGGTCCAGGAACTCATTGCGCTCATCGAAGCCGATGGGTGGTTCCAGGTACGGTCGAAGGGGAGTCATCGTCAGTTTCACCATGCGACGAAGAAGGGAACCGTCACGGTCGCGGGAAGGCCAAACGTGGATATACCGCCGGGGACATTGAACGCTGCGCTGAAGCAGGCAGGTCTGAAGAAGCAGGAGTGAGTTCCCATGCGTTACTTGGTCGTCGTTGAAAAAGGCCCGAAATCTTACGGAGCGCATGTTCCGGATCTCCCGGGTTGTATCGCTGTGGGGGAAACGAAGGAGGAGGTCCTGAGACTAATTCGTGAGGCCATTGAGTTCCATCTCGAGGGCCTCAAGCAGGACGGGCAGCCGGTTCCGCCTCCGGCGTCGACAAGCGAGTTAGTGGAAGTGCGAGCCGCCTAGCGAAGGGTGGCGTGGCGGCGTACCCTCGATCTCATTGGCGTCTCAGGCCATAGGCTGGTGAAGCGAAGCGCCACCAAACACTCCTTGACGGAAATGGATCGGCGGATGTATGCTATGAGGGGTGGTATGGTATGGTGAGGGATGAGGTGAGAGGTGAGTGGGTGGAGGCAGGCTCAGGAGGGAGAACGGAGATGACAGAGAAGAAAAAGACTCCCCAAATCAAGTGGACTCGGCCTGACAAGAGGGTGCTGGGTAAGCCGATTCAGACCCTCAAGCTCTCCAAACGAATAAGCGCCACAAAGCTGTGCAGCTACTATAAGGACTAGCTTGCCACGCTCTCACGAGCGCTCCTTCGAAGATGATTTGCCAACACGTGTCTGCCTGGACACGTGTTTTATTATCGAAACGCTTGTTGAAGATTCCACACACCATACGCAGTGCAAACGCTTCGCCGAGCGCTTGGCGCAAAATGGAGTGCAGGTTATCTACTCGGCCATCTCTCAGGTGGAGTTCTGGAATGTTCTGCGGAAACTGTTCGATAAGGGCGCGCTGAACACCCAGTTTCCCCAGCAGACCTTGCCAGACAGGACGATGCAGTTGCAGCACCTGTACAATCTGAGCAGCCGCCTCTGGTCGAGGTTCTTCCGCCAGTTCTCGCGTCACGCTGCCCCAGTCGACGGGACCGTCTTGGCGCTCGCTCGGCCGAAGCTCTGGGAGCATCGTTTGAAGCCACACGATGCAATAATACTGGCCACGGCGCTGCGCTGGGAATTCGAAGACCTAGTCTCGATGGACATGGACTTCAGGTCCGTCGACTATGTTCACTTGTGGAATGACCACATCTTCGGTTAGGAGCCGGATTAAAGCCATGTCAGAACCGGTCTACGACGTCGTTTGGCCCCTGGGCAAGTCGGTCTTCGAGGCGTTGCCCCTGGCGAATAGGGCGGACGACCTGAGCGGCAAGACGGTCTGCGAGCTCTGGGAGTGGCTCTTCCGGGGCGAGGAGATCTTCCCCATCCTTAGGGAATTGCTGGCCGAGCGATACCCGGGCGTCAAGTTCGTCGACTACACTGTCTTCGGCAATACCCACGGCAGCAAGGAGAAGGAGCTGATGGCCGCGCTCCCGGATATGCTCCGCCGCCACGGTTGTGATGCGGTCATCTCCGGGGTGGGCGCCTGAGGGAGCTGCACGCCCGCCGTGGTGCGGGCCAGCGCCGTGGCCGAGAAGATAGGCATACGCAGCGTCTCTCTGGTGGCCTCGGGCTTTGTGAGGCAGGCGCACGCCATAGCCCAGGCCATCGGCGGTGAGAACATGGCCATCGCCGAGTACCCGGGCCACCCGATGATCGACACCGGCGAGATGCTCCGCAGCAAGGTGGAGGTAACCGTCGTCAAGAACGTTATTGCAGGGCTGACCACGCCTCTCAAAGATGCCGTCAAGCCCGTGGAGCCCGGCCCGCACGATATCGTTTTCAGGGGTACGGTCGACGAAGTCCAGGAGTTCTTCTATAGTAACCTCTGGAGCGAAGGGCTCCCCATCGTCCCGCCCACGCTGGAGGCGGTGGAACGTTTCCTGAGGTTCGCCGACCGGTCTCCGGACGAGGTCATCAGCGTCCTCCTTCCTGAAAACCGCCAGGCAACCATCTGGAATGTCGCGGTCAACGGGGTGATGGCCGGCTGCCGCCCCGAGTATATGCCGGTCCTGGTGGCCATTGTCGAGGCCATCGCCGACCCCCAGTTCCGCATCGAGGACGCGGGCAGCACGCCAGGCTGGGAGCCCCTGATTGTCATCAATGGCCCCATAGTCAAGGAGCTGGACTTCAATTGCGAGTCCGGGGCTTTGCGCGTGGGCAGGCAGGCCAATACCAGCATCGGCCGTTTCCTCAGGCTCTACATGAGGAACGTGGCGGGCCTGCGCATCCCGCCCGGGGCCACCGACAAGGGCAGCATCGCCTACACCTTCAATGTCGCCCTTGCCGAGAACGAGGAAGCCGTCGCGGAAATGGGCTGGCGGCCCTTCAGTGTTGACCGGGGCTTCAAAGCCGGGGAGAGCGTGGTCACCGTCATGAGCGTGGTGAGCATCACGCCGCCCTGCTACAGCGGCGGCACCACCCCTCAGGAGCATTTGCAGGCCATCGGGCACATCATCGGCCAGAACATGGCCTACAAGACCGCCTCCGGCTGCCGCCAGGGGAAGTTCTTCCCGCTGCTGGTGTTGAGCCCCAGCGTGGCCGGAGTCATCGCCCGGGCCGGGTGGACCAAGGATGACGCGCGGCGGTACCTCTACGAAAACGTGAAAGCCCCCGCCGCGCTGTTGGAGAGGCTCGCCTGGCAGCAGGGCATGACGAGCTTCAAGCTGTGCCACGCCGCGAGGGAAGGTCTTGTGTCCGGCGATTTCTGCCGGTCCGACGACCCCAGCCGGCTGGTGCCCGTCTTCCTGCGGCCGGACTGGATCAATATCGTGGTGAGCGGCGATCCGGGCCGGAACCAGAGCAAGGGTTACGTCCAGAACCAGAACCAGGCGCCGCCGACGAGCAAGCGCATTGTGCTGCCGGCCAGGCGGAGGGAGTTGCTGGCGTCCTGAGTCGCGGTCTAGCGGACACCTACGCCTTCACCGATTCTATCAGCGGATGTCTGACTTGGACCTGGGCATCACAAGCATCAGGGAGGGGATATCATGACGAAAAGTAGAGTTCACGTCCTGTGGAGCCTCTGCGCAATGGCAGTGCTGTTCCTCTCCGCCGTAAGCGGATGCGCGCCAGCCGCGGCCCCGGCGCCTACCACCGCCGCCGAAAAACCGGCCGTGCCGACCGCAGCCAGGGCTGTCACGCCCACCGGGCCGGCAGCGCCGGCGCCCACACCCAAGCCGGCGTTGGACACCCCTCGGTACGGCGGCATCATCATCAGAGCTGTCAATCGTGATGTGGCGAGCTTCGACGTGCACCGCGAGCAGGCAGGCGACGCCTCCTTGACCCTCTTCAACATCTACGAAGGCCTGGTGCGACTGCATCCCCTCGAGCACCAGAAGATCGAGCGGGAACTGGCGGAGAAGTGGGATATCAGCTCAGATGGCAAGGCCTACACTTTCAAGTTACACCAGGATGTGAAATGGCATGATGGCAAGCCCCTCACCACCGAGGACGTGAAGCACAATCTAGAGAGGATGCATAATCCCCAGGCATTCAAAACGCTCGCTCCCCGCGGCCAGGGCCTGCTGACAGCAGTGGATAAGGTAGAGACTGCCGGCGCGGACACCGTCAAGGTCCTCCTGAAATACCCCAGCGCCTCCTTTCTCTTCAACATCGCTACCGGCTGGATAGCCATTCAGCCAAAACATATCCTCGACGCCAGGGGTGACATGAGGAGGGACGCTGTGGGCACCGGCCCGTTCAAGCTGAAGGAGAAGATCCCGGAGGTCAGCCTGGAGCTACAGAAGAACGCCAGTTACCACAACAAAGGCCTGCCTTACCTGGATGGTATCAAGTTCTACACCATCAAGGATGACGCTACTCGCTTTAGCGCCTTCCGCACTGCGAAGGTACAGATGACTTTCTCCGGCTCCAAGTCAATGACGGCGAGCCAGGGAGAGCTAGTCAAGCGGGACATGGCAGACAAGGCCATCGTCCACGAGGTGGATGGCCTGACCCGCTACGCCATCACCTTCAACACCAAGCGAAAGCCCTGGGACGATGTAAGAGTACGGAGGGCAGTCGACCTGGCCTTTGACCGGCAGGCAGCGATCAAGGTCAATGGCCGGGGCTACGTGGGTTCCATATATCCCAGACCCTGGGGCATGCAGCCAGCAGAAGTAGCCAGGCTTGCCGGCTATCGCCAACCCAAGGAGGCCGACATGGCTGAGGCCAAGAGGCTCCTGAGCGAGGCCGGTCTTGCCAGGGGCTTCGAGACCACCATCATGTCCGCCTCCGGTGGCACCTTGCAGTCGATAGGGGAGATTACCAAAGATGGTCTGGCGAAGATCGGGATCGACGTGACCATCAATTTGATGGATATAACTGCCATCAACGAGCGGGCGGACCGCGGCGCCTTCGATATGTTTTCTGCGGGCTGGACGGATACAACAGGCGACCCGGATGAGACCCTCTTCACCTACTATATCACCGGAGGCAGCCGGAACCGCGGCGAATTCAGCAACAAGGAGATAGACGCCCTCATCGATCAACAAGCCCGCACCCTGGACGTGAAGGGCCGCCAGGTGATCCTGGCGGAGATCGAGAAGAAGGTCCTGGAGATGGCCCCGTCGGTCATCACCTACTGGGATATCTGGCAGATAGGCGCCTGGAAGGAAGTGCGGAATTTCAAACCGGGCCCGGGCATTCACCCGTGGGGCAAGCTTGACCAGGTCTGGCTGGCGAAATAGGGGGTCAGGGGCCAGGGGTTGGGGACCAGGGGCCGCCCGACCCCAAGCCTCTGACCCCCAACTTGACCAGGGGCGATGCTACCGCTATCATTTGTTAAGTCACACATTTTCTGGTGGGCAAAACGGCTGATGGGCAAATCCCTGGAGGAGGATGAGATGCGGAAGAGCAAACTGATCGTCCTGGCAACCTTGTTGAGTCTCGTTGGGCTGTTACTCGCAAGCTGCGCCCCGGCTGCGGCGCCGACGCCGACGGCCAAGCCCGCGGCCCCCAAGACGCAGCCAACGGCGGTCAAGCCGGCGGCCCCCACCGCAGCGCCGGGGGCCAAGCCCGCCGCCCCGTCGCCGACGGCTAAACCTGCAGCGGAGCAGCCTAAGTATGGAGGCGTCTTAAAGACCTTCGACACCTTCGATATCCCCCACTTCGATGTCCACCAGGCTTCCTCGGCATCCACTCAGCAGCCGATGCAGCACTTCTACAACGGCGTCCTTCAGTTCGACCCTGTGGGAGATCCATCGAAGATAATCGGAGATCTGGCCGAGAAATGGGAGACGAGTTCGGACGGGCTGACCTACACCTTCCGCCTCCAGAAGGGAGTCAAATGGCATGATGGTAAGTCTTTCACGGCGGCGGACATAGCTTTCAACTTTGACCGTTGGCGGACGCCGCCCGAAGGGGTCGCCAGTCCACGGAAGGCGTGGTTCGAGGGCATCAGCAGGGTGGCTGCGCCTGACGACAGCACTGTCGCTGTCACCCTGGCCTATCCCCGCGCCGCCTTCCTTCCTTACATCGCCTCGGCCTGGAGCAAGATAGAGCCCAGGCACGTTATCGAAGCAAAGAAGGACATGAAGCGGGACGTGGTGGGCACCGGCCCCTTCAAGTTCAAGTCCTATATCTCCGGCACCAGCATGGATGCTACGAAGAACCCGGACTACTTCGTCAAGGGGCGCCCGTACCTTGACGGCATCACGCGCTATATCATTAAAGACCCCTCCACCAGTTTTGCCGCCTTGCGCACCAAGCGCGTCCACATCACCCCCATAACGACAGGAGGGTTGCTCAAGACCCAGGCTGAGTTGGTCAAGAAAGAGCAGTCTGCCTCCATAACGACCACCCCCTTCCTGCACATGGGCTTCGCCTACTTCGTGATGAACACTAAGATGGCCCCCTTCAATGATGTCCGAGTGCGCCGGGCGGTGCACCTGGCTCTGGACCGCAACGCGGTGGGAAAGGTCGTTCCCGAGGAAACGACGGTGGGCGCCTTCACCCTTCCTGGCGGGCAGTGGGCCATCCCCCAGGAAGAGCTTCTGAAGATGCCCGGCTACCGACAGCCCAAGGACGCCGACATCGCCGAAGCTAAGAAGCTCCTGGCCGAGGCCGGTTTCTCGACGGGCCTCAAGACCAAGGCTCTGAGCCGGATGTCCGCCTATATGGTGGTGCGGGGCGAGTTCGTCAAGAACGAGCTGACCAAACTGGGAATCGACCTGCAACTGGATTTGAAGGAGGACGCTGCTCTCTACAGCGACCTCTACGCCTACCGCTACGAGGCCGTCGCTTACGGCGAGGGCATAGCTCTCGACGATCCCGATGAGTACCTGCTTACCTACTATCATAGCAAGGGACCTAAGAACTACAGCCGCATCGATGACAAGACCCTGGATGAGCTGCTCGAGAAGCAGTCCCGTACCCTTGACGTCAAGCAACGCCGCGACCTGGCATTGCAGGCGCAAAAACGTATCCTTGAGCTGGCGCCGACGGCCATGCTTTACTTTATTCAGGGCAACATGGCCTACTGGAAAGAGCTGAGGAACTTCACTCCGGGCAACGGCATCTACGAACGCGGCATGATGCAGGATGTGTGGCTCGCCGGGTAGGGAAGGCCCTGAGGTCAGACTGGTCCGACTGGTCAGACCAGTCCGACTGGTGCCCCCAGGCAATCAATCGCTAGTTTCGAGAGGGAGCAAGTATGGATCTAAGAGCCAAAAGGTATGATGTGGTGGACCCGGACGCCTTCCTGGAACTGGCCTACGAGCAGCGCTGGACCGATGGCCTGCCTGTGGCCCCGCCCACCGAGGAAAAGGTAACCCGTATCCTCCAGTACTTGAAGGTGGACCCCCAGGAGTCCCTGGGGACCGTCGCCCCCAGGCACGGCGAGGCCACGATGGAGAAGATCGCCATCAATTGCGCCATGGCGGGCTGTAAGCTGGAGTACACGCCGGTAGTCATCGCCGCGCTCAAGGCCATGCTGGAGGAGCCTTTTAACCTCAACGGCGTGCAGTGCACCACGCACAGCGTCACACCCCTGACCATCGTGAGCGGCCCCATCGTGAAGGAGCTGGGCTTCAACTCCAAGGACGGCGTCTACGGGGGCGGCAGCCGCGCTAACGCCACTGTCGGCAGAGCTGTGCGCCTCATCATGTGGAATATCGGCAAGGCCTACCCCGGGGACATGGACAAGGCGACGATCGGCCATCCCGGCAAGTACACCTACTGCATCGCCGAGGACGCCGACGCCAACCCGTGGGAGGCCCTGCACGTCGAGCGGGGATGCGCCCCGGATAGCAGCGGCGTCACCGTCTTCGGGTGCGAGGCGCCTCATTCGGTGAGCAGCGGCAACGTCATGCCCTTCTATATGCTTACCAGCCTTGCTGACACCATGTCTGCCCTGGGCAACAACAACAGCCACGTCATGGGAC
The DNA here is from genome assembly GCA_016190665.1 of Chloroflexota bacterium. Classification (GTDB taxonomy): domain Bacteria; phylum Chloroflexota; class Dehalococcoidia; order JACPQD01; family JACPQD01; genus JACPQD01. The sequence continues at coordinate 34,938 of JACPQD010000055.1, forward strand.
AGACGCTGGTGACCTTCTGCCCGGAGGCTACCAAGATCCTCAAGCGAGAAGGCTGGAAGAAGCAGGACGTGAAAGAGTTCCTCTTCGAGAAAGCGCGGCGTCGCCTGGGGGAGACGCGGAACACCGCCCATGACTGGGACCTGGCTAACATGTTCATGCCGAAGTGGATTGACCGCGACGACGATTCGGTGCTGAAACCGGTGGTCAAGGGGCCGGAAGACATCCACGTGACCGTCTGCGGCGGCAGCGGCTGCTTCAATTCCGTCTGCCCGGGCTGGGGCGAGATGGGCGGCTTCGCGGTGACCAAGCAAATAGAGATTCCGTGACCCCGCCCCCACCATCGTCTGACCTGTCGAACCTGTCAGACCTGTCCGACGCAAGCCTTGAAAGGAGCAAAACAATGACAACAACACAAAGCGGGACCGGCTTCACGGTCCTTGACCCGGTAGGAGAGGTAAAGCAGTCCAGCCTGAGGTTGAATCCCAGAGTAGCTGACCTGAACGGGAAAGTGGTGGGTGTCCTCCATAACGGCGGGGCGCGGGGAAGCGGGGAGCAGCTCCAGCGCCTGGCCCAGCTCTTCAAGCAGGAGTACAAGCTGGCGGACCTCATCTACCGCGTGAAGCCTAACTTGTCCAAGATGGCCCCGAAGGAGACCTTCGATGAGTTGGTGGAGAAGTGCGATGTAGTGGTGGTCGGCACCGCCCTCTGAGGCTCCTGCACGTCGTGCTGTGTGCGCGACGCGGTGGAGCTGGAGCGGCGCGGCATCCCCACCGTGACAGTAGTCCACGATCTCTTCGAATCGCCCGCCCACGCCCAGGCGCGGGCTCTGGGCTTAGCCGACCTCAAGTTCGCCGTGGTCAGCCGGACTAACGCCTGGGAATCGCCAGAGGAGGTAGTGGCCAAGGCAGACGTCCTGTTCCCCACCGTAGTAGGTGAGCTGACCAAACCCAGCGAACAGGCGGCCCGTAGCTAGCAAAGAGGGGCATGGACCGGAGAGAGACCTCCGAGGTCTTCGAGACCTCGGAGGTCTGAGTCCTGACTCGTTGCCAAGAGAAACCCATGATTCCACTACTTCTTCACACCTGTTGCGCCCCCTGCGCTACTTACACCGTAAAGAGCCTCCGTGAGGAGGGCATCGATCCCACGGCCTTCTGGTACAATCCCAACATCCACCCCTTCTCGGAACACGATAAGCGACTGGAAACCCTGAGGAGTTTCGCTGAAGCAGCGAAACTGGAGCTGATAGCGCCGGAGGGCTACGACATGCCGGCCTACTTCCGCGCCGTCGTCGGTCACGAGGAGCGACGTTGCCCGGACTGCTATCGCCTGCGCCTGCGCCGCACCGCCATAGCGGCGCGGGACAAGGGCTTTCTCATGTTCTCTACCACGCTGCTCATTAGCCCTTTTCAACAGCACGAAAAGCTCATCGAGGTCGGGGAGGAGATTGCGCTGGAGGAAGGAGTGGAATTCTACTACCGCGACTTCCGGCGAGGCTATCATGAGAGCCGCCAGATGGCCCGGGAGATGGACCTCTATCGCCAGAAATACTGCGGCTGTGTCTACAGCGAGTGGGAGCGCCACAGCAAGCGCAGGATCGTGGCCCCATCACGGGCAGTCGGATAGCCGCCATGGACCGCCTGCGCAGTCGCCTGGCGCTCATCGTCTTCATCCTCGCCGTGAGCGGCATGGTCATCCCCGGATGCGCCGTTCCACAGGCGCCTGCGGACCCCATAGTCAGGCCCGTAGCCCCCACAACCAAACCTGCTGCCCCCACGGGCCAACCGGCGCCAACGGCCGCCAGACCGCAAACGCTTTGTAACCCGGCGCCCGCCGCAGGCTTTCTTGCCGCCCCCTCCGTTAACATACAAAACCTCCCCGCCTTCAGGGTCACCCGTGTAATAGATGGCGACACCATCGTCATCAACGGAGGGCGAAGAGTGCGGTACATCGGCGTCAACACGCCGGAGATTCACGGCAAGGTGCAGCCCTTCGGCCAGGAGGCGACGGAGGCGAACCGCGCCCTGGTCGACGGGAAGGTGGTGCGACTGGAGAAAGACGTCTCGGAGACAGACAAGTATGGGCGCCTGCTGCGCTACGTGTACGTGGAGGGCCTTCTTGTCAACGCCGAGCTGGTGCGCCTCGGTTTCGCCCAGATGGCCACCTATCCCCCCGATGTGAAGTACCAGGACTGCTTCCGCGCCTTGCAAAGGGAAGCCCGGGAAGCGGGGCGGGGCCTGTGGGGGAAATCGTGAGGCGACGAAAGCTACGGCGTCGGCGGATTCATGGGGAAATCAAAGATGTAGTCGTTTGACTGCACCGCCCCGTGACAGGAAATGCAGTACTGAGCCTTGCCTGCCATGTTGACCTTCCCATCGGGGCCATAGTCGGCATAGAACCAGTCATTGTGTTGGGGATCATACCCGGGCACCTTGTACATCACCGTCGTGTCGGCGAGCGCCTTATCAGGCGTGTAGTTCTCCTTGACGATAATGGCGCCCTCTGACGCCTGCCCCGGCATGGTCTTCAATGCCTCAGACGCTTGCGGGTTCAAGTACGTGGAAAGCAGGGCTCCATGGGGCGGCTGGCCCTTGTAGAACGTCCCCTTGCCCGGCACTGTGTCCCAGTTGTCGCGGTATTTGGCCGTCTGCATTTTCTGCCATAAGTCCTGAGCCATGGACTTGTCCTTCTCGGTTGCCGGAACTTCAGGCGCCGGCAGAGAGGCTACCGGGAAGGTGAAGATGGCGTCGTTCGACCGCACCGTGGCATGGCACGCGTTGCAGGATTGGATCTTCCCCGCATTGCGAACTTCGCCGGCCGGGCTGTACGTTGCCCAGAACCAGTCTTTGTGGGCCGGGTCGTACCCCTGCCTCTTGAGCATTACGCCGACACCTCGCGGGGTCTTATCAGCCGTGTACGTCTCCCGGACGATGGCAGCACCGTCCGGCATCTGCCCCGGCCTAGCCTTCAACGCCTCACTCGCGCCTGGGCTCAGATAAGTGGAGGCGAGGACTCCATGGGGTCTCAGAGGTTGATAGAAAGTGCCCTTCCCCGGGATAGTCGCCCAGTTCTCACGATACTTCGCCGCCTGTATTTTTGCCCAGAGCGCCTCAGCCGCGGACCTGTCGTCACCGGATATCTGCGCCGCCGCCGTCGGCGAGGGAGGCCCCGCCTGAGGCGCGCACGCCGCCAGGCCCGTCACATACATCAAAGCCAAAGCAAGAAAGACCGTCCACCCCCTCATATCTCCCCCTTTCCCGGTAGCGTCGATTCTGCACTCATGCTAACACCGAAATTGTTGAAAGGTCACAAAATCCGAAGGGGAAGAAGTTACGCTTTTGTGGCGCCGCTCCTTGACCAGGAAGGCTGCTGGCAAAACGATCCCTTTCGCAAAGGAAGGTCAGATATCAGCGCTCGCCTTGTCAGACTCGTGCCCTTTCCCGCAGCAGCTGCCCCACCGATTCAACGGTCAGCCGCAACCGGCGAGAATATGATAAAATGAATCTGAGAGCATCGCAATCTTACCCAGAGCTGGCCTGTTGTCTATGTTATGAAGCTTACGGAGTCCGCCACCCATTTTGTCCGCCCCATGCGGCCCGATGATGTTCCACAAGCCATTGAGATAGACCATGAGTGCTTCCCCACTCTCTGGCCACCCACGCCCTTCAAGCGGGACTTGAGCAACTCTCTGGCGCGCTACTTCGTCGCCGTGGAGAAGCATGAACTTGGGGACCTCTCGCAGGAGCCAACGCCTTTGTTGCTTCCTTCAGCGCAAGACTGCAGTCCGGTGAGTTCTTTCGGCAAGCGATTATTCGCCAGCATTCATCGTTTCCTTCCGAAGGGGGACGGCCTGGCTGAACCGCCGGCCTTGAACCACGGCGATAGGATTGTCGGCGTCGTTGGGCTCTGGTTCATGGTGGACGAGGCGCACATAACCACTATAGGCGTCAGAGAGGCCTGTCGTCGTTGTGGAATCGGGGAACTGCTGCTCATCGCCGCCGCCGACGCCGCCATGGAGCACGATGCCAGGTTCGTTACCCTGGAGGTGCGCGTTTCCAATGAGGCGGCGCAGGCTCTTTACGAGAAGTGCGGCTTTCGCCGCGTGGGGGTACGCAAGAACTACTACACGGACAATCGGGAGGATGCGGTCATCATGACCACGGACCGCCTCACGTTACCTTCCTTTAGGGAGCATCTTGACCGCCTGAAGCAGGCCTATCTGGAACGTTGGGGCTCGGCTCGGGTCCTGTCCCCACCACCACCACATTCCGCTGGGGCTGATAACGGCTGAAGAAGCGATCGCGAAGCAGCTCTCTGCCTTCGCGGCTGACGATTCGGCCCAGCGTCACGTCTACACCATCCTCAGGGGTCTCCACTTGGACTCTGCGCCCTCTCTCCAGCGCCGGGCTCTCCTGAATGATCTCTTTCGAATCGCTGGGCTTCACGTTTTCCAGGACTGGTTCGACCAGGGTCACATCCCACCCCGGTTTGGTGCCATAGAGGGCAACGTAGATTCGGCTGTCGTCAGTGCGCGCCTGGACCAGCAGGTAATTACCGGTATTGTTGCGGAACTTCAAGTCCAGGCCAGGATTGTACACTGAGGCGTCCAGCCCGGGAGGAGGCTCATAACGCTTCATACGATACGCGTGGGGATGACGCTCAACTATCGGATATCCGGCCCAGAAGACCGCCTGGAAGACCGTCGTGGACACCTGGCAGATGCCCCCTCCAGGGTCCGCTACGGTCTCGCCGCCGAGAATTGAGAACCCCAGGAGGTAGCCCTTCTCCTCCGAGATTTCGCCGACAGTTCCATTGAAGCTGAAGGTCGCGCCGGGAGGTACCACCGCGCCATTCAAGCGTTCCGCGCCCAGGCGAATGTTGTGCATTCGCTCCGGGATAGAGCCGCCAGTGTAAGTGCTCCGCTCCTCGATCAACTCGTTGATGCCCATTCGCGGGATGTCTTCCATGGCCACCGCAGCCTTCTCGACATTTACTGGTATTTCAACCACGCGCTTGTCGATACTGGTGAGGACCTCCCCGAGTCGCTGTACCAGGCCAGTCACATCCAGACGCCGCTTTTCCTGACTGGGAGCCGCAGGACTCACCCCACCTCGGGTCCATTGCAGACGGGCGTTCCTCGGCTCCTGATCGATCTCCCTGGCAAGCTCCCTGGCATAGGCGGCGGCTTTTTCCTTGTCGATTTCCAGGGATGCCGCCGGGCCCTGACCCGGTGCCTCCCTGGCCACGAAGCGTAGCATACCGACCACTTGCTCCCTGGCCAGGCTCCACGTTCGGACCTCATCCTGGGCAACCAGCCCGTCGACCCACAGCCAGCGCCTGCTGACGAAGCGCAAGCTGACCGGCTTATCTATCAGTTGCTGCAGTTGCTGTCGCATACCATCGAGCTCAGGGCCCTTTACGCTCGGCTCCTTTGCTGTCAGCGACATATTCACTGGATCCGTCGCAAGCTGCGAGAAACGCTCCCTTAGCGATTTCGCCAGCGCCTCGCGGTCCAGTTCGTAGCCGCCTCGCCCGGGCACAATCGCCACTTCCATGCCCCGCAAGGCAAGAGAGGCGTTAGTCGCAGGCTTGTCCACAAGACGCGCCAGACCATCGAACGCCGTCTTCTGTCTCTCCTCATCTATCTGGAAGCTCGGCTGAAGCGCCGCGCCCTGCCGATAAGTCCTTAGCTGAGCGTCCAGATTATCCAGCAGCGACCCCTGCCGCCCCACCCTGTACGCAGCGTCAAGGGTGTCCTCGATATCGTAGCTTACGCCCAGTTCCCTGGGCGTGGACTCCGAACTCTTGTCGTCCTTCCGCAAAGATATGGGCTTACCATAGTAGGTCTCAAACCTATCTGCCAGGACGAGCCTCGCCTCATCGCGGCTCAAGGCGCCCAGGTCTACGTTCAGAAGCCTGGCGCCGAGCACTATGCGCTCCCCGTAGGCCATCTGGTAGGTAACTGCCAGGGCCCCAACCGCAAAGATGACGAAGCCCACCATCATGCCCAGCCAGCGAAACATACTCATTCCCCAGCCGTCACCGGTTCCCGCAACCGGGCCCGTATCTTCCTTCAAGCCCAATCCGCAACCTCCGTTCCAGTCCCAGCGGCAATCCTATTATTCCACAAAAGAGGCCTTTTTGCCAGACCCGCCCCCCTTAGTCCCCCCCGTCCACGGGGGGATCAAGGGGGGGGCCTGCTGGAATCATAGATTGAATTTTGCCCGCCAGAGTAGTAATATGCATCGAAGTGCACATCACCTACCGGAGGCGCCAACATGTGGGACCAGAACCGTCATAACGCCGGCCCAGCATCTCGGCCTGTCGAGGACTTCGGCCAGTACTGCCGCAGCATTCCGGACTTTCCGAAGAAGGGCATTATCTTCAGAGACATCACCTGTCTCTTGAAGAACGGCCCCGTCTTCAAGAGGGCCATCGATGAGATGGCGTGGCACTACAATCTGCAGAAAGTCGATACTGTGGTGAGCATTGAGGCGAGAGGCTTTATTATCGGCTCCGCCCTCGCTTATCGCTTGGGCAGCGGCCTGGTTCCCGTGAGGAAGAAGGGCAAACTGCCCTGGCGGGTGTATCGGAAGACCTACGACCTGGAATACGGACAGGACGAACTCGAGGTCCACCAGGATGGCATCGAGCCGGGCCAGAATACGCTCATCGTTGATGACGTGATAGCCACCGGCGGCACCGTCGAGGCTGTGGCCAAGCTGATAGGGGAGATGGGGGGAAATATCATAGGCGCCGCCTTCCTCATCGAGCTGACGGACCTCAACGGAAGGGACAAGATTAAAGATATCCCCATTTTCTCACTGACGAAGTTTTAGTTGTACTAGAAATCCCCCTCAGAGGGTGTGGACAAACAAAACCGGGCGTATCTGCTGGCCATGGGCCGAAAGGGGAAAATCAGCGTCCCCGGGCCATCGTCCGAGGCTGGCAAGGGGCAATGCATGACCCATCCAACTTACTTTATCTACACCTTCTCAATTCCCCTTTGCGAAAGGGGGAAACATACCTCTCCCTTTGGCAAAGAGCCTGCCGAAGGGGAGATTGAGAGGGATTTGGCAGGGGCGGGCGTCACTCCTCTTGGTCCTCGCCGTCCACGGGGAAGCGACGGGGGGGCCACGCTCCTCTGCGCGGACGCCAGTTGTTAGAGGTAAGTATGCCAGTTGTTGGGGTCATCGGTGGACAGTGGGGAGATGAGGGGAAGGGAAAAATCGTCGACCTCCTTGCGGAAAGAGCGGACGTTGTGGCCCGATTCTCCGGCGGCAACAATGCAGGCCACACCGTCATCAACCAGTTTGGCAAGTTCGCCCTTCACCTGATCCCGTCCGGCATATTCAGCCCCAGGGCTGTCTGTCTGATAGGCAACGGCGTCGTCATCGACCCGACAGCGCTCTTGCAAGAGATAGCGGACCTCAAGGCCCACGGCGTCGATATGGGTCGTCTCTTCATCAGCAACCGCGCGCATCTGATCATGCCCTACCATATACTCCTCGACCGCCTGGAGGAAGCGTCCCGGGGCAGCGGCGCCATCGGGACCACGGGCCGGGGGATCGGCCCAGCCTTCACCGACAAGACGGCGCGCCTGGGCATCCGCATGGGCGACCTGCTGGACAAAGAGGCTTTCCGGGAACGGCTTCGCTTCGTCCTGGACCACAAGAACAAGGTCTTGACCAGAGTCTTTGGCGCCGAGCCGCTGCCTTTTGACCAGGTCTACAGCCAGTTCGTGGAGTACGGGCAGACCCTGGCCGGCTTCGTGCGAGAGACCGAGATGGTGATCGCTGAGGCCCTGGACAAGAAACGTTGGGTGCTACTTGAAGGCGCCCAGGGCGCCATGCTGGACCCCGACTTCGGCACCTATCCCTATGTCACTTCTTCGTCACCCCTGATGGGACAGGCGTGCCTGGGCGCTGGCGTGCCGCCGACAAAGATCGACCGTGTCCTGGGCGTCTACAAGGCCTACACCACCCGAGTGGGAGGGGGCCCAATGCCCACGGAGCTCACCAACGAGATTGGCGACTGCATCCGCGAGAATGGCCATGAGTATGGCGCCACCACAGGCCGGCCGCGACGATGTGGATGGTTCGATGGGGTGGCCGCCTCCTACAGCGCCCGGCTGAACGGCCTCACCGGCATCGCCCTGACCCGTCTGGATATCCTCGATACCTTCGAAAGCATCAGCGTCTGCATCGCCTACCGCGCCAATGGGGCCACCTACCACAGGCCCCCGAGCAGCCTCGCGCTGCTGGCCCGCTGCGAGCCGGTGTACGAAGAAGTCCCCGGCTGGAGGCAGCCCACCGGCCAGGCCCGAGACTTCAAGGATCTCCCCAAGGCGGCTCAAGAGTACGTGAGGACTCTGGAGCGTGTCGTTGGCTGCCCCGTGGACATCATTTCCGTGGGCGCGGAGCGCGAGCGCACCATCTTCGTTAGCGAGTTGCCGTAACCCACCCGAGGACCTCAGAGACTCCAGATCGCCACCCTTCTTTCCGTGTTGACGCTGCGTTCCCGCCCATGTTAACATGCGCTTGTCCGGCAATATTGCAGTAGCGCATAGAGGCCCTTTGAAGGACGTTAACCGCAGAGACGCACAGGAGAAAAGAGGGAAGAGAAGTGAGAAGTGAGAGGGATTCTCGGTCTTGCCGTCTATCTCACCTCCTCACTACTCTCCACTCACTTCTATTCTCTGCGCCCTCTGTGTCTCTGTGGTGAAAATCTTCAGGGAAGCGACCATGTCCTAACATTAACGCAGAGGCGCAATGACATCCTGCTCCAGTACTATCGATCGAAGACCCCCAGAAACTACAGTGATTTCAGCGACTCGGAGACCGACAAGCCGATCGCTGAGCAAGCCAACACCATGGACCAGGCGAAGCGAAAAGAGCTGACGCTCCAGCTCCAGAGGGCAATACTGGACAAGCTCCCGTTCGTACAAATGCACTGGTCCAACGCGATAATGGGCTGGTGGCCGGAGGTCAGGGGCTTCAAGAAGCCCCAGACGCACTACTGGAGGATGGAGGACGTCTGGCTGGCGCAGTAGTGCAGCGAGGTAACTGAAGGGCGCGTCACGTCGGGCGTAGCCCTTGGCAGAAGGCGCAGCACACAAGAGATCTTCGTCGCAGAAGAACGAGCCGCTATGGAAGAGGGCACTAGACCGCGTCTTCGTCAGATTCCTGCCGTCTCTTACCCGCTGGCTCGGTCCTTCCGGGCCGGGGGAATATGTTCAGACCCAGCACTGGGATCTTCCTCAGGACGGAATCATAGATTTTGACAGCCCATTTCTGCTGCAACATATCGTTCATTGCCAGAACAGAAACAACGCTGACCACGTTGATCACTACGCCAACCACAAAAACGGGGGCAAGCGCATACCAGGGAACCTGTTGCGCCGCCCAAGTCAGCGCGCCTATGTCTGCAGCGAAGATCAAAACAACACAGGAAGTGGTAATAACCGTACGTTTGACGTCGAATCCGTGCTGACCATCTGATTTGCCCACGAGCTTGTTGTCCTTTCGATTGCGTCTCATGAACCAAGTTCGGAACAGAGTTCCTGCCAGGGCGAACTCCTTGTCATTTTCAACAACTATGCCAGTGTACTTCAAGAATTCCAGGGCATCTTCGATATCTCCCAACTCGACTCGGCCTTTGAGGAACCCTGAAATCTCACATTTGGTTATCGGCCTCGGTGACCGCGCCAGGCTGGCGCAGACACAGCGATCTACACACTTGAATTTGTCCTTCCACCATTGAAACACCTTGACTTCATTACCGAATTCTTTGCAGGCAATGCTGATAGCTTCAGGCGTGATGCGTGCCGGGCAGGGCTGCCATGCGTGCTGCAGCAGGTACTGAGTTACTAACGGATGTCCACCTGATTGTTTGTAGACACCTTCGACTATCTGTTGTTCGACCTCGCAGCCAAGGTAGGCGTTGATAAGGTCCGCGCATTCGCTCTCAGTAAGTACTTCCAGCATAGACCAGCGCGCTGCAGTTCCAAGCCGCGAACCGATCCCTCGCTCCTCGGTCATTGCGTAGTTGTGCAATTCCCTTGAACCCGCCAGGACCAACGCTACCGAGCTCTTGAGGCTTGAGTCGTTAATAAGGTTGGCGAGGTTGCTGACCACGTCCGAAGTCCAACCGTGTCCAAGCAATCGCTCCGCATTGTCAATCAATACAACAAAACGCGGTGAGCCAATCCTCTCACTGCACTGACGCCATACCGACAGAATAGTCTCGCAAAACACGCTGTAGGGATCTCCACCTATCTTCTGGAAGGAGACGTCTAGGCCCTTGAATTCTCGCAAGCTTGAGACTATCTGAGCGACTATCCCTTCGTAAAATGCGGAGAGACACAAGGATGTTAGACTGTTTAGGTCAACAAGTGCAGGAATTCCGATGTCTGCCCCGCATGCACGGTTTTCTAAAATGCGTCCTCGAATCTGATAGAGGAGAGAGGTCTTCCCTATCTTGCGTCCCCCTATCAAGATCGTTGAAATGGGATGAGCGCCCCCGATTCGTTTGTCAACGATCTCGATTAGCTGGTCCCTACGCCCAACGAACTTCGCAGCTTCTTCCACAGGTGCTTCGGCGTTAAACGGGTTGAAAGAAGTTGGCACGGCCATTCTTCACACCCCTTTACGTTTCTGAAGCCAGCGTCTAACTACACCGATGGCGATCTCCCACCCCCCTTTTTCGGTGGGGCGAATAACGCCCAGCTTAGACAAGCGATGCAGGGCACAGACTTCCCCTGGTGAATCTAGCGAAGCAGAGCCCCCCAGCGTGGAATTCAACGCTATTCGCTCGAAATCGGAGAGATTTCCCCACCATCCGCGTAAGTACTCGCCCAGTCTGTCTAGCGTAGCGTCGATAGCCCCATTGACGTCTTGGACGCTCACCGGCCCGGCTACGCCGTCCTTAGTAACAAGCGCACACAGTTGCCTGGCGATATAGGGATGGCCTGCGGTTTCCTCAAATATCCTCTCCAGACTCCCGGATGAATAGCCAATTCCCATCAACTTGCCTATCTTTACGATCATATTTGAGCATTCGTCAAGAGAAAGGCAAGACAGGTATCTTTCGTCGTAAAGCTCCAGCATGGTGTTCAACCTTGGGGCTCCAATAAATTCCTCTCGAATTGTCGGCCTCTCAGCTGCGACGACAGATACCAGACAGCGTTCAATCTGGGAAAGGTCTCGGATAGGAGCAAAGAATTCGTCGTATTTCTCGTAGGCTTCGAGACCGCTTTCAGGGTGCGGGACAAGTCGCTCTGCTTCGTCCAATATCAGAACAAAAAGAGGGGAACGTAGTTCTTTTTGCGCAACCTTCCACAGGGCGAGGATATCATGCCTGAACATGCTTCCCGGATCTTGGCCCGCACAGTCGGTCAACAGCTTACAGTTCGGTGCGGAACTGACCCCCAACGCCTCGGCGGAGTACTTGATCTGCCGAACGATATCAGTGAAAAGCCCTGCAGGGCTTATCCGCGGCTTCTGTAGACCAAGATAGGCAGTTGGCACCGCCTCCCTGTGGAGTCTTCGCTTGAGGTGAAGGAGCAGCGAGGTTTTGCCGATCTTGCGCAAACCAAATATGCCTGTATGTTGGCACAACTTCAGCCTGTTCATGATCTCGTCAGCTTCTCGGTGCCTGCCGAAGAACCTGGTGGGATCAAGAATGGCGGTGCTTTCGTCATAAAAATTGACGTGGCGGCCCAAATATTGTTGTTCTACAGCTCTAAGGCGCTGGAAGCAATCTACGCTCTCCGACAGAAGCGCGTCACAGATCGCGCTGGTTTTGAGAGGCACGATCGTCAGTCCGGGCCCCATCTTGTACGCACCCAGTTGCCAAAATGCATCATCCGATAACTCACCGTCATACACGGCGTACGCGACTTCCTTTGACGCGGCGGAATCATCTATGCGTTTTTCCAGGTATCTCAGGTGATCACCATTCAAATCCCCTGCGAAGAACCCAACTAGAATGTCTCCATACCCGGAATGGGTAACCCATTTAGATGTTCTCACAAGGATTTCGCCCAAGTCTGGAGCAACCCGGGTGGTTTGAAAATCGGCGCGGCCGAAGAAGGTGAGAAGTTGCGTGAGTATTGGCCCGAGAGTCGGAGTTGAAGGTGCCGACACCGCCACGCGAAAACCAACCGTGTTCGAGCGCGACCCGGGCTCGAAAGCGCCGCGATAGGCACTGAGGCTGTAGTCATAACCTACATCCCATGCCCCGCCACGCAGTGAACGAGGTGCCGTAGCGGCATCATCCTCACGTCCGTCGTCCCCGCGATAGGGATAGGCTCGGCGCACAGAATTGCACATTTCCCACACGTTGCCACCCATGTCCAGACAACCATAAGGGCTAGCGCCTCCCGGGAATGCGCCTACTCCACTGGCGCTGAAGACTCCCGCATCGGTGCAGTTGGCCTTTTGGGGATCCTGCGTCTCGCCCCAGGGAAAAATGCGACCGTCTGTTCCCCGCGCCGCCTTTTCCCATTCCGCCTCGCTGGGCAGCGTGATACACCAGTTGCCCGCCCTCAACAGCCCGCCCAGCGGCTCCGGCGTGTCGCTCCAGTCTTTCAACTTTTCCGTTAGCCATTTGCAGTAGGCCCCTGCCTCGTAAAACGTTATATTCGTAATGGGGTGGTTCGGCAACCCCTGGAGACTAGTGGGGTCTGTCAGGCTGAATCCCGTGCTCTCAACGAAGCTTTGGAATTGGGCCACTGTCACAGGGTACCTGGCGATATAGTATCCGGGCAATGCCACCATATGTCGGGGTTGCTCATTCTCGTACGCAGTTGTGCCCTTCGCGCTGCCCATGATGAACGGCCCGGCGGGTATTTGCACGAAACCTAGGAGCGGTTCATCAGGCAAGTGCCATCGGTCCGGGTTGAAGCGAGGATCGCCCAACCGCGCCAATGTGTTGCCCGCCGCAGCTCGCTCCACGGGCGATAGCGCCCCAGCGCGCAACAGGCCCGCAAGCCGAAGTCGCACGCGGTCCAGTAGGTCGCGTCCCAGAGCGCTGTCCCCGACGCGGTTCGTCCCTATCTCCAAGAGTGCGTCGCCCGCGAGCCAGGCCCGGCGCCAGGCCAGCTCACTGTCATCTGTTTTACTGGGACACAGCTCGGCTACGAGAAGCAGCGGTTTCCCCACATCCCCGTGCAGGTAAACCAGCCGTCCAACCGCCAGGAGTATGACCTGGCGCCAGAAGGCGCCCTGCGCAACCAGGCCGCTTGCCTGCGTGGCGAAGTGCGCTTGCGCCGCCAGGTGCGCCCCAGCAAGATACTCCTGAAAGATGCGGTGCAGAAACGTGTACACCTCTGGCGAGCGCTCCATTAGCAGCCCGGCCCGGAGCTGAGTTACTTCAGTTACGTTTCGCGCCCAGACCAAGCTCTCTTGCGGATGCAACTTGGCAAGGGCCTTGTGCAGGCGCGCCTGAGCGATGTCGGCCAGCGTCCCACAGCCCTCCTGGTGTGCCTCAAAAGCAAGCCGCCCTAGGACGCGCTTCACGTCGACATCGGTCCGCCCCGCCTCAAAAAGAAGCTGGCGCAGACGGGGCATCTCATCAGCGACGCTGAGTTTCCTTTGCTCCCAGCGCCACAGAAGAAGGTCGACCGTGTCCTCGTACAGCAGCGCCCGGGCGACCGGCAAGTGTCCCTTGTGAGTATGGACCAAGGCCATGACCGTCAGCAGGAGCGGGTTGGAGGCGAGCTCGGCCAGGTCCGGGCGCGCAACCGCCTCCTGGAGGCAAACGGACATCTTACTCGCCGCTTCCTTCCCCAGTGTGACGGCGAGCTCCGTGGACCAGGCGCTAATGAACTTGTGGACCTTCTCGCCGTCGAACGGCGCCAGCTCGAAGGCCACATCCTTCAGTCGCCAGGCCGGGTCCTGGTAGGACAACGTGCGGCAGGTCACCACCATGCGGCTGCGATCGTAGCGTTGCGCGAAGGCCGCCACTGCGTCCCGCACCAGAGTTCGCTGGTCCATGGTTGGGATTTCGTCCAGGCCATCCAACAGTACGATAGCTTGGCCGCCCTCCAGTCTGGCGTGCACTGGTCCAGCGGCCAGTTCCAGGTTCTGCTCTTTCAGGCGCGCAACGATGAAATTCCACAAGAGGCTAGGCGTCGCCTTTTGTTCCTTATCGCCCAGGCTGCGGGCGAAATCCCGCAGCATGACCATAACAGGTATGAGATCAGGCTCGGGCCACCCGGGAAGACGCTTCAGCCAGCCTGCCGTCGGCTCCAGGCCATGCAGCGCCAGGCAGAGCCCCAGGTGCTCGAGGAAGGTGGATTTCCCGGAGCCAGGGTCGCCCAGGATGACCAAGCGGCGATTCAATATGGTCGCAGCGAGAGCCGGAAGGGGCTGCATATACTCAGTCGAGCTGACAGCACTGGTTGTGTCCAGATTGATGTAGACCTGGTTTAGGTCGATGGGCTTCTGTTCGGCCTTGGGATCGCTCGCCCCTACCTCCATACCGAGCAAGGGCAATTGTCGGAGGCGCGTCACGTACATACGACGATAGATACTTAGCGCTTCTTCTGGGCCTGCGGGAGGCAGGCCCACGAACACGCCGGTCATGCAGTGCTTCGCGATAGCTTTCAGCACTTCCGAAACCGGCGTGGGCACAGGTAGATCGAGGGGTGCATGAACAGACCTACACCAGTCAGGCAGTTCACATCGTTCTACCAAGAATGGAATAATGAAGTCTTTCCCAGGCGGTTGACTTTTGAGAGATTCGAGGGCCCAGTGGACCTCGCGTTGGCGAAAGCCGATCCGGTCGAACCCACGCCGCAGGAGCGGCACAAAGGCATCGGATTCACGGACGGCTTTCTTGATCTCTTCCTCATAGACGTCGCCCATTAACAGCTTATCTTTGTCCAGCCACACGTCCACTCCCGCAGATGCCAAGTCAGCGGCCAGCTTCCTGGCGAGCGCGCTGTCTTCCTTGGCGTAGCAGATAAAGACTTGCGGCCTTCTCGGCGGTTCACTCATCGACGTGTCTATCGTTCCTTGCTAGCGATCTTCTCGATCATACGACCACGAACGGCACCTCTTTGCTGACCATGTTCCCTCCGAGACTCGCCGTCACCACGATCCCCCAGGTTCCTGCGGCCGCTCGCGCCCCACCATCCAGGTCCAGGACACGTTGCCATCGGCGTCCGCCGTCTTCGGCTCCAACCCCTGCGCCGTGCTCGGCCTCGACTTGTAGTGCACCGCGATCGTGCGCTTGGCACAAGGGAGACGCGGGAGTCCATTCACAAGCGCCTCTTATTTGCCTCCCGCTTTGTCACGCAAATCATAGACCCAACCGTCTTTCCCGTCAAGACCCTCTTCCGGAATGATGAATGATGAGTGATGAATTCGCCGGCCCCCGTCCCCTGACCCCAACCCGCTGACCGCTGATGGGCTCGAACTCACACACTTCATCGACACGCTTGCGTCCATGCTTATTAACATGGATGTACAGGATAGACAGGATAATCTCTTCATTCTAATCCTGTTCATCCTGTTTATCGATGTTCCTAAAGCGGGGCACGCCTACTCCCTCATCCGTGCCGAGTACAGTCGTATTGGCAGGCGCCGTCGAAAATCAAGAAAGTCCTTGTCGGATCTGAATATGTCCAAGTCACGCGTGTGCGCCACTGAGCAAATCAGGAAGTCGGTGTTCGACCCCTGGATGCCGTTTCGGCGACAGATGGTCATGATTCCTCCTCTGCGGTCGAATGGTGGACAAGTTCGTCATCTCCACGAGAGGCCAGGATAGCGGCCCACAGGGCGCCAGCGTCCCGAACGCTCCTGCGACCGGAAACCCCGCCGCAAACCCATCTATTGCGTGTCTGCCTCTTTCAGCAGCCTCTCCCAGAGCGAGACGAGCCGGAGCTTCCCAATCCATTCTCGCAGATAGTCAAGGTCGAGCTTGCCAGCCTGCGATTCGTAGATACGCAAGGCGTCCGCGAACTGTTTCTCGCTGCCGCCGGTCTGATTCGCCCACCACAGTTTCGCCAGGATAGCGTCTTCAGGCGTCGGCACGTTGAGCCGGATGCCCATGAATTCCTGCTGGTACTTCCGCGCGAAGCGTGACTTGTCGAAGGGCTCGTCGGTGAGCACCCAGAAGTCTACTTTGTCCCCGGTCTGCGTGTCCAGGAGGTTGAACATGCTCTTGGTCGCGGTAGCATCCCTGATGGCTTCGGGGTCCAAGTAGTAGCGCGGCGGGGGAAAGGTCTTCAGAAGTTCGCCGGCTGCCGCCACATCTATGGCGACCAGGAGGTCCACGTCGTGGGTAGAGCGTGGTTCGCCGTGGAGACTCGAGGCGACGGAGCCGGTGACCATGTAGTCGATGCCGGCCCTATCGAGGGCGGCAACGACGCCCCTCAGTAGTTCCTGTTGTGACATTTCGCCAGCCCCTCAAGGTAGACCTTCTTGATCTCGGCCTCGGACTTCTCGGGGAAGCGATGGCGGAGGCCGTGGAGGAAGAGCTGCCGCGAGAACTCCGTGAGCTCGAAGGCTTTGAGGAGCCTTTGCTCCGGGGTCATCTTGCGCAGGACGGCGAGATAGAGTTGGTGGTTGGGGCGGGGCTTCGCCTTGAACTGCTGTTCACTTGACATCGCGCCACCCCCCCCTGACATTGCCGTTCCTGACTCCCTTGCCGCGCCTGCCAACTGCTTTCCCAAGCAAGTCATCGTCCGCGCGCCGGCCGGCGGGCGTTTCGGCGCCCACTCCGGTCGTTCGTCCTGAATCTTACACAATCATACGTGCAATATCAAGCCCCGCTTCCGAAATGATGAATGCTGAATGATGAATGATGAATTCCCCGGCTCCCATCCCCTGACCCCAGCCCGCTGACCGCTGATGGGCTCGAACTCACATACTCTATCGACACGCTTCCGTCCACGCTTATTAACATGGATGTACAGGATAGACAGGATAATCTTTTCATTCTAAATCCTGTTCATCCTGTTTATCCATGTTCCTAAATCGGGGCACGCCTACTCCCTCATCCGTGCCGAGTACAGTCGTATTGGCAGGTGCCGTCGAAAATCAAGGAAGTCCTTGTCAGAAGTGAATATGTCCAGGTCACGATTGTGCGCCACTGAACAAATGAGAAAGTCGGTGTTCGACCCCTGGATTCCGTTTCGGCGGCAGATATTGAAGAATCTTGCCGCCTTCTCAAAATCGGCGGTATCCAACAACAGATCAGGAAATGCGGAAAGGTATGATCTCAGCTTTTCGAATTGACTTTCCGATTTGACTCCGGACAGCAACTCCTGCCGGACCGGGCCGATCATCCGCACCCTCAACTCCCCGATCAACTCGGCCAAGTCTGCGATCGCGAAATGGTCCGCGGGGGCGCCTCTTCGCAATGCGAGCGACCAGACGGACGTATCTACCAATACGTTCATCGCTTCCGCCGCTGTTCCTTATAATCGTAAGACTCATCGTAGTCTATGGACCCAAACAGTTCGGTTATCTCGGTCTGGCGTCTTCTTCGGATATACTCCTCAAGAGCTTCCGTGACGGCGGCCTTCTTTGTTCGGTGCTTGCCCACAGCTTTCGCCTGCTCCACCAGGGCATCGTCAATAGCCAGGTTGGTAGACATCGCATTCCCCTCCCCAATCGCTCTGCTTCAAATTCTACACAACCTGATGTGTGGCGTCAAGTGTGGCACCCTTCGAGGTACAGTCGGTCCTATGAGCAAGAGCAGGGGGAGCCGAAAGGCTCCCCCTGCTTGAATTGTACGTAATTGTCCTCTTGCCATGGGACGTGGGTTTAAATGATCTCCTACAAGATCATCGCGCTCTATTCTATCCCCTCTCGTTCAAAATATTCAATCCTTTGGCGGCCGTTTCAGTATAGCATCCAGAGAATAACGATCCGCAAAGTTCAGCGCTCCCAGAACCGCAAAAATCAAAACATAGAACCACATGAGATGCGCCGTGCCGAAGTTCTTTTGGGCAACCATTCCGAACATCAGGACGAGCATCAAAATGCTGCCGGCTATGCTGGCGAGCCTGGTCTTAAAGCCCACCGTCAGCAAAATGCCAATCACAACCTGCACCGGTGGAATCGCGTAGCAGATGATGGTGACGAGCCATCCCGGGAACAAATACAGACCCAGCAAGTTCACGCTGGCATAGGTCTTCACCGTCTCGGCAGCGAACTGGTCCAGGATCGGCAACCGCACCCCGCCGTGGGCAATCATGTGAAAGCCCATGGTGGCCCTCACCAGCAGATAGGCAACGGGAAGATCTCGCTGCAGGAATTTGTCCCGCCACCCCTTTTTGTCATGCGTCTCAACTTTCATTTCAGCCATGATCCTTCCTCCTCTTGGCGTTGAAGATCTCGATGGATTTAGAAACCCCCACCCTTTGAGTGGGACATCGAGGACTGGCTACGCCGGTCCCGGATGGGAATGGCCAAAGGCCGGTCGATGAGGATCACCTATGGAAGCCAAAGTGTGCATGATTCTTGATTTGTGATTTTTGATTTTGGATTTCAGCGGGCAGTAACCAGTTCTTACCAAGCTGATGGCTGAAAGCTGACCGCTCGCTGCCATTTGGTTTCGACTTCGCCGAGTTAGGTTAGAAGTGTAGCAAGAACAGCCTTGTATGTCAACGGAATGATGGCCACAAGATATGGTATGAGATGCTGGGGATCGTGAATGTGTCATCGCCGGGGACAAAGCCTGATGCCCGGTGAACCGCCGATGAATCTGTTCCATGCATCCCTCCTTGACCAGAGGAATGCAACAAAGCGGTTCACTTTTCAACCATTAACAGTTCACTTTTGAATCGTTGGTAACACTGCGTTTGCTCCTTGTTGACAAGACATCTCAGATAGGGCAAAAATGTCTAGGAGAATTACCTTGTATCAGGCGTCCACACGGATTGGCCGATAATTATCAACATGGATGTACAGGATAGGCAGGATAATTGAGGTTCTGTCAATAGGTGTGTAAATAGGGTCAAGCGGCGGCCTCCTCTTCCACTGTGACCTCGACGCCGTCCTGGTAGTGCGCCCCAGAGCAGACCCTCTTCAAAAGTTCCGGGGCGTTTAGCCGGCGGAACCTCCTCTCGGCAAGCAGCAACATCTTCCAGATCACCGCCGTCGCGTTTTCTGTGCGCTTGAAACGCTTGGCTGCATCAGTGCGCAGCCGCAGAGCTGCGAAGGGCGATTCCACCGGGTTGGTGGTCCTGATGTGTATCCAGTGCTCCTTGGGAAACCGGTAGAAGGTTACCATCCGGTCCCAGTCCCGCTCCAGGGTAGCGGCCGCGTCCTTGTAGCCACGCCGAGAGCACCAGGCCAGGAAGCTTGACCGTAAGCGTTCCGCCTCTGCCTCGGTCGCTGCGTAAGGAATCTGGCAGAGCAGCAACCGTGCCTGGGCGTGCTGCTTGCGGGGCAGCTTGTCCAGGACGTTGACGATCTTATGGTTCCAGCAGCGCTGCTCGGCGGCCTCGGGATAAACGTTGCGCAACGCTCCCCAGATACCCAGATGCCCATCGCCGACGACCAGCCTCGGGGCCCGCATCCCCCGGCCCCGAAGGTCGCGCAGCACAGCGGACCAGCTTTCCGTGGACTCCCGATGCCCTGGGACCAGCGACAGAATGGCCTTACTCCCATCACTCAGTGCGCCGATGACCACCAGAAGCGCTGCCTTCTCCTTCTCCAGCCCCGCCTTAACGTAGATCCCGTCCACCCAGGCATAGACCAACTCGAGGTCGTCCAGCCGACGCTGGCGCCATATCTCCATCTCGCCTTGCCACCCCTCCTTCAGACGCGCCACCGTGCTGGCTGAGAGAGGCGCCTTCTCTCCCAAAAGTCCCCGCAAGGCCAAGTCAAAGTCACCCGCTGCCAGCCCGTGCAGGTACAGCTCCGGGATCAGCGTGGCCACCTCTTTGGTCCTCCTGTCGAAGAGGGGCAGCACCCGGCTGGTGAACCCGCTCCTCCAGACCGCGAACACGCGGCCTGCGCAAGGTTACAGTGCCACACTGCAGGGTCAAGCGCCTCTCCTTGCCATACCCGTTTCGATATCCGGGGTTCTCATCCACACCAGCGCGGCGTTGAGACTTGCCCCGGCCCAGGAACTCCGTGACCTCCTCTCTCAGAATCTCCTGCAGCGACTCTTGAATCTTCTCCCTCAGCCATTGCTCCAGATGCTCCCATGTGACCCTTGACACCTTCCTGTCATCCGTGTAATGCTTCCTC
Source organism: Chloroflexota bacterium (assembly GCA_016190665.1). Classification (GTDB taxonomy): domain Bacteria; phylum Chloroflexota; class Dehalococcoidia; order JACPQD01; family JACPQD01; genus JACPQD01. Next base: position 55,148 of record JACPQD010000055.1, read on the forward strand.
AAGGGGCGGCCTCCTTCTTTAAGTTTTCTCACTTAAGTAAGGATAACCGACCGCTCCCCTTTTTACACACTCTTTGAGTATACCTCGGATAATTCTGCTCGATTTACAATCCTGTTCATCCTGTTTATCCATGCTCCCGTGTTGGGGCTCGGTGGAGCGTAAACATCAGTGTTACACGCTACTAGGGAGAAATGATAATGAACGCGAGTGAGCTGATTGACGACCTGATTGCGAAGCTTACCGACTGGCGCGGCGTGACATTAGCCAATCTTCGAAGAATCATCCATGACGCTGACCCGGAAATAGTCGAGGAATGGAAATGGAGGGGGGCGCCTGTCTTTTCCGACAATGGGATTGTCTGTGTTGCCAATGCTTTCAAGGATAAGGTGAAACTGACCTTTTACCATGGGGCCAGTCTGCCGGACCCGGACATGCTCTTTAACAGCGAGCTTGAAGGCAAGCAATGGCGGGCGATTGACCTCTTCAAGGACGACCAAATCAACGAGCGTTCATTGAAGGTTCTCCTGCGGGCTGCGGTGGCGTTTAATAAGGCCAAGGCAGGGGCGAGGGAGGCCAAGCAGGCCAAGGTGAGAAAAGGCGAGAAGGTCGCCGTCCTCCTCTCGGGCGGCAATCCGCAGATCGCGAAGGCCGACGGCGACGCCCCAGTGCAGGCGTACATCGCCGCGATGCCGGGCTGGAAGCGCGACCTCGGGAAGCGCCTCGACGCGCTCATCGCGCGCAACGTGCCCAGCGTGCGCAAGGCCGTGAGGTGGAACTCGCCCATGTACGGCATCGAGGGCCAGGGCTGGTTTCTGGGGCTCCACGTCTTCACCCACTACGTCAAGGTGACCTTCTTCCGCGGCACGTCGCTGCGACCCGTTCCACCCGGAGGCACGGGGAAGGACGCGCGCTGGATCGACATCCACGAGGACGATCTCGACGAGGCGCAGATGGCGACGTGGGTGAAGCAGGCCGCCGCGTTGCCCGGCTGGGTCCCATAGCCGACCGTCCTGAGAACAGGTTCAGCTGCCTGGCCTTTGCCGCTTTCGTAATGCTTCTACCCCTCCGCGTTGCGCCTCTGTTGCCTCCAGTTCCCGCTTGTGGTAGACTTATCCACCAATGAGGATATTCAAGCAGGCCAAGTAAAGAAGACTGCGGGGTCGCCGAGTCTACTGCCTCAGCCCTAGAAGGGACTTTTTGATATATGCCAAGAAAGAAGACTCCGCGGGTGGACAGCGTTATCGAACTCCCGGTGCTGGCGCGCCGGGACACCGTCCTTTTCCCTCACATGGTAGCCCAGCTTTTCGTCCGCCGTGAGGCCTCGCTCAAAGCCATCGAGGAAGCTGTGGCCCGCCAGTCTGCCATCATGGTCGTGGCACGCCGGGACGTGAAGAGCACTGAAGTCGCGCCCGAAGACCTGTACACGGTCGGCACGGAAGGGGCCATCGGCCGCGTGCTGAAGATGCCGGATGGCACGACCAGCGTCTGGGTACAAGGCCAGAGGCGACTGCGGATAGCCAGTTTCATTCAAACGGCGCCCCATCTCCGGGTGAACGTCGTCCCCATAGCGGAACCCTGCGAGCCGTCGCTCCAGGCAGAGGCGCTGCGGCGCGCTGTCCTGGCGCTCTTCGAGAAGGTCGTCAAGCTTTCGTCCAATATCCAGGAGGAGACCTTCATTGCCGCTATGAACGCCGACGAACCGGGCTGGCTGGCGGACCTGGTGGCCTCCTCTCTCGAGATCGGCATACCTCAGCGACAGGAGATCCTGGAGACGATTCCGGCCGAGGAGCGTCTGCAGAAAGTGAGCATCTTTCTGGCAAAGGAGCTAGACGTCCTGGAGCTCCAGAGCAAGATTCACTCCAAGGTCCAGGAGGAAGTGGACAAATCGCAACGGGAGTTCTTCCTTCGCGAGCAGCTCAAAGCCATTCAGAAGGAGCTGGGCGAGGTGGACGCCCAGACTCGCGAGATAAACGAGTTCCGCAAGAAGATCACCGCGTCCGGCATGCCCAAGGCGGTAGCCAAAAAGGCCAACGACGAAGTGCAGCGGCTGGCCACGATGCCCGCCGCGTCCCCTGAGGTCGCCGTCATCAGAAGCTACCTGGACTGGCTAACCGTCCTTCCCTGGACGAAGAGCACCAAGGACAAGCTGGACATCAAGCAAGCTGCCAAGATCCTCGATCAGAATCACTACGGGCTCGCGAAGGCAAAAGAGAGGATTTTGGAATATATGTCGGTTCGCAAGCTGTCCGCTGGGAAATTGCGCAGCCCGATCCTCTGCTTCGTCGGCGCTCCTGGAGTCGGCAAGACGAGCCTGGGCATGTCTATCGCCGAAGCGCTGGGCCGGAGATTCGTACGCATCAGCCTGGGCGGCATCCGGGATGAAGCTGAAATCCGCGGCCACCGCCGCACGTATGTCGGCGCCCTGCCCGGCAGAATCGTTCAGGGCATGCGTAATGCCGGCACTGTCAATCCAATCTTTATGCTTGATGAGATCGACAAGGTCGGCGCCGACTTCAGGGGCGACCCGTCGTCAGCCCTCCTGGAAGTGCTCGACCCCGAGCAGAACCATTCTTTCAGCGATCACTATCTGGACGCTCCCTATGACCTCTCCAAGGTTATGTTCATAACTACCGCCAACGTGCTGGACCCCGTATTGCCCGCGCTACGAGACCGCATGGAAGTCCTCGAACTCCCCGGTTACACTGAGGAGGAGAAGCTCCGCATCGCGCAGCAGTTCCTGGTGCCGAAACAGCTCAAGGAGCATGCCCTACTGGACGGTCAGCTTCAATTCTCGGAGGGGGCGTTGCGCCGCATCATTCGGGAGTATACCCGCGAGGCCGGTGTGCGCAACCTCGAGCGGGAGATTGGAAGCATTTGCCGGAAGGTGGCTCGCTTGGTAGCCGAAGGAGGCAGCCCCCCGCGCTCCGTGACGGTCCAGTCTCTGAGCAAGTACCTGGGACCTCAGAAATTCTTCTGGGGCATTGCCGAGGAAAAAGACGAGGTGGGGGTCGCCACGGGAGTCGCCCGCACCGAGATGGGGGGAGATGTACTCGAGGTGGAGGTCACCCTGATGGATGGCAAGGGCAGCCTCACCCTCACCGGACAACTGGGCGAGGTGATGCGGGAGTCGGCCCAGGCGGCTTTGAGCTTCGCCAGGTCAAGGGCCGATGAGCTGAAGGCCAAGTCCCACGTCTTCGATAAGACTGACATCCATATACACGTGCCGGAGGGCGCCGTTCCCAAGGACGGCCCCTCCGCCGGCGTCACCATTGCCACGGCCCTCATCTCAGCCTTGACAGGACGCTCGGTGTCCAAAGACGTGGCTATGACCGGAGAGATAACCCTCCGGGGCCGGGTACTGCCCGTTGGAGGGCTGAAGGAGAAGATCCTTGCCGCCCATCGGGCCGGCATCAAGACCTTCGTTATGCCCAAGAAGAACGCCAAGGACCTCGTGGACATCCCCTGGCCCGTTCGCAGGGAGCTTAACTTCGTTTTCGCGGAGAGGATGGACGACGTGCTGGCGGCGGCGCTCCTGGACAGGGCTGGCTGATAGCAAGGCCTCGCTGGCGCCACTGCCTTAATGGGATTAGAGGAGTCGGGAATGGGCCTTAACTGGTTTGACGTTGCAGTTGCCCTGGGAATGCTCTGGTGGATATCCGCCGGACTGGCAAGCGGCTTCATCCGGGAGGTCATCGGTGTGGGCGGGCTCATCCTTGGATTCATTGTAGCTGGCAAGTTTTACGGCTCTTTCGCCAGCGTCCTGGTCCCGGCCTTCGAAGTCGATATCGCCAGGATCGCCTCCTTCGTTATCATCGTTTTCACCGTCACTCTCATCGCCCACTGGATTGGCTCCTTGCTCCACAAGACAGTTTCCATGCTCTTCCTGGGGTGGGCGGACCATCTTCTGGGCGGCATCTTCGGAGCGGTCAAGGGCCTGGTGATCTTCGCTGTTCTCATCGCTGTACTCACCAAGGTACCTTTCCTGGGCATCGAGTCCGGAGTCAGAGAATCAGTCCTTGCCAAGCAGTTCCTGGACTTCCTGCCCCTGGCATCAGGCCTTCTGCCTGACTTGTTCGAGGTGTTCCAGTCGCTTCTGCGGAAACTCCCGGGTTAGTTAGGCGCAAGAGAGGGCGGGTTTCAAACTTGCGGGCTGGGTCGAAAGGCCCCAACCAAGCACCGAAAACCGCCAAATCCGACCCGTCGGACGCGGATATAGTGAGGTAGTTATGGTCAACTCGGAGGTTTTGGTTCTCAATCAAAACTATGAGCCCCTGAATGTCTGCAACGCGAGAAGGGCCGTGGTCCTCCTCGATCGCGGGAAAGCGGAGGTGCTGGAACACGGCGAAGGGGCGATCAAGACGCCCTCCTTCTCCCTGCCTCTGCCGTCGGTGATCCGCCTGATCTACCTCATAAGGCGACCCCGCCCGCAGCGCCGACTCACGCGCCGAGAGATCTTCCTCCGGGACCGCTACACCTGCCAGTACTGCGGCAAGCAGACCAGGGACCTGACGATAGACCATGTGGTCCCTCGCCACCGGGGAGGCAAGCATTCCTGGGACAATCTGGTGAGCGCCTGCCCCGCGTGCAATCGAAGGAAGGCGGGCCACACGCCGGCGGAGGCGCACATGAGGCTCCTTCACCCACCCCAGGCGCCGCGCTACGCCAGCTACTACGTTTGCCACCGCCACGCGGAATCAAAAGATAACTGGCTGAAGTTCATCCCGGAGTGGGAGCGGTTGGAGCACCACACGGTGAGATACGCAGGTGAGTGAGGGAAGCTAACCGCTCGTCACCGCCTCCGGCGGTTCCGTCTGTCTTTGCGGCCCACCGGCGCCGTTCCTTCCGCCAGCGTCAGCTCGCTGACTTTCGCTTCCACCGTCGCACCACTCTCCAGTTCCACCTCGGCGGAATCTTTCAATGGGTTCGTCCCAACTATCGTCCCCTCGCCCATAGGAACGCGCACCTTCTGGCCGATCGGCGGCATCTTCTCTTTCATCATTCGATACTGTTCACTTTCGTGAGCCAGGCAACAGAGCAAGCGGCCGCACACACCGGATATCTTCGCCGGATTCAAGGGCAAGTCCTGCTCCTTAGCCATGCGAATGGAGACCGTGCTGAAGGAGGACAAATGGCTGGCGCAGCACAGGGGCCTTCCGCACCTTCCGAAGCCGCCGACCATCTTAGCCTCGTCGCGGGGACCCACCTGACGCAGTTCCACCCTGGTGTCGAAGGCCGAGGTCAGCCGGCGCACCAACTCCCGAAAGTCGACGCGGCCCTCGGAGCTGAAATAGAAGGTCAGACGCGTGCCGTCCAGATTGTACTCCGCCGAGATCAGCTTCATGGGCAGTCTGGCCTCAGCAATCATCTCCGCACACTTCTTCATGGCGGAGCACTGCTTGCACCGAAACTGCGCCGCCCGCTCCTTGTCCTCGGCCTCCGCTTTGCGGATAACCGGCTTTAACGGCTCCACGATATCGTTGTTGACGACCTGACGCGGCGCGATGACCACCTGACCCATTTCCAGGCCTCGCGATGTCTCCACGACCACGTCATCATTGATGTCGAGTTCCAGACCAGCGGGGTCAAAGTAGTAGACTCTTCCCGCCCTCTTGAAACGAATACCGACTATATCTGTCATTTCTCTGTGTCTCCCGAACTCTCGGATCGCGAGGCGCCAGCCGGCAGGCCCAGGACCAGCGTCTCCAGGACCAGGCGAGAGTTTGCATTCTGCTCAAGCCGGCGCAGCGCCAGCCTCAGGCTCTTGACAAAAGCCTGAATCTCCGCCAAAGTGTAGGCGCTGGCCCATCTGACAATGCTCTCCTCCTGGTTCACGTTTGTAATCAAAGCGGGACACCCCGCCCGCGCCAACAACAGGTCCCGCCACCACTCTATCCAGAGGCCCAGAAGCTGCCGGACCGATTCCCGGCTGCGGACGAACTCCTGGGCCAGGCGCGCGGCGAAGGCAAACCGCTCCACCACTCCTGCGCCGGCCAGGTCCACCAGCGCACTCAGCTTGGCCTCTCTTTCCCGCAGCAGACCTTCGTCCTGGCTGGCCGCCAGCGCCCACCCCACACGGCCACGGGACATTCGGGCGAGCACCCTGGCTTGCTCAGCCGAAAGCCCGCCTCCGGCGGTTCGTGCAACGAGGGCCTCTTCCAGAGCGGCGCAACCCATGGGCTTCAGCTCCAGCCTCTGGCAGCGCGAGATGATGGTGGGCAGGAGCAGCCTTTCGTTGGCCGTGAGCAGGACTATCACCACGCCCTCGGGAGGCTCCTCCAGCGTCTTCAGCAAGCAGTTGGCGGCGTCAGCGGAGAGGCGTTCCGCCTCATCTATGATGAATGCGCGGCGCTTGCCCTCAAAGGGCTTCAAACAGGCGCTCCGCTGCAAATCATGAATCTGATCGATGCCAATGACGACTCTGGTGCTGCCCTGGACTCCGATCCCGGGCTCTCCAGTGGGCACGCCCAAAACCTGAATGTCCGCGTGCTTGCCGGCAGCGATCCTCTGGCAGGCCCGGCATTCCCCACAGGGCGGCGTTTCCTCCACACAGTTCAGCGCCTGGGCCAGCTTCACGGCCAGGGTCATTTTGCCGACGTGTCTCGGCCCCACGAAGAGATAGGCATGAGCCAGGCAACCATCCTTCAGCCCGCTCCGCAGGCAGGTCACCGCCTCATTATGTCCGATGATGTCCCACATCGCCAGGGTTCTCCGCAGTCATCAATCGTTCAGCCGTCAGCGGTCAGCTTTCGGCATTCAGCTTCACTCATCAGCAATCCATTAGAGGCCTTGCCGCTTCGTGCTTCTCGCTTCGCGCTTCCTTCTCATTCATCATTCCGCATTCATCATTCATCGTCCATCGATCACATCGCAACGCATGAGGTCCTCATAGGTCTCCCGCCGCCGTATCAGCCTGGCGTTTCCGTCCTTCACCAGAACAATGGGAGGTTTCAAGGAAGCGTTGTAATTGCTGGCCATGGACAGGCAATAGGCGCCGGCGGCCGGTATGGCCAGGATATCCCCCGTCCTAAGCTCTGGAAGCTGGACATCGCGAACAAGGACATCGCCCGACTCACAGAACTTGCCCGCAATGGTCACCAGCTCCCCCACTCCTCCGGTTCGATTCGCCAGGACCGCCTCATACCTGGAGCCATAAATGGCGGGGCGAATGTTATCCGCCATGCCGCCGTCCACCGAGACGTACTTACGCACGCCGGGTATCTCCTTCGTGGCTCCCACCGTGTAGAGGGCGACGCCGGCCCTGCCGACGATGCTGCGGCCCGGCTCCACGATGAGGCGAGGCGCGGGCATACCAGCGGCGCGGCTTCCCTCGTGCAGGGCGGAGACGATAGCCTCCGCGTAAGCGCCGACAGGCGGCGCGGGGCTATCGCCGGTGTACTGGATAGCGAAGCCCCCTCCCGGGCTGAACTCGGCCATGCGCAGACCCAGCTTCTCCCTCATCTGCGCCGCAAACTGGAAAGTCATTCGCATGGCGAGCTGGTACGGCTCCGTCTCGAAGATGGGCGAGCCGAGGTGGACGTGCAGGCCGACGAGGTTCAGATGCGAAGCTGACATGGCACGGGCGACAGCGGTCTCCGCCTGGCCCGTGGCAATGGTGAACCCGAACTTGCTATCGATAATGCCCGTGGTGGTATGCTGGTGAGTATGGGGGTCCACACCTGGAGAGAGCCGCAGCAGAATGTCCTGTTTCTTTCCCGCCTCGCCGGCCAGGGCCTCCAGCCGCTCCAACTCCAGAAAGTTGTCCACGACGAAGCGTCCGATCCCCGCATCGAGAGCGAAGCGCAGCTCCTCCGGGGTCTTGTTGTTGCCGTGGAAGTAGACCTTCTCCACGGGGAAAGCGGCGGCCCGCGCGATGGCCAACTCACCTCCGGACACCACATCGAGCCCCAGCCCCTCCTCATGGAGAATCTGTGCCAGCGGCCGGTTGATGAAGGCTTTGCAGGCATAGACCACCTGCGTATCAGCATGGCGGAGGGTGAATTCGCCCACGAACTGAGCGCACTGAGAACGGAGGGTGGCTTCATCAAAGACGTAGAGGGGAGTACCGAAGCGATCGACCAGGTCCACCGCGTCACATCCGCCGAGAAAGAGATGCCCGTTGTCCCGCACCCGAGCGGTCTCAGGGAATATGTGAGAGATCATCATTACTATTATGCCCTAAACTGAGCGCGAAATGCCATTCAGATTATAAGGCAGGAAGGAGGGTATGGCAAGCCGAGGCCAATGCGGACAATGCGGGTTTTCAAGGAGGCGCGAGACGCTGCCCGAGCAGGAATCTAGGACTTAAAACGTATGCGTGATGAGAGTCCTGACGCCGATGCCTATGAGGATCAGCCCGCCAAGAACCCTGGCAGGACTGCCGAGAAGCGCCCCAACCCGCCTGCCCACGGCAAAACCCAGGGCGGTGACAGCGAAGGCGACCAACCCGATCAACAGGCTGATCCCCAGGACATCTTGCTCGAAAAAGGCCAGGCTCAACCCCACGGCGAAGGCGTCGATACTGGTAGCCACGGACAAGCTCACAAGAGTCAGCCCCTTCGACATATCGGCGTTGCCAGCGCCGTCTCTTGAACGAAATGCTTCCCAAATCATCCTTCCACCCACCAGCGCCAGCACGGCGAAGGCTACCCAGTGGTCGAAATCGGCCACAAACTGGACCACGGGCCCTCCGGCAAGCCAGCCTACGGCAGCCATGCCGAACTGGAAGAATCCAAAGGAGAACGCCGTGCGGAAGACCTGACGGAGGGAGACCGAGGGCATGGAAATGCTGCCGCTGAGGGCCACGGCGAAGCAGTCCGCGGATAGACCCAGCGCCACCAGAAGGATAGAGAGGAGGTCCATAGGCTAAGTATAACAAAGAGCGTGGCGGTGGCGCAGAGCATTAGCGAGAAGGTGTTGCGCTGTCCTGCGCGCAGGAGAGGCTGGATGACTACAAAGACTACCTCCGCGCCCGCGACCTTGCGATCTGGGACAAGGACTCCAGGGAAGCGCAATACATCCGGAAGCTGGGCCGCAAAACACCGCAGAGCTACGAGGACTACCGCGCATTTGTGGAAACCCACCCGCTCGAAGTCGTGGCCAACATTGCTCTCTGCCTCATCCGCCAGACCAATTACCTGATTGACCAGCAGCTCCGCCGTTTGGAGCAGGACTTTCTCGAACAGGGCGGCCTGCGCGAGCGCATGACACGCGCCCGCTTGCAGCATCGGAACAAAGCCCAGGCCTGGAATCAGTCCCAGGATTCCTACCGATCGCCGCCAGGCAAAGCCGGGAGCCAATAGCTCCCATCCGTCCGATTACTCCCATTGCCGCTGCCGGCTGCCTACGTCGCCTTCTTCCGCTCCGCGAAGGCCTTAACCCCCTCGGCAAAGTCCTCGGACGCGCCGACCTCGCTGCGGAGATAGTGCTCCAGTGTGTAAGCGGCCTCGCTGGCCTCCGTGGCCTTGAGCAGGTTGCGCCTGATCAACTGCACCGCCAGCGGAGGGTACTCCGCGATGCGGCCAGCCACGCGGCGGGCTTCCGACATCAGATCGTTGTCGGTCGTTACCTTGTTCACCAAACCGATCTGGTAGGCGCGCTGCGCCGTGATATTGTCGGCGAGCAGGACGAGTTCCATAGCGATGTTCAGGGGGATATGGTGCACAGCGAAGAGGGTGCCCAGAGAGAACACACCGTGGACCACCTCGGGCATACCGAAAGTGGCGCTTTCAGCGGCGATACAGATGTCGGCGCCCATGGCCAGAAGGTCGAATCCGGCGCCCAGGGCCAAGCCGTTGACCGCCGCCACCACCGGTTTCGGCTGCATTCTCGGATGGAAGGGCCTTTTGGCGGGGTCCGGCCCCATTTCCGCCGGGCTCCGCTGCTGTCCCATCTCTTTGATGTCCATGCCGGCGCAGAAGGCCCGACCCGTCCCGGTGAGGATGGCCACTCGCGCTTCCTGGTCGTCGGCGAGCATCTTCCACGCCTGCGCCAGCTCGGCGCGCACCTGACTGCCGAGGGCGTTCAGTCGCTCAGGACGGTTCAGAGTAACCTCCACCACGCGTCCGCTCTTGTCGTACTTGACAAATTCCATGGGGCCTCCTTCTGACGTAACGCTGAACGTGGCAGGGGCGACGCATGGCGTCGCCCCTGCCAACTCTATTCTCCGGAAGCAGGTAGGGTGGGTGAGTTCGCGACGAAGTAGTCACGCAACCTACCACCGCAACCCGCCTGGGTTTCAGGTTACAGGTTATGGGAAGTAGGGATCGGGGTTGGGCACCAACCCCCAACCCGCGGCCCCCGACCCCCAGCCTACATCCCCTTCAGAGAGGTATAAATGCCGCCAGTGCCGCCGTAGAGTTTCAGGCCGTACTTCTCGTAGATGGGCAGCGCGGCCTCATAGAGGTACATCATCCTTTCCACCATCGGCGGCGTCATGTCCTCGTACACGGCGTTGCGCATGGGCGTGTGCGGGACAACAGAACAGACGACGCCCATGGAAGCCGCCAGCTCGACACCCTCGAGGATGGATTCATCGCTCTCCCCCAGCCCGGCGATGGCCATGGTGTAGACCTCATTGTGGTCGAAAATGTCGACGCAGGCCTCCCAGACCCTCTTGTAGTCGTCGATGGAGTTCTTGCCCTTCATGGGCATGATGTCTTCCCGGCGGCTCTCGTCGAAGCATTCGATGTTGCAGAGCGCGGTGGTGGCGCCCGCCGCTCGCCCCTCCCGCAGGAGGGCCTTCAGCAGGGAGACATCGGTCAGGGGCTCGAAGTTGAGGGTGAAAGTGACGTTAGCCCTTTTCTGAATCAGCCTGGCGGCGTCAACCAAGTCCTCCAGTCCCTTGCCCCGGCTGAGGCGGGTACCCGTGCTCAGGGTGACGTGCCTCGCCATCCCTTCCCGGTAGGCAGCCTCGGCAACCTCGGCGACCTGAGTGGGGGATTTGTCGGTGTAGCCGGCCCACCAGCTCTCGATGGCGCAGAATTTGCAGCCCAGGCCTATCTGCTGGTAACCGCACCGCTGGTTCAGCACGGAGCGCAGATGGTCGGGCTCGCCGATGACGGCGATATTGGACATGGGCACGCCGTCGCTGGTGAATCGGTCGTAGAACTCAGGGCGGGGGAGCAAGACCACGTCAGTATACTTCTCACTGTCCTTCCAGACCTCGAACCGGCCCGAGCCCGCCCCTTCACTCCGTTCAGGGCAAGTTTTGACTAAGTGGAACCGCGAACCCACGGCGAACTTGCCATTGATAATCAGGACGGTGGTGAGCCTCCCGTCCTCGGGCGACTCCAGACAGAAGACGAATCTGCCGTTCTTTATGGCAGGCGCGTTCCACTTCCGCTCCAGCTCATCCTGCAGCTCCGCCGGGACTATCACGCCGCTCGTCTGAAGCTCAGTCTTCCTTCTGCCCAATACGCCCACTTCATCAGTATAAGTCCGGCTCCAAGTGCTTACCATCATTCCTCCTTTTGAATTAAGCTCCTACGCCGTTTCTTCAGGCTAGTTTACCCAGGAGAGAGGCCCCCCGATTACGTGGTCCTCCTTTCCTGTCGCCTCGCCATCCTTCGAACTGGCTGGGTCATTCGCCGCCCCGAACCTGGCTACGTCCTTAATGGCGCTGAAGCCACCGCCTCTAACACAGCCCGCCTGGCTGGCGCAGGGGTTCAGGCCGTATTTGCGATAAATGGCGACGGCTCGCTCATAAAGCGAGATCATTCTATCGGCGCTCGGCGAAGGCATGTCTTCATACGCCGCTCCAATAGCCGGGCTATGTGGCACCAGATGCGTCATCACCCCAAGACGGGCAGCCGTCTCGACGCCCCTCAGGAGCGACTGGTCGCCCTCTCCAATGCCGACGATAGCCACGGTGAAAACCTCGTTGTCACCGAATATCTCAAGGCATTTCTCCCAGGTCTCGACGTACGTGGCTAGAGGAATCCTGCCTTTCATGGGCATCACCTTTGGGCGAAGCCCTTCGTCGAAGCACTCTACGTTGCATGAAACGGTAGTTACGCCCGCCTCTCTTGCTTCCCGGAGAAGCGAGGTAAGAAGTGGGACATCGCCCACTGCCTCGAACTCAAGCATGGTGGGCACCTGAACTTTGTCCCGGATGAGGGTTGCCGTCTCGACCAGTATCTCCAGGCCTTTGCCCGGCGTGTCGAGAGTGCCTGTGGTCAAAGAGATATGCTTCGCTACCCCTTCGCGGACTCCGGCCGCGACAGCGTCAGCAATCTCCGAAGGGTTCTTCTCTATGTTGGCGTCCCACCAGCGATGGACGGCGCAGAACTGGCACGGCTGACCTATCTGCTGGTAGTAACACCTCTGGTTGACTACCGACCGCATATGGCCGGGCCCCACCATGACCGCCAGTTTGTACATGGGAGCGCCGCTCCTGGTGGTGATATCATAAAAGTGAGGACGCGGCATGGGGGTAACGTCGGTGTACTTCGCATCGTTCCACCAGACCTCGTACCTCTCAGGGCCCGTCTTGACCAGATGGAGAGGGGATGCCGCCGCCCGCCTCCCATTGACGATAAAAGCGGGGATCACATTCTTCTCCGGAGACTCCAGGCACAAAGTGAACCGGCCCGTCTTCATGGCGGGGGCGTTGTACTTCGCTTCCAGTTCGCGGGCCATACCCTGTGGAATCCGTACCCCTCTCGCCTGAAGCTCGATCTTCATTCTAACTATGGAGTCCGACCGGTCGACGCCAAGCAGTCCCTTGTCCAACAATCAAGTCCTCTGGTCCGAGACGGCTTTAGAGAAGTCTGGCCTGCCGTCTCCCTGATTTTGGCTGTTCGGGAAGAATAGAGCAGTTTTCTCGATGACAGTGCTCTCCATGGCAGCGCCTTGGGGTCACTCAGCCCATTATAAACGGAGCTGCCACAAAACTCCAGCTTCACGCCCTGTTAAGGCCCCCCGCAAGGGATGTCTGTGTAAGAATCGACTCGAATGTGTACGCGTCTTGGACCTGGCGCGCCTCAGGCGACTCTCCCCTATCCTATCTCGTACCTCTTGACCAGTTCTTCATCGATCTCCCAGCCAATGCCTGGGCCCTGAGGAAGCTCCATGAGGCCGTTCACGATCCTCGGTTTCTTCTTGTGCAGCCCGAAATGCCAGGGCATGTACTCCAGGGTCAGCCCCTTTTCGGTGGTCGCGAAGAGGTGGCACTGTATCTCCGAGAACCAGTGCCCGGCGTAGGGCAGGTTCCGGCCCTCCAGGAATGACGTGACGTCCAGCCATCCCGAGATGCCGCCGACCCGCTGGAGGTCCACATTGAAGATGTCCGCCGCCTTGTGCTCGGCGAGATCCCGGAACTGCGACCCGGTGTACATATCCTCCCCAGAGGCGATAGGCACTTCCAGACAGGCCGCCACGCGCGTCCTCCCCTCCATATCCTCGTAGGGGATGGGGTCTTCCAACCACCGCAGATTATAGGGCTCCATCCTCGCGCCCATCTCTATGGTTACGTCGGCGCTCCAGGCGCGGTTCGGGTCCACCATCAGCGCCATGTCGTCTCCGATGGCCTCCCTGACGGCCCTGACCCGCTCGATCTCCTTGTCCAGGCTGTCCTCACCACCCACCTTGATCTTGAAGGCCGTCAGCCCTTGCGTTCGGAGCATGGCGGCCTCCATGCCCAGATGGTCGGCTGGCGTGGAACGTCGAAAACCGGTGTAGTAGCAGGGTACCCGCTGGCGACCGCCGCCCAGCAACACGTAAAGGGGCTTGCCGGTGACCTGGCCCAGCAGGTCCCAGAGCGCAATGTCGATGGCGCTGATGGCAAAATTTATGAGCCCTCCCGGCCCGAACCAGTAGTTGTTGGCCATCATCTCGCGCCAGATTCTTATGACCGCGAAGGGGTCTTCCCCAATGGCCAGCCTTTTCACATCTTCTATGGCTGCTCTTATGGCCGGGAGCTTGCCGTTGTGGAGGGAGCGCGCGTATCCGATACCGATGTGTCCCTCGCTGGTGCGCGCCTCGACCATCACGTGTCCCACGGCGCCAATGGTCCAGCCCACCGAGCTCGTGTAGGGCTGGGACATGGGCAGGGAAACCAGCCGGGTTGAGATGCTCTCTACTTGCAAGGTCACTGTCTCCCTTCGGTTGAGTGGCCCGGGCTAGCGGGAGCCACGAGCCGCGTTTTCGCTCAGACCAGCACCTGACCGTCCTTGACGATAGCCTTCCCGTCCAACTCCACCGTCGGGCTGGTCATGATTCCATCTATGTGGATCTTGCTCAAGGTCGCGCCGCCGAGCAGCGTGTTCCTCCCCAGGCCGATATGAACGTAGCCGATGATGGCGCAATCGTACCTCGTGCCGCTGAGCCGGCCGGGCACGGTATGGCTGGCGCCAATGGCGAACTCGCCGATGTTGTTGGCGTTGCCGTCCGCCGCGGTTATCGTCCGCAGCCTGTCGGCATCCTCCCTGTTCCCGGAGATATCTACCACTCGCCCGGCGACTACCTTCAGAACCAGAGGCTTCGACAGGGTGTAGCCCCAGCCGTCCATCTCGCCGTCGAAGACAATCGTCCCCTTGGCGGTCCCTTCCACCGGGGCAGTGGCGGCCTCCGCGTAGTCCGGCACGATGATGCCGCTGATGGGGTTGAGCGCCGTGCCGCGCCTGCCTTTGATGCTGAAGGTGAGGTCGGTGCCGTGCGGCGTGGTCAGCCTCACCGTATCCGCCTGAGTGTAAACTTCGGCCAGCCTTTCCGAGCGCCCTTTCATCTCCATGATGTCCTGCAACGAGAAGGACTTGCGCAGGTAATCTTCCGAAACCCCGTTGGTGGCGAACCGCCGCACCCCTTTTTTCGCCAGGTCCTCATGGACAGTCGAGTGGCCAGAGATGGAGACCCTCTCCGCGGCCATGAAGATGACATCGGCGGCCCTCATCGCAGCCTCGGTGGTCTTGCGGGGCTCCTCGGCGGCGATCTTCCTCGGCGGCACCACCATACAGACAACCTTGGCGCTCCGCTCCCTGGCGCAGGCGGCCACGGCCTGGGCGACGGCCTGGGGACGAGCGTAGTCGTCGGCGATGACCAGCACCTCGTCCTCGGGTGTCACCTTCATACAGGTGTCCACAATCAGCTTGATGGCCTCAGTCTGTTCGAGCATCTGTCATCCCCTTGAGCGTTACCACGAAAATGGTTTGTTGGCGTACCGCGCACTAAAGTACGCGGGATAGGCGGCTTCGAGTTACTTGTCGATCCACTGGTAGGCTACCAGGTGCTGGCTCAGAAACGACGGCTCGGGCGGGCCCTTGACATGAGGCTGCCGCGCCAGCCGCTCGCCATAGCCGAAGAGGAACACCGCGTAGGCCTTCTCAATCATTACCCTTTCGAACTGGTTCAGGAGCTGCCGCCTTTTGGCCGTGTCCACGGCGCGCATTTGCTGCTCGAGCAGGTCAGCGACCTGCTTGTCCTCGATGCGGTATTCTCCCCTCGCCCGCCAGTATTGGGTTACGCGCTCGCCCACCTCCAGGGCGGGGGTACCCACGTGAAGAATGGCCGTGTAGTCGCCGCCAGCCCGATGGGCGATCAGGGTGGTATGCTCCAGGGGCTGCTGCTTCACGGTAATGCCTACCTGTTTTAGCTGGTTTGCCACCACGGCGAGGGCATCCACGCACTCCGTCCTTCTGGAGCTCACCTTGATCTCAAGGGACAGACCATTGGGGAACCCGGCCTCGGCCAGGAGCTGCTTAGCCTTGCCTGTATCCGGCTTATATAGGCGTTTCAACTCCTCGATGGGCAGCCGCCACGAGGCCGCCGCGCCAAAGATGGGGCTGGTCAGCTCCGCCTCGCCGTCCATGACCACATCGATGATAGCCTGGCGGTCGACGGCCAGAGAGAAGGCCTGCCGCACCCGCTGATCATCGAAGGGCTTCTTTTCGGGATGAAACACCAGGAAGACCTGGTTCCTCGGCACACTCGACGAAGTTATCCGGGCATTGGTCTTCTTGAGGGACTCGAAATCGGTATTGGAGACCATCAGGTAGTCCGCCCTGCCCGCTCGAAAGGCGGCGAGTCTGGTCGCGGAATCGGGCACGACGATGACATTCACCTCGTCGAGATAAGGGACCCCTTTCACAAAGTAGTTCGGATTCCGGGCTAGCTTGTAGCTGATTTTCTCTGTCCAGCTTTTCAGATAAAAGGGCCCCGTGCCCGCCTCTTCCCGGTTCAGATCGCCGAACTTCTCGACGGCCTCCCGGCCGACCATGTAGGTCATGGGCAAAGCCAGGAAGTCCATAAAGGGCGCCGTCGGCTCTTTCAAAGTGATCCTCACTGTATACTTGTCGACTATTTCGACGCTGGAAACTAGCTGGAATTGCCAGCGGCGAAAGAACTTCGGGTCATTGGTGCCCATGCGCTGGATGTTGAACTTAACGTCCTCCGCCGTCAGCTCATGGCCTTTCATGGTCGGGCTATCGTGGAACTTGACGCCCTGACGGAGTCTCAGCACGTAGACCGTATCGCTGGGTTGCTCCCATTTCTCCACGAGGTCAGGAACAATCTCCATCTTTTCGTCCAGGGCGAAAAGGCCGTTGTACAGAGGCGCCAGGACGTCGCCCCACCAGGCGGCGCCCCGCGAGAAGTGGGGGTCCAGCATGTCCGGATAGTTCTCCCGGATGCGGGTGACGGAGCCGCCGTATTTTGGCTGGCCGGCGGACGCCTTCGGCGTGGGGGTCAGGGGTTGGAGGACGGGGGTTGGTGGCGATGACTTGGCCTCCGACTTAGGCACGGTGGCTGGAGTCGCCGCTGGACTGGGTGAAGATACGGGCGCGCAGCCAGCCACCATACCCAGGATGACGGCGCCGGTCAGAATCAGCCTTAACGGTCTCCTCGTTTCGACCATGATTTCCTCGCTTTCTTGTGTCAGTGCAAGAGGGGACTGGCGCGACTTCCCCTCATTCCCCAGGCAGCCCGTAGGGGCACGGTGCACCGTGCCCCTACTAGGTCGCCAGCCAGACCTCGGTGTATTTGTTGCAGTTCCAGATGCCGATAGGCGTGCCGAAGTTCTTGACGTTGTCCCAGACGCCGGAGGCGTTCTTACCTGACCGCCAGCTTGGCATGGTGGGCATCAACTCCAGCAGGCGCAGCTCGATCTGGCGCACCAGCTTCTTGCGCTCAGCAACGTCCAGCAGCCTGGACTGCTGCTTGACCCAGTTGTCCAGCGTACCATCCTTGAAGGAGATGACGGGCGGCAGGACGTTGGCCAGCCAGGCCGTTGGGTCATCGGCGTGGACGCCCCACGCCTCCTGCAGGATCTCGTAGTCCTCCTTGGCCTTGCGACTCGTAAAGGTCCCGGCGTCCAGGACTTCCAGCTTGAGGTCGATGCCCGCCGCTTTCACCATCTCCTTGTAGGCCGTGGACATGCGCACATCCACCTCCAGGGTCCTGATTGTCATGGTCAGCGATAGGCCTTTTTCGAAGCCTGCCTCGGCGAGGAACTGTTTCGCCTCGGCGACATCACTGGACTTGTCCGGCCGGTACCCGGGCGTTTGCAGCATCTCGGCGTTGGGGAACTCGAAGCTGCCCCAAGGCTCGGGAGCGAAATAGAGGCTCAGCACCCCGGAGCCCTCGCCATACGCCTTGATCAGCGCCGGCCGATCAGCCAGCAGATTGAGAGCCTTGCGCACCCGGACATCACCGATGGGTTTCCGCGACACGTTCATCTGCACCAGGGCGTTGCTGAGCTGAGTGTACTCGACGGCGTGGGCCTTGCCCTTCAATTCGCGATTCGTGATCCCCACCTGCGTGGGGTTCAAGCCGCCGCTTCCCGGCGACGTGAGCAACACGCGGCCCGTCCTGAAGGCGGCGAAGCGCGTCGCCGCGTCCGTTATGATGTAGAACTTCAGCCCATCGAGGTAGGGTCGTCCCTTGCGGAAGTAGTCCCTGTGTTTCACCATCTCGAGGACGGACCCGGCCGTGTACCTCTCCAGCTTGAAGGGCCCCGTACCGTCCATCGTCTGCTTCATGTCGCCCTTCTGCTCCACCACCTTCTTTGGGTAGATAACGTGATGGCTGAGGGCGATGCCGCCCATGAAGCTGGCGTCGGGGTACTTGGTCACGATTCTGACCGTGTCGGGATCTGGGGTCTCAATTCGGTCCACGGAGAGCAACAGCTCCCTTCGAGGGGAGCGGACCCCACGAGGCGGGTTGATGATCCTCTCCAGGCTGAATCTCACATCCTCGGAGGTCATCTGGCTGCCATTATGGAATTTGATTCCCTTGTTGAGGCGAAAGGTGTAGGCGAGACCGTCCGGACTGAGATCGAAGCGCTCCGCGAGGTCAGGGATGATCTCGTCCTGCTTCAACGGGTTATACTCCATCAGGCCGTCATAGACCGTGGCCGCAACAATACGCGTGGCGAGAAGCTGCTGCTGGTGCATGTCCCATCCCGGTGGGTCCTGATAAGCGCTGATGGGGAGAACACCGCCGTATCTGGGCTGGTCGGGGGACGCCTTCGGCGCGGGGGTCAGGGGTTGGGGGCTGGGGATCGGTGACGGTGATTGGGCCGCTTGTTTCGCTGGCGCAGCCGTTGGTGGCGGCGCAGCCGCGGGCGCACAGCCCGCAACGAGAGATGCCACCATCAGGAAGCCGGTCAGAGACCAGAAATGCCCTTTTCCACTTCCTTTCAATGTTTCCTCCTCGGTACAAGAGAGAGGGGGGTTCCCCTGTTAGAGACCGGCTCGCTCTCGACGACCGAATCGGTCTGGGAAACATCGGCCATCGAGCACATCGATACGCAGGGGACAAGTCCCTGCACTGGGGCGCCAAGAGCCCCTTCCTCGCCAACTCAAACCCGGGAAGCTGGTCCCCCTCTTCCACCCGGCGGCAGGGGACAAGCCCCTGCCCTACGGCGCTGATGGCTGTAGGCTGATAGCTGATCGCTACGCTTTGAAAGCGGCGGCAAGCCGCCGCACTCCAAATGCCCCCTGCCCCCTATTCCCTATCCCCTACAACCTATAACCTACAACCTACCCCGCCTTGTAGCTCTTGAAATACTTCGTCCGGGCCAGCGCCTCCTCGAACTCGTCATGCAGCTTGTGGAAGGCGGCCTTGGCCCCCATCTTCTCGCGGTCGCGGATGAAGACGGTCTTCTTCTCCTCTTCCCGGTACTTCAGGTTGGTGGCCAGGGTATGGATGGTGGCCTGGCTCAACAGGCCGGTCAGGCCCAGGGACTCCGCCACCTGCTTGCGTGACATCTTGCCGATAGCCACGGCGTCGGAGGGGATGAGCGTCAGCGCTTTGGCGAGGTTGTAGACCTCCTGCTCCAGTATCTCCGGCTCCACAGCCCGGGTGACGATGCCGATCTCCGCCGCCTCCTCGCCGCTGAAGGTGCGACCTGTGATCAACAGCTCCACGATCCTCTTGGTCAGCCCCATGACCAGTTCATAGGGCATGCTCAGGGTGCCGCCGAAGGCCAGCCTCTGGCCGCGATGGGCAAACATGGCGTTCTTGGCAGCTACGGCGATGTCGCTGCACTGGGCGAAGAACATGCCCGCCTCGACGCACCAGCCGTGCACCTGGGTTATGGTCAGCTTCTTGCAGTAGAGGACAGCCCGGCGCAGCCCGACGATGTGGTCCTCATCCACCTGAAGCCTGACGGCCTGAGGCGGGCTGTAGTCCGGTGAGCCGCCGTACACCCGGTAGACCATCGAGAGGTCGAAGCCGGCGCAGAAATGGGCCCCCGCGCCTCGGATTACGATCACCTTCACCTCGCCGTCCCTCTCCGCCAGCCTCAGGGCATCGGGCACCTCGTCGGTCATCTCGCCGGGCCCGATGCTGATGGCGTTCCGCTTCTCAGGCCGGTTAAGAGTAATGTAGACGATGCCTGGTACTTCCTTGTCCTTCTCATAGAGAATCGTCTTGTAGGTGTCGTTCATTCGTTTTCCTCCAAAATGACTCTGCTCAGCAATACTGATTCATGATTCCAGGTGGACTAAGTGGACACTGTGGACAGGCTGATCATTCGAGCTTTCAGCGATCAGTGGTCAGCTTTCAGCATTCCCCTTTCCTTGTGCCCCATTCATCACTCATCACTTATCACTTATCACTTATTTCCCTGGTCACCGTCTTGGAGCTGAAGGTGGGCGCGAACACGGAGTGCGGCCCCATCCCCCCGGCGACGAAGAGCTGGATGTCTGCTGGCTTGGCGCTGACGTGCACCATTCCATCGACCACTGGCCTGTGCCACTTGTTCAACATGGCCGTGACTTGCTCCGCCGCGAAGGTGGACAGAGGTAGGGACGCCTTCTCATGAAGGGCGGCGCGCACATCGTCCTTGGACATTCCCTGCTGGGCCATTATAGCAGCATGCTCCGGGGACAGAATCACCAGCGGCTCCCCGGGGTTGAAGTTCATGTTATAGCCGCCCTGCCCGGTCATGGACCCGGCGATGGTGGTGAGGACTCCCTCCGCCGATTTGCTCTCCATATCCAGGATGTTCAAAATGCTCACCGCGCCGAAAACAGTCACCGCGCTGGTCTCGGGGGCAGCCCCTTCTCCACATGTAAAGGCGGCCAGGTTGTCGGGAGCGCCTCCTCGTTTTCGCCCAGACAGAAAGTATACTTGGCCGGCTGGCCGAGGGTGGCCATGTCCGTTACGCCGGGAATCGCGCCGCCAATGTTGCTCAATATCAGCCTGATGGCCCGGCCGATAGTTGCGTTGCTTTGCCGGCCTTGCCCCAGGGCATTGTGGCCGCAATTGATGTCCAACTTCTGACGTATCGGGCCGTTGACCACCGCCAGCGGCGCCACCGGATTAGTGGTGGCCTGGACGCGGGCCAGGACGAACTCGGGGGCGACCATCGCCTCCAAGGCGGCGATCACCACGGGAAGATAGGAAGGCAGGCAGCCGGCCATGACGGCGTTGATGGCCATCTTCTCCACGGTCGCCTTGCCCATGGCGGGTGGGATCAGGCCGATGAGATCTTCCGGCCGGCGGCGGGTCCCGGCCAGCATCGCCTCCACTCTATCTGGCGTCGGGACGACCACGGGCAGACCGTCCGTCCAGCCCTGCTCGTAAAGAAACCCGGTTGCCGCCTCCTCCGAGGCGACCTTAAGGCGCCGGGACCTGAGCTGTACCATTGAACTCTCCTTAAAAGGATCCAGGCCCAAAACGACCTCCTCCTTTCGCCGCAGAGGCGCAGAGTCCCCTTGGTCCCTAGTGATTTCCGTCTCTGAGCCCTCCGTGTCTTTGCGGTGACTGGTCAGGTGGCGTTCCTATTCCTCAAAGGTCATTCATGCCAGGGCCGAGCTGGCGATGCCTGTAGGCGCCGCCCGAGGACTGGAGGCGTGCCGTCCAGGTATTCTTCCTCCAGCCTTTCGCGCGGCGTTGTCAGCACGTAGATGACCTCGTCGACGATGTCCTCCGCTATTTGCCGGACCCTTTCGTCGGGCAGGGAGCCAAAGGGGTAGGGTATCACCACGATGGGCAGCGAGGGGACGCCGAGCGCCTTCGCCTCATGCTGCCCCAGGCGGGCGAAGTTCCCGGCGCAGATGTTGGCCGTGGCTACGCCCCGCTTCTCCAGTTGAATGCCGTCGTTGATACTCAACGTCGTGCAGCCCCCTCAGTCGCCGACGCCGTTCACCACCACCTGGCATTCGGCAGCGAGGGCGTCCAACTCGGGCGTGGGTGTGCCCACCGTCCGCTCGAAGCTGGGCGCCTGTCTTATGATCTTGGCGAACTTGTGGCGTGACGCCAGGATCTCCTCCAGCCGGGCGAGGAGGACGTTGGCGTTAGCCTTGGTGTTGTCCAGGAAGCCGATCACCTTGCTGTCCAGCCTTGCCGGTCTGAGGGCAAGTCTGGTCCCCTCTACCTCCTCCTCGGCGTGAGGGTCGAGGATTTCGATGCCTGTGTCTAGGCTCAAAGCGGTCCTCCTTTTGATTGGTCTGGGTCTGACCAGTCTGACGGGTCGGACAGGTCGGACGCGTCAGTCAGGGCGCTGGGCGGTTCCCCAACCGCCCTACCGTGCGCGTGCCTTTTTCGCGCTTAGTTGTCTATCCAGATATCCCGCAGGTTGTTCAGGGCGTAGTCCGACGGGCCAGGCGTCCATCCGTGCATGGTGGGCGCGACCGCCAGGAAGCTGTAAGGCCAGACAATGGGCAGTGCGGTATAGCTTTCCATGAGTACATACCGCTCGACCTGCTTCAGGATCTCCTGGCGCTTCGCCACGTCCAGGCTGCGTCGCTGGGCGTCCCACATCTCGGTCAGGCGTTTGTCATCGTCGTTGCCGACGAAGTTAAGGCGCCCGCCCGGGATGAAGTAGTCCGTCATGATGATGGGGTCGGGAATGGTTGCGCCGGGGGTGAAGACCATCGCCTGGAACTGGCGGTCGTTCCCACGCTTCCAGAAGATGGCGTCCTCCAGGACTTCGACGCTGGCCCGGATGCCGAGGTTCGATAGCTGGCCCGTCATGAACGTGGCGGAGGTCCTGGTCAGCCGCTCACCCCGGGACAGCACGGGCAGAGAGAAGCCCTCGGCGTACCCCGCGTCGGACAGGAGCTTTTTCGCCGCAGCGATGTCCCGTTCTTTCTGGTCAGAGAAGCCGGGCAGCCTGGCCAGCTCGTCCTGGGTCAGCCCCCAGGCATCGAAGGGGTAGGCGCTCCCCGACTTCCCTGCGCCTTCCGCGACGACCTTGAGGGCCGCCTGGCGGTCCAGCGCCAGGGAGACCGCCTGGCGGACGCGAATATCCTGGAAGGGTTTTGTCCTCAGGTCCCAGAACAGCCAGGGGCCCCGGAGAGTGGCAGAGCGGAAGGTCTGGATATTCGGCGCGCTTTTCTTGAGCGCGTCCACTTCTGAGGGAGCAAGCGTGCCGGAGAAGCGGGCTGTCATGTGCGCGCGCGCCGTGCGCATGGCGGAGAGGCGCGTCATCTGGTCCGTGATGATGCGGACGCTGACGCCCTCCAGGTACGGCCTGCCCTTCAAATAGTAGTCCGGGTTGCGGGACAGCTCAACGCTCACGCCCGGGGTATAGCTGACGGATTTGAACGGCCCCGTGCCCATGGCCACGGTCTTCATGTCCTTGCCTTCGTCGGCCAGGTGCTTGGGGTAGATAGGGCTGAAATCCATGGCGAGGATGGTCAACAACGGAGCGAACGGGTACTTGAGGACGACCTTCACCTGGTCCCCCTCGCTCTCGACTCTCTGGACGACGGGGCCGAGAAGCGCGCCGATGCTGCTTGTCGTGCCCTTCGGTGGGCTTAGGAGCCTGTTCAGGCTGTACGTGACATCCGCTGTGGTCAGGGGCTTGCCGTCGTGCCACTTCACCCTCTGCCGGACAGTGAACGTGTACGCTGTGCCGTCAGCGCCGACATCCCACTTCTCGGCGAGGTCGGGGACGATGTCTTTGCCTGCGCTGGGGTCGAACTGGACGAGCTTCGAGTAGACGGGGGCGGTCGTGACCTGGATGAGGCCATTCTGCGTGGCAGCGGCGTCGAAGTCGGGCGGGTTCCCGCCCTGGAGTATGACGAGGGTACCGCCGGGCCTGGGCTGCTCTGCGGCCGCCTTGGGCGTCGCCGCCGGCGCCCCGGCGGCGGGCTTGGAGGCCTCGCCAGCCGGCGCTGGCGGCGCTGGGGCGCAGCTTGCCAGCAGAAGCCCCAGGATGAGCAAGCCGCTCGGTACTAGCCATAGCCGTCTAGCTTTTCTTGTCATGGTGTGCCTCCTTTTTGCCCGCCTCCTATCCTCTATTGCCCAACTCGGCGAAGCGGAGACCGAATGCCAGCGAGCAGTCAGCTTTCAGCCATCAGCTATCAGTCTGGTGAAAACAGGATACTGCTTATTGAAATCAAAAATCACGCGCACCTTGCGCCCAATTTCACCTGTGCGGCACTGTAACCTACAACCTATAACCTATGACCTATAACCTATCCCCTACTTCGCCAGCCAGACATCCTGGAACTTGGTGTTGTTGAAGGTCTGAGAAGGGAACTTGTAGCTCCGTACCTCCTTCCAGAGCGCCATATTCATCACCCGCCAGAGCGTCTGGATCACGCCGGGGTTCTCCAGGTACGCCTTCTGCATGTCGATAACTATCTTCTTCCTGGCGACTGGGTCCAGCGTGCGGGACTGCTTCTCGAACAGGTCGTCAACCTTGGGCTCCTTGAGTCCGGCGTAGTTCCGGGCCGCCCTGGAGATATACATCTCGCTGAAGAAGGCATCCGGGTCGTCCAAGGCTACTCCAAAGCCCCAAGCAGTCATTTCGTGGTCGGCCTTCCGCAGGCGGTCGAAGGCGGTGGCTGTCTCCTGGATATCTATTACGGCATCGAAGCCCAGCTTGGCGAGGGTATCCTGCTGAAACACGCCCTCCTGTTTATAAATGTCCCGGGCGAGGATGCTCGCCTTAGTGCCGGGCGCCACGCCTGCCTCTGCCAGGAGCCTTTTCGCCTCCGCAATGTCGGCATCCTTGGGCTGACGGAACCCAGGCATCTTGAGAAGCTCCTCCTGGGGGATATCCCACTGGCCGGAGGGAGGCATGGGCCCACCCACGCGGCCTGACCCCTGGCGGAGAAACTGAACGGCAGCCTGCCGGTCCGTGCCCAGAAGAAGCGCACGGCGCACCCGGGCGTCGTCCCAGGGCTTCCGCCGAGTGTTTACGATGAGCCCATCAAAGAGAGGATACAGCCCGCTGGAGATGGCGATCCCAGGCTCTTCCTTGGTCAGTACCTCCATTTCCGGTGGGATGATGCCAGGGTGGGGAAGGATGGCCAGCCCCTGCTTGGTGCGCAAGGCTGAGAGCCTGGTCCCCGCCTCCTTGACAATAAAGAACTTGACCCCGTCCAGATAGGGCCGGCCTTTGATGAAGTAGTCCTCGAACTTCACCAACTCGTGGGAGACGCCCCGCTTATACTCCTTGTATTTGAAGGGTCCGGTCCCTACTACGTCTTTCTTCATGTCACCTTTCTCTTCGACCACCTTCTTAGGGTAGACTGCCATCCACCCCTGGGCGAGGAAGGGCAGCAGCGAAGGGTAGGCGCGTTCCAGCGTTATCTTGAGCGTTGTGGGGTTGACGGCCTCGATGGTCTTGACCGGTTCAAAGTTTAACGCCCGTGGGCTGATGGTCCCTTTGGGAGGCTTGCGCACCCGCTCAAGGGAGAAGCGGGCGTCCTCGGCGGTCACCGGCGAGCCATCGTGGAACTTGGCCCCCTGGCGCAGAGAGAAGGTATAGGTGAGGCCATCGGCGCTGGCCTCCCACTTCTCCGCTATGTCAGCTACCACCTTCGTGTTCTCCAAGGGGTCGAACTGGAGCACCGTGCTCGTAGCCGGGCCCACCGCGTGGAAGGTCATATAGGTGGACTCTTGATGAGCGTCGAAGCTTGGGGGATCGCCGTCATTGATTATGGTGAGCACGCCGCCGTATTTAGGCTGCTCCGCCGGCTTGGGCGCCGGAGTCGCGGCCCCCGGCTTGGGAGCCCCAGGCGCTCCGGCCGGGGCGCAGCCGCCTGCGGCGGACAGTACCAGGCCCAGGACTGTCAGAGAACTAACTGCCAGCCACCATTTGTTCGTCCGCATTTTGACCTCCTTGTGACCCGAACTTACCCGTCAGGGCGACGGGTCCGGCTTCCCTTCGGCTCTTGAAGTAGACGTTGTCGCCGCTCGACAAATCCCCCTTTGCCAAAGGGGGAGATTCTGCTTCTCCCTTGCCAAAGGGAGATTAAGAGGGATTTCCTGGAGTTGCCGCTCCCCGCTTCTCGCTTCCTGATTCCTGCTTCTTGCGTCCTACTTCTTCCCCGGATAGACCGTCTTGCAAGCGAAATCGCCTTTGCCTGAAGCGCCGATACGCAACACTCTAGCCCTGGTCTTGCCAACATTCCTCAGCGAGTGAATAACATTCGAAGGGCACCAGATGACCGTGTCCTGGCCGACGACGCGCTCGGGGCCATCTCCCGCCTTCACTGCTATCTTGCCATTGGCCACGTAGAAGGCGTGGTCGAAGACCTCGCAGTCGGTATGGTAGTGAGGTTCCACCTCGCCTCCCGGCGGCATGGCGTCCAGGGTGAGTGTCAGGAAGAACGGGCCGCCTTTTTCCGGCTTGAGCAGGCGGTGGAGATGTACGGACTCGTGACCTACTTGGCCGTCCACCGCCTTCACTTCTGAAAGCTCTTTGATGATGCCTTTGCCTTTACCTTCCACGTTGCTTGGTACCTCCTGACCCGAATTGAGTGGACTGTGTGGACTCTGTGGACCCGTCCGACCGGTCAGACCCCTGTCTACCAGATATCACCAATCACGTCTTCCAGTCCCAAGCTGCGCAACGTCTCCGGTAGCGGCTTTCCCGTCTCCCTGTCCCAGCCCATCTTCTCGTAATAGGTGTGCAACATTTCCTCCCAGAGTGGAGCAATGCTCTTCCCTCTCACCGGTCCGTCCACCGGCGCGGAAGAGAGACGCTTCGAAGGCGCATCAAGGGTGGCGCCGATGCCCTGCCTCAGGTTGTACACCTTCATGAGGTGGAGGGCGCGCAGGCCCACCTTCAGAACCTCCTCCTCGGTCAGGTCCCAACCAGTGACGGCATTCAGCATCTCCACCACGATTTCCATCCGGTCGGGAAGGCACCGGCGACAGGTCGCCAGCGAGTCTTCGACCTGGACGATCCCTTTGTCGCGCACCATTCCCTCCGTGACCGCCTCTATTGAGAAGGGGTCCTGCCCGGCTTGCGCCGCCGCTGCGGCGCGGATCCACGAGGGGACGGGCCGGGGCGTGCCGCCGCTCTGCGAAGTCCCCGTGCTGGAAACGACCTGGTCGAACATCCATCTCCACCCCGCACGG
Source organism: Chloroflexota bacterium (assembly GCA_016190665.1). Classification (GTDB taxonomy): domain Bacteria; phylum Chloroflexota; class Dehalococcoidia; order JACPQD01; family JACPQD01; genus JACPQD01. Next base: position 81,908 of record JACPQD010000055.1, read on the forward strand.
TCGTCATGCGTCCGGGAGGTATTGCCCTTCTCGTTATAAATGCCGCACTCCAGCGCCTCTTTGCCCAGCGCTTGCGCCGTGCGCTTCACGCCGCCGGAGACGACGCCTCCGAAACCCTGGCGATGGGCTATCCGGCGCAGCAGTTCCCTGACCGCCTCGGTATTGCCCCAGGTCAGATCGAGGCCACCAGTATCCTTGCTGGTGAGAACGCCCTTCTCGTAGAGCTCCATCAGCATGGCGGTGAGCCAGCTACCCTCGTTGCAGTCCATGCCCAGGTCGTTGCACTCGTTGCTGAGCACCACCGCGGCGCCCGGGTCCATCTGGCCGATGAGGGGTCCCCAGGAGGCCCACTGTTCGTACTCCGGCTCCTTGCCCTCGTAGCCCGTGTAAGGCCCTTCCGTGACCTTCAGAAAGTGGGTGTGATGCGTCCGGCAGGTCCAGCACCGGTGCGGCCTTGTCTCGTACTGCGCCCGATAGTAGGTACCGTCGAACTTCTCGCAGTCGGGGACAAGATTGGTGGTGTAGTTCTTCACCGCCAGCAGTCCCGTCTTTGTATTGCCAAGCAGAAGGGTGGAAGTGCCCCAGTCGAAATCGCGCTTGAGGGCGGGCACTGTTTGAAGCCTCTGGAAGGCCTCCTCCACGGCCGCGGCCAGTCTCTCCCTGTCGGCGACAGGCACGCCTTTGCGGCCTCGGGCGGCGACGACAGCTTTCAGCCCCTTGGCGCCCATAACCGCGCCGACGCCGTTGTGCGACGCCGAGTGGCCATAGTCGCCGATGATTCCGGCGAAGCGCACCAGGTTCTCGCCCGCCGGCCCGATGCTGAAGACGCTGATGTCATGGCCCTTCGTCCCCAGCTCCCGGTTGACCAGGGTCTCCACCTCCCTGGTGCCCTTACCCTTCAGATAGCTGGCGTCTCGCAGCTCGGCGACGCCGTCATGGAGATAAAGGTAGACGGGCCCGTCCACCTTGCCCTGGACTATGACGCCGTCGAATCCGGAGAACTTCATATAGGCGCCCAGGAAGCCGTTGGCCTGGGTCGAGGTGGCGCCGCCGGTCATCGCCCCCTTGGTCGTCACCGAGAAAGTCCCCGAGCCCATGACCCGAGTCCCGGTGAGGGGGCCGGTGGCCAGTACGAGCCGGTTTTCGGGGTCGTCCCACTTGACCTCCGGAAGCACTTCTTCGTACAAGATCCTGGCCGCCAGAGCCACGCCGCCGAGGTACTTGCGCAAGGTGGCCTCGTCGTAGGTCTCCGTGGTGAGGGTACCTGAGTTTAAGTCTACCCTCAGCATTCGGCCCGCGTAGCCGCCAGAGATCATGCCGCCTCCTCGAAAAGGGAGCTACCGATATTATCGGGCTCAGGATGCCCTGATGTTACCCTAGCCACACGGGGATGTCAAGGGCCTTGACTACTATAGCCTTATGCCTTATAGTCTTGTTGGGAGGGGGAGGACTGCGATGGCGTACAGAACCGGAGGTCATGGTGCCATAGCTCTGGCTGTGGCCGCGTCGGCCATCCTGCTGATGTTGGCCTCTGGCCCGAGTGCCTGGGCCACGCCACCCCAGGAGCCCGGCCGCCAGACTATCCCCAGGCCAGACCGGGGAGGCGGCACGGGCGCCATCTCTCCTGACCGCGGCGGCACGGCGACATCGCTGCCGGGCGACGTCTCTATCACTGTTCCCGCCGGCGCCGTATCTTCCGATACCACCCTCCACCTGGTCCCTCGCGACGCAAGCATCGCGCCCCTGGCCACGGGGAGCCCGCTGATAGGACAGGCCTTCACTGCCGAGGCGTGGCAGGGTCTGCAAGCCAAGCCAGGTTTCACCTTCGCCAGGGCAATAAGCGTCTGTATCAAGTACACTGATGCTGACCTGGGGCAAGTGTTGGGGCCCGACAAGTCGGAGCGCCTGGTGGTCCAACGTTACGATGAGGCGACCAAGAAATGGTTGAGCCTGCCGACGGTTGTTGACTTTGAGCGTCGCAAGGCGTGCGCGTCCGCCACGAGCGTGGGATGGTTCGCGCTCTCAACGCGGGCGCCCGGGGTGGACTCCCCGCAGGGCACCGAGGCCGGATTGCCCTCGACGGCATCGGCGCCGGGCGCCATTTCGGCCCGTATCGATCCTCAGACCGGCGGCAAGCTGACCGTGGGGGAGGGCATAGTTATCGAGGTGCCCTCGGGCGGAGTCGCCGAGCCCGTGGACCTCCTCTACTCGCTTGAAACGCAAGGGAGGGCGGCTGCCGCAGCCGAGAAGCTCACACTGGTGAAACCTGCCTTCTCGGTCGACGCCTATCGCGATTCCCGGGTCCTCTCTGGCTTCGCTTTTGCTAAGCCAGTCCAGCTTTGCATTTCCTTCACTGACCAGGAGCTCGCCGCGGTGGGTGGCGACCCCAGACGCCTTGAGGTGAAGCGCTTCGATTCTACCGCAGGGGATGGCAAAGGGTCCTGGGTGTCTGTGCCTACCCGGGTTGACAACACTAACAGGAGGGTTTGTGCCGCCGTGCAGTATCTCAGTTCGTTCGCTCTCACGTCCTCCGTCCCGGCCGTCGTCTATGGTGACGCCCTGGCCGAGCCCCGACTGATCCTCCCCATCATCGTGGTAGCGCTCGTGCTGGTGGGGGGCGGCTTGTTTGTGCTTCTGAGGTCGAGAGGGACTTCTGAGGAGCCGCCTCAAGAGGGATAATATTCCTGAACCTCGTGCCGGTAAACTGCGCACCCTCGATCGCACGTGGGCGATTGCTATTGCCCTTTTCCTGGTCTCCCTCGGCGTTTACTTGCGCACTCTTGCCCCCTCCATTACCTGGGCCAACTCAGGCGCCGACAGCGGCGACCTGGCAACCGCCGCCTATCTCCTGGGCATAGCCCACCCACCGGGCTATCCCGCCTACGTTCTCTTCGGTAAGCTTTTCACCCTGATCATCCCCTTCGCCGAGGCGGCTTACCGGGTCAATGTTATGTCGGCCTTTTTCGCCGCCCTGGCATCGGTCCTCGTTTACTTCACCGTCCTGGAGATCCTACCTCTGACCACCAGCCAGGAGAGGCGTCCACCACGGCATCGTGGCCTGTTATCAGCCACCATCGCCGCTCTGGCTATGGCCTTCTCCCCGGTGTTCTGGTCTCAGGCCACCATCGCAGAAGTGTACACGCTCAACGCCTCTTTTGTGGCGGGGATCTGCTATCTTGTCGTGCGCTGGCGGCGAGACGGCCCGTTCTGGCTGCTCACTGTGGCCACCTTCCTTCTGGGAGTTGGTGTGGGCAACCACCCCACGCTTCTTCTCATCGCGCCCGGGGCACTGTTCCTGCTCCTGCGAAGAAGGGCCGCCATTGGCTGGGGAACCCTCGCCTCCATGGTGGCCTCTTTCCTGCTCGGTGCCAGCGTCTACGTGCTCCTACCCTTGCGCGCCGACGACGTTCCTTCCCTGACCTGGGACGATCCGACCTCGCTCCAGGGGTTCCTCAACACAGTGTTCGCCGCGCCCTACCGCCGCTACTTCCTCACCCTGCCGCTGCAATACTTGCCACAACGGGTCTCGGCCCTGGCGGCCCTGCTGGGAGGGCAATTCAGCTGGCTGGGACTGGCTATCGGCCTTATCGGGGCAGGCGTCCTCTGGCAGCGCGAAAGAAATCTGACCGCCTTCACCCTTTCCCCCTTCGCTCTGACTGCGGTATACGCCACCCTTTACAACACAGTGGACTCATACCTTTATCTCATCCCCGGCTTCCTCATAATGGCGGTTTGGCTGGGAGTTGGCGCGATGGCGGCAGCCGAGCGACTGGAGGCTGCTTGGCGAGGAGCGGGAAGCGAGAAGCGAGAAGCGAGAGTACGAAGGCCGCTCCCCGCTTCTCGCTTCCCGCTCCTCCTCTTGCTGGCCATTCCGGGTCTCTCCCTGGTGACCAACTACGCAACTCTCGACCTGAGCGGCGACACGGCGGCGCGCGACTACGCGGCCGAAGTCTTCCAACTTGTCGAGCCCGGCGCCATTGTTATCGCCGATACCGACGCGCACATAACCTCTCTCTGGTACTATCGCTACGTTCTAAGGCCGGATTCCGGGGTCGCCGTCGTCGTGGGGGAACTGCTCCCTTACGATGCCTATCTTGAGGGCCTGCTCCGCCGCGATCCGTCGCTACTCCCGCCCGCAGCGACTATCGACCCCAGCGCTCGTCTGGCCGGGCTGATTCGCGCCAACCTGGGACACCGCCCGATCTATCTCACTGGCACAGACTTGAGCGGGGGCCGCTTTAAGACGCGGCAGGTGGGGCCGGTGTACCGAGTGGAGGAAGGATAGAGGCGTGGGCCATCGTGTCGTGTGGAAGAAGGGAGGGCACGTCGGACAACGTCCCGCTGGTCGGACGGGATTGCCTGTTCCCTGCTGGGCCAGGATGATGATAGAAGACCGACTCGGTCTGGTTGTCCCCAGCCTACTGGCTCACACCCGCGGTATCGGTGCCCCCGCGTCCGAAATACATGGCTCGCTCGACGACAACGGGCTGGCTGGCCTCGATGCGAATAGAGAGGGCGGCGTTGGGTACCACGGTGTTCACCTGCAGGGTGAACCGGGTGTTCGGAGCGACGGTGTACTGACGCACCTCCACCTGGCCGTCGTCCTTCATAAAATAGGCGGTGGCGGCGACGGCAGCCGGGTTGGGGTTCATCATGAGGACGTACTCGGTGAAGGGGGGAGCGGTGGAGCCTTCGGCCAGGAACCACGAGCTAGCGGGGGCCGTGACTCCCATCGAGCTGTGGCCGCCCTCGCCGCTATTGAAGTACATCGCTCGCTCCACGACGATGGGCCTGTTCGCTTCCACCCTGGTGGCGAAGGAGACGCCGGGGACAACGCTGTTGGCCTGGATAGTGAAGCGGCTGGTGGGCTTCAAGCTGTACGAGCGGACAACGTTCTCGCCGCTCTCTTTCATGAAAGTTACCGTGGCCTGACTGGTCGCTGAACCCGGGTTCATCAGGAGAATGTAGGTATCCATGCCGCCGGTGAAACCCTCCGCCAGGTACCAGTTTCGCGCCGCGTAGGGCACCCCCACCGACCCATGTCCGGCTTTGCCGCCATTAAAATAGGTCGCCCTTTCCGCGACGATGGGCAGGTCCGCTTCAACCTTCGTGGAGAAGGCCACCCCGGGCACGATCTGGTTGGCGAAGACGTTCAGCCGCGATGTCGGGTTCATCTGAAAGCTGCGCCGCTCCACAGCGCCGTCCTCCTTCAGGAAAGAGACCGTGGCTGTTGCCGGCGCCGGGTTCGGGTTCATCAGCAGGACCCAGGTGTCCATGCCGCCGGTGAAGCCCTCGGGCAAGTACCATGTGCGGCTCGCCGCGTTGACCCCGGCGGAAGCGTGGCCATCGTAGCCGAAGTACATCGCCCGTTCCACGATGACGGGCAGATCGGAGTCGACCCGCGTAGAGAAGGCGGCGTTGGGTACCACCTCGTTGGCGAAGATGCTGAAGCGCGAGGTCGGGTTGATCCGGTACTGGTTCACCAGGGTATCTCCGCCTTCCTTCATGAAGGTGACGGTCGCCTGTACCGGAGCCGCGTTGGGGTTCTGGATGAGTACCCAAGTCTGGTAAGGCGGGGCCGTGGAGCCCTCCGCCAGAAGCCAGGTGCGGAAGCCGAGGCTGGCGTTCATCGCCTGCCAGACCTCGGGGTCCTCCTGGCCCATGCGCCAGCCCGCAGCGCCCGCCACGTTGTACTTGCCCACCAGGGCCAGCTTGTCCTCGACGCTACGCCGGTTCTCGAACCATATCTCGTGGACCTGTCCGCCTTCCGTGTACCTGATGAGGGGGGAGCCGTCGTCGCTGTACTGGATGGAGGCGCCGTTGCGCTGCGCGGCCTCCATCACTTGGGAGTAGCGGCGCGGAATCGCGGGCGTGCCCGTCGTCCGGTTCCAATCGTAGCCATACCAGGCGACGCCCAGCACAACCTTTGCCACCGGAACCTGGCTCACGAGGTAGGCCAGCGAGTTCTCCACCCAGGCCATAGGGGCGGTAGAGCCCGGGGTGGCGCTGGAAGGGCTGCGATAGGCATAGGCCATCAGGACGACGAAGTCGTTCGACTCTCCCAGGGCCTTGTAGTCGTAGGCGCCCGCCCACCCCGTGAGACGCTCCTCCGCCCTGGCGGCGACCGCCTGGGATACGATCTTGCCTTTGGCGCGCAGAACGGGCGCTAGCTCGGCCATAAAGGTGGAGAGATGGAGCCGGTCGTTGGGATCGACGTTCTCGAAATCGATGTTGATGCCATCATAGCCGCGGTCCATCAGGGCAGCGATGCCTTCGATGGCCCGGGAGCGCACGGTAGGGTCGGCCAGCACCGGAGTGAAATCGGCCTGGGTGGCGCTGTTCTTTATCATGGGCAGCACTTTGACGCCGTTGGCCCTGGTCAGCGCCATGATGGCGTCCTTGTTCGGGTCCTGCGTGTACCTCATGCCGCCCTCGACGACCTTCCCCTCGCCGTCCATCTCGAACCAGTAGGGGGAGATATAGTCCAGGTTGCGAATGTTCCTCTGAAGATGGACGAAGGAATCGGCCTCGTAGCCGACGTAGTAGGCCCAGCGGACCTTGCCGATCCGCCCGGCTTCAGCCGAGACCCCTGAAGAGGGACTGAGGAAGCTCAAGATCAGTGCGAGGCTGCTGACCCAGGGGACGAATCTAGTCACAGCAAACATTCCGCATCTACCTCCTCCCGAGGCCCTCAGTATCCGCCCGCGCTGTCAGGCGAAGGGGCTTCAGAGTAGCTTAATGGATGGGCGCGAAGGCTGTCAATGCGCGAATGTCCAGGGGGACCGCAAAAAGTGCCCTTACGGGAGGCGAAGTCTCCCGAATCGCCCGGCGGCCAGGGCCGCCAGCGCGATCAGCAGGCTGACGCCTGAAACAGCCAGCCCGAAGGTAAAGGAGAAAGGGGCGTACTCAAACGCCACCGTCTGCTCGCCTCCCGGCAGGTACACAGCCTGGAAGAGCACGTTGGCCCGGACGATGGGGACCTCCAGCCCATCCACCCGGGCGCGCCAGCCGGGGTAGTAGGACTCCGTGAAGACCAGGAAGCCCGGGGCATTCAGCTTCGCCCTGACGGCCAGCCGGCCCGGTTTATAAGCTATTATCTCGGCGCCCTCTCCGGAGGACAAGGCCGCCGGGGCATCGGGGCCGGGGACGGACCCGGTGTAATCGGCCAGCACAACCTCGGTCTGAAGGGCACCGCCCACGGTCTTGAGTGCATCAGCAGTAGCGCCCAGCCGGGCGCGATGCACCAGGTAGGCGCGCGGCAGGATATCCAGGTTCTCATAGATTTTCACGTCGCCGCTGTGCACCAGACGCAATCGACTGTTGACGCCCAGCGTCTCGTGGGCGGAAGCGCGGTCATCAATGAGGCTGGCGCCCACCGTAACTAGAGTCCCCAAAGCAGACGCCGCGGTAACCGTGATGTTCTTCGCCTCCAGAGGCGCAGCGAACTTGATCTTGGCATAGTAGCCCTGGGCGCCGGGGTCGCTCTTCACCCGCTGCGCTGGCCTTGCCTTCTCATGGGCTGGGCCGGTGAGGTAATGCCCTTCCGCCGTGTCGATCCCCGCCCGCAGCGTTGCCCTGGTCACTCGTCCCCGGCTATCGGTGATAACCACTTCGCCCACGGGCTCCCCCTGAGGAACCGCGCTGCTTCCGGACAGGTAGGTTACCAGGCCGAGGGCAGTGGCCTCGAATCTTGGCGGGTCAATCTTGAGGGATTCGCCTTTGCCCAGGGCGACAGGTGTCGAGAGGTCGTAATAAGTGTTGTCGATCCAGACGTCATCGCGCTTATCATCAACGACGTACTTGACGTTCAGGGCGCCCAACACGCCTGTGTCCGGGATGTGGGTCAATTGGTTGCGCAGGAGAGCGTCAGCCCAGCCCTTGGCCCTCCCGTCAGCCTTGGTCTCGCCCGCGAGGACGGCCGTCTTGAACTCCACGTAGCGCTTCAAGGGCAGCAGGCCGCCGTCGTAGCCGTCAATGGTGGCGATCCCGTAGACCATGGACACGTTGGGAGTGAGGATCTCCTTATATTTCGCGCCCGACATCATGTCCGTAAGCTCTCGGCGAGATGGCTGGTAACCCAGTAACTCCGGAAGATCTCTCGTGTCCCCGGCCTCGTACTCCGAGCTGGCGATGCTGAGAACCCGGTATGTGCCGGGGTCGGTGGCCAATTGGGTGATGCTGGGCCGCAGGGAGGAATAAACGAAAGGGGGGACCGTGCGGTTCAGGTCGGCGCCAGCAAGGAAGAGTTCCACCACCAGGGCGGCGGCGACCACCGCTGCCAATCTTCCTCGCTGGCGAAGCAGCGGCCCCAGCCAGAACAGGGCGGCGCTGAGCATTATCAGCCCTCCCCAGATGGCGAGAGCTTGAGGCCGGGGCTTGACCATGATCGGCGACGTTACCAGAAGAAAAAGGCCAATTCCCAGGCAGGTCGCCGCCCCGCGCCATAGCGCCCGCCGGAGATGCGTTGGCGCCTGCGCAGGCGCCATGCCGCGCAACAGGCTGAAGCCGATCCCGGCGCTCAGAGCCACGGCGAAGGTGTACAGGAAAAGCCAGCGAGCGGGCACGCGGAACATGCCCAGCCACGGGACAAGCTTGTACAAGATGCGCATCAGCGGGTTGAAGCCGCCGAAGGCGAAGAAGAAGCTGACCGCGGCCAGGGCAAGGCAGAAGAGAAGATAGGGGTGGCGCCTGCCCTGAGCTCCACGCACGGATAGCGCCGCCAGGCCCAGGCCCAGGAAGCCGACGTAGGCAATGAACTCACCGTATGGGTTCTCCACGAAGGAGGGCAGAAGGGAGCGGAGGAGCTCGTTGGGCGGCAAAGAGAAGGACATAGCCTCCGGAAAGCTCATGCCTCCAGAGCGAATAGACAGCGAGGACAGCTCGGCAGTGGGCAGCAACTGAAAAGCGACCAGCCCCACCCCGAGGACGAGGATAATCGCCAGGACGAGAGATGCACGGAGAATGGCTGACCACAACCTAACCCCCTGACCCCCTTCCCGAATCGGGAAGGGGGAAAAGTCCCTCCCTGTTTCGGGGAGGGCTTTAGGGAGAGGTTCAAAGCCCGTTCTCGCAACGGCAAACGCGGCAAAAACCAAGAGCCCCACTACGCTCAGAAACACCTCCTGCGGGTGCCCGGCGAGAATCTGGACCGCCAGAACAACGCTTCCTAGAACAGCGAGAGCAGGGCTGCGCCGCGCGTAGGCGCGATCGAAGACGAGCAGAAGAAGGGGCAGCCACGCCGAGGCGCTGAGCTGATTGATGTGGGCGACCTGCGCGGAGAGGAAGCCGCTGAACATGAACACGATGCCCGCGACCAGAGCGCTGGGCCGGTCGAGGGCGGCGGAGACCCGGCAGAAAGCGTACATGAAGGCGCCGGCCAGGAAGACGTGCACGACGATGGCGATGTTGACCGCCTGGGGCGGCGGAAGCCCGATGGTCAGGAGATTGAGGGGATAGAAAACCGCTGACTGTATGTTGGCCATCCCAGGGACGCCCATAAAGATGTAGGGGTTCCAGAGCGGGGTCTCCCCCTGCAGAAGCGAGGCGTTGACAAAGGCTCGGTAGGGGTAGAAGTAGGTGAAGAGGTCGTAGGAGGGCAGGATCTGACCGGTGAAAGCGATGCGCCAGTAAAAAAGCAGCGTGAGGACAGCGAGGAGGACGATTGCGAGAATAGGCTTCACGATCAATTACATGGATGGGCAGGATTCACAGGATAAAAAGCGGAATAGAAAATCCTGAATATCCTGTCTATCCATGTTTGAAATCCAATCTGCTCATGCTTCAATCCCGTATTCTGTCCATCCTGCTAATCCATGTCCAGTCTCGCATGCGGCGGAAGGAGAGAAGCAGGAGGCATAGTGGAGCATCAATCAAAGAACCGATAGCGTAGCAAGGTGCACAGCACCGTGAAGCCATCGGTCCAGCGGATCTTCTTCCCCTCATGCGCCAGCCGCCCGCGATAGGAAATGGGCACTTCGTGGATGCGATAGCCCATCTTAAGGATGCGAGCCGTGATCTCCGGGTCGAAACCCCAGCGCGGCGAGGCCAGCTTCAACTTGCGCGCGATTTCGGCGGTGAAGACCTTGTAGCAAGTCTCCATGTCAGTAAGGGAAGTGCAGAAAACGAAATTGGCGACCGAGGTGAGGAAGCTATTGCCCAGCTCGGACCCCCGTGACATGCCCTCGCGCCGGCCGAGAAACCGAGAGCCGTAGACGACCTGGGCTTCGCCCTTTGAGATAGGCTCAAGCAGCGCCAGATAATCATTGGGGTCGTACTCCAGGTCAGCATCCTGGATGATGGCTACGTCTCCCTCCACCACGGCGAGGCCGGTGCTCACGGCCGCGCCCTTTCCCCGGTTCTCAGGGTGGCGCAGGAGCTTGATGTCCCCTTTCTTTGCCTCCTCCTCCAGGATCTCTGAAGTCCCATCGGTGGAGGCGTCATCGACGCAGATGATCTCCTTGTCAATGGCTACCCTGCGGATCCTGTCCAGTATCTCGCTGATAGTGGACTTCTCGTTATATACCGGCATCACCACCGATAGCTTCAAACCCTGACCTCGGCGTTGTGGGCTAGATTCGGGCTTAAATGGTAACACAGCGAGGGCCAGTCCATCAAGCGCGTTCACGATACCTGGGAGGGCGGTTCTTTGGGGAGAAGCAGGGAGCGAGGCGGCCCGACCCCTGACCCCTGACGCCCGGCCCCCAACCCCTGACTCAGTGCCTTGACACCGGCGTCTGCCTTGCTATACTTCATGGGAGAGGGCAATATCGCCTCGCCTATTTTTGAAGGTCAAAAGGTGCTTCGTCAAATGCCAGTGGCGGGATTCATTTGCGGCATGAAGGACCGACTTGTTCAGTGCCTCCGCTGGCGGCATCTGCCTGCTGCCGTCTTGTTGTTGCTCGCGATATCCGGTTGCGCCAGCACGGAGCACAGGCCGGTCACAGGCAAGGCCGCCCGCCCTTACGCCAGGGTGGACCCGGCGCAGATTACTTTGCCGTCTTACGTGACCTCCGAGGTACGGGACGCCTATGAGTACGCCTTGACCAACCCCGACAAGCTGCGATATATGCCCTGTTATTGCGGCTGCGGGCTTACCGCCGGCCACAAGAGCAACCTCGATTGCTACTTCGCGGGCGTGGATGAAGAGGGTAAGGTCGCCTTCACGGACCACGCCGTCCATTGTGACGTCTGTGTGGAGATAACTCGGGATGTGAAGCGATTGAGCGCTGGAGGCAAGCCCCTGAAGGAGGTCCGCGCCTACATAGACCAGACGCACGGCCAGAAAGGCCCCTCCACAGATACTCCGCTGCCGCCTTCGTAATCCGGTTAAAGAGAACTGGGTCCCCTATGAGATCACCACTTAGTGGTGCAATTCAGCGCTCGATGAAAGAATTCCTCTCCCCTGATGGGAGAGGCTAGGGTGAGGGTGGAATTGAAGCCCCCTCATCCTTCGGCAAGCTCAGAGCCTGCCCGGGACGCAGTGAAGAGACAGGCTCTTGATTCTCCCCCACGGAGGCGAGAGGAAAGTAACGCTTTTCCGCGCAGGCCGGCACTACTGTATCATCTCTCCCTCTTCATCCCCTTCATCGCAGTCGCGCTCCTCGTCGGTTCGCTCACCGCAAGTTCCGCCGCTTATGAAGCCGCCACAGAAATCACCGTCGAGGCCCGGCAGTTCTCCTACAACCCGCCGGTCGTCAGGCTGGCCCAGGGCCAGCGTGTGAAGCTGACGCTGCACGCGATGGACGTCACCCATGGGATGTATCTGGATGGGTTGGAGCTTGAGATTCATGCGATGCCCGGATCGCCGGCGCAGGTGGAGTTCGTCGCCGACAAGTCCGGGCAGTTCCGTTTTCGTTGCACTCAACCCTGCGGCTCTCTTCACCCCTTTATGGTGGGCAAACTGATCGTCGAGCCCAACCAGCCTTTCAACATCTCTTTAGCCATCGCCGCACTGATATCGTTGGCGCTTCCTGGCTATTTCTGGCTCGGCGACAAGCGCTCACCTGTGAATATTCAAGAGGCCAGGCAGTCGGCGGCCTCTGCGGCCCAGTCGAGGGTGCGCCCGGACCTCTTGAGTCTTCCGATAATTGGCCCTTTCCTGCGCTGGCGGGGCTTCCAATTCGCGCTGATGTTGCCGCTGCTCGCTCTGTTCGTGCTGGCCCTGGCAGCGGGATTCTTCGGCTCGGCGGTGGGCGGCGTCAACTTTGCCACGATTTTCGTCTGGTTGGTGTGGTGGAGCCTGCTCATCCTCCTGCTGGTTCCGTTGGGGGGTCGCCTGTGGTGCGCTGTCTGTCCCGTGCCCGGCCCGGGCGAATGGCTGCAGCGCCTCTCCTTTGTCCGCAAGCGGGAGGGCAGGCTGCTCACCTTTGGTTTGAAATGGCCGTCGAAGTTGCAGGGGGTCTGGGTGCAAAACGGGCTTTTTCTGCTCATCGCGGTGTTCAGCGCCGTGGTATTCACCTCGCCCGCGGTGACCGCCGCGGTGCTTGCTGCCTACCTGTTCGCCTCTCTGGTCATGGCCCTCCTTTTTCAAGGCCGGACCTTCTGCCGGTACGTCTGTCCGCTGGGCGGCTTCATAGGGATGTGCGCCCTGGCGGCCCCTCTGGCCCTGCGCGTTAAGGATAGGGAGGTCTGTCGGCGGCACCAGGAAAAGGAATGCATCAAGGGCAGCGCCCGGGGATACGGCTGTCCCTGGTTTGAGTACCCGGGCTCTATGGAGCGCAACGCCCACTGCGGGCTCTGTATGGAGTGTGTGAAGACCTGTCCCAGAAGCAACATCGCCGTCGGATTTCAGCCCGTGGGACGCGACCTCCTCGTGAGCACGGGGCGAGATGACGAAGCCTACCGCATCTTCATCGCCCTCGCGTCGGCCACACTCTACTCCGCCGTAATGGCGGGCCCATGGGGCTGGCTGAAGTCGTGGGCCGGCCGGCCCTTTGCCCCCGAATTCGGCGTCTACGTCGCCGTGGCGCTCGGCGGCAGCCTCGTCATAGTACCGGGGCTCTTCCTGGCGGCGGCCTGGCTTTCGCGACTCCTCTCCAGGGTCAAGACCGTATCGGCGCTTAGACTCTGGAAAAGCCTGTCCTACGGGCTCGTGCCGCTGGCGGTAGCGGCGTGGATCGCCCTTTCGCTGTCGCTGCTCTTCGTCGGCGGCCCACACGTGGCCGCGGCCCTATCTGACCCGCTGGGGCGCGGCTGGAACCTCTTCGGCCTTGCCGGTTACGATGACAAACCGGTGCTCATGGGCCTGCTGCCCTACCTGCAAGCGGCGATGGTTCTGGCGGGGCTCGCCTGGTCAATAACCATGAGCTGGCAGCTTGCGCTCAAGACCTTCGAGGCGAGGAAGGCGGCTCTTCTGGGGCTGACGCCCTTCGTCCTCTTCCTGTTTGGCGCTGCGGCCGCGTTCCTTTGGCTGCACATAGGGTAGAATCGATGAAGACCGAGCTCGTCGCTCTTCTCCTGGTGATATTGGCGGTGGCCGGGGTCCCCTCCGCCGTCGCCGTGTACGATGGCTTTGAGCGGGCCGGGCGCCCGCGGGGCGAGATTAGCCTGGTGGGACACACGCCCCTGAACGGGAACTGGAGCCAGCGGGTCATCGGCGTCACGCTCGGCGAGACCGTTCGCCTCCGCCTCACCAGCGAGGACGTAGTCCATGGCTTCCTCGTGCCCGATTTTGGCATTAACGCCGGCCCCATCACGCCGGGCAAGTTCAAGACCATCGAGTTCGTCGCCGACCGGCGCGGCGAGTTCAAATTCTATTGCAACATCCTCTGCAGCCACCAACACGGGGGTATGACCGGCAAGATCGTGGTGGAGTAAGGCCTTGCGTGACTTCGCGCTTCCCCTTACCGTTCATCGTTTCTCTTCTCGCTTCGTGCTTCCTGGGAGTTCACCTACCTTGACAGCCCGAGCCGACATGTGTTATTGGTTACACGGGCGGTGAGAAAAGGCAGATGAACGGCGTTGATAGTATCCAGCAATGAGCGTCAATAGCAGTGGATGATATTCGGTCTCGCTTCCCTCTGGCGGTTTACCGAGAACATGCTCTGCTGAGGATTCTTGAACGGCGCATTCACCCTGCTATAATAAGAGAGGCGATCTACTCTCCCAAGGCTGAAATCATCGAATCCTACGAAGATGACCCAAGAGGAGCCAGTTGTCTGGTCCTGGGATGGTGGGGAGAGGGACAGCCGTTACACATCATCCTCGGCTTGACCGATCCATTGTGCGTGATTAGCGCCTACGACCCTAGCGGCGACATGCGAGAGCGATGGGGGCCTGACTTCAAGACTCGCCGAGGCGCCAAACAGGAGAACGGGAAATGAATAGATGCCGAATCTGCAACGCTGGCGAACTGCGTGAGGGGCTCGTGGAGACTTGGATGCCGGCGGGCCCGCCGTTGGCGGGCTGGGTTCTCTTCAGAAACGTTCCCGCCACAGTATGCGACACCTGTGGGGAGAAGACCTTCTCCCAGGAGACCGCCGAGCGCTTGGCGACTATCCTCGATCCGGCGAGCCGAGAAACCCCCAGCAAATTCCTGCGGGCGCCGGTATTCGATCTGGCCCTCATCGATGCGGCGCAGGCGAAGGGGAAGAAGCCAGTAGCTGCTTGAGGGGAACGCTCCTTTCCAGCCGCCGGCCTTGACGGGCCGGGCTGAGTTGCCCTCAATCCTTCTTGATCCCCTCGTCGCCTCTCGTTCCTTGGTGCGTTGAGACCCCAAACTCGGCTCGCTCTTCGCCGGCGCTTCTCTCTCAGCGCCGCGAAACCCCCGTCCGTGTAGGCAAGCCTCACGACCGATCGCCGGAAAACTCCGGAAAAATTGCCAAAAACTGCCCCGAAAACTACTTGACAAAACGTCGGGGGGATAGACTGAAAGCCGTTTCGAAAAACGGGGAGCGCAAGCTGTCCGCGACACGGACAGCGCAGCTCGTCCGGCGCCAAAATGCAAACGGCGTTTGACGGAGGATCCCTGAAGAGGATTATCGCAACCCTGGCCCGTCCGGTAGATCTCATCCTATCCTCGCTGGCGGCCATGCCGGTGGACACCTACCTCGCCTCGCTCTCCGGCAAATGGACGACTTCTCTACCGCCATAACCCGATTATAGGCTGAAAGATGACCAAGCCGGGCGGGATTGGTTTCAAGGACGTCGAGATGGGGAAAGGCTACTGGGTCTACGTGACGGAGGCCGGGACGCTGGCGCCGTAGGATCGGCCCAATGCGCTGCTGCGGCGGCTCGGCCCCGTATTTTTGCATTTCCCGACCGGCAGAGAACAAGCCTTGCTTAACGTCCTTCGCGTCTTCGCCTGAGGCCCTCGCCCCGGGCGGCAGGGGACAAGCCCCTGCCCTACCGTCCCAGCTCCCCTCATCATTCCTCATTCATCACTCATCATTTCAATTTACAATCTCCCCCTTCTAGCATTATAATGCTCTCCAATGGAGATGGGCTGTTTTCCGCAATGAGAGTCATGGGCATCGACCCCGGCCTGGTGACCACGGGCTACGGGGTGGTTGAAGTGTCCGGACGCGCAACGACGCTGGTGGCAGCCGGAACGGTAAGGGGGGGCAGCGAGCGAAAACCCCTGGAAGAGCGGTTGCTGGCGCTCCACCAGGGTTTGCTCGCGGTGATGGAGGAGCACCATCCGGAGGCAGTGGCGCTGGAGGAGGTCTACAGCCACTACGATCACCCGGCCACGGCGGTCCTGATGGGCCATGCCCGGGGGGTGATCTGCCTGGCGGCGGCGCGCTGTGGCGTGCCTATCTTCAGCTACGCCGCTACCCACATCAAGAGCTCACTGGTGGGCAGCGGCCACGCCTCCAAGGCCCAAATGCAGCGCATGGTGCAGATGAGGCTCAATCTGACCGAACTTCCTGAGCCTCACGACGTCGCCGATGCGCTGGCGCTGGCCCTGTGCCATGCGGCCATCGCCGGCAGTCCCTTGGCGGCCCTGGCTGGAAGCAAGAAGCGCGAAGCGCGAAGCGGGAAGACTTGAACGAAAAGCACGGAGCAGGAAGCATGAAGCGGGAAGCCCCAGCCCGTCCGGATTTCGGGCGACGCGGAGGAGGGGGCGGAATCATTCTTGCTCCTTGCTCCGCGCTTCGCGCTTCTGGCTAAGACATGATTACTCACTTGTCAGGCAACCTGCTGCGCAAGAAGAAGGACGACCTCCGCGTCATCGTCCAGGTCAATGGCCTGGGTTATGAGGTGCTCCTGCCTTTCTTTGTTCGGCGCACCTTCGACGATAGGAACGAGGGCGACCCGGTGGAGCTGGAGATTTACTATCACGTCACCGAGAGACAGCCTCGGCCCACCCTCATCGGGTTCAATCGGGAGCATGAGCGTAGCTTCTTCGAAAAGCTCATCGGCGTCGAGGGCGTGGGGCCGGCCAAGGCAGCGGAGGCGCTCACCTTCTCCGTCTCCACCATCGCCAACGCCATCGAAAGCGGCGACGTCAAGCTGCTGGCGCGCATGCCTGGGATCGGCGAGCGGACGGCCGAGAAGATGGTGGCCACCCTGCGCGGCAAGATGGCCGAGTGGGCTCTGCTCCGGGACGAGGGCTTCGATAGCGTCCCGAAGGTGGAGGCGGATTTGCTGGCGGAGGCGGTGGACCTCCTGGTGGGGCTGGGGTACAAGCGCGCTGAGGCGCGGGCCAGCGTCGAAGAAGCGGTGACGCGAAACAGCAGGATAAAGGGCGTCGAGGACTTGATCCGCGAGGTATTCCGTGCCGAGAAGAAGTAGCGCGAAGCGCGGAGCGGGAAGCGCAGAGCGTGGAGCACGAAGCGCGAAGCGAGAAGCAGGAAGACCCGACCCACAACCCCGAGCGGAAGTGGGAAGCGAGAACCTGGGAGGGGGGAGGTCTGACCCCCAACCCCTGACCCCCAACCCC
>JACPQD010000056.1 GCA_016190665.1 Chloroflexota bacterium
ACCCCCAACCCCCGACCCCCAACTAGAAGCCTTCCGCGCCCGGTTTCACCAGGCCCAGCTTAGATGCCAGGGCAGCGGCCTCTCTCCTGGAGCTGGTCTGGAGCTTCCCCAGAACGTTCTTGACATGGGTCTTCACCGTGTTCTCTGAAACCATCAGGGCTTTGCTCACTTCGACGTTTGACATGCCTCGAGCCACTAGGGAGAGGACCTCTCTTTCCCTCGCGGTGAGTTGCCAGGTGAGGTCTTCAGCGGCCTTCTCGTCATCCGAACGACCGGGCGATCCGGGCGCGGCCTGGCGCGCGTGGGCCAGGTACTTCGTGGCCACGCCCGGCGAGAGCACCATCCAACCCTGGCACACTTGACGCATGGCGTCCACGATCTCGCGCGGGCTGGCTGTTTTCACCACATATCCGTTCGCGCCCATGGCCAAGGCCTTGAAAAGGAGCTCGAGTTCCTCAGAGACCGTCAGGATAACCACCTTAATCTGCGGCCACGTTTGCCGTATGAAGGCCGTGGCCTCGATGCCGCCGACGCCCGGCATGGTCAGGTCCATAAAAACAACATCCGGCGCCAGCTCACCCGCCTTCGCGATGGCGTCGTTGCCATCCACCGCCTCGCCTATGATCTCCACATCCGGCTCTTCAGCCAGGACCTCCACCAGGCCACGGCGAAAGAGGACATGGTCATCAACTACTAGAACTCGCACCGGCATCATGCCATACCTCCCGCGCCTAACGGACAGGTGAGAACCAGCTCCGTGCCCTCACCCGGGATGCTTAAGATGTGCATGGTTGCGCCGATGAGCTTGGCCCTCTCCTCCATGATAGAGATGCCGTGGCCCCGCGGCGCAGTGGGCGAGAAGCCCCGGCCATCGTCTCGCACGCGCACAACCACTCCCTGCGGGCTCCATTCCAGCTTCATTTCCACCTTGCTGGCCACAGCGTGCTTCGCAGCATTAGCCAGCGACTCCCTCACGATCTGGACCAAATGACGTGCCATCTTAGGGGGCAAGGCCCGCGGCGCCCCTGACATAGAATACTTGATACGCAGACCTGTGTCCAGCCGAGATTCCTTGACAATGTCAGACAGCATGGACTCCAGCGGCTTGGCCAGGGTCTCTTCCGTTCTATCCAGGTAGTCCCGTAATGACAGATAGCAGCGTTCCACCCCCCTGGACACGTCATCGATGTCCCTTGCCGTCAAGGAACCCTTTTCCAGATGGCGCTCCTCGGCTCGCTTGAGCTTCAGCGACAAAAAGGCGAGGGTTTGCGCCACCTCATCGTGTACTTCACGGCGGAGCGCCTCGCGCTCCTTTCGCTCCGCCACGGAACGCAGCCGCGCCAGGCGGTTCAGATTGACAGAGAAGGGCAACAAAGCCACCAGCGCAACCCCAGACATGTAGAGTATGGCGAAGACCAGGTAGTTGCTTTCCAGAAGCTCCGGAAAGGCGTTGAGGCCGAAAAACGCCGCGGTGTGAGCGCCGACGACACCCGAAACTAACAGGACCGCTATCGCCACGCTCACTTTGAACTCCATAAAAAGGCTGGCTGACAGGATGGGAACGAAGGAGTAGACGAGAAAAGGACTGTCCAGGCCGCCCGACCTCAGAACCAGGAAGGCGGCAAGCAGGGCTTCCGCCACGAGGACTGCTGCTTCCACAACGGGGCTGCGCCATCTGGCATACGGAGGGAGAAGTATCCTGCTGACGTTGAAGATGCCGGCCAGGCCCACAATGAACAGGAAGTCCGATAGGCCTACCGACCCGGCTTTCGGAACGAAGAACAGCCCAAGGCCGATGGCGAAAGCGAAGAATCGGAACGCCGCCAACGTTTCGTAGAGGTTTCTTACCTGAGGTTCCGGTTTGCTATTGAGGACCACCGATCCCGCTGGGGCCGCCCCGAAGGCTTCAACGGGAGGGTTTCTCCACCATCTGAATATCCCTCCCAGTTTCATGGCCACGTCACCCCCCAGAGTCGCTCGTACCAGATGGTCATCTCACGACCGAAGAGGAGGCTGGCGATGGCGCCAAAGGCAATGAAAGGAGCAAAAGGGATGGCGTCCTTTCTTCCCTTACGACGAAGCGCCAGCAACATTATCCCCCACGCGCCGCCCGCCAGCATCCCAAGCCAGAGGGCAACCAGTACCCCGGGGAAGCCAAACAAGAGACCCACGAGCCCCGCAAGCTTGACATCTCCCCAGCCCATACCTTCGGGATAGGCAAAGACGATGGCAAAGAAGAACAGGAAGGCGCCCACAGCGGCCGACACGGAGTTGAGCACGGCGCCGGGCACGCCATGCACCCCAAGAAAGGACCTGTCGATCCAGCCAGTCAAAAGAGGGGTCACAATGACGGCGCCGACCAGCCCAACGACAAGTAATCGGTTCGGTATGATGCCGTGTTCCAAATCGATAATCGCCAGGAGGAGAAAGAAACCAGCCAGGAGAAAGTGGGCCAGGGAAGCAGGCCCGAGGTCGTACCGCAGCCAGAAAAAGACGAAGAGGAGTCCCGTCGCCGCCTCAACCAGCAGGACACGAAGCGGGATCGAGGCTCCGCAGTAACGGCACCTGCCCCTGAGCAACAGATAGCTGAGGACTGGAATCATGTCCGCCGGAGCCAGCGTGGTACCGCAAGCCGGACAACGGGAACGGGGCCTGACAAGGGATTCCCCCTTCGGCAGGCGGTCAGCGACGACGTTAAGAAAGCTGCCCACGGAGGCGCCCAAGACGAAAACTAACCCTGATAGAAGGACCATCAGCTTTACGCCTCTCGAAGAGCCAGCCCCAGATTGATAGCGAAGTCATGGACCGGAAAGCCTTCGGGATAGACAAGGGGCGGGGCGAACTCCACGAAAGGACGCTGAAGACTTTGGGCAACCTGCAGGCCGAGTTCCGGCATGAGGCCTGCTGCTGGACCGCAGACGCACAACGGGGCTTCCTCGGGCAAGAGCGTCTCCGTCATGCCGCGGGCCTGATTCTCTATGGCGCGTCCAACCATTTCCACCAGGCGTTCGACCAGGGAGGTATCATCCACCGGGCTGGTCTCAACGTTCACGCACTCGTACCAGACGGGCACCGATTCCTTGACGATGACGGCGTCGTAGCCATCGAAGGCGACCCAGGCGATCACGGCGTCCTTCTGGTTGACGGCCCGGGCCAGGGCGAAAGGCCTCAGGTCGAGCTCCTTAACCGGCAGACCGGCGTGCTGGGCCAGGTCCAGGAAGGAGCTGACGGAGCGCCTCGCGCTCGCCGCCACCAGCCAGCGTGTCCTATTCGCCTGGTCCGCCACCTGATGCCAGGAGACGTAGGAACTCTGGGAGCTGATGCCTCTCCTCGCCACTTCCCGGGGGATCAGTTCTTCGGGGCGCAGCCCACGGGCCTTCGGGTACTGCCATAGTTGCAGAGTGGATTGGAAGCCGGGGATGGTGCCAACCACGCGGGCATGGTCAGCGTTCATCTCCCGCAGAGCGGCCTTGAGGATGCCGCCCATCGTATCTGTGCGACGCGGCAGGCCCTCGCGGAAGAACTGTGGGTTAACCATAAGGCGCCGGTACGCCGCCACCTGTCTTCCGTGACAGGCCAGCAAATTCACGAAGCCGACTTCCACAGTCATGGTCAGGGTTCGCGACCCTCCACTGCCGCCAATGCTGATGAAAGGCAGTGACTTTGGGACCGGGAGAGTCTTGAGGCGGGCAAGGAGCGACGCGAGCCCAGCGCGATCGAGAGCAAACCTGTTCATCTTGTTGGCGTTTCGTAAAGGACAACGAAAACCAGCTTCGCCTGCCAGCCTTCGGCGCCCGTGTTGGCGAGCTGCAAGCTCTCCACTACAGCCGTACCGAACTGGTCGGTCAACCTGAGCATACCTATCAGGGCCTCCTGGCTTCCTCTAACCCCCAGGTTCACCCTCACCGCGGGATAGGGAGTATTCCCCACCGATGTGTTGACCTCATCGAGTCTCCAGGCATCCACCAGAAGCCCACGCTCCAGAGAGTACGTAATCAATGCATTGCTCAGGCCCAGGGCAGCCGGGCGAGATGGGAACGCCCTGGGGCTTGATGAGGACGCCGCGGAAAGACGCTCCAGCTCCGCTCGCAGAGCGACCTTGTCGTTCTGCGCCTTGAACTGCTCGAACTGTCTAGACACTTGGGACGCCCGGTTCTGAGCCGCCGCACGTTTATTCGCCGCCTCGGCGCCCTGCTGGGACATCATGACGCCCGCCAGGGCCAGGACTGCTGCCATGGCTGCCAGAGCCATGGTTATCCTGTCAAAGCCGCGCAGCCTTCCAAGATCGAACATTGGCGTCACGGCCCCTTCACTCGCATGGTAGCGATGAGTATGACGGAGTCCTTGGTAGCCTGCCAGCTCAGATTCCGCGTCTCCAGGAGACTATTCTTCTCCAACAGGTCCACTTGAAACCTGGCCAGGGACCTGGCGTCAGCGGCCTCCACCGCCACCGTTATCTCACCGCCGAGCTTCCCTTCAATTGCCCGGAATCTGACGCCCGGCGCGCCCCGGTCCAGGAGGGAGGAGAGGGCTTCACTCCACTTAACGTCCAGCGGCCCGGTTTCAGGCGGAGGCGGTTTGATCTCGCCGAGTTGAGCTCGAATATTTTCGACCTCGCGCTGCTCCACGGACAGCAGTTGTTGCACCCGCCGCGCCTCTGTCTCCGCTGAAGTGATCGCCGCCTCAGCCGCCGATTTACTCTGATACGAAGACTGGAACAGGAAGGCCGCCGCCAACAACGCCAGGGCCAGCGCGCCTCGAGTTGCCAGAAGCGGAGGCGCTCCTCTCGGCTCGCGCGGCAGAACGTTTATTTTGGGGACCGAGCGAAAGTATTCGTGCGGGCGGACGGTTCTTTGCGCCAGCCTCAAGGGGCCCTTCCTCCCAAAGCGCTTTTCATTTGATGGAACCCAAGCTGGAATAGAGCGCTGAGATCACCGCCACGGCGACAAAGCCGACAATTCCAGCAACAACCATGATGACGATAGGCTGGATAAGCTCTGTCGCCCCTCGTATCGACCTCTCGGTCTGCTTCTCGTAGTAGTCGGTGAGGCTGGAAAGCACCTCCGGCAGTGAGCCTGAGGCCTCGCCGGTGGCAATGCCCTGGGACAGAATTGGAGGGAAAACTTTCTGTTGTCGGAAAGAGACGCTCAACCTCTCCCCTGAAGAGACCTGCCGGGAGACAACCTCCAGCCCGTTTCTCATCTGAGTGTTGCCCACCGCTTGCTTTGCAAAGGCCAGGGCCTCGAAGGGAGGGACACCACCCCGCAGCATCGCCCCCAAAGTGGATACCAGGGAAAACATGTTGCCATTCACCACGATCTTGCCGACCAGCGGCATCCTCAGTAGGAGCCAGTCTCGCGCCTCTATGCCTGGGCGCGTACGAATGGAAGCCAACAATACCAGCACCACCAGCACAGGAAAGAAAGAGACGACCGCGCCAGACTGCCCCATGAAGTTGGCGAACTGCAACAAGATCTTGGTGCTCGCGGGTAGCTCGCCGCCAAACTCTCCCAGCATCTTGACCAGCGCGGGCAGCGACTGAGTCATCAGCACATACATCGCGATGGCGGCTACGGCCAGGGTGAGCGCCGGCTGGAGAAGCGCCGCCTTAACCCTGTCCTTCACGGACTTCTGTCGCTCGATCATCTCTGAAAGATGGTACAGGACGGTAGCAGTCTGGCCGGCAGCCTCGCCGACGCCCAGGAGGCGGACGTAAAAGCCGGGGAACACCCAGGGATGACGGGAACAGGCTTGCGAGAAGGCCTCGCCGGCCTCTATGTCATGGATGATTTGCCGCAGCGCCTCGCGCAGGCCCAGGTCCGCAGTTTCTTCCAGAAAGGACAGCAGGGCTTCGCGCAAGTTTATGCCTGTCCGCAACAGCACGGATAGCTGGCGTGTAAAGTCGATGATGGTCTGTTCCTTCGGCTGAAAGAGGTAAGGGGCCAACTGAACCAGGGAGCGCCGCCGCCGCTCTGCCTGGAGACGATAGGGGATGAGTTTATCTCGCTCCAGCATCTCATAGGCGGTCGCCTCGGACTCGGTGTCCAGTACACCCTGGATCCTCTCACCGCGCCAGTTGTATGCCACGTATTTGATAGCCATTGGAATAGCCCTCAGCTTTCAGCGTTCAGCCATCAGTCTGCTGAGCACTGACGGCTGAATGATGAGTGATAAGTGATGAAAGCCGCTGCCACCGCCGATTTTTCCGGTGGACTTCCGACTCAACACACTATGGCTTCAATGTCATTGAAAGCTCCAGTAGGCGGCGGGGCGCCGCCATCTACAGGGAAGGACATCCCTGCAGCCGCAGGGTGGGTAAAGCGAAGCGCAACCCACCAGGGGGGCAATGGTGGGTTACGTCGCTATGCTCCCACTTTCTCGCGGTCAAAGTGCGTCGGGAAGGCCGCGACGTACCCTACGATTTGCCATCCAGCCTCGATGTCCTTCAAAGGGTCCTGGATACGTATCAGCTACCAGTCTGCTGACCGCTGACGGCTGAACGCTGAAAGCTAAGATCATTCGATGGTGAAGACGTTGCGAAGGACCTCTCCCACCGTGGTCGCTCCAGCCTTTGCCTTAATAAGCCCGGCGCGCAGCAAGGGGATCATGCCCTCGGCCAAGGCTCGCTCCTTGATCTGCTGGGCGGTGGCGCGCCTGGCAATCATCTCCCGGATCTCGACGCGGACAGGCAGCACTTCGAACACTCCCGTCCGGCCGGTGAACCCGATTCCACCACAGAAGTTGCATCCCTTCCCCGCGTAAAGCTGGCCGGCTGGCTCCTGCATCTCCTGCTCGTAGGTGATAGCCTCAGCATCGGTCAAGTCCGTCAGC
Organism: Chloroflexota bacterium; assembly: GCA_016190665.1. Lineage (GTDB taxonomy): Bacteria > Chloroflexota > Dehalococcoidia > JACPQD01 > JACPQD01 > JACPQD01. The sequence goes on from JACPQD010000056.1 coordinate 6,832, forward strand.
TCGCGACACCTGGGGCAGACCTTGCGCACCAAACGCTGGGTCAATGCGCCAATCACGGACGCGGCGACGAGGTTAGCATCGCCACTCAGCTCAAGCAGGCGGACGATAGAGGATGCCGCGTCATTGCCGTGAATGGACGCAAGGACCAGGTGACCGGTGAGAGCGGCATCCACGGCGATCCGGGCAGTCTCGGCATCTCGAATCTCGCCGACGAGAATGACGTCTGGGTCCAGCCGCATGATTGACCTGAGGCCGGCGGCAAAGTCGATTCCGGCGGGGCGGTTCACCTCGATCTGATGGACGCTTTCCATGCGGTATTCGATGGGGTCCTCAATGGCCATGGTGTTGCCGCGCTCCTGCGCGACATCCGATATCGCCGCATAAAGGGTGGTCGTTTTCCCGGAACCTGTAGGCCCGGAGACCAGAAACATTCCGTAGGGAAGGCCCAGTAGCTGCTTGGTGGTGTGGAGCGCGATTGAATCAAGGCCAACATCCGAAAGCGCCAGCAGGCCACCGGACCGGTCCAGAACGCGAATCACCATCATTTCGCCCCAGCCGGTGCCGATGCTCGAAACGCGGAAATCCACCCTCTTTTCGCCGAAAGTCATGGTGAAGCTGCCGTCCTGAGGCCGGCGCCTTTCGGCGATATCCATGCCAGACAGGACCTTGATCCGCGAGATCATGCTCTCGTGAAGCTGCAGGGTCAGCACGATCATCTGGTGCAGGGTCCCGTCAATTCTGAAGAGGACCTTCGAAGAATCGGAAATAGGCACGAGGTGGATGTCGGAGGCGCGACGCTTGACGGCTTGCAACGTCACCATCTCCACGGTCTGGACGGCAGACATCTGGCCTGCCTCGGCGCCCGCCGCAAGCGTCGCCGGCATATCCTGGGCTGAGACATCACGGACCTGAAGGCCGGCAGGGCCAGCATCCTTCGTTTTGTCCACGGGAGATTGGCCAGGCTGCAAGGTGGGAGCATACGTCCGATCGATCAGTGAGGCAAGGCCCTCGCCGAGCGCGAAGGCGAACCTCACCTGCCGGCCAGTCACGGAGGCAAGCTCGGCGCCCAGGCTGAAGTTGTTTGGAGTGAGCGTGGCCACGCGAAGCGAGCCATCGTGAGCGAACTCGTAGGGAAGCACCTGATGCTGGCGCGCGTAGTCCTCGGGGAGCAGCCGTACGGCTTCGGGGTCTATCTCAACGAAACGGAGATCGACGACGGGAACGCGGAGTTGGACGCTGAGGACGGTTGCCAGTGTTTCACGGGTGAGCATACCCTCCGACACCAGAATGTCGAGGATGGTCCCTTTTTTGGCTTGGGCAAGCTCGCGAGCCTGCTCCAGTTGCTTGGCGGTGATGAACCCACCATCCACCAATACTCGGGCAACTCGCTGCTCGAAACTCGTTTCACTCGTGGCAACCACTAGGTTAGAGAACTCCTCTGCCCATGACCGCCTATGAGCAGCACTAATCCCCTCGCCATTGAGTCCCAAGCTTACCACGATATTGTCAAGTTGTCAATATATAGCGAATTGGAGGATTTCGTCGCCTTGGAATTGCTGCGGGATTAGTGGAGCTGAGGGCGCACGCTAGGGGATATCGGAGGGGATGGACCAGTCGTCCCTCGCCAACGCTCGCGTTCGCAACGACGGCGCGAGGTGGACCTATCGCTTGAGATTCCAATCCGGAACGCGGTACTTGCTGGCCACGAGGTGCTCAGCCAGCCTGGCCTCTTGCGGCGCGAGGGCGCCCTCGATCACGGGTCCCAGCGCCTTCTCGAACCCCGCGCGGAGCGCCGACGCCACGTCGTCCAGTTCCACCCCACACAGGGCCTCGCCCAGCGGCAGGACATGGTCGGCGAAGCGGCGCCGCGCCACGTCGCTCTGCGCCTTGAACAGGGAGAAGAGCCTCTCACTGTCCAGAAATAAGGGGATGCTTCCCTGCTGTAGAAATACCCCGCCTTTCCGGCACTGGGCGCTGCCGACCAGCTTTCTCCCGCGAAAAGTGACCTCGTGCTGGGAAGTGGCGTCGAAGCAGGCAGGGGTGCGGAATGCAGCCTTTGAGGCGGGCCGGCCCGGGCCTATCCGGACAGCGAGGCCCAATCTCCTGAACCCCTCGACGAGCCCGCTGCTGATCTTTTTGAAGGAATCGGCAATGCCTCCTGAAACGGAATCATCCGTCTCCAGGGCGACGACGCTGCAGGTCAACTCCTGGTCGTGGAGGACAGCGCGGCCGCCGGTCGGACGACGCACCAGGGTGACCCCCTGGGCGGCGCAAGCCTCGATATCGATGTCCTTCGACACCGATTGGAAGTAGCCGATAGAGAGGCAGGCGGGGCTCCACGCATAGAAGCGTAGGGTCTTAGGAGCCTGGCCCCGGCCGACGAGCGTCATAATAGCTTCGTCAACGGCCATGTTCCAGGGGCCATCGGCGACGGCCAGCTTGAGAAATCGCCACGGAGCGCTAGTGCGACGCATCTAACGCTTCGCTTTGTGAAAATCCCCCTTTGATCCCCCTTTGCCAAAGGGGGAAGGATGCCTCTCCCTTTAGTAAAGGGAGATTGAGAGGGATTTGTCCAAAGCGCCCCGCTTGAGCATGGGCGGTGAGCCGCATAACGATATCCTTCACTGAACCGGGCGATGCCAGCCAAGCCGTGTCGGATTTCCCGACGCATCCCGACAGAGTCGGGAAGAAGTCGGGACCTCGCGCGAGAAAGTCTGTCCTTATTGGAACTATTTCAACCGCGCGCTCGCCAGGACAGGGATGAGGGCTTCTGCCGCCTTTCAGCGCTTCCAGTCAAGCCCGGTTCATTGCTCTACATTGGGCCGTGGTACCGGCTTGGACAGCTCGGAAGCACAACTCCGGCAACCCGCTCCGCGCTTCCCGCTCCGCGCTTCGCGCTACCCACGTCACGCGTTGGCAGTGAAAGCCTCGAACTGGTCAGCGGACATCAGGTTCGCCACCTCGCCGGGGTTGCTGAGCTCCAGCTTGAGGAGCCAGCCCTCGCCGTAGGCGTCTTTGTTCAAGACCTCGGGGGCATTCACCGCCTCCTCGTTTATCTCGGTCACTTTGCCGCTCAGGGGAGACATAACGTCGGCGGTGGCCTTGTCCGACTCGACGCTGCCGCAAGGCTCGAACTGGGCGACCGTTTCGCCCGGCTGCTTCAGCTCGACGAAGAGAACCGACCCGAGTTGATGCTGGGCATGATCAGTGACCCCGATAGTGGCGATGTTGCCTTCCACCTTCGCCCAGGTGTGCCCTCTGCTATACTTCAGCTCCTTTGGATTCACTGCGGCCTCCCTTAATTAAATGATAAATGATGAATGCGAAATGCGAAATGAATGCGAAATGCGAAATGATGAATTAGAGTCGTCAGAGAAGACTGAGCACCGAGAAGTCCTAAGTCTTTCTCCGGCCCTTCAGCGTCCTGGCGCTTGTGATGAGAATTGCGGTCAGTTGGTGGGCTTCTTCTGACAGGTCGCTGACCCGTTCCGCACTGACAATGCCGGATGCCGTCAGCAATTCCAGCCAGTACGTGGTCTCTTCGAGTTCCTGAAGCGCACCTTCCGTCTTGCTGATCATCTCTGCATCGGACCGGCTCCTCTTGCCTTCCCAGACATGTGCTCCCACCGACGTCCCTGACCGTAACATCTGCCTTCCGATAACTTGCCTCCGTGCTCTTAGGCAAAGCGCAATACAGCCGGACGATCCGCAAGGCGAAGGCCTTCGTACGTTCTGCAATGCCCTGTCTCTCATTCATCATTTATCATTTATCATTCATCACTTATCTTTGAACCCGAGCCCCTGCTCCTTCAGGCTGACATACCCATTGCCGATGACGATGTGATCGAGGACCTCGATTTGCAGCAGCTTTCCTGCCCCGACAATTTGCCGCGTAACTTCAATATCCTCAGGGCTAGGTTTGGGATCGCCTGAGGGGTGATTGTGCACCACGATGAGGGACGGGCAGCCATAGCGCACCGCATCCCGGAAGAGTTCGTTGATGCGGATAAGCGAAGTGTTGACGTTCCCCTTGTAGACCAAAGGCGTGGCCACGACCTCGTTCCTGGTGTTCAGGAGAACGACGTGCATATGCTCCTGCTCGAGCAGGTCCATTTCGGGCTTGAGGAGGTCGAACACATCCCGGGGCGAACTCACAGTGGGTTTCTCCTCCTGCCTGGCGGCAGCGAGGCGCTTGGCGAGTTCCAGGGCCGCCTTGACCTGCGCCGCCTTGGCCTCGCCCAGCCCTTTCAACTCGCAGAGGTCGGCGAAGCCGGCCTGAGCCAGACCACGAAGGCCCTTGAACTTCGCCACCAGGCCGTTGGCAAGCTCCAGCGCGCTCACAGAGTGCGCCCCCGTCCGCAAGATGATGGCCAGCAGCTCAGCGTCGCTCAGCTTGTCGGCCCCATTGTGGCGCAGACGCTCCCGGGGACGCTCTGCCGAGGGGAGGTCCTGGATGCGGGGATGGTATTCAATGCTGCCCTTGTCTTCCATGGTCGCCTCCTCACCGGAAACCGAGGATCAGGCAGCCCGAGGGGACACGCCTGCGGCGCCGCGAGCGCGCTGGCAAACCGCTGGCCTACTTGATCTCGACGGTGGCTCCAGCGGCCTCCAGCTTGGCCTTGACGGCGGCGGCCTCCTCTTTGCTGACGGCTTCCTTGACTGCCTTCGGCGCTGCCTCCACGAGGTCCTTGGCGTCTTTCAGGCCGAGGGTGGTGACTTCCCGTACCGCTTTGATGACGTTTATCTTGTTGGCGCCAACCTCTTTCAGTATGACCGCAAACTCCGTCTGCTCTTCAGCAGGAGGTGCGGCTGCTGCGGCTGGGCCTCCCGCTGCCGGCGCGGCGGCGACGGCCACCGGGGCAGCGGCGGTAACGCCAAGCTCGCTCTCCAGGGTCTTCACCAGATCGGCCAGCTCAACGACCGTCATGCCTTTGATGGCTTCGATTATTTGCTCTTTCGACATCTTGCTCTCCTCAACTGCTGTTGTTGATCGTTTCCTGGGCGCCGCCGCTTGCTCGGCCACTTCTGCCTCGACTTTGGCTTCGCCCTCCGCTATCGGCGCCGCCTCCAGGGTAGGCTGGGCAGCCTCAACTTTGGCTTCGCTCTCCACTTCTGGCGTGGCCGCCTGCTCGGCCGCCTCCACTTTGGCCTCCTCTGGCGCCCCCGCTGCCGCGGCCGGAACCTTGCTTGAACGCCCCCGACGAGTTGTCATG
>JACPQD010000057.1 GCA_016190665.1 Chloroflexota bacterium
CAAAACCACCCCCCCCCCCCCCCCGCGGGCCGCTTCTCTAAACCCGGCTCAACCGACAGTTGTCACTGCAGAGCCGGGGCTCCATTATCCACATGGATGGGCAGGATTCACAGGATTAGATAGTTTCGATCCTGTTTACCCTGAACTTGGTTCAGGATTCATCCTGGATATCGATGTGAAGGGAGATTCATCGCTAAGATGGAAACGGCGAGATTGAGATTGGCGGCCTTCGCCGCTGCTCTGACTCTCCTGGTGGTCGCTGTCGTACCGGCCCTGGCCGCGAGCGACAACCCCCACAAGGTACGTAAAGTACGCTCTATCGTAGTCTTCGAAAGCGACACAGACCCACGCGGTCAAGAGGCCTTCCTCAGGAATTTCGGCCAGCCCCTTAAACCCCTCCCCCTCATCAACGGCTGGGTAGCCCTGGTGCCGGTCACCTCCAAAGCGCTCCTGGAGGAGACCCCGGAGGTGCGCTACGTGGAGGAGGACGCCAGAAGCCAGGCGTATGTCGCTGGCCGTCCCTGGGCTTTGGGCCGGACCCCTGGGGAGTATCAGTTCGGCCGTCCCTGGAGTGTGAACCGCATAGGCGCCGACTGGGTCTGGGGAGGAGCCGAAGGCCCTCCCGAAGTCCTCTCGGAAGCCAAAGCGGGAGCCGGAGTCGATGTCGCGGTGATCGACAGCGGTATCGACGCCAATCACCCGGACCTCAAGCCGAACTATCGCGGAGGCTGGGACTTCGTCCGCAATGATCCCGACCCGGACGACGAGTGGGGTCATGGCACCCACGTGGCCGGCACCATCGCCGCCGCGGGCAAGACCGGAGGCGTTATCGGGGTCGCCCCGAGAGCGAACCTCTGGGCGCTCAAAGTGCTGGATGACACGGGTACCGGATGGTACAGCGACATCATCGATGCCCTGGGCTGGGCCGTGCAACAGCGGATGAAGGTGGTGAACATCAGCCACGGCGGCCGCTACCGCTCCCGGGCATTGCTTCGCGCTACGGAGAATGCGTACCGCGCTGGGGTCCTTCTGGTGGCCTCGGCGGGGAACGAGGCGTCCGATCAAGTAATATATCCCGCTGGCTACGAAAATGTGGTAGCTATCTCGGCGGCGAATCTTGACGATGAGCTGGCCTCGTTCTCCAACTTCGGTGAGAAGATAGAGTTGTCGGCGCCGGGCGTATTGATCCCCTCCACCATGCCGACTTACCGGGTGGCGCTGAACCAGCAGCCCTGGTCGGCCTTGAGAAATTACACCCTGCTCAGTGGCACATCGATGGCCGCGCCGCACGCCACCGGGACGGCGGCGCTGATTGTCGCCAGCGGGGTAACGGGCAACGCCAATATCAGGAAGAGGTTGCGCCTGACCACGGAGGACCTCGGAGCTCCCGGGAGAGACACGAAGTTCGGCTACGGGCTCATAAATGCCGCAAGGGCCACGGGCACGGCGTCACCGCCCGCGCCGGCGCCATCCAGGGGCATAATGTACGTGGGGGGCATCGATCTGGAGACTGGCTTCAGAGTGGTGCGCCGCGGCGCCTCTGTTCGGGCCCTGGCGACAGTGGTCATTGTTGATGAGTACGGCAATCCGGTCGACGGCGCGACCGTGGAGGGTCACTGGGAGTCTGCAACCACGGACAGCCATTTCGCCACCAGCAAGGCCGACGGTCGCGTCCGCATACAGTCCTCTGGGGTGAGGAATCCGCCCAGCGGTACGACCTTCACCTTTGTAATTGATGATGTGACGAAAGAGGGCTGGACGTGGGTGGATGATCCAGAGGGAAAAGCTGCGTCCATTGCCATAGTGCGGCGCTAGTACGTGTCTTGCCGTGGCCGTTTCGCTCTGATCCGCGCGGGCACGCCCACTGCCAGCTTGTCGGCGGGGACGTCCTTGTTCACCACCGACCCGGCGCCGGTCACCGCCCTCTCGCCGATCCGCACCGGGGCCACCAGCATGGAATCGCTGCCGATGAAGGCGTGGTCCCCCACCACAGTGCGGTGCTTGGTCACGCCGTCATAGTTGCACGTGATGGTCCCGGCCCCTATGTTGACTTCATCGCCGATTTCGGCATCCCCGATATAGCTGAAGTGGCCCATCCTGGTGTTCCGCCCCAACCGGCTCTGTTTGGTCTCGCCGAAGTTGCCGACATGCACGCCGGTTGCCAGGTACGAGCCGGCGCGGATGTGGCTGAAGGGGCCGACTTCCACCTCATTCTCCAGGGTAGCCTCTTCAATCACCGACGCCGTGATCCGGCAATGCCTGCCGATCCGGGAGTCCCGAATGACGCTGTTGGGGCCGATCTCGCAGTCGCCGCCGATGCTTGTCTCCCCCGATATCATCGTATTGGGAAGTATGACCGTGTCCGGAGCTATCCGGGCCGTGGCGTCGATGAAGGCGGAAGCAGGGTCCACTAGCGTGACCCCCTCGAGCATGAGCTTCTCCCGAGTGCGCTGCTGGACCACGCCTTCCGCAGCGGCGAGATGAACGCGGTTATTGATGCCCATAACCTCGTCAGCATCTTGAACGACCACGCCCTCAACCTTCTGTCCTGACCTGGCGGCCAGCCCGATAAGGTCGGTGAGGTACAGCTCCCCGCTCCCGCTCCGCCGAAGTCGCTCAAGATTTGGCCAGAGCCAGGTGGCCCCGAAACAGTAAACCCCGCTGTTGACCTCGCAGAGCGCCTTCTCAGACGGGGCGGCCTCTTTCTCCTCCATTATGCCCACGACTTCACCATTGCCGTCGCGGACAATGCGTCCCAGCCCTGCGGGGTCGCTGGGCACGGTCGTGAGGAGCGTTATGACAGCTCCTGACTCCAGGTGGCGCCTCACCATCTTATCCAATGTTTGGCTGGTGATCAGCGGGACATCGCCGTTGATCACCAGCACCTGGTCAGCCCGCCCTTCGAGAATGGGCCGGGCTTGCTGTGCGGCGTGACCCGTCCCCAACTGCGGCGCCTGCTCCGCATACTCCAGGGCGTCTCCCAGCGCGTCGCGCACCAACGCCGATTCATGGCCGACTACGACTACCACCCTCTGGATTGAGGCCTGCCCGAGCGCATCGATGACGTGGCGCACCATCTCCTTGCCGCCGATACAGTGCAGCACCTTAGGGAGCCGGGATTTCATCCGCGTGCCTTTGCCCGCCGCCAGAACAATTGCCGCCCAACTGGTCATAGATGCCTCGCTGTCCAGCTTGATTGTCCTGTATATTAGGCAATTGCGAGGGTGATGTCAAGAAAAGGAAAGGAAGCGAAGCAGACCGACGCGGTTTCCGAAACCGCGTCGGTCTGGCAGTCGGCATCGGGGCGGGGTCCCCGGCCCCCGGCCCCCATCCCTCGGCCCCCAAGACCTATCTACCCTTTTCTGTCCAGAGCAACGCTGTCGCCGATCTTGATCCCGTGCTGGGCGACGAAGCCGGCGTTGACCTCCAGCACCCAGGTTATCGGCACGCGCGGCCGGTAGAGCGGCAGCGGCCCCTCCGGGCTGAGAGGAACATTCTCTGTCAAATCCACGACCTTGCCTTCGGCGATCCAGATGAAGTCCAACGGGAACTTCATCTCCTTCATCCAGAAGGGATACACGCCGCTGTACTGGAAGATGAAGAGCATCCCCTGGTTCCCGGCCAGCGGGTCGCGGCCGGACAACCCACGCTCGGTGGCCTCGGGTGTCTCGGCGATCTCGACACAGACTCGCGTTTGCCCAATAAAGAGGGAGCTCTCGGGGCATGGCGGAGCCTGACAGGCCGATAGGCCAACCGCTAATAGCGAAGCGAAAAGCAAGAAGCGGGGAGCGAGCGGCCGGAAGGCAAGCCTGATATTACCCAGACGCATCGAAGTTCTTCCTTTCGCGGCCCCGATTAATGGTCTTTGATGAAATGACGTGCCACAGGCCGTACACTGAATCCCCCTTTCCGAAATGGGGAGATTTCGCCTTTCGCTTTGGCAAAGAGCCTGCCCCTTCGGCTCCGCTCAGGTCTGAGCCTGCCGAAGGGGAGATTGAGAGGGATTTTCTACGCAGTGCCACGTTATTCACTTTGTGACCAGCTGGGCTGAGCAGCGCGATTGTTCGCCGCGCTGCCCTCTTTGCCGAGGTCCTTGTCTCGCCAGGCAGCGTCGATGAGAGCTAGGAGCCCGCCGGCGACCATGGAGTGTCCCCCGAGGAAGACGGGCTTCGGTGCCGCCAGCGCCTCCTCTGTGAACCGGCGAACGAAGTCGTCAGCGATCCCCTCCGGCTGCCCGAAGTCTGACAAGAAACGGTCTGAGGAGGTGGGCCGTATGCCCATGTGGGCGAAGATGACCCGGCTATCGATGAAGGCGGCAGCGCCCAGTTCACCCATCGTCTGGAAGAAACGCGTGAGGCCGACTCGTTCCAGATAGAGCCCCAGCAGCGACCTTGCCTCTCCCCGCTCCTCCCGCCCGTCCGCGCGCATGCCGCGCTCTTCGGAGAAGACGCGCACGCGACAAGCAGTGTCCTCCTCCAGACGAGCCCAGACCTGGCTACCGACCCTTCCCGCCACCACTATTTCGGCCATAGGATCGGTGAAGAGAGGCATCGCCTGTCTCAAACGCGATGCATCCATCTTAAGGCTGCCGAGATAGGCTCTGACATGATCGCCGGCGCCAGGGTGGAGACTCAATACCAAGAGGTCGCTGGGCGTGTCGACGTCGAACTGCGTGGCCGCGTTGCGGGCAAGACAAACCTCCTTCAGGCCCGCCTGATGTCGCAACAACTGGGCTAGCGGGTTGTCGTGTCGCGGCAGTTCTATGGCCTCAATGGCTGAGCCGGGGTGGAAGGCCACCAGGTCCGAGGAGAAAAGGTTGTTGGTCACAACCACGCCTTCTGAGATTTGCCCAGCGATGGCGGCGAGGTCGTTGGAGGTCAAGAGAGGAGCGCTGCCCCCCCCGATGTAGAGGGGGCTTTCGACGGCGTATTTCCTGATTATGGAGCGCAGGCTTTCCCCGAAGTGGAAATCGGCCCCGCTTCGTTCCACACACACTGAGGGGTCGGCCCGCCGAGAGAGGTCCTCAGAGTCAGTAACCAGGATGATCCCGGAGAAGGCGCCGCTGACCTGCGCCCTGCGGATGGTATCCAGCGTGATACACCGTTGCGCCTCAGCCACTATACACTCAACGGGGCTGCCGCCGAGACCCCCGGTGAAGACGATAAGGACTGGCGCCGCGGTCATGCTGGTCCTCTAGCCGAGCTCCGGGTGTATGATGCCGTAGTCGCCGCCCTTACGGCGGTACAGCACACTGAAACTGTCCGTCGCGACATCGTAGTAGATGAAGAAATCGTGGCCCAGCAACTCCATCTGCTCCATGGCCTCCTCTTCGGACATCGGCTTCACCGGGAACCGCTTGATGCGCACCACCTTGCCCTCTGGTTCTTCCTCAGGTTCAAGTTCCGCCTTTTCGACAGCTCCCTTCTTGCCGGATCGATACAGCTTGCCCTTGTACCGCTCTATCTGTCGGTACAGGACGTCAGCCACCGCGTCAATAGCAGTATTGAAGTCCCCCGCCTTGGTCTCGCCCCGCAGAAGGGTACCATCACAAATCAGGGTAGCTTGAACGCGGTAGCGCTGCTCCTGGGCCTTGGCATCCTCGTAAGTGAGCTCGATTTTGCCCTCTGTCAGATTCGGTATGTGACGGCTAAGCCGCCCAATCTTGCGGTTGACGTAGCTGCGGACCGCTTCCGAAATGTCCACATTCTTGCCCTTGATAATCAGCTCCATCCCTGCCTCCATAAACAGATCGTGGAATCTCAGTCAGACCTGGTTGGACCAGTCAGACCAGGCGGACAAAATTTCGCTCGTGTCTGAGCCCGTCGGAAAACTCACGCCTCCGCGCACAGAGTCAGGCCCCACACTGCCGCCGCCCCTGAATCTTTCAGGGCTTCAGCGCAGGCCCTCAAAGTTGCCCCTGTAGTGCACACATCATCAACGACGATGACGCGTTTCCCTTCAAGCCGTCGGTCGGAACACCTGAAGGCGCCTCTCATGTGGGCCTCCCTTTCCTCTCTGGATGTCGTCCTTGCCTGCGGTGGAGTATCCCGCCACCGAACCAGGGGACCCTCTACCAGAGCGACTCCCGACAGCCGGGCGGCTTCTCGCGCAACCAGCGACGACTGGTTGTAACCTCGCTGCCTGATGCGCTGGTGATGCAACGGCACGGGCACCATCGCATCGCAGGGAGGCAGGTCCGAAATCTTCTCGGCGAGCAGTCCGCCCAGGGGAGCGCCGAGGCACTTCCAGTTTCTGTACTTGAGGCTGAGGACTGCCTGCCTGGCAACACCCTGATAATAGAAAATCGAACGGATGCCATCGATCTTCCCCGCCACATGGTGGTGTCCCGGCCGCAACGGTTTCCCGCACCGGTGACAAAAAGGTTCTTCGATGGGCTGCATGGCGGCGAGACAGACCGGGCAAAGAAGAGTGTCCTCCTTCCCGCAGCCTATGCACCGAAGAGGGAAGAGGGCATCGAAGACCGAGCGCCCGATGGCGCCGAATATGGGCATAAGCGGGCGCATGATCTTAACCCGATAATCTCATTATAGCATCGCTCCGGGGAGTCCCGTTCCTCCTGACCAGTTGGACAGGATGTTGGCGCGGGCTAGAGTGCGAGGCACCCTCCCTTAAACAAGGGAAGATGCCCTGAAACGGGCATCTTCCCTCTATGGGACTTATCAATTCGGCTTATCTTCTCAGCCTGGGGTCAAGGACGTCCCTTAGGGCGTCACCAAAGAGATTGAAGCCGAAGACGACGGCACTGATGGCCAAGCCAGGATAGATGGCCATCCAGGGCGCCTTCTCCACGAACTCCCGGCCTGCCCCGGAGAGCATACCTCCCCAGGAGGGCGTCGGAGGGGGCACGCCGAGGCCGAGAAAGCTGAGGGTGGCCTCGAGAAGGATCGCGGCCGATAGGTACATGGTGACACAAATGATCCAGGGGGCGAGGCAATTGGGCATCATATGAACGAAAAGGATGCGCCTGGTGCCGGCTCCAAAGGCGATAGCGGCATCGATATACTGGGTCTCCTTTACCGCGAGGGCATTGGAGCGGACGACCCGCGTAATCCGGGGCGTCTCCACGATGGCAATGGCGATGATCACATTGAGGAGCGATGAGCCCAGCGCCGCCACAATGGTAAGAGCCAGCACCAGCGTGGGAAAGGACATAGCCATGTCCATTATGCGCTGCATAATCAAATCGACCTTCCCCCCGAAATAGGCGCTTGTCAACCCGGCAACCATCGCGATAATGCCGGCGGCACCGATGGCGCCAAAGCCCACTACCAGGGACACGCGAGAGCCGAAGATTATGCGGCTAAGCAGGTCGCGCCCAAAGTTGTCCGATCCCAGAGGGAAGTCGATCCCCGGCGGGGTAAAGAGCTTATCATAATGCATCTCATAAGGGTCATAGGGGGCCACGACGTCGGCTGAGAAGGCAGCGAAAAACAGGAGGAGGAGAATCGCGGCCCCAGCCGCGCCCACCGGCTTTATCCGGATGAATTGCCAGAGGTCCGCCCACCGGCTAGGGCGCCGCCTCATGACCTCCGCGACCTCGAAGGCGACTTCGGTGCTTCTCGACGCGCTCATATCTGCCTCCTAACGGTGCGACACCAGTTCTGGAAATCTACGTGTAGCGGATCCTGGGGTCCAGCCAACCGTAAACAATATCCACCATAAGATTCACCACAGCCACGACAAAAGAGAAGAGGACGATGATGGTCTGAATCATCGGGTAATCACGGCGGTAAATGGAGTCCACCAGGTTGCTGCCCATGCCCGGGAGGACAAACACGGTCTCCATGACCACCGTCCCGCCAAGAAGGGTAGCCACCTCGATCCCAATCAGAGTCACTATCGGCAGGAGGGCATTCTTCAGGGCGTGCCTTATGACCACCACCCTCTCGCGGAGGCCCTTGGACCAGGCCGTTCTGATATAGTCCTGCCGTAAGACCTCCAGGGTGCAGGAGCGTGTCATGCGGCCCACCACCGCCGACTGAAAATAGCCCATGGCCATCGCCGGCCAGATGAGCTGCTGCAAATTCTTCGATGGGTCATCAAATAGACCGGCAAAACCCAGCGGCGGCATCCAGTGGAACCACAATACCATGAAGAGTATAATGAGCGTCCCTGTCCAGAAGGTGGGCATAGCAATGCCGCCGACGGTCACCACCCGGAAAATATAGTCCACCCACGTATCCTGGCGCAATGCGGAGACCACCCCGACGGGAATGGCGATAAGGAGGGACACCACGACCGTCAGGGAGGCTAGCTCAAGGGTCAGTGGGAAGCGGCGCGCTATCTCCTCGAAGACCGGCTTCCCCGTATACAGGGAATTGCCCGCATCGAGGCGAAGAATACCGATAGCCCAGGTCAGGTACTGTACATGAAGCGGCCTGTTCAACCCCAACTCCTCCCGGAGGGCATTGAGGGCTTCTTCGGTTATCTGCCCTTCTCCACCGGCTCCCAGGATAACCATGGCTACATCGCCGGGGATTATCCTCAGGATGGCAAAGATTATCAACGACACGCCAACCAACAGCGGGATGAACAGAAGCAGTCTTCTGATTAAATACTGGCGCATCCTTCATCCTCCTGACCTAGCTTGAAGTACCTGGCGACGAACCAAAGGGCCGGCGAAGCTAACTGACAAGGCGAAAGAACACGGTGAAGCCTACGAAAGTATAGGCTAGCATATTGGATTGAGCTTGTCAATGACCAGTACTCGGATCGCTGCGACTATTCCAATATGCCTTCCACGATGTACATATCTATCTCGCCCTCGGACAGGCAGAGAAGCTCCCGATAGACATAGTCATTGTCCTGGCCCAGGACCGGCGCCGGCTTGTATATCCGCCCGGGCGTCTTGGACAGCTTGAAGTATCCCGCGTCGGCAGTCAGCTTTCCCGCCTCAGGATGGTCGAGGACTACATAGGACTCGCGCACCTTGAGGTGCTCATCCCGCTCCAGCAAGTCCTGCCCGTTCTGAACGATGCCAGCCGCGACTCCGGCCTGCTGCATCGAGTTCATCACTTCTTCGGCTGTTCTCTGCTGCGTCCACTCCTCCACGAGCCCGTCCAGCTCGTCCTCGTTCTGTTTCCGTCCCAACAGAGTGGCGAATCTGGGATCTCGGGTCCAGTCCGGGCTCCCCAGTACATTGCAGAAGGCCTTCCACTCCGTGTCGGTGAACACCGCGATGACGCACCAGCGGTCGTTCCCCTGGCACCGATAGCCTCCGTGGGGAGCCGCATAGGTTGCGCGGTTGCCCTGGCGAGTCTGCAACGTCTTGTTGGCGGTGAACTGCAACACCGAAGGCCCCGTGTAGTTGACGGTGCTCTCCAACTGTGCCAGCTCGATGGCTTGCCCCTTGCCGGTCCGGTTGCGATAGTGCAAGGCGGCCAGGACTGCCGTCCCCGCCTGCCTCGGGTTGGGTCCCACATCGGGGTAGGCGATGCCGGTGCCCACCGGCATGCGGTCCGGCCGCCCCATGAGGAAGTTGATGCCTGCCGCCGCCTGGATGCCCATACCGTAGCCGCCGAAGTCGCGCCGGGGGCCTGTCTTCCCCATCACCGGCATGCTCAGCATGATTATGTCCGGCTTTACCTTCGCCTGCTCCTCGTAGCCGAGGCCCCACTTGTCCAGCACGCCCGCCGTGAAGTTCTCGGCCGTGATGTCGCTGATGCTGATAAGTTTCTTTGCCAGCTCAAGGCCCTTGGGGTGCCGCATGTTCAGCGTGACGGCCAGCTTGTTCGGGTTATAGTTGATGAAGGAGCCGCTGACGTTGATGCCTGTCTTGCCCTCCGCCAGAGGCGGCCGGCCGCGCACCAGGTCGATACGCCGGGCCGACTCGATCGTGATCACTTCGGCCCCTAGAAAGGCCAGTATCCGTGTGGCCGCCGGCCCGGCAGCCACCCAGCTAAAGTCGGTAACCCTTATGTTCTCCAGAGGTAGTCCTTTTTTCCCATCCATAAAGCGCCTCCGGGGCTATCTGTCTGTGCCTGACAGGCTATATAGCGCCTTCCTCTTTGAGCGTCCGAAGCTGCCGCCGGCTGATGCCCAGCTCCTTCTCATAGATTTCGAGGTTGTCTTCGCCGATTAGTGGGGCGCGCCGCCTTACCGTCGCCGGCGTCTTCGACAGACGGTAAGGAACGCCGACATCCTTGATCTTTGCGCCCAACTCCGGATAGTCAATATCGACGAAGAAGTCGCGAGCCAGGAGTTGCGGGTCCTTCAACACATCCTCAGCGCTGTACACGGGCATGAGGCGAACGCCTCTTCGCTGGCACTCCTCGTAAAGCTCTTCCCGCGTGTGGGACTTGACGAAGTCGGCCCACACTTGCTCGATGTGCTTTATCTCCGCCGTATAGTCCCTCAGCATGCGCGGGTCGAGCCGTTTATGGTCGGTCACGCCCCGGTCCATCTGCCGGTCGGCCATAGCCGTGAGGACGAGCTGCATTTTTTCCGTTTCCAGGTCCGCGGCCTTCCCTTCGCTGACCATCCACGCCAGGATGTTGCGCCACCCGCCGCCGCCCAGCGGACTGCAGAGGATATAGCCATCGCTGGCCTCGAAGACCTCGTCCCAACCGCGGTAGACCTGTCGCCCGGTCCGCTTGCGGTCTATCTTGCGCAAGTCGTAGCTCACCATGAGGAGCTCGATAGACCGCGATACGGACTCCTGCAGGGAAACGTCCACGTGCTGGCCCTCGCCGGTGAAGTCCCTGACATACAAGGCGGTAAGAATGCCATTAGCGGCGTCGGTGGAGGCGAGGTGATAGCCTTGATTGGCGCCGGGATAGTTGGGCGCCTCACCCATGAACCCGCCCAAGTACATCAGCCCGCCCATGGCCGTGCCCACGATGTCCGGCGCCTTGAAGTCCTTATGGGGGCCGTACTGGCCGAAGCCGGTAATCGAGCACAGGATTAATCTAGGGTTGACTTTGCTCAGCTCAGCATAGCCAAGTCCGAGAGAATCCAGGTAGCCCGGAGGGAAGGTCTCGATCACGGCGTCGGCGGTCTGCACCAGCTTCCTGAACAGCTCCCTGCCATCGCTGGTCTCAAGATTGAGGGTGACACTTCTCTTGTTGGCGTTGAAGTGGAAGAAGTTCAGGCTCTTCTCCGGGCCGGGTTCGTCGTGGAAGAAGGGGCCGATGCTCCTGGTGACATCGCCGCCGGGCCGTTCCACTTTGATGACTTCGGCGCCCAAATCGGCGAGAAGCTTCCCGCAGTAGACGCCCATCTGGTCAGCCAGATCGAGGACCCGAATGTCCCCCAACGCCGCGGGCGCACTCCCTGCCTTAGCCATGTCCTACCTCCTGAACACGAAACGTGCCTGCTTTCCTACCGGGCAGAGGGCGAATGGCACTCTCATCTGTTAAAGACCACTAAAGGGGGAAGCACGCTAATCCCGTCTTCCCAGGATGGAGACGGCGCAGGTGAAGGAGCCGGGTCGGCCTCCCAGGTTATGGGTGAGGCCCAGGGTGGGATTCCTCACCTGCCGCTCGCCGGCCTTGCCCTGGAGCTGCTTGTAAATCTCGTAGATCATGCGCAGGCCGCTGGCGCCGATGGGATGGCCGAAGCACTTCAGGCCGCCATCTGTGTTCACCGGCAGCTCGCCCTGAAGAGTGAAGGTCCCCGCCTCAATATCCTCCCTGGCCCTTCCGCGCTGGCTCCACTGAAGGTCCTCATAGATCAATAGCTCGGTGATGGTGAAGCAGTCGTGCACCACCGCCAGGCTGAGCTCCTTGCGCGGATTCTTGATCCCCGCCTCCTTGTACGCCAACTGCGAGGCGGTGACGTTCTCCGGGAAGTGCACGAAATCGTAGTCGTCCTGGAGAGTGCCCTGCATGCCGCCGCAGGTGAGCCCCAGGCCTTTCACCAGGATATAATCATCGCGGAACTTCTTCGCCAGCTCGGGCCGGGTGATGACGGCCACCGCCGAGCCGTCGCTGACCCCGCAGCAGTCGAAGAGGCCCAGCGGCCAGGCGATCATCGGAGCGTTCACCGCCTGCTCCTCGGTGATCTCGCGCCGGAAGTGGGCCCTCGGGTTCATCGACCCGTTGTGATGGTTCTTGACCGCGATCTTGGCTAGAGTGCGCTTCCCCTCTTCGTAGCTCAGGCCGTAATGGTGGAAGTACCGCGTCGCCGAGAGCGCGAAGGACGACGGCGCCGGCGTGGCCGGCATGACGCCGCTGGTGACCACCTCCGCCATCAGCGGCAGTCCGCTGAAACCGGAGTCCTTCAGCTTTTCGACCCCCGCCGCCATGACGATATCGTAGACTCCAGAGGCGACCGCGTAGCAGGCGTTCCTGAAGGCATCTGTCCCTGTGCCGCAGGCATTTTCGCACCGGGTAATGGGTATGTATTCGAACTTCAAAGCGTGCGACAGGATCTGCCCCGTCCGGCCTGACTGGTAGGTGCCCAGCCATGCCGCCTGGATGTCCTTGGCCTCGATCCCCGCATCCTCGTAAGCCTCAGCCGCCGCCTCCGCCAGCAGATGTTCGACGCCCTTGTCCCAATGCTCGCCGAACTTGGTGCAGCCCATGCCTATGATGGCAACCCGGTCCTTGATCCCTTCCATACTTAACCTCTCCTAGCCTGCTGGATGCCAGTTCTTCGCCATGGACACCTTTGCAGTCATAGCCCCGGTGGGCTGGATGATACTCTCCTAGCCCAGCAAAATGCTGAAAGCTGAATGCTGACAGCTACTCCCGCACCGGCATGGCGCGCCAATAGTAGTTGTGGATTCCGGCCACCGTGTGCAGACGCCGGAAAGTCATTTCCAGGGGCATGCCCACCTTGATCTTGTCCGGTTCCCGGTCGGTCAAGGTGCACAGCGCCCGGCCGCCGCCCTCGAAGTTGATGATGCTCAACACCAGCGGCACGTCCGGGGTGGCCGTCAGATAGTCCATTGAGTAGGTGAAGAGCGTGGCCCTCTTGTCCGACAAACGGACTGGCTCAAAGCTGTCCTGAGCATGGCAGCGTGTGCACAGCTTCTGGGGCGGGTACTGGACAGTGCCGCAGGATTTGCACCTGGCGCCGTGGTAGCGGATGTTCTGCCCCTGCTCGCGCCAGTTGGCCGAAGCGGAGGGGATAGCCGTATCCGGCCGCCGGGCGGCTGGCTCCACCGCCACGATGCCCCGATTGATAGCATAGGCCGAGTACTCGTTCAGCATGGCCTTGGATCTCAGAAAGCCCTTCACCCCGCGGCGACTCGCTGGCTTGGGGATATTGTCTGTAGCTTCCAGAAGAAACACGTCAGAGCCATCGCCGTAGCTCGCCACCAGTATCTTGTCGCCCGGCCTGGCGTCCTCAAGGGCCGCCGCCAACATCAGTAGCGCATGGGCGGCGCCCGTGCAACCCACGGAGTTGAACAATCCGTCCTGCACCTGGCTCTTGGGATCGAAGCCCAGCGCCCGGATGACGCCCTGCTGCTTCCTGCCATCGGCGGCATACAACACTGCCTTGCTGACGTCTTTGGCGGTGAGGTTAGCCTTTTTGAGCAGCGTCTTGACCGCCTCTGTCATGATTCTCTGATAGCCCTCATCGATGATGAAGCGGTCCTCCCAGGTGCGGACGTAGGGATTCCCCTCCTCCCGCCACATGTCCACCATCTGGTTAGTGAGGGAGTAGCTGGCGATTACGTCGGCGATGACATTAGAGTCGCCGACGAGGAGCGCCGCGCCGCCATCTCCCAGACTCTGCTCGTATTCCGACCGGGGGATTCCTAACCGCGTGTCCGCCGCCGCCACCAGCACCTGTTTCGCCGAGCCGCTGGCCACCGCGTTGAGGGCCAGCTTCAGCGCCGTGGTCCCGGCGCGAAGAGTATTGCCGCAGTCCACCGTGAGTATGTCGTCGCGGAGGTCAGCCGCCGCAGCGATGATGGCGGCCCCCTGCTTCTCGATATAGGGCGGCGTCGAAGTGGCGAATATCAGGCCGTCCACGACCTGGCGGTCCCCGCCAGCGAGGCAATCGACCGCGGCGGCCAGGCCCATCGTCACGCTATCCTCGTCGTAGTTGGCAACGGCCTTCTCGCCCGCGCCGCCCGCGCGTCCCCACTCCCGGGCGATCAGCTCTCGGCTCAGTCTGAATTTCGGGATATAGGCCCCAAACCCGGTAATACCAGCCATACAAGAATTCCTCCTCAGGACACAGTCACTCCGTAATCAGGCGAAGCGCAGAATCATTGACGGAGACTCACTACTCCTTCAAGCTTACCGGCGACAGGTTGGGGACACACTGCAAGAGGGAAATACGCAGGAAAAAGAAGAAGCCATGGACTGAGCTGGGCAACCTGTTCGCTTTCTGAAAGGGGCAACAGAAATACACTCACACCTAGTCAACACAGCCCATCTAAGATAACATCTGAGGGTCAAATTGTCAAACAGCGCTTCTCATCGGTGATTGTCTTTTGCCGCAGATGTGATATACTAGCCAGCAAGAATGCTTACTGAAGGACTTCGCACCGGCCCTTCACGCCCCGGGCTGTCGGGGATAGCGGGCGTATTCGTGCTCCTTGCCCTGTCCTGCACAGCGCCGGCCCCCGGTGAAGTCTCCACCGCACCAACCCGGCCTGCCACATCAACCCCGACTTCAGTCGGGACGCGGCCCCGGCCCCCGGCTGTTCCCACGGGGCCTGTCCCTACGGCCACCTTGCCCGCTGTGAGCCCGACGGCAATCGTCATAGCCACCATAGACCCTGGCGCCGCTCTGGCAGCGCCGGCCCCACCTCGGGTTCCAACGCCGGCAATATCTACCGCCCCTCCGGTTACCACCGTTGATGATACGGGCACGCGGCTGTATACCGTGCAGCCCGGAGATACCGGTTACGCCATTTCACGCCGGTTTGGCATATCGGCCGTGGAGCTTGCGAGGGCCAACCCACTGGTGGACATCAGCAGGATAGAAGCTGGCCAGAGACTCATCATACCGGCGGCGGGGGCGTTGCTGATTACGGTTACGGCCACGGCAACCGGCACTCCGCCCACAGCGACCTCGGTCGCGACGACCGCGCCGTCGCCATCGGCCGCGACGCCATCTGTTACGGCGACGCCAACGGCCACCAGGACTGCGACCCCAGTCACGCCGACTTCAACTCCCACTGCAGCGGGGCCAACGGCTACGCCAACCCCCAGGCCAACCGCCCCGCCGACGGCCACCCCTAGACCGCCTACGCCGGCGCCCAAGACTTAGATGGGGCCAGGGGTTGGGGGTCGGGGGTCGGGTCCGACAGGTCTGACCGGTGCGATCCCGCCGAGAGCTGGTAGCTGACTGCCGAAAGCTGAGCGCTTGTAGAAAGGATGCTGCATGACGGAGATAGAAGACAGACTCAAGGAGATCCAGGAGCGCAGGCAGAGGCTTCTGGCTGCCGGGGGGCCGGCTCAGATCAAACGGCAGCACGATAGGGGAAAGCTCACCGCTCGGGAGAGGATGGAGGCCCTCTTTGACACGGGCTCCTTCGTGGAGTTGGACCTCTGGGCTGTGCCCAAGAGGACGGGCTTCGATATCGACGAGCGAGAGCTCCCCGGAGACGGCGTCATCACCGGCTTCGGCAACATCGACGGCCGGCCAGCCTACGCCTATTCACAGGACTTCACCGTCCTCGGCGGCACCATGGCGACCACCCATGCCCGGAAAGTGATAAAGGTGATGCGCCGGGCGCTGGAAATGAAAGTCCCCTGCATCGGCATGGTCGACTCCGGCGGCGTCAGGATTCAGGATGCCGTCACTCGCTCCCACTACGACTCCTACTCGGGGATGTTCACCCTCCACACCGTCTCGTCGGGGGTCATTCCTCAGATTTCCCTCATGATGGGACCGTGCGCCGCCGGCGCCTCCTACTCCCCAGCCCTAACCGATTTCCTGTTCATGGTCCGGAAGAGCAGCTATATGTACATCGCGTCGCCCACCCTGGTGAAGACGGTGAGCGGGGCTGAGCTGAATGATATGGAACTCGGCGGCCCGGAGATCCACGCCCGGATAAGCGGCTGCTCCGACCTCACCGTGGAGAGCGATGGGGAATGCATCGCCAAGACCAAGGAGATCCTTGGCTATCTGCCGCTCAGCAACCTGGAGAAGCCTCCCTTCGTCGATACTGGCGACGACCCCAGCCGGCGCGATGATGCTCTGTTGGAGATCGTGCCCACCAACTCCAGAAGGCCTTATGATATTCGCGAGGTCATCCTGCACCTGGTCGACAACGGCAAGTTCTTCGAGCTGAAGCCGGAGTTCGCCCCGAATATATGCGTTGGCTTCGCGCGTCTGGGGGGCCACTCTGTCGGCATAGTGGCCAACAATCCCAACTTCAAGGCGGGCGCCATCGACATCGACGCGGCTGATAAGCAGGCCAGGTTCATACGCTTCTGCGATGCCTTCAATATCCCCCTCGTCTTCCTCGTGGACAACCCGGCCTACCTTCCCGGAGTTGACCAGGAGCATGGAGGCATCATCAGGCACGGCGCCAAGGTCCTCCACGCCATCGCGGAGGCGACCGTCCCCAAGATGACTGTCTACGTCCGCAAAGCCTATGGCGGCGGCAACCCGGCCATGTGCAACGAGCCGATGGGGTCGGATCTCCTCCTTCTCTGGCCGACGGCGGAGCTGGGCCTGATGGGGCCCGAGGGAGCGGTCAGCATCATCTATCGTAAGGAGATCGACAGCTCGCCGAACCCGGATGACACCTACAAGAAGCGGCTGGAGGAATACTCGTCGACCTTCGGGCAGTTCCCCTACCACGCGGCGCAGCACATGTGGGCCGAAGATATAATCGACCCTCGCGATACGAGATCGCTGCTCATAAAGGGGCTGGCCGCCTTCAAGAACAAGCAACCGGAGCGGCCCTGGAAGAAGCACAGCAACATCCCGCTGTAGGGGTCAGGTGTCGGGCGCCGGGGATCGGGGAACCCGTAGGGGCATAGCTTGCTATGCCCGTGGCGATTCGCCAACCGCCCCTACGCGGAACGTGGACGCGACAGAGCGCGTCCCTCCGATCCGACAAGATGCGCTGCCGCATCCAGCCAATCCAGAATAGAGGTCAACCATGGAATTTCACGATATCCTTTACGCCAAATCCGGCGGCATCGCGACCATAACTTTGAACCACCCGGACAAGCTCAACGCCCTTACCAATCCCATGGCGGAGGAGTGCGTGACAGCCATCGAGGACGCAAAGAGAGACGACGAGGTTAAGGTGGTCGTGTTGACCGGCGCGGGTAGAGGTTTCTGCGCCGGCTTCGAGATCGGCGAGGTGAAGGCGGAGGAGTTTTCCGTCGTCAGGGACAGGAGGTATCTGGCGGAGACGCTCCACCGAGTGCCCCGCGCCCTGGCCGGCCTGGAGAAGCCCTACATCGGGGCGATAAACGGCGTCGCCGTGGGGGCAGGGATGGACCTGGCCAGCATGTGCGACATCCGGATCGCCTCGGACAAAGCCAGGTTCGGCATGACCTACGTGAGGATGGGCCTTATCCCTGGCGACGGCGGCTGCTACTACCTGCCGCGTATCGTGGGCATCGCCAGGGCCTGCGAGCTTATCTGGACGGGCCGCATCTTCGATGCCCGGGAAGCCCTCGCCATGGGTTATGTCAACGAAGTCGTCCCTGCCGAGGCGCTGATGCCCACTGTCATGGATTTCGCCAGCCGGCTGGTGAAGGGCCCTTCGGTGGCGATTCAGCTTTCGAAGCACCTGATCGATCGCTGCCTGGAGCTCGACCTCGAGAGCGCCCTCGATGCCACAGAGTACGCTCAGCTCATCGCGCGGAGCACAGAGGATGCTCGCGAGGGGCCGCGCGCCTGGGTGGAGAAGAGAGAGCCCGTTTTCAAGGGCCGATGATCCCTGGCGGCAGGGCGTGACATCAAGGCGTTGGGGCACGGTGCACCGTGCCCCAACAACAGAAGATGATTGGGGAGTTGGATAACTTGTCAGGCAAATTCCAGGAAATCCGCTACACCGTCGAAGACGGTGCAGCCACGATCACCCTCAACCGGCCGCAGGCGTACAACGCCGTGACCCCGGAGATGCGGGACGAGCTGGTGCTGGCCCTGCAGGAGGCCCAGCGGGACGATGCTGTCAATGTCGTGATTCTCACAGGGGCGGGGCGCACCTTTTGCGCTGGCGCGAACCCCCGCAACCTCAAGGACCGCATCGAGGCGCTGCCCTCCATTGTGGAGAGAAGGAACGAGCTGAGGGACACCGTCCACAGGGTGGCTCGCGCCATAGCCCAGTTGGACAAGCCCCTCATCGCCGCTGTGAACGGCCCCGCTGCCGGGGGCGGCATGGACATTGCTACGGAGTGCGATATCCGTATCGCGTCCGACCAGGCGAAATTTCGCATGGCCTACGTGCGGATGGGCGTTATTCCCGCCGAAGGCGGCTGCTATTTCTTGCCCCGTATCATCGGCGCGTCCCGGGCAAAAGAGCTGATCTGGACCGCTCGGTCCATGGATGCCCATGAGGCGCTGCGCATCGGCTACGTCAGTCGCGTCGTCGCTCAGGATGACCTGATGCCCGTCGCCAGGGAGCTTGCCCAGCAGATCGCCCGCGGCCCAGCGGTGGCTATCCAGATCTCAAAGCGTCTCATCTATCGCTGTCTACACCTGAACCTCGACCAGGCTCTGGAGGCTACCGAGCAGGCGATGCTGGTGGTAAGAAGCACGGAGGACGCCAAGGAGGGACCCCGCGCCTGGGTGGAGAAGAGGGAGCCAAGGTTCCAGGGCAGGTAAGATCGGGCGGGTTCGCGTAACGCCTACGGAAGCCGTAGAGGTGGTTCGTGAACCGCCCCGTGTAAAAGACCGGCCCGGTCTTGGAGACCGGGCCGGTCTTTCGCTTAGTGCGCTACGTCCCTACCGCACGACGATGTTAATCAACCGCCCCGGCACGTAGATCACCTTCGCCACGGTCTTGCCATTCAGGTGCGCCTTCACTCGCGCACTGTCCAGGGCTAGCTTCCGGGCTTCATCCTCGGAGATCGAAACTGGCACATCCAGTTTGTCCCGCAGCTTGCCATTTATCTGGATAACTAACGTTATCTGCTCGTCGGCAGCGAGCGCCTCGTCCCAGACGGGGAAGGCCTGGTTGTGCACACTGTAGGGCCGCCCCATCCTGGCCCAAAGCTCCTCCGCCAGGTGCGGCGTGCTGGGCGCCATGAGGAGGACCAGCGTCCCGATGGCCTGGTTCCAGGCTTCCTTGCCCGCTGACCCCGTCTCCTTCACCTTCGACAGGTAATTGGTGAACTCCATCAGCGCCGCCAGCATGGTGTTGAAGCGGAACTTCTCCAGGTCCTCGGTGACCCGCTTGATGGTCTTGTGGGTGAAGCGGCGCAAGTCCTTCAGGCTGCCGTCATCGCTGGGCAGGCCGGTTTTCCATCTGGGCTCTTCCAGCACGAGGTTCCACACGCGATTCAGCCAGCGCGACATGCCGTTGATACCAGCGTCCTTCCAGTCGCCGCCCTGCTCCCAGGGCCCGATAAACATGAGGTATGTCCTGATCGTGTCCGCGCCCAGCTTCTTCACGTAGTCATCGGGGTTCACCACGTTCCCTTTGGACTTGCTCATCTTCTGATGGCCCAGGACGATGATCCCCTGATTGAAGAGGCGCGTGAAGGGCTCGCCGAAGTCGACGAGGCCGATATCGCGGATGGCCTTGGTGAAGAATCGCGCGTAGAGCAGGTGCATGGTGGCGTGTTCCGCGCCGCCGGTGTACTGGTCGACGGGCAGCCAGTACTTCACATACGCCGGATCGAAGGCGCTCTTATCATATCTGGCGCTGGCATAGCGCAGGAAGTACCACGACGAGCAGATGAAGGTGTCCATGGTGTCCGTCTCGCGCCGGGCCGGACCGCCGCAAGTGGGACACGTGGTGTTAACGAAGGACTCATGGTACTTCAGCGGCGACTCGCCGGTGGGGCGGAACTCGGCGTCCTCGGGCAGGAGCACGGGCAGGTCCTTCTCCGGCACAGGCACCTCGCCGCACTTATCGCAGTAGATAATGGGGATGGGTGCGCCCCAGTAGCGCTGCCGCGAGATGAGCCAGTCGCGTATGCGGTAGCTGACCGTCCGCTTCCCCCAGCCCTGGCTCTCCAGGTATTTGGCAACGGCCGTTTTCCCCTGTTCGCTGGGCAGGCCGTTGAACTGCGCCGAGTTCACCATCACCCCGGGCTCAATGTAGGCCTCCTCCAGGCCGCCGCCCTTCCAGTCAGGGGGGGCGATGACCACAGGTATCGGTATGCCCGTCCTCTTGGCGAACTCAAAGTCGCGGGTGTCGTGGGCGGGCACCCCCATGACGGCTCCCGTGCCGTAGCTCAGCAATACATAGTCGGCGATCCAGATGGCCACCTTCTGGCCGTTCACGCGGTTGATGCAATAGGCGCCGGTGAAGACGCCTGTCTTCTCCTTCTCGGTAGAGAGGCGCTCGATCTCGCTCTCGCGGCGCGTCTTCTCCACATAGGCCTCTACCTCCGCTCGGTGCTCCGGCGCGGTGAGCTTAGCCACCAGGGGGTTCTCCGGGGCGAGCACCATGAAGGTCACGCCGTAGAGGGTATCCGGGCGCGTGGTGAAGACCCGGATCTCCTTCTCTGCCATATCGGGCCGGTCCAGGGCGAAAGAGATCTCCACGCCCTCGCTGCGACCGATCCAGTTGCGCTGCATTATCTTGATGCGCTCCGGCCAGTCGATGTCGCCGTGGTCGAGAAGCTCATCGGCGTATTTGGTGATGCGGAAGAACCACTGCACCAGGTCGCGGCGCGAGACGATGCTGCCGCAGCGCTCGCACGTCCCCTCGTTGGTCACCTGCTCGTTGGCCAGCACCGTCTGGCACTTGGGACACCAAACCGCCGGCGCCTGGGTCCGATAGGCCAGGCCCGCCTTGTAGAGCTGGAGGAAGAACCACTCCGTCCACTTGTAATACTCGGGGAGGCAAGTGACGACCTCTCGACTCCAATCGTAGATGGCGCCGATGCTCATGAGCTGGCAGCGCATCCGCTCGACGTTGTCCATGGTCCACTTGAAGGGATGGATGCCGCGACTTATGGCGGCGTTCTCCGCGGGCAGCCCGAAGGCGTCAAAGCCGATGGGATGGAGGACGTTGTAGCCCTTCATCCGCTTGTAGCGGGCATGGACATCCGAGGGCGCCATGGCGTACCAGTGGCCGATGTGGAGGTCTCCCGAAGTGTAGGGGAACATGGTCAACGCGTACCACTTGGGTCGCGGATCGTCCTCCGTCACCTCGTAAAGCTTATCGGCAGCCCACCGCGCCTGCCACTTCCTCTCGATCTCGGTGGGGTTGTATTCTGAGGCCATAAGCCTTCTCCCGTAGCCAAGCTAACGTTCTATTATACGCGAAAAAGCTGAAAGCTTTCAGCCGTCAGCTCTCAGCCTTGCTCGTTGTCGGCCCTGTCGGACGAATTGGACCTGTCTGACCCAACCCCCTAACTCGCGGGAACCGCAATAGGTTGCCTTATCACCGTCTTGATCTTCTCCGGCGGGGTGCGGCGCGGGTCGCTGAGGTATATCTCGTGGTGCTTGCCGCGCAATCTATAGCCATTGTCCGCGATGAACTTGTGAATCTTCTCGATGGTGGGCGCTTCGGCGGCGTACGGCCCGATGTGCATTATCTGCGCCGCCAGGCCCTCCTCGAAGCTCTCGAGACGCACCTTCTCCAGGCCCGGGGGATCGTTCTTCTTGCGCACCGCCTCGACGGCCTTCACGAAGTGCTCCCGGGTTACGAAGATGGGCTGCATAAGCATGGCCGTCCACTTCCACTCGTCTTTGTTTTCCAGGCTGAAACCACCCGCCTCGTCCATCCACCAGAGACTCTCAAGGGGCATTACCGCGTAGTCCAGCGCCTCCGGGCCCTTCTTCAGCATGAACTTCAGGTGTATGAGAGACTTTATGAGACCATGATGGCATTCATATAGTCCTGCGAGGTGTTGGGGTCGCCCTGGCCGTCGATCATCAGGTAGATCATCTTCGGCACATTGGTGATGACGACCTCTTTGGATGGGGGACTGTAGAGGTTCTTGAACTCCTGCTTGAAGTCCACCTTCGTCATAAGGCGCCCCCTTTCTCATTTCAAGCGGTCAGCCGTCAGCTTCCAGCTCTCAGCGCATCACTCATCATTCAGCATTGACCGTCCCTGCCCCACAACCCCCAACCCCTAACCCCCAAAACAAAGCCCCCCGTCCCGAACGGGAACGAAGGGCCAGGGGTTATCAAAATCTGGTGGAGCTGGAGGGATTCGAACCCTCTACCTTTTGACTGCCAGTCAAACGCTCTCCCAATTGAGCTACAGCCCCGCAGGAATAAAGTTTAGCATAAGAGAGGGTGGGTTGGCAACGCTTCGAATCTCGCCCAAATCCGTGAGTAATCTGGCGCAGTCGGGTTGTGGTGGCAAGACGGGGTCGTTTTTGGCCTCCTGGTGGGGCGGTCGTCGGTCAGAAGAA
>JACPQD010000058.1 GCA_016190665.1 Chloroflexota bacterium
GCACCCACCCTACGGCTGACCGCCGTTCCCTATCCCCCGACCCCTGGCCCCCGGCCCCCTATTCGGCCAGCCAGGCCATGTCGAACTTGTTCCAGGGGTGGACGCCGGGCCCGGGACGGTAGTTCCTCACCCGCTTCCAGACGCCCGTCTGGAGAACATCGAAAAAGGAAACGAACATAGGGACCTGCTCCAGGACCTTCGTTTCGATCTCCGCCAGGATACGTTTGCGCGCCTCAACATCCAGCGTGGCCGATTGCCTGGTGATGAGCTCGTCCAGCGCCTTGTCGCTGTAGTTGCCGAAATTGGCGCTGCCCCCCGTGACGTAGAAGGTATTGAGGGTCTCGTCCGGGTCTCCGGTGTTCTCCACGAAAAAGTGAGAGACCAGGTCGTCGAACTGTCGTCGCTCCATACGCTCGAACTGGGTGGTCAGTTCCAGCGAGAGCAGGTCGACGTTGATGCCGATTTTCGCCAACTGGTCTTTGGAAAAGACCGCCTGCGCGTCCGTTAGCGCGCCGATGCGGTGCTGCAAAATGGCCTTGATGCCCGCGCCGTACCCCGCCTCGGCCAGCAGCCTCTTCGCCTCGGCGATATCAGCGTCCTTGGGCTGCCGGTAGCCGGGCAGCTTCTCCAGCGCCTCCGGTTTCATGCTCCAGTATGCAGAATATAATGTGGCGATGTAGCCTCGACTGCCATTGATCCTGATGGCCGCCTGCCGGTCCCATGCCAGGTGTATCGCCTTCCTCACCCGCACATCGTTCCAGGGCTTCTTGCTCAGATTGAAAAGGATGGAATAGCGGGAAAGCGAGTCCTGCTCGTAGATCGTCGCTTTGTCCGCCATGTCCCGCTTGGCGATGTCCGCCTGCTGCGGCTGGAGCCCGGTGGCGCCGGTGAAGGTCACGTCCACCGCCCCGGTGCGAAAGGCGCTGAAGCGGGAGGCGGAGTCCTTGATAATGAACCACTTTATGCCGTCGAGGTACGGCGCGCCCTTGATGTAGTAGTCGGGGTTCTTTACCACTTCCAGGCTGACATCGGTATTGTGCTGTCTGAACTTGAAGGGGCCGGTGCCCACGGGGTCCTTTCTCACATCTCCTTTGACGGTAAGGATGTGCTTTGGCTCTATAGCGACCCACCCGGTGGCGATGTTGCGCAGAAAAGATGCGCTGGGATATTTCGTGGTGACCTTGAGGGAATCGTCGCCCGCCACCTCGGCTTTGTCCATGGCGGCAAGCAAGCCCTGGCCGCGGGGAGAGATGGTCTTGAAAGCCTTCGGGTCGTGCATCCGTTCAAGGCTGTACCTGGCGTCGTCGGGGGTGAAGGGCCGGCCATCGTGCCACTTGATGCCGGGGTGGAACTTGAAGGTGTAGGTCTTTCCGTCCGGGCTTATCTCCCAGCTCTGCGCCAGCTCGCCCACGATTTTCTGGTGGTCGAGGGGATGCAGCCGCACCAGCCCCTGGTAGACGTTGAAGAACACGCTGGCGGGGTCGCCTCCCTGCTCCATCTGGATGTCGTAGGCGGGGACGTCGCGCCCCAGCGTCCTCTTGAGTACGCCGCCGTAGCGTGGTTCGCTGGCCGCTGGTTTCGGCGTGGGCGCCAGGGCTGGGGGTTGGGGGGTGGGGGTTGGGGGTTGGGAGACGGGGGACGAGGCCGGCTTGAGGGCAGGGGCTGGCGTTGGTGGGGCTGGGGCGGCTGCCGGGGCGCAGGCCGCCAGGAGGGATAACGTGGCAATCAGAACGATGGCGTGGTTAGCAAGTCGCCGCATTTTCGGTTCTCCTTCTTATGGCATGTGTCTGACCTGTCGGACATGTCTGACGCGTCTGACGCTACCCGTCTCTCCACAAATCTTCGATAATGTGACCCAGGCCCACCTCCCGCAGGGTCTCGGGGAGGGGTACGCCCGTCTGAGGGTCCCAGCCCAGCTTTTCGTAGTAGGCCGCCCGGATCTCCGGCCAGTTGGGCATGACGTTGGCGCCCCGCGCCGGGCCGTCTTGCGGCACGGAGCCATATCTCGGCGAGGGCGCGTCGAGGGCGGCGTCGAGGCCATTCCTCAAGTTGAAGGCCTTCATCAGATTGACCGCCCTCATGCCCACTTTCATTGCCTCCTCTTCCGAGAAGTCCCAGCCCGTGACGGCGTTCAGCATCTCCACCGCCACAGCCAGTCGGTCCGGAAGACAGAAGCGACAGCTTATTAAGGAATCCTCGAAGGGGATGATGCCCTTTTCCGAGGCGATCAAGAGGGTAACCGCGTCCTTCGAGAATACCGAGTCCTGACCCAGCAAGCTCCCCCGTTCCCGGGCCAGCTCGGCGCGCTTCTCCACCGAGAGGAGCTCGGCGGAGCTCTCGAACCTGGGCTTGGGAGGCACGATCCGGGCGGTCAGTGTCTCCGTCGTGCCCGTGCCCGACGTGCAGTTGTCCAGCATCCACGCCCAGTTCGCCCGGTCGTCGTGGGATCGAGGGGTGTTGCCCTTCCTTGTGTAGACGGCGAAGCTGGGCGCCTCTCCCCCGATGGCTTCGGCGGCGGCCCGCGCGCCGTCGGCGAGGACGGCGCCGAAGCCGTCGCGCTGGGCGATCTTACGCAGCATAGCGCGGGTGGCTGCGACGTTGCCCCAGGTCATTTCGACCCCGTCGGTGTCCTTGGTGGTGATGACGCCCTTTTCGTAGCATTCCATCGCCAGGCCGATGACCCAGCAGGCCTCGTTGGTATCCATGCCAAGCTCGTTGACCTCGTTGGCCAGGACCACCGCTGCCCCCGGGTCCGGCTGCCCGATCTGGGCGCTCCACGAAGCCCACTGCTCGAATTCCGGTTCTTTGCCTTCATAGCCGGTGTAGGGGCCCTCGGTGACTTTCATGATATGAGAGTGGTGCAGCCGGCAGCCCCAGCAGCGGTGAGGTTTCAGCTCGTAGCGGCTGCGATAGTAGGTCCCATCGAACTTCTCGCCGTGGGGCCAGATACTCGTGGTGTAGTTCTTCACCGGCAACATACCGAGCGGGATATAGCGAAAGAGGCTGCGACTGGTGCCCCATTCGTAATAGCGCTTGAGCTTCGGCTCCACCTTGATTCTCTCGAAGGTCTCCTCCGCCAGCGTTGCCAGCCTTGCCTTGTCGGCGACCCTTACCCCACTGTGTCCTCGGGCGGCGACCACCGCCTTGAGTCCCTTGGACCCCATGACCGCGCCGACGCCATTGTGAGCGGCGGAGTGGCCCCAGTCGCCGAAGATGCCGGCGAAGCGGACGAGGTTCTCGCCCGCCGGCCCAATGCTGAAGACGCTGGCGCCTCTTTCCTGGAATCCCAGCTCGGCCTTGATCAGGTCTTCGGTCTCCTTTGTGCCTTTCCCTTTCAGGTGACTGGCATCCCGAATCTCAGCCATGCCATCATGAAGATAGAGATAGCGGAGCCTATCGGACTTACCCTGGAGGATGACGCCGTCGAAGCCGGAGAACTTCATGTACGCGCCGAGGAAACCATTGGCTTGTGTTGAGGTAGCCCCCCCGGTCATACACCCTTTGGTTATGAGCGAGAAGGTGCCGGAGCCCATGACCCTTGTCCCGGTGAGGGGACCGGTGACGAAGATCAGCCGGTTGCGCGGGTCGTCCCAGCGCACTTCAGGGGGCACTTCCTCATAGAGGAGCTTCAGACCGAGTGAGGTGCCCCCCACGTACTCCCGCAGTGTAGCCTGGTCAAACCGCTCGGTGGACATGGCCCCAGAGGTCAGGTCCACCCGGAGCATCTTGCCAGCGTAACCTAGTGCATCCACAAACCACCCCCTACGTCTATTGATGATGCAAGTTCAGGGCAAGACGCATCTTACTTTCCATTCCGGCGCACGCCGGAATCCAGGCGTTTTCTCCCCACCTCCGCATGCTGGATTCTGGCCTCCACCCCCAGCGTAGCGGTGGTGGGTTACGTCGCGGTTTTCCCAACGTATCGGCGCCGCGAGCACGTCGGACCCGCGACGTAACCCACCCTACGGCTCTCTCCACCGCAGAGGCGCAGAGTCCGCAGTCCAATCTCCCGTCATGGACGGGGGGACAAATACGTCGCCCGGCATCTGCGCCAAGCCCTGCGCAATCTCCCCCCGTGGACGGGGGGATAAAGAGGGGCCGATCCATCTCTGCGCCCTCGGCGTCTCTGCGGTGACTTCAGTGCGCGGTATCTGAGGACCCATTTCCCCACCAGCGCCAGAGGTGGGGCTTCGCGCTTCCCGCTTCGCGCTCCCCGCTTCGCGCTCCCTAGATCTTCATCCCTGCCTCGTAGCCCTCGCGGACCGCCTCCATGATGTTCCGCGGCTCTCGGCAGTCGCCAACGACCTCGAACTGGGCCACCTTCCGCTGGAGCGCCTGCGCCAGCCCGTTCCGGGACGCCATGCCCGTGCAGAAGACCACCATGTCACCTTCGATGAGCCGAAGGGCGCCCTCCCTATTAATGACAATCAGCCCTTCGTCGACGACCTCGGCGAACTGGCAGTGAGGGAGCACTTCGACGCCCAGGTTTCTCCAGACGGAAGAGAGGAACCACTGGCGGGCGCGCACGCTCATCCCGATAGCCAGGCCATCCTCGCCTCGCCGCGTCACCAGCCGGACCCTCTTGCCCCGGTGCGCCAGGTACGCCGCCGTCTCGCAGCCGACCATGCCACCCCCGACCACGATTGGCCACTCGCCGGGCGCTCTCTTCCCCAGAAGCACGTCAACTCCATTTGTGACTATCTCCTTGTCCACGCCTGGGATAGGGGGCAAGGCCGGCGTCGCCCCCGCAGCCAGGATAACGGCATCTGGGTGCAGGCCCGCGATCTCCTCCGCCGTGATGTCGTGTGTCAGGACTAGCTCCACGCCCTTCGCTCGCAACTGGCGCTCCTGCCACGCGGCGAACTCCCTTAGCGAATCCTTGCCAGTGGAGACGGAAGCGGCGAGCAGGGCCCCACCGAGTCTCGCCCCTTTTTCGTAGAGCGTTACGATATGGCCTCGTTCGACGGCGGCAAGGGCGGCCTCCATGCCTGCCGGGCCTCCCCCGATCACGACGACGCGCTTGCTGTCCGTTGCCGCATCGGTCGTCTGGTCGCGGCCCACCACGGGGTTGACGGCGCATCGCAGCGGCCCGCGTTTTGCTATCACGGAGTCGTTGCACTCGGCGCAAGCGAGGCAGACGCGAATGTCTTCGGGCCGGCCCGCTGCCGCCTTTTTAACCCAATGGGGATCGGCGATGTGGCATCTGCCGACAGCTACCAGATCGGCCTTGCCCTCAGCGATTATCTGTTCCGCCAGGGCGGGACCGTTGATCCGGCCCACGGCGATGACCGGGATGGTCACGGCCTGCTTGACCCCCTGGGCGAGGCGCAGGAGGGCGCCAGGCGGCTCCCCCAGCACGGGCCCGTTGCCCCACGTCTGGCTCCTGAGCTCCTCCAGAGTCGATGGGATGCCGCCCCCTGAGACGTGTATGGCGTCGGCGCCGCCCTGCTGAAGTCCGCGGGCGAAGGCCCGGGCCTCCTCCAGCGAGGAGCCGCCGGCGATGTTGTCCTCCCCGGTGATGCGGCAGATCACGGGGAAGTCGGTCCCCGCCTCCCTCCTGGCGGCAGCCAGCGCCTCGAAGCCGAAGCGCATGCGGTTCTCCAGGCTGCCCCCATATCTATCGGTGCGCTTGTTTGTCAAGGAGGAGAAGAACTGGGCGATCAAGTAGCCGTGGGTGCAGTGCAGCTCCACGGCGTCGAATCCAGCCGCGCGCGCCCTCCGGGCGGCCGAGCCGAAAGCCTCCACCAGGGCCTCGATCTCAGTCAGGGTCAGCTCACGGACCGGCGGCCCGCCGAGAGCGGCGATGGGCGAGGGGCCGGCGGGAACGGCCGCGTCCACGGCGCGCCGCCCGGCATGGAAGAGCTGCATGGCGATCTTCCCCGTAGCGGCGTGCACAGCCGTCGCGAGCCGCTCCATTCCTTGCAGGAAACTGTCATCGTAGGCGGATAACTGATTGCGGACGCTCGCTCCCCCCGCCGCCACCGCCGTGATCTCCGTGATTATCAGGCCAACGCCGCCTTTAGCCCGCTCCGCGTGGTAGCCCACAAGCTGGTCGGTGACCTCGCCGGAGGGCGAGGCTAAGTTGGTGGCCATGGCGGGCATGACCACGCGATTCTTCAGTTTCAGGCCGCCAATAGAGACGGGCTCGAAAAGCTTGGGAAAGGCCGTCATGTAGTATCCAGTGTCAGAAGTCCGTTGTTAGAATCAGCGCGTATTCCCCCCTTTGTCCCCCCGTCCACGGGGGGACAAAGGGGGGGGCGTTCTTCCGTTGACAGGCAACCTCAGCAGATCAGCAGGGATGGCCCTGCCGCCCTTCACCGTGGCCACCGGCGCGAACATCACGTTGCCCTGCAAGGGAACGCCGGCGCTATCCTGAAACTCCCAGTCTGCCTGCACCAGCCCCGCTACCGTGATGTCGGCAGGCATGCCCGGTTTCAGGCTCCCCAGGCTATCGCTCATCCCCAGGGCCAGCGCTGGATTGGCCGTGGTCATCTCTATCACTTGCTCCAGGGCAAGCCCGAGATTGAGGAATTTCGACATGGTCACCGGCAAGTTGTAGACGCGGCTCTCGATGACCAGCGCGCTAACGTCGGAGGATATGGTAAAGGGCAAGACGCCTCGCGCGAGCCCCATCCGGGCGATCTCAAAGCTGAAGCCTCCGTTCCCATGGCCCACATCCACGAGTATACCACGCTGCACGGCGGACTTGAACTCCCCGAGGACCTCGCCGTTGGCCTCTATCACCCTTCCCGGCTTAGCACCAAAGGGATGGGTCAAGATATCGCCCTTTCTCAACAGGCCGAGCACCTGCCTGGTCAACGCGCGTCTCTCACCGTAATCGGCCCCCAGATCGCCAATATGGATCATCAAAGGCAAGCGTGTCGCCTCGGCAACGGTCAGTGCTCTCTGGAATATCTCCAGCCCGCTCTCCGTCATCAGGGGGCCCACCAGACGGAGCTTGATGCCCTTGACGAGATTCCCGCTCTCTTTCGCCACGCGGATGGTCCCCTCGATGTCAAGGTCGCTCCAATCGGAGACCTCGGGCAGCAGGCAAAGCCCGGTGGAGGCGACGTTGAGAAAGCAGAAGGTGGTCGTGAGCGCCTGAGACGCCACGAAAGCGCTGAATCCCCCGAAGTTCGCATAACCCGCGCTGCCCGCATCGACGACCGTGGTGACGCCACAGTTGACGCCTACGGCGTCGGGGTTGACGCCCAGGGCGGTCACCTTATCAAACACATGGGTATGGAGATCGATGAGGCCCGGGCTGACTATCTGCCCGCCGGCATCCATGACCTCTCGGGCCTGGCTGGCATCCAGGTCTTTGCCCACCTTCTCAATCCTGCCGCCGAGGACAGCGACGTCCAGGACATCGTGTATCCCCTGGGCAGGGTCGATCACCTCTCCGCCTTTAATTATCAGGTCGTACAACTTGAGCCGCCCTTCCTGTCTAGGGCGACGGGGCGCGAGAGACAAAGCGCCGCCGTCAAGCATCGTGTGGGGCGTAATTATACACGGCTGCCGGAACCCTGTCAAAAGACTTGAATTCAAGGGTTTGACAGGAGCAGGCAGCGGAAGTACAATGTCTCCGCGTCAACACACGGAGGTGTGTCCATGCTCACGAAGAGGTTCCTCATCATAGCCAGTTGCCTCACTGTCCTGGCGCCTATTGCATGTGCCCCGCCAACGCAGCCTACACCGGTGGCGAAATCTGCGGCTCCATCGACCGCATCAGCGACGAGCGTCGCAACATCGGCTCCTAAACTGGCGACCGCTACCGCCGCGGCCACTGGGAAACCGTCCGGGCCTACGCCCACGGTGAAGCCAGCGGCCGAATCCCGACCCGAGTCGGGACGTTATGGCGGCATTTTGACTGTCGGCATCGGCGGGAATCCGGTGAGCCTCGATATCCATCAGGAAGACTCTTCCTTTACCAATGCGATTACGGCAGCAACTTACAACAGCTTGCTGAAACCGGATCCCTTCGGGTGGCCAGAGTTCAAGCCAGTTCCCGACCTGGCAGCGAGCTGGCAGGTTAGCGCTGATGGCAAGGTTTACACCTTCCATTTAGCGAAAGGGGTCAAGTTTCACGATGGCACTGCTCTCACCGCGGAGGACGTGAAATTCTCTCTCGACAGAATCCGCAACCCACAAAGGGGGATGTCAAGAAGCCCCAGGCAGCAGCAGCTTGCCAACGTCACGAGCATCGATACTCCGGATGATAGCACGGTGAAGATCACGCTGAGAAACCCACAGGCTTCCTTCATCACGGTCATAGCCACCGTCTACTTCGCGATTATGCCCAGGCGCGTGG
The DNA here is from genome assembly GCA_016190665.1 of Chloroflexota bacterium. GTDB lineage: Bacteria > Chloroflexota > Dehalococcoidia > JACPQD01 > JACPQD01 > JACPQD01. The sequence goes on from JACPQD010000058.1 coordinate 8,312, forward strand.
TCTCGGAGAAAAACAATGACATGAGAAACACAGTGGTCGGGACCGGCCCATTCAAGTTTAAGTCCTACGCCATGGGGGTCGGTTGGGATCTGGAGAAGAATCAGAACTATTTTGTCCGGGGTCGGCCCTATCTCGACGGCGTGAAAGGTTACGTCATTCTGGATTCATTCACCAGGTTTGCCGCCCTGAGGACAAAGAACATCCTCTGGTGGGCGCCATTTCCTTATATGACGGTCTCTCAGACGAAGATTATTCAGGAGACCCTTTCAGATAAGATAGCCGTGCAGTTGGAGTCTCATCCCGCCTGGTACGGTGCGATGTTCAATTTAACTAGCCCCCCTTGGAGCGATGTTCGGCTGCGCCAGGCTGTAAGCCTGACATTTGATCGGAAAAAGATGCTGGTCGTTGGGCTGGAAGGCGCGGGAGTGGCAGGCATGTCCGCCCAGCCACCCGGCGAGTGGTCCCTTCCCGAGGAAGAGATGATGAAGGTGCCGGGCTATGCCAAGCCAGACATCGATGGCGCCAGGAAGCTCCTGGCCGAGGCGGGTTTCGCTGCCGGGCTGAAAGCTGAAACCCTGGTCCGTGCCGTCAAACCCCAGCAGGACATGGCCGTGCTTTTGAAGGACGCAGTGGCTGCCATCGGTATCGATCTCGACCTTAAAGTGGTAGAGACGGCAATCTATCAGGATGCACTATCCCGGAAAGCCTATGGCATTGCTACAGGCGGCGTCGGCACTGCCCTCACGGACCCAGACATGCCGTTGGGCGACAACTACCTGAGTGGTTCGGGCAGGAACTGGACTGGATACAATAACCCGAATTTCGACCAGCTATTCGCTAGACAATCGGAAACACTTGATACCGCGGAGCGCCGCAAAATTGTCTGGGATATGCAGAGGATCCTGCTCAAGGATGTCCCGATCGCTATAGCGTACTGGGTCAAGGTACCGTATGCTTGGTGGAAAGAAGTCAGGGGCTATGTCCCGCCCGTTGGCTTTAACAATGCCTTTGGGTACCAGGACATCTGGCTCGCCAGGTAAGAGCGTCGAGACATCGCATGTGGGCCCGCAACGCAGGGATTGGAAGTCAGCAGGCGGGACTGCAGCTTGTTTGGCGCGCCCCGACAGTTCAAAAGGAGACGTGAAAAGGAATGGCGACATACACTTCAGCAGAGACGCAGATTGAGGTAGTAAACCCTGTAGCCGAAGTGCAGCCGCAGGCGGTGATGCCTGCGCGCCGGCTCGATTCCATCAGCGGCAAGAGAATAATGTTGTGGTGGAACACGAAGTCCCACGGAGATGTAGCTTTGAGCGCCGCCGCAGAGGCGATTGAGCGGCGCTTCGAAAACGTGACTTTTGGCCGCTTCACCCGGGAATACGCCCATGTGCCAGCGCCGTATGATGCGGTGCAGAAAGGGGGCTGTGACGCAGTGATCGCCAGTACTGCCGACTGAGGGTCCTGTTCGTCGTGGCTTGCCTACGACTGCGTGGAGTTTGAGAAGCTGGGCATCCCGACCGTGGGAATCGTTTCATCCGGATTCACGGCGAGTTTTGAGTCCCGCCACCGCGCTATGGGCCTCGATGTGGTGCCCAGGATTGTGGTGCCCTCAGCGCTGACAGAGATACCTCCTGAGCGCGTGCGCGAGGAGGTACTAGGTCGCGCTGAGGACCTGTTCAAGGCCCTGACCGAGCAACCGAGGGTGACGGCGCGACCAAAGGAGGCCCGGCAGGAACTGCTCTCATATAACGGGCGTGACCTTGTCGCGATGCTGCAGAATCTGAACGACGATTTTCTAGACCGGGGTTGGGGGGATGGCTTCCCGATTGTGCCGCCTACGCCTGAGGCGGTGGAGAAGATGCTGCGCGGCTTGTCGCGCGGACGCAACGAAGTAGTTACTGTGATGGAGCCAGGCAGAGGGATAGCCACTGTGGAGAAGATCGCCGTCAACTGCGTGATGGCGGGGTGTCGTCCAGAGCACCTGCCGGTCGTCATTGCAGCTATAGAGGCGATGTCGGAGCCAGAGTTCGACCTCACCATGGTGGCTCAGTCCACGGGTCCGCAAACGCCCCTCCTTGTGATAAACGGCCCCATCAGGCAAGAGCTGGGCATCAATTGTGGCCGCTGCGCCCTGGGCCCGGGCGCGCCTTCGAGAGTGAATACCGTCATTGGCAGGGCCGTACGCCTGGTGATGATGAATATCGGGCACGCCTACCCGGGCGTCATGGACATGGACACCATCGGTTCTCCGCAGAAGTATAGCATGTGCATGGGTGAGAACGAGGAGGCGAACCCCTGGGGGCCGCTCCATGTGGAAAGGGGATTTCGGCCCGATGAGAGCACGGTCACCGTTTTTCCGTGTGGGAGCCACATCGATGTTCCTGATCTGGTGAGCTGCACGCCTGAGGCCGTATTGACAACCTTTGCCTACACAGCGAATGCTCCTTTGACGCCGGCCTGGACGTGGCTGTGCCCGGAGACCCTGGACAAGGAACCTCTCATGGTCCTTTGTCCGGACCACGCGCGAATCATCGCTGAAGCCGGTTGGACGAAGAATGACATCCGGCGCTTCATGTACCACAATTGTCAGGTCCCGGTGGGAGTGCTCAGGAACGTGACGAGGCCCGGGGCTGTGGCGCCGGGATCGAAATGGCTGCTCAACCGCCCGGATGATGTTATGATGCCTGTGGTGCGGGACCCCCAGGACTATCATATCGTCGTAGTTGGCGCGGATTCAGGGAAGTCGGCCTACGTATGGGATTGGGGGGCGCCGGTCACCAGGACGATACGCGCGTAGATATCGATAATCTCCCTATGCAGGCAAGGCGGTTCTGGCTTGCCCTTTTAGGGGCCCAAGAGGCGAGAGGAGGGTCCACAATGCGGAGGACGAAGTGGTTCACCATGTCGGGTTGCTTCACGATCTTCGGGCTTCTGCTGGCAAGCTGTGCGCCTGCGCTGGCGCCCACGCCGACCGCGAGGTCCGCTGCTCCGCCGGCTACAACTGGGACGACCGTCGCGACTTCAGCCCCCAAGCCCGCCGGCCCTACGCCCACAGTGAAGCCAGCGACCGACCAGCCACGATATGGCGGCACTTTGACTGTCTCACACGTCATAGACCCTCCATCCCTGGACATGCAGCAGGAGGTAGGCTTTGCAGCCAACGTTCTTCAGGCCGCTTACAACGGCGTTACGCAGTTCAGCCCCGAGACCCCTGAGGAGGTCATAGGCGACCTGGCCAGGGACTGGGACGTAAGCAAGGATGGCCGCACCTACACTTTCCGCCTCCATCAGAATGTCAAGTTCCACGATGGCACGGCTTTCTCCGCCGACGATGTCAGGTTCAGCTTCGAGCGGATGATGAATCCTCCGCGGGGTATCTTGTCGCCCCGCCGCGCCGAGCTGGCCGACATTGACAGGGTGGAGGCCCTGGATCAAGACACCCTCAAGCTCACTATGAAACATCCCTCGGCTGCTTCCCTCAGTGTGATTTCCTCCGCCTACATCGTCATCTACTCCAGGGCCTTCGTCGGGGAAAAAGGCCATATGAAGAACGACGTCATGGGAACGGGGCCTTATAAGCTCAAGCGTTATTCTGCCAACGTCTCCCTCGAGTATGTCAAGAACCCCGACTACTTTGTGAAAGGTCGCCCGTACCTGGATGGGATTACCTTCTATATCATCAGGGATGCTGCCACCAGGTTGGCTGCTTTCCGCTCGGGGCGCGTTAAGCTCACTGGACCGGGGGAATCGGGGCTCACGCCGTCTGCTGCCGAAACTGTCAAGCGAACACTCCCACAAGCCACAGTCGTCCCCTATCCGGCCAACTGCGTCGACAACCTTGTCTTGAACACTCTGGAAAGACCATGGAGCGACGTCCGCGTGCGTAAAGCGGTGCACCTGGCCATCGATCGGCAGAAGGCCATCCAAGTGCTGGGAGAGGGTCACGGAGACTTGGGCAGCAACATGCCCGGGAAGTGGGGCCTCAGCCGAGAAGAGCTGGAACAGATGCCAGGTTGGCGCCAGCCAAAAGTCGCTGATATCGCGGAGGCCAAGAGGCTTTTGGCTGAGGCCGGCTACTCGGATGGCTTGACCCTGAAAGCGCTGGCAAGGGCGCAGCGGACCTTCGAGCAGTTGAGTGTCTACATCGCCGACCAGTTGGCCAACATAGGCATCAAGCTGGAGCTGGAGATGAAAGAGCTGGCTGTGCATCAGGCCTTGGTTCGGCAGGGCGCCTTCAACTCCACCGCTATCATGAATTGCTTACCTTACCCTGACCCACAGAACGTGGCGCGCTTATGGGCCGCACCCGTAGGCAGCGACTGGGGCTTTAACTACCAGCGGTACGTTGACGAGAAGATTTTGGAGCTTCTCGACAAGCAATCACGGGCCGTCGATCCAGGAGAGCGAAAAAGGATCGTCCGCGAGGTCGATCTCAGGATGGTCGAGGTGGCGACAAGGCCGGTGGTCTGGTGGAAGCAGTACCTCCTCGGGATGTGGCCCGAGGTCAAGGGCTATGGCAAGCGGGTCGGCAGCTACAGCTTCGAAAGATACCAAGACATCTGGCTGGCCAAGTGAAGGGTGTGAGACGCGGAAACATGTGTTTTCGCCCAGGGCACTGGATGGCCCTGGCGAAAGACGCCGACAGCTCGATGGAGATTCAAAGCTGAACGCTTCGGCGCATGGGTAGGGTCGAAAGCTGCGAAATCAGAACATGTCAGAGTCAGCTGATCGAGGAGTTGGACGAATGGTGTACAAGGTTTTGAGCCCTCTTGGCGAACCAATTGTCAAACAAGCTGGCGGTGCCCCCCGCCTTTTGGATCTTAACGGAAAGACAGTCTGTGAGATATGGAATGGACTATTCAGAGGCCATGTGACATTCCCATTGATACGTGAGTTGCTGCAGAAGCACTATCCAGATGTTCATGTGATCGCGTATTCCGAGTTTCCTGTCCAAGACATCCGGGGCAGCACCAGTGATCTGCAGGGGCGTGTGGACGCTACGGTGGCCCTGGCTATCGAAAAAGGTTGTGACGCACTGATAGTTGCTCATGGCGGTTGAGGCACCTGCACGCCCGCGTGTACGCGGCCAGCTGTAGCCGCTGCCAAAGCTGGCATCCCTGCTGTGGTGATCGCAGCTCCAACCTTTGTTCGGACCGCTTCCCTGTTAAGTTCATGGGCCGGGCTGCCGGACCTCGGGATCGCCGAATATCCGGGTGCAATCCAGTTTCACACTGACGCGGAGATACGGGAAAACCTCGAAATGGTCTTCCCGCGTATTGTTGACGGGTTAACCAACCCGTCTGGGAGCGAGGTTGCTCCGGCCGACTGTTGGAATCCAAGAGAGATCGTCTTTGAAGGCAACCAGGACGAGGTCAACGCCTTCTACCATAAGAAAGGCTGGACCGATGGTCTACCAATAGTCGCCCCAACAGAAGAGAAGGTTGATGAATTTCTCAACTATACGGACCGGCCTCCTGACGCGGAAATAGCCGTACTGCCGCAGGCAAACCTTCGTGCTACTCCACGCAACATAGCGGTCAACGCGGCAATGGCGGGATGTCGTCCGGAGTTCATGCCTCTCTTGATCGCAGCCGTCGAAGCTGTAGGCGAACCGGATTTCCAACTGATGAACCTGGGCAGCACTGTAACCAAGACCCCGTGGCTACTGATAAATGGGCCAGTGGTGAAGGGACTGGGCATCGAGTATGGCGTGGCAGCTCGTTCGCGCGGACCGAACCCAGCACTAGGTCGCGCCCTTGGTCTGATACTCAACAACATAGCCGGATTCAGACCCGGAGAAACGTTGATGGGGACCTGGGGATACTACCTGCCCTTTGTCCTCGCCGAGGACGAAGATGCCTGCGACGACATCGGTTGGGAACCCTATCACGTCGAGCACGGCTTCAGCAAACACACCAGTACTGTGACCGCCAGAACTACAAGCTACTGGGGTGGCCAATCCGTCCCCATCACGCCTCTCGCGCCTTCGGCCGAGTCAATCTTAAAAGTGGCATGCAAACATCAGGAACGAAATACCATCATCGAGTTTGCTCTGCGTTTTGGGAGGCGCAACATGGTTGCCGTGCTCCTGACCCCACCCACCGCTAAAGTGCTCGCGGAGGCTGGCTACTCGAAACGGGATGTCGCGAAGTACGTGTGGGAGAACACGAGGATTAGTGTCGGCGAAGCGAACATGTGCCTCCAGGCATTCACCGGTGTTGGCCTTACAGTCCATGACATTGTAGAGGAGGGGATGTTGCCGAAGTCGTTTGATGTGGGGCCACAGGAGACCATTCCGATATTTGCAAGCGCCGACCTGATCGACGTCGTCGTATGTGGGGACGCCCACAAAGATAAAATAATGAGCCTTTGGTGCAACTATTTCAGGCCGGTCTCAAAGGAAATAAGGCTGCCAGCGGGTTGGGACAACTTGTAAGGAGAGCGTAGAGGTAAACGAATGAATCTAGGAAATCTTCCCAAGGTGTGAGCGTCAACAAGGCAGCCGATCTGCGAGATTATTGATTGGCACGTCGAAGGAGGTTTCATGATGCCTGGGAAGAAGTTTCTCATCACCAACAGTTGCTTCACGATCTTCGGGCTTCTGCTGGCAAGCTGCGCGCCGGCAGCGCAGCCCACGCCTACCTCCAAGGCCGTGGCACCACCACCCGCCACGGTCACGGCCGTTCCACCTTCGGCCCCTAAGCCTGCGGCACCGACCTCCGCGGCCACCGCTAAGCCCGCCGGCCCTATGCCCACAGCGAAGCCAGCGGGGGACCAGCCGCGATATGGCGGCACTTTGACTGTTGGCGTGGGCGGAGACCCCCCGAGCCTTGACGTCCATCGAGAATTGACAGGGAACACCCATGCGATTACTGCAGGAGCCTATAACGGTCTAGTAAAATATGATCCCCAAGCATGGCCAGAATTGAAGCTAGTCCCGGGGCTGGCAACGAGCTGGGAGCTTAGCCCCGACGGCAAAGTGTATACGTTCCGCCTAGTAAGGGGGGCAAAGTTTCACGACGGCAGCATCCTTACCGCCGAGGACGTCAAATTCTCCTTCGATAGAATCCGCGACCCTCAACTCGGGTTGGCGAGAAGCCCCAGAAGGCAGCAGCTTGCCAATGTGGCCAACATCGATACCCTGGATGATTACACCGTCAAGATGACGCTGAAGAATGCGCAGGCCTCTTTTCTCCCCTTCATAGGCGCTTTCTACTACGCGGTGATGCCAAAGCGGGTGGTCCTGGAAAAGAAGGGTGATATGACGAGGACGGTGCTCGGAAGCGGTGCTTTCAAGTTCAAGGACTACACTACCGGGGTCGGCTGGGAGTTGGTAAAGAATACGGACTACTTCGTCCCGGGCCGGCCGTATCTGGATAGGATCAAAGGGTACATAATCAGGGATTCGTTCACCAGGTTTGCCGCCCTCAGGACGGGGAACTTCCTCTTCTGGGGTCCCTTCCCCTATATGACTGTATCCCAAACCAAGGTTATCCAGGAGACACTGTCAGACAGAATAGTCGTGAAGTGGGAATTCATGCCCGCCTGGTATGGCGTGCTGTTCAACGTAACCAAACCGCCCTGGAGCGACGTTCGGCTGCGTCAGGCGGCTGGCATGACCTTTGACCGGAAGAAGATGTTGGCAGCAGGAATGGAAGGAGCGGGCGTGGTAGGCATGTCGGCTCAACCGCCAGGGGCGTGGGCGCTCCCCGAGGAGGAGATGATGAAGGTTCCCGGCTATGCAAAGCCGGACCTGGAAGGTGCGAAGAAGCTGATGGCCGAAGCGGGGTTCCCTGATGGGCTCAGATCGGACGGCCTGGTCAGGGCGGACCCAGCACAGCAGGCCATCGCCGTGCTTGTGAAGGATGCGGTCGCCGCCGCAGGCATTGCTATCGATCTCAACGTGCAGGAGGTCGCCGTCTATCAGGATGCGCAGTTCAGACGGGTCTTTTCCACCAATCCAGGCTCTGCTGGCGCTGGGCACACGGATCCAGACATCATCCTGGGCGACTATTACATAACTGGTTCCCCCAATAATTTCAGTGGGTATAGCAATCCCTATTACGATGAGCTGTACGCGAAACAGTCGCGGACACTTGACACGGTGGAACGCCGCAAGATTGTCTGGGAGATGCAGAGGATTCTGCTCAAGGATGTCCCGATCGCTATAGCGTATTGGAGCAACATCGCTTATGCCTGGCGGAAGGAAGTTAGGGGCTACACTCCACCATCATTGAGTCATTGGCATGCGTACATGTACCAGGACATCTGGCTCGCATCATAGGGGTTATTTGGGTGCGGCGAGGAGATGGAACTCTGGCGGCCAGGGCAGGAGAAAGCCGAAGCCGGCAGGCGGGGGTTAAACGGGAGACCATGCCAGCGAGCTGAGGAAGATTAGCACCAGTACGCGGTGCTTCTGGTCGACTGGCCCAAAACTGCTAACTACTGCTTTCACGACCACACAACCTAGGAGGAATTCGGTGTATGAAGTGCTAAGTCCTCTTGGCGAACCAACGGTGGACAAACTGGCTGTCGCTCCTTATCTCCCAGACTTGAATGGCAAAACAGTCTGTGAGGTCTCGGACGGTGTACAACACAGAGGCCCTGTGGTGTTCCCCATACTTCGGGAGTTGCTGCGGGAGCGATATCCCGATGTGAAGGTGATTCCGTATACAGAGTTCCCGATACAGGACATCCACGGCAGCACCAGGCAAATACTGGAGCGCGTGGATGCCGCGGTAGCCTTGGCCCTGGAAAAGGGCTGCGTTGCAATGATAACCGGCTTCGGCAACTGAGGTACGTGCACGCCCGCGTGTACGCGGCCAGCCATAGCCGCCGCCAAAGCTGGCATTCCTGCTGTGGTGGTGGCCGCCACAACTTTTGTGCGTACTGCTTCTCTGTTAGCTTCCTGGGCAGGGGTGCCTGAACTGCCAATTGCCGGATATCCCGGCGCAATTCAGAGTCATACAGAGGCGGATATAAGGGAGAATCTGGGAAAGACGGTCTTTGACCAGATCATCCAGGGATTAACCAAGCCGGCGGGCAGCCAAACCACCGCTAGGGACCTCACAAAATCAGCAGAGATTGTATTCAAGGGCACTCTTGATGAGGTAAACAGGTTCTTCTTTGAGAAGAAATGGACGGATGGGCTGGCGATAATTCCTCCAACCGTAGAAAAGGTCGACGAGTTCCTAAAGTATGCCGACCGCCCGCCTGACGAAGAAGTAGCGACACTGCCTCAGGCGAATCTGCGCGCTACCCCACGGAATATCGCTGCTAATGCGGCAATGGCCGGATGTCGCCCGGAGTCCATGCCACTACTGATCGCAGCCGTGCAGGCCATAGGCGAGCCCCACTTTCAACTGATGAGCGTTGGCAGTACACGCTGTAAGACGCCTTGGTTGCTGGTAAACGGACCGATTGTAAAAGGGTTGGGCATCGAGTACGGTGTGGGTGCTCGTTCGCGGGGACCTAACCCCGCTCTCGGCAGGGCCCTGGGTCTAATACTGAACAATATAGCTGGTTTCAGACCAGGAGAAGCGTGGATGGGGACCTGGGGCTACTACTTGCCCTTCGTGCTTGCTGAGGATGAAGATACCTGTAGTGAGATCGGTTGGGAGCCTTACCATGTGGAGCATGGTTTTCCGAGAGGTGCGAGTACCGTGACAGCGAGAACGACGGCCTGCTGGGGTGACCAAGCATCTCCTGCGCGGCCTGATGCCCGGTCCATTCTCCAAATGGCCTGCAAATACCAGGAAAGAATGGTCACCACTGAAATTTGTCTGCCTTTCGGAGAGGGTGTGATGGTTGCTGTGCTGATAACGCCACCCACCGCCAAAGTTCTAGCTAACGCGGGCTACTCCAAACGGGACGTCGCTGAGTACTTGTGGCAAAATACAAGAATTACTGCGGGCGAGGTAAACTGGCGGTTGCAGGGATATCATCGTACGCTCCACGACATAGTGGAAGAAGGGGTATTGCCGAAGTGGTTTGATGTGGCGCCTGAGGAGACGATCCCATTGATTGCAAATGCTAACTTGATCGACGTTGTCGTATGTGGGGACGCGCATAAAGACAAGATGATGATTCTTTGGTGTAACTACCTCAGGCCGGTTACAAAGGAGATAAGGCTGCCAGCGGGTTGGGAGGGGGCTGTTAGGGGAGCGTAGCAGGTAAATGGATAAATCTAGGACATCTTCCCAAGATTAGAGCGTCAACAAGACAGCCAATCACTGCGAGATTATTGGTTGGCACATGGAAGGAGGTTTTGCAATGCCCAGAAAGACTCTCCTTAGCATAGTCAGTTGCCTCACTGTCCTGGCGCCTATTGCATGTGCCCCGCCAACGCAGCCTACACCGGTGGCGAAATCTGCGGCTCCATCCACCGCGACAGCGACGAGCGTCGCAACATCGGCTGCTAAACTGGCGACCGCTACCGCCGCGGCCACTGGCAGACCGTCCGGGCCTACGCCCACGGCGAAGTCGGCGTTGGGGCAGCCACGGTACGGCGGCATTTTGACTGTCGGCATCGGCGGGGACCCACCGAGCCTGGACCTTCATCAGGAAGAAGCAGGCTTCAGCTTCGCGATCACGGCATCAACGTACAACAGCCTGCTTAGGCCTGATCCAAGTGGATGGCCAGAGTTCAGGTCCGTTCCTGACCTGGCAACGGGCTGGCAGGTCAGCCCCGATGGCAAAGTGTATACGTTCCAACTAGCAAGAGGGGCAAAGTTTCACGATGGTACCCCGGTTACCGCCCAAGACGTGAAATTCTCTTTCGATAGAATCCGCAATCCTCAGCCAGGCATGGCTAAGAGCCCCAGGCGGCAGCAGCTCGCTGCCGCTACCAGTATCGATACCCCGGACGATCATACCGTCAAGATCGGGCTAAGCTATCCGCAGGCCTCCTTCGTTACCCTCATGGGTACTCTCTACTTCGCCATCATGCCGAAGCACATCGTCTTAGAGAAAAAGAATGACATGAGGAACACGGTGGTTGGGTCAGGCCCTTTTAAGTTCAAGGGCTATGCGAGCGGGGTCGGCTGGGAGCTGGAGAAGAACCCCGACTACTTTATCAAAGGGCGGCCCTATTTGGATGGAGTAAAAGGCTACATAATCCCGGATTCGTTCACCAGATTCGCCGCTCTGAGGACCAGGAGCATAGTCTGGTACGCACCGTATCCTTGGATGAGCGTGTCCCAAGCGAGAATCATTGAAGAAACACTGTCAGACAAGATAGTCGTTAAATGGGCGTTTCATCCTGCGTGGTATGGGGCGTTGTTCAATGTAACCAGCCCTCCTTGGAGCGATGTCCGGCTGCGTCAGGCGATGAGCCTGGCGTTCGACCGCAAGAGGATGATGGCGATTGGGACGGAAGGATCGGGCGTGGTCGGCATGGCCGCGCAACCGCCAGGGGAGTGGAGTCTTCCAGAGGAGGAGATGACGAAGACTCCGGGCTATGCCAAGCCAGACACTGAAGCTGCCAAGAACTTGCTGGCCGAGGCCGGGTTCCCTAACGGATTCAGGGCTGATATGCTTGTCCGGTCGACTAAACCACATCAGGATGCGGCTGTTCTGGTGAAAGATGCTGCCGCGGCAATTGGGGTCGCCCTCAATCTCAACGTGATGGAGACGGCCCCCTACTTTGATGCGCGGACCAGGAAAGCCTTCGGTATCATGGGGGGCGGTTCGGCCACGACGCTTCTCGACCCCGACAATCAATTGGGTGACTTTTACCTGACCCGCGCTGGCATGAACTGGACGGGCTACAGTAATCCGTCTTACGATGAGCTATATGTCAAGCAATCGCGAGCGCTTGACGCAATGGAACGCCGTAAGACTGTTTGGGAAATGCAAAGGATCCTTCTCAGGGATGTTACGATTGCCATAGCATATTGGGTTAACATCCCCTATTCCTGGTGGAGAGAAGTCAGAGGTTTTACTCCGCCGGTTGGCTACCACCAGGCCTTCACCTACGCGGACATGTGGCTGGCCGAATAGTTCAGATTAAGGGGAGGCTACGGGATGACCGAGACAAAGCCGATGACTGTGCGGATTAAGAGGGTAGGTGAGCCGGTGCTGGAGCCGGCCAACGTTGCGGTGCAGAACGCACAGATGGAAGAAGCTAAGCTCGCGCCTAGATTGGCTTCTCTCAAAGGTGCTAAGATAGGTCTCTTCAACAACCGCAAACCTTTTGCTGCCCTTGCTCTTGGGGCGGTTGAGCAGGTCTTGCAGCGGAAAGGCGTAGCCGAGACCTTCACCGGCTGGGCGACCATGTCGAACAAACCCGCCGAGGAGACGCTCGCCAGCCTGGCTACCGCAGACGCTGTTGTTCTGGCAGGCGCCGATTGAGGGGCCTGCACCTCCTGGCTGCTGTATGCAGCGATAGAGCTGGAAAAAAGGGGCGTGCCTACGGTCTCGGTGGTGGCGACAGGCTTTGTGCCCACAGCGCGGTTCACGGCTAAGCGTCGCGGGTTTGATTGCCTGGCTGTCCTGGAGATAAAGGGAGAAGTGCGCGACCAGCGGAACGTCGAGGAGCAGATCTTGGCGCAGGCGGAGCGAATCGAAAAGGCGCTGGCTTCTCCAGCGAGGGTGATGGCTTAACTAACCGGAGGCGAGGCATGAACGTGAACTTGCAGGCGCGAAGAATCCTTAAGGAGGAAGCCATTGTGGAAGCGTCGGTCGATAAGGACGGCCTGATTGCTGTCCTGTCAGAGCCGGACGCTGAGAGGGTGTTCGAGGAATTCATCAATATGGGTTGGGCCGATGGGTTGCCGATCATACCTCCTACAGAACGACGCGTGCTCCGGATGCTGGAGCAAACCAAAAGGTCACCCGATGAAGTCCTGGGGAAGATGCCGCCTGTGGAAGTGGATGTCACTGTAGAACTCATTGCCATCAATGCGGTGATGGCCGGCTGCGCTCCTGAGTACTTCCCCCTAGTACTGGCGGCCATGGAAGCGGCCCTCGACCCCAGGTTTAACCTCCGTCAAGCCATTTGCACTGCCTTTACGAGTTGGCCAGTAATGATTGTCAACGGCCCCGCTATCAAGGAGCTTTCCTTGAACCATGGCTGGGGTGTCTTGGGCTCTGGCTTTCGGCCGAATGCGACCATTGGGCGTGCGCTTACCCTTTGTGCCACCTCTGTTGGCGGATTGCGGCCTGGTTTCGGCGAGAACAAGCATATCGGCACGCCGTTGAGATATGGCCTCTGCATCGCAGAGGACGAGGAAGCTTCCGATCTCTTGCCTCTTCATGTGGAGTTGGGCTTCAACCGAGAAGACAGCGTGCTCAGCTTGGTTGAGCTTGCCAATCCTGTCACCTTGCATTCTCCGACCAGCACCGCTTCGGCGTCTCCGGCCGGCTGGCTTGGAGCCATCGCCAGATCTGTTGCCGAAGCAATACTCATCGAGAGCGCCGGACCTGAATTCGGCCGCGAAGGCACGAAGCAGCTACTGATCGTACCGCCTCTGATGGCGCAGAAGCTTGCCAAAGACGGCTGGACGAAGGACGACATTCGTCACTTTCTCTATGAAAATGCCCGCGTGCCCAGGGCGGAGATTCATCGTCGCCGAACGCACCCCACCATCTCTCCGGATGTTATCGACACGGAGTTGAAGCTCAGATATGAGACAGTCCCTCGATGGGTGCGGGCGCAGATGACGGAGCCGGCGGATACGGCTTTGAACGATCTGATTCCTATGATGAGAAAGCCTGAAGACCTACTAATCATAGCTGTTGGCCCTCGCATCTCCAACTGCCAGGGGGCCATCTTCCCCGGGCACGATCACTTCCAAGAGGTAGTCAGTAGGAAGATTGAGACGTAGTCAGGCCGCCTGTGAGGAACTGTCATGGTTGGGCGGCCCAACCCCGGCAAGGTTCCGGTGATTCCAAGTGTGGAGGAGCGAAGGATGAAAGCGTGGCGACTTCATGATCGGGGGGATTTTCGACTTGAGGAGGTGGCTTTACCAGAGATCAGACCCGGCTGGGTATTGGTCAAGGTGAAGGTTGTCCAGGTTGCCGTCGTCGACCGAGGCTACCTGGAGGGCATGCCGCACCCTCATCAAGCCCGCATAGCCAGGATGCTGGCCGAGGGAAAGCCTGTGCAGGTGGGCCATGAGTACTGCGGTGAAGTGGTGGAAATCGGCCCGGGCGTAGCGACCTTGAACGTAGGCGACCGCGTAACTTCCGCAGGAGGACAAATCCATTGTGGAACGTGCTCCAATTGCCTGGCCGGCAGAGAGTCTCAATGTGTCTCTCCCCTTCACATTGGCGTTGAGATTCCCGGGGCCTTCGCTGAGTATATGAGCATACCCGAGTGGGGAATGGTCACGGTGCCTGACGGGCCTACGGACAACGAGGTGGCCGCCCTTCAGCCGCTGGGTATCTGCGTGAGCGATGTAAGAAGCGCCAGCATCAAGATGGGAGATACCGTTGCGGTGTTGGGTCAAGGCGCTATGGGCCTGGGGTGTCTCCAAGTCGCCAAATTAGCCGGCGCCGGTCTCCTCGTAGCGGCAGATGTCCGGCCCGAGGCCCTGGACCTCTCTCTTGACTTTGGGGCTAATGCGGCACTCAACAGCGCTGAGACGGACCCGGTGGGAGAGGTCAGGAGACTCACCGAGGGCCTTGGGGCCGATGTCGTCTTCGAAGCGGCCGGGGGTAGGAAACAGGATGGTCTGGCGGGTTTCCAGACTCTTCAGCAGGCGCTCCAAATGGTCAGAAGAGGAGGGAAGGTCTTTCAAGTCGCCAACCTTGAAGGTCTCCTGGAACTGGACCCGGTCTTCCTATGCAGCAGAAGCATAAAGTATCTGTTTCCAGACCCGGTCACGGCGGAGAATCTAAGCTACGCCGCTTTCCTGGTGGCAAGCAAGAGGATCAAAGTGAGTCCGCAGATTACCCACGTCTTGCATGGCCTGGACAAGCTGCCGGAGGCGATGGAGATCACAGTTAACAAGGCGAAGTTCCGCACTTCTAACCCGCCGCAGATAGTGGTTGGCTAGCCGGCGGGCGAGTCCGCTCACCTCACGGGGTCGGCGCGCCAGTAACGGGGTAAATCGCACAATGATGAAGCTGAGTGATGAATGTCGCATATTGCGCCGTGGTGCGAAGGCTTGTCCCCCGCTGGGATGTGCTCGGGTTGGGGATACGCAAGGCAAAGCGATCACCGCTACGTTCGTGCTCTTGGTGTATTTCGCGGTCTGGGCTGAAAGCAGCCGTCGTTAGCTGAACCGATGGCTGACCGCTGAAAGCTGATAGCGCTGTTAGTGCAAGGAGGTCTCGCGATGCTTCCGAAGAAGTCTCTCATCATGGCGAACTGTTTCACGATTCTGGGGCTCTTGATAGCCAGTTGCGCCCCGGCGGTGGCGCCCACGCCTGCCCCGAAAGCCACGGCTCCACTGCCTGTCGCTACGCCGACTGCTCCCGCACCATCGAGGCCGAAACCGGCGGCGCCCGTCCCGACGCCCAAGCCGGCAGCCGACCAGCCACGCCAAGGCGGCACCTTGAGCGTTGGCATTGGCGCCGACCCGCCAAGTCTTGACGCTCATCGCGAGCAGACGCCCTACACCTTCGCCATTACGGCGAACACTTTCAATGGCCTCGTGAAATATGATGTCCATGCGTGGCCAGAAGTGAAGGTAGTGCCCGATCTGGCAACAAAGTGGGAGTCCAGCCAGGATGGTAAGGTGCATACGTTCCACCTGGCTAAAGGGGTAAAGTTCCACGACGGTAGTCCCCTTGTTGCCGAGGACGTGAAATTCTCTTTCGATAGAATCCGCGATCCTAAAGTGGGGTTGGCGAGCAGCCCCAGGCGCAACCAGCTCGCCGGCGTCGCCAATATCGACACCCCGGACGATTACACCATCAAGGTCACGATGAAGAATCCGCAGGCTTCCTTCTTCTCCCTCATAGCCGCTTTCTACTTCTCGGTAATGCCAAAGCGCCTGGTTCTGGAGAGGAGGGGCGACATGACCAAGACGGTTGTGGGCAGCGGCCCCTTCAAATTCAAGAGCTACACCACCGGGGTTGGCTACGAGCTAGAGAAGAATGCTAACTATTTCGTCCCGGGCCGGCCTCATCTGGATGGTGTCAAGGGTTACATAATTCGCGATCAGTTCACCAGGTTTGCCGCCCTCAGGACCGGAAACATCCTCTGGTGGGGGCCGTCTCCTTACATGGGTGTGGCCCAGACGAAAACTATTGAAGAGACGCTGTCAGACAAGATAGCCGTTAAGTGGGAATTTAATCCCGCTTGGTTCGGCGTCATTTTCAACGTAACCAGACCGCCGTGGAGCGACGTTCGCGTGCGTCAGGCGGCAAGCATGACCTTTGACCGGAAGAAGATGCTTGCAGCCGGACTGGAAGGTGGAGGCGTCGTAGGGATGTCTGCCCAGCCGCCGGGAGAGTGGTCTCTTCTCGAGGAAGAGATGATGAAGGTGCCTGGCTATGCAAAGCCAGACCTGGAGGGCGCCAAGAAGCTCCTGGCCGAGGCAGGCTACCCCGACGGCTTCAAGACTGAGGCCCTGGTCCAGGCAACCAGGACTCAGCAGGCGTTGGCGACGCTCTTCAAGGACGCGGTGGCCGCAGTCGGCGTCGCCGTTGACCTTGACCAGCAGGAGAACGTAGTTTACTTCGACCGGCGATTCAGGAAAGCCTTCAGCACACTCGCCAGCTCCGCCGGCTCCGGGCACACAGACCCGGATATCCTTTTGGGCGACTTCTACGTGTCTGATGCCGGCATGAACTTCAGTGGCTACAGTAATCCCTATTACAACGAGCTATATACTAGGCAGTCGCAAATGCTTGATACGGCGGAGCGCCGCAGGATTGTCTGGGAGATGCAGAGGATTCTGTTGCGGGATGTTCTTATCGCCATAGCGTATTGGAGCAGGGTCCCCTTTGCCTGGTGGAAGGAAGTCAGGGGCTTCACCCCGCCGTCGATAAGCCACTTCCACTCTTACCGGCACGAGGAGATCTGGCTCGTCAAGTAGGTTACAGGTTGTAGGTTATGGGTTATAGGGGGCAGGTTGTGGAAAGATTGGGCTACGCTGGCAAGATGCTTCGGGTGGACTTGACCTCTGGTGGGACGTCTGCCGAGTCCCTTGACCAGGCCGTGTTGCGGCAATACTTGGGGGGTACATCGCTGGGCCTGAAGCTGCTCTATGAGGAGGTCTCTCCCGAAGTGCGCTGGGACGACCCGCGCAACCGGCTGATCCTCGCCACGGGGCCTTTCACCGGCACGAGGGTTATGGGATCGGGGACCATTTCCATTGTCACCAAAGGCTCCATGACCGGCGGCGCCACCTCGACTCAAGCCAATGGTTTCCTCGGCGCCTACATGAAGTTCTCCGGCTTCGATGGTGTCATCCTCCAGGGCAAGTCCGATAAGCTCGTCTATCTGTATCTTCATGATGGCGTGGCCGAGCTCCGTGACGCCAGTCACCTGAGGGGGAAAGGAACAAAGGCGACCGAAGACCTGATCAAGGCTGAGCTGGGAGCTGAGGAGAGGGGCGCCAGCGTATTCAGCATTGGGCCGGCGGGCGAGAACGTCGTTCGCTTCGCCAGTATTGTTGGCGACTGGGGCCACACCGCCGCTCACAATGGCGTAGGGGCAGTCATGGGTTGCAAGGGGTTGAAGGCTATCGTGGCCGCCCGCGGACGAACCGAGATTTCAATCTCGGACAAGGCAAGGCTGATAGCTGTCGTGGAGGAGACCTTCGAAAGAATCAAGCAGGACCCGCGTCTCAGGCGCTACTACGAGTGGGGAACAAGCAGGAGCGTGGCCAACTATGTGCCACTCGGCATGCTGCCGGTGAAGAACTACACCACCAACGTCTGGCCCCACAGTGAGCAGTTCGACGGGCCCTATTACCGCAGCCGGTACGAGTTGAAGCCCCACCGCTGCTGGACTTGTCGTATGAAGCACCACCACATCGTGAAGGTAACGGAGGGGCCTTATGCTGGCTTCGTAGGTAAGGAGCCGGAATACGAGCAGTGGGCTTCCTGGAGCGCCCAGATCGGGCAGACAGACCCAGGGGCGGCGGTGGTGCTGGCCAACGAGGTCAATGGGCTCGGAATGGATACCAACGAGGCTTGCTGGGTCATCGGCCTGGTGATGGAGTGCTATGAGAAGGGCATTATCACTCAGGAGGACACCGACGGGATCGAGATGACCTGGGGCAATACTGAGGCAGTCCGACTCATGTTGCGGAAGATCGCCCATCGCGACGGATTCGGCGCAGTGCTGGCCGAGGGCGTGAGGCACGCTGCCGAGGCCATAGGCGGAGAGGCGCCGAACTGTGCGGTCTACACTGAGAAGGGGAACACACCTCGGTCTCACGATGACCGGGCGAACTGGATGTGGATGTTAGACAACTGCGTCTCCAACACGGGCACCACTGAAACCTTGACGGCTCGGATTGCGCCTTCGAAGCGCAGGTTCAGCGTGGCGGGCGACTCCCTCTGGGTGGAGAAGCGGGCTCAACTCGTGCGAGAAGGTGGCGCAATACCCGCTGGAGATGCCGTATTCTCAGCGGAAGAGGCCACCAACACCTTGGCCAACGCCAAGGGAATGATGCAGTTGCAGGATTCCCTGGTGTCCTGTTATTTCTGCCTTCCGGACCGCCTGGCGACGGTGGTGGAGATGCTGAAGGCTATCACCGGGTGGGATTTCTCGGAAGAGGAGGCGCTGAAAGTAGGCCTGAGAGCCGTTAACCTCATGAAGGCCTTCAACTTGAGGAACGGTCTTGATGCCGCCCTGGATGCGCCCTCCCCAAGGTACGGCTCGGTTCCCAAAGATGGCCCGGCGCGTGGCGCCGACGCCATGCCTGCCTGGCCGGAGATGCTGGCCAGCTACTACGAGAAGATGGGCTGGGATAGGAAGACAGGCGTACCTTTGCCGGAGACGCTGAGGAATCTGGACCTCGGCCATATCGTTGCGGACCTGTGGTAGGGGAATGGAGGGGGTTGGAGGCTAGGGGTTGGGGGTCAGTCCCTCGGCCCCCCGCCCCAGGCCCCCGTCCCCAGGAAAAATCCTGCCGCCCGTTATGGTAGCCACCGGCGTGAACATCACCTGGCCGGCCATATGGTTGCCCAGGCTATCCTGGAAATCCCAGTCCCCCCGCACCAGTTGCGCCACCGTGATGTCGGCGGGCATACCCGCTTTGAGGCTCCCCAGGGCGTCACTCATCCCCAGGGCCGTGGCCGCATTGGCGGTGGTCATCCTTATCACCTGCTCCAGGCCAAGCCCTAGATTCAGGAACTTGGACATCGTCACGGGCAGGCTATAGACGCGGCTTCGAAGGACCAACCCACTGACGTCGCTGGAAATGGTGAAGGGCAAAATGCCTCGCTCCAGACCCAGCCTGACCATATCGAAGCTCAAACTCCGGTTCCCGTGCCCCACATCCACCAGTACGCCGCGTTCGATAGCCTCCTGGAACTCTTCGAGCACTCCACCATCGGCGTCGATGACCCTGCCTGGCGACACGGTGAAGGGGTGGGTCAGAATATCGCCCTTTCTCAGCAGCCCGAGCATCTGCCTGGTCAGCGCCTGGCTCTTGTTGTGGTCGGCCTGATGGTCGCCGATATGAACCATTAGAGGCAGGCCCGCTGCCTCCGCGATGGCCCTCGCTTGCCGGACCACATCGAGGCCGTTTTCGATCATCATTGGGCCCACCAGACGGAGCTTAATGCCCTTGATTAGTTCCCGGTTCTCCTTCGCCACACGGACAGTCCCCTCGACATCGATGTCGCCCCAGTGGCAGATCTCCGGCATAACAGACAGGCCGGTGGAGGCGATATTGAGAAAGCAGAAGGCGTTCGTGAGAGATCGAGGGGCGATGAAAGCGCTGAATCCCCCGAAGTCCGCATAGCCCGCGCTTCCCGCATCCACGACTGTGGTGACGCCGCATTTGACGCCTACCACATCTGGGTTGACGCCCAGGGCGGTCACCTTCTCATAGACATGGGTGTGAAGATCGATCAGGCCCGGACAGACTATCTTCCCGCCGGCGTCGATGACCTCCCGCGCCTGGTCGGCATCCGGGGCTTTCCCCAACTTTTCGATCCTGCCGTGGCGGACGGCTATGTCCAGGACGTCGTGAATCTCCTGGGCGGGATCCACCACCTCTCCGCCTTTGATGACCAAGTCATACATGTGAGCTGCCCCCTTTCCCAAGCACAGCTACGCCTGCCCCTGTTGGTCGCCACCGGGGCGTGAGAATCGGTTCGACGGCCCGCCCAGTGCTGTCATCCTGAGCGATTTGAGGTGACGGGCGCCGGGTGGGATCGCGAAGGATCTTAGGCTTGTTGGCCACGAGCGCGAGATCCCTCGCGCGGCCACAGCACCCCCCTCCCCATCACCGCTCTTTCAGGGACGCCCACTCCTCCGGCGTACCTGGCAGCGGCCCGTTGCCTCCTGCGCTGGAATGGAAATTGAAGGGCCTCTCACAGCACCATTCCGGCGAAGTTCCACATGCCCCTTTGGGGCGCCACGGCGCATGAAAATGCCGTAGGGCAGCGGGCTTGTCCCCTGCCGCCGTCGTGGGGCGTTGCCAATCATTTTCATACCAGTTCCCCATGCTGTTGGCCCGGCGCCACCGAGCATGAAAATGCCGTAGGGCAGCGGGCTTGTCCCCTGCCGCCGTCGTCGGGGCGTTGGGAATTATTTTCATAGTAGCGGA
>JACPQD010000059.1 GCA_016190665.1 Chloroflexota bacterium
GACCCCTGGCCCCTGGCCCCCACCCCACCGAGTCCACTACACAATACTGGCGTTCTATCCCCCGCTTCGGATTAATCCTTTCTTCACCCTAAAATCATCCAAATCATCCTTGCGGCGGCAGAGGCGGTTGACGGTATAATGTTCCTAGAGGCTACAAGGAGAAGTGCCCTCGGCGATTCGAGGGGGGCTTCTGCAGAGCACCGGGGGATTGCCCGGGAGGAGGTTAACGGTTAAGAAAGCAGATAGCAGAGATGGACAGATAGAGGCGTTTGTAGTGTTGATGGTGATCAGTACGAGGAGTTAGACAATGAAAAAAATAGTAGAGATTGGAAGAGGACAGCGCGGTTTCACCCTTATCGAGCTACTGGCTGTCATGGCCATCCTGGCGACCCTGGTGGCCATCGTCGCTCCGGCTGTCGCGGGCAGCCGCGAGGCCAGTATTCAGGCGCAGGCGCAGCAGGACGCCACACAGGTTCGCACTGCGGCGAGCAAATACTTCAGTTCCAAGAACGAAAGTGAGGTCCGCACGACGCACACCGTCGCGACGACAACGAAGCTGCCGCCCGGCTCCGGCGCAACGGCGGACACTACGGTCCCTGCTCCTGTCGATGACGCGAAGCAGTTTGTCAGCAACGGTTGGCCCGAGAAATTCATTACGCTCGGCCAGAATCCTCCGGCGGACGTCGCCGCGATCGGGGCGCGCTATTCGGATGTCTTCCAGACCTCCCTCACGCCCGCTGTTGACACCGTGATTCTTCTCGATGCGACTAGCCTCACTCTCAAGGGAGAGGACTTCCTCGAGCGCTTCACGGCGGTGGACATCGATACGCTGGTGACGGAGGGTTTTCTGGCGAAGAAGCCGGTAGGGGTCGACGTGATGAGCATGGGCAAGCCGAACTTCCTGTGGCTCCTCAGCAAAATGTCCTCCGGCAGTGAAGCTCAACGCAAAGATGACTCCCGGGATGTGGCGGTGTTCAAGCTGGTGAAGGTGGACTTGATCGAGGGCACTACGAACTTGAAGCTCATCTACCAGCAAGTTCTTGGCTCCAGTTCCTAGGAGAGCATGAAGACGGACCTGTCCCGACTGAAGTCGGGACGCGTCGGTCTGGGTGACGGCGACGGACGAACGAGCGAAGTGAAAGTAAGATAAGGAGCTTGGCGCATGGGGGGAGCTGGCAAAGGACGGATGGGCTTGACGCTCGTCGAAGTCCTGGCTATTGCGGCTCTCCTGGCCATACTGGCGGCGATAATCTGGCCGGCGATAGCCGCCATGCTGAGGTCATGAAGAAGCAGGAAGCGAGGAGCGGGGAGCGGGAAGACGCCGCGTACTTATGGTCCTTAATGAAATGACATGCGATGGGCGCAGGACGAATCCCCCTTAATCCCCCTTTCCGAAAGGGGGAGATTCCGCCTCTCCCTTTGGCAAAGAGCCTGTCCCTTCGGCCGCGCTCAGAGCCGGCCCTGACCCTGAACTTGATTCAGGGGATTCAGGGCGAAGGGGAGATCGAGAGGGATTGCGTGCGCAATGTCACATTATATGTCTAACGACCATTGGTGCGCGGTAGTCGAGGAAGATAATGGAGAGGTCCTTGGAGCGCCTATGCCGCGTACCTTGGAGCGCCTATGCCGCGTACTTGAGTGCGCGGTGTTCGAGGAACCCATTTTGGCGCGGTATTCGAGGGATTCATTTTAGCGCGGTGGTCGAGGAATCCATTTTCGAGGGAATGGGCAAAGGCCCGGTAGTCTGCGTCGAGGAGGTCTGAGATGAGGTTTGTGGCAAGAGAGAAACGAGGCTTCACACTAATAGAGCTGGTGGTGGTGATCGCGATTCTGGGGGTGCTGGCCGCCATCTCGGTGCCCATGGTGACCAATTACCTGTCCCAGTCCAAGCAGCGCGCCTACGATGCCGATGTGGCGCGCGTCCAGGCGTCGGTGGATGCCTACTACAGCGCTCCCGACAATGTCCGCTGGTCTGGCGGGCGCCAATACCCTATCAAAGGCGCCTCCAAGGCCAGCACCACGCCCGCGGACCTCTTCACGGACGCTACTCAATCCGGCACCATAGCTACCTCTCCGAAGAACCCGCTGGGGGGTACGAAGGGGGGCGACCCCGCCTGGGTCGATGACGGCAATGGCATCCGCGACTCCTCCGAGGAGGTCCTGAAGGGCCCGGCGGTGGCCGCCGGCGTCGCTGGCTGGCGCATGGCCACGGCGGTGCGGCAGGGCACGACCTACTATGTGGACACCCGCGACTACCTCATCGACATGACGATGCTGACCGGCAAGGCCTTGATCGACGGCGTGCCGAGTTCGGCCTCCAGCGACAATGGCGGGACGGGCAGCTATACCTACTACATCGATGCCAACGGCAAGGTCAGGACGCTGCTGTTCACCTTCCCAACGTCAGCCAAGACGGGCTTCCAGGATGTGTTCCCGTAGGCGGCTGTTTGGGGGCCAGGGGCCGGCGGTCAGTGGAGGTCCGATCCTGTCACTGTGAACATAGCGTCGCAGGGTGGGCTGCGCCTCGCTGCCGGATACATGAAAGGACATAGCTGCGACGGGGGCAGGGGCCGGGAAGGGGACAGTCTGACGCGTCCGACGGGTCCGACAGGTCTGACCGCGGCCCCCTGCGAGGACACGGATGTCCTTCAAAGCGGAGCCTGTCCTGAGCTTGCCGAAGGATGAGGGGGCGTTCCGGTTTCACTCTCACCCTACGCTCTCCCGTCAAGGGCATAAGCTAAGATAAGCGTTACAAACTGTCATTCCGAGCGGGTGGTCGAAGGTGGCTGCCCTCTGAAAAGACTCCCTCCCGCGAGGAATCCGGCGCTCGCTTTGCCGTCGTGCCGAAGGGGCGTCGGCGCATGGTTTCGATGGAACGTCGGATTCCTCGCGGGCGAGCGCTACGATGAATTCTTGCCTGATTTGTGCACCGCTCGGAATGACAGCAATGGGGGCCTCTGCTCCTTCCAACGCTCCCGGTGAAGCGCGGTTGATTATCCTGAATGCCGAAAGCCAGGATGTGGCTCTTTGACATAACTCCCCGTGCTGGGTATCATATATGCATGCTGGTCAGTGGGGGCGGCGTTCTCTTCCCGCTTTTTGAGGATGGTGGTGATGCGGACTGCTAGGCTAAGGGTGATGACGTCTACCCGGCGGAGGCTATGGGGCCGGGACCACGGTTTCGCTTTGATCGAGGCGGTACTGGCTATCGTCATAGTGGCTACTGTAGCCATCGGTTTGGTGACGGCCATGGCCAGCAGTTCCCGTGTTGCTGCGCGCGGCAATGAGAGCATCACGCTATTGCAGCTTGTTCGTTCCGAGATCGAGGTTCTCAAGCAGGCGCCTTTCAACCAGGACCCGGCGGCCTACCCGATCATCTCGGCGCCCGAAGGTTTTACGGTCTCCATATCGGCTGTCGACCCTGGTATCAGCTACACTTACCCCCCGCCGCTGGGCACTACCCTCACCAACGTGGTCCAGAAGATCACGGTAACCGCGGCCGGCGACTTCTCGCAAATGAGCATTGCTTTCTACAAGAATAAAATGCCATGAACCGCACTGCCAGATGTCCCGGATTCATGGGGGAGCGCGGCTCCTCGCTCCTGGAGCTGATGGTCGCTATGGCCGGCTCCGGCGTCCTGCTGGTCATCTTCACTTCCATGATCGCCGGCGCGATCCGCATCCCGGTGAAAACGGCCAGCGAGCTGACCGCGGCTCAGCAAATCCAGAACGCAACCCTAATGGTGAGCGAGGACGCTTCGATGGCTCACTCCTTCACCCCGGGGGTAGAGCCTGAATATGGAACTTTCAATTCGACGTGGTATGAGCTCACCGGCAGTTCTCCGGTGCCGATAAGCGTCACCTACTCCTGGGACAATCAGAGGATGCTGCGCGTGCTGACCCGGGACGCGGAGGTCGGTCCGGCGCACGCGGTGATCGACAAGGTTCTCAACTACGGCGACGTCACCTTTCAGTATACCGCCCCCTCTTGGACCTACAACCCGGCCACGAAGGGTTGGACCTATGTCGAAGGGAAAGTAACCTTTTCTATGATTACCACGCACGAGGCTGGGGCAGAGTTCCCCAATACCGTCTTCAGCGCCAACTTGACCGCCGACCGGAGGCAGCAGATTGATCTGCCCGCACCCCTCCCGGCCACGCTCCCCGCTCCGGCGCCGCCCGCCAACCAGGTGGACTTCCGGATCGCTGGCAATCCAACCCTTGTCACGGGCACTTACCGTAGCGGCAGCGGAAGCGACCTCCGGTACGACGACACCAGCTACTACGTGGCCCGCGGCGCGGGATCGCCCCGGACCGTTGTCTGGACGGCCACCAGCGAGGTCATAGATTACACGCAGATCACTGACATCACGGTACAGCTCACGGGCCGCGCCGACAAGGCGGGGGTCAGCCTTGAGTTCTATATCTACAACCCGAGCGATCCAGCGCACACTGACGGCGGGTATAGTCCCTCCGCCGATGCCGCTGACAACTACGCATCGGCGGCAACGGACAAAACGACCACCTTCGACTTCACCGACGATGACATAACCTACGTCAACTCCCTGGCCTCGAAGGTCATAACCATCAAAGTGCGGGCTACGTATTCCAGCGTCTTCGACCTTTCAGCGGACAAGCTGGTCTTTAAGGTGGCGGGGACACCGGCGGCGACTTTCTCTCGAGACTACTTCCTGGAAGTCGACCCGACAATTGAGGCGGGTTCCTATGTCTCCGGCAACTACACCAGCATGTCCCAGGACGATACCAACTACTATGTCGTTGGCCAGGTAAGCTATAACACTCAGTGGGTCGCTATCTCCGAGCCCATCGCCCTGGACACCATCTCCAGCGTCGAGGTCCGGTTCATCAGCCGCGTGACCAGGGGGAACCCGGTGCTGAAGCTCTTCGTGTTCAACCCGGCTAATGGCGGGGACGGGTACTCCGCCACGCCTAATGGGCAAGTCACGTTGACATCCACCAGCGACGTGCTGGTGAGCTTCTTCCTTACTCAGGCCGAGAGGGACTACGTGAAGACCCTCTTTCCCAAGGAGGTCCGCATACGTGTCAAGGTCGAGGGCGTCTCGGGGGACGGCAACTATAACTTTCAGGCAGACCAGCTTGTCTTCCGGGTGAAACCTTAGTGCCTGGTGGCGTGTAACACTGATAAGCTCGAAGAAGGGTATTTCAGCCGTAGGGTGGGTGGAGCCCTGACGAAATCGCGGGACAACCCATTATCACGTGCCGCGTTATTTCTGATGGGTCACGCTTGGCTCCACCCACCGTACGCATAAGTCGATGTTGCGCTGTACCAGCCGTAGGAGGGGTGAAGCGAAGCGCCACCCACCGCCGCCCATTGGATCGGGTGGGTGAAGTCCCGATGCTCCGGCTTTCTCGGAGTCCTGATACGTCGGGAAAATCGGGACTTCACCCACCCTACGGCTATAAGTAAGACGAATCTGGTCCAGGGTAGGAGGGCTCTTGGGGCCTCCGGATCAGAGAAGGTGCGTCTTTCAAACTTTCCTCTCCCTCGATGGGAGAGGCTAGGTGAGGGTGAAATCGTGCCGCCCCTCACCTTAGTCCTCTCCCGCGGAGGGGAGAGGAAACTTGCGCACTTCTCTGTAACTGGGTGCTAATCGGGGTGGGGACAGGAATGCTCGATTATCTTTTTCGTCAGGCGGTCCGGCGCCAGGAGGGTTACATTCTCCTGTGGGCCATCATGACCGCTTTGATAGGCACGCTCCTGGTCGTGCCGGTGGTGATGCTGGCGGGGCAGAACTTCCGTGGCAGCGCCAGGGTGGAAGACCTGACGCGCAACTTCTACGCCGCGGACGCCCAGGTGCATGCTATTGCGGAGGACATGATCCGCGGCGCGGATGGGAAGCCAGACCCGCCTAACACCTACACTCCGCCGAGCGTCGATCTCGGCGACCAGGTCCCATCCGTCGCCATCTCCGTTCATGAGTCCCAGACGCTGGCCACTGTCCGTCCCATTGAGTATAGGCCGGGCTTTAATCCCGCTCTCATCCAGGGCTTTCAGCCTTCGGGCGATCAACAGAGCCTGACGGCTGATGACAACTCCTACTACTCGGTGACTGGCGACGGCGATCCTCCCTTTGTGATCTGGGAGCTGACCAGCGAGATCATCGAGTTCCCCAAGGTCTCCTTTGGCGAAGTGCGGATCGTGGCCCAATCCAACAAGTCCAGCACAAAACTGGAGGTATTCATTTACAATCCGAACGACCCGAGCCATACTCAGGGCGGCTACAACCCTATCCCGGACACCACGGTGATACTCGAAGCTGCCAGCACCGAGCAGATGTTCGTTGTGGGCCTGGCGAGCGCCGACGTCACCTACCTTAACTCGCTGGCCACAAAGAGGCTCAAGATCAAAGTCCGCGCCACCAGGACCGGCGGCTTCAGGCTCTATGTGGACCAGGTCATCTTTTCCATGGCTGGCGTCGTTAGTGTGGACAAACGAATGGTCAAGAACGAACCGGTAGTGCAGATCGGGACGGTGCAGGCCGGCTCTAGGGCCGACCTGGCGCAAGATGACGCGTCTTACTATACCGTGCGCAGTGGCACCGGCAATGTAGTCCAGTTCGAGGTGACCAGCGACAACTTCGTTTTCTCGAACCTGGACACCCTCTCGGTGTCAATAGTGGCGCAGAGCAACAAGGGCGGCATCATCCTCGAAATGTATGTGTATAATCCGACAGATGCAGCGCACGTTGATGGCGGGTATGATCCCGTTCCCGACTTTGCCACCACTGTTCCCCTGGCGAACACTGACAAGGCGGCGAACCTCAACGTCGATCCGACGGATATCAGCTATTTGAATCTCCTTTTCCCCATTTCCATGAAATTGAAGGTGCGCGCGACGCACACTTCCGACTTCCAGCTATCGGTAGACAGGTTGATGTTCACCGCCAGCAGCAACACCACGCCGGTGGGAGCGGTCCAGCAGATAACTCAACAATACGTGGACCCGGGACTGAAACACCCTAACTTCGCCACGGTGGCGGCCAAGGAGGGCTACCTGCTGCGCATCTACAACGTTCGCGCCGGATTGCTCAAGGTGAGCTGGGCGGCCCATGCGGCGGATTTCAGCCAGGCTAAGACGGTCATCCAGGTGTTCCGCGGCCTGGTAGTCGATAGCGGAGTGGTCAGGTCGCCCGGCAGAATAACCACCAAGCCCCCCTCTCAGGACAACGAGCTCATCGAGGCGGCGACGCGGCGGCCGGGCGATGCCTATCTTCAGACTAAGTTCGTGAACGTCGATGAAGGTTTATACACTATTGTGTTCTTCAACGACGCGGCAAGCACGATTATCACTGATCCTTTCGCTGCCACCGGAGAGAAGGAAGACACATGGATCTACGTGGCGGCTTACAAGGATTACGTGGTCGACGTTGCCGTGGGTGGGGTGGGCCTGAAGGCCGTGCTGAGACAAATGCCCGGCCCCACGGAGCCGCCCTTTTTCCCCTGGAGCCGCATCGGCATCTCCTGGATCGAAAACCGGGTCGCCATCCAGTCCTGGGAGCCCTATGGCCAGTAGACTTCCACGCGGAGCGTCCGCACCCACTTGCGCTCGCACTCATAACCGCGCTGACGTCCACTGATACGCCGACGGCCACTGATACATCTTCGCCACCCCCCGACCCCTGCCCCCCTGGCCCGTTTGACACGATGGCCTGACTGTGCTATAAATCACTGGTATTTGAGCGCACACGAATCCGCAGGCAACGTGACTACGGGGAGGTGCAAGACGCCATGACAAAACTGATGGCGGCGGCCTGGTTGTTGGCAGCGCTGAGTCTGATGGCGGGTTGCACGCCAAGTCCGACCGTGCCGGCGAAACCCGCGGTCGCGCCCACGGCTGTGCCCCCTCCCAAGCTGGTCCTCCCAACCATTACACCGACGCCGTCCCGGGGCGGCGTCAAAATAACTGATGCGACGCCTGCCTCGCCCTTCATTTCGTCCATTCTGGGGCCTCCGCCCACGGTAGGCACGGCGGCTACCGTCTCTCCGACGGCGACGTCGACGTCGACGGCAACGCCTACTGCTACTCCCACACCGGCCCCGACTCTCACATCGACGGCCACCCCAACTTCCACCTTGACCCCGACGCCAACGCGCACGGAGACGCCCACCCGCACTCCCACGGTGACGCCAACCCCCTCCGTCACGCCCACTGCGCCGCCCACGTCATCGCCAACGCCGACGGCCACGGAGGCGCCGGCCACACCCACCGCCACCTTTACGCCGTCTCCAACGGCCACCCCGAAGGCAACGGCAACGCCCACCCCGGCGGCGCCGCGTAATCAGATTCAGCTTGCTACCGGCTGGAACTTGATATCGCTCTATACCGTCCAGGTCGAACCTTCCATCGTCGCGCTTTTCGCCCAGGCGCCGGCCGTCACTCGGATTTTCGCTTTCCAGGATGGGAAGTGGATCAGCGCCACTCGCGAAGGTGAGCAATGGAGCGGCCAGCTAACCCAGATGGCTGACGGTAAGGGATACTGGGTCTATGCGAACGATCCGGTCACGCTCGGTTTGAGACCCACGCTGCCCGACCCGCTGGCGCCTCCGCCCTCCTACGCGCTGGCGGCAGGATGGAATCTTATTGGCTATACTTCCTCCCTGGCGAATTTGCCGGTTGATAGCTACCTCAATTCCCTCGAGGGGAAGTGGACGTCTGTCTATCGGTACGCTCCGGGCAAGGGTTGGGAGGTCGCGAAGCCGGGCGCCCTTGGCTTCGGGGAGATGCAGGCGGGCGTGGGATACTGGGTCTATCTTGCGCAGGCAGCCACCCTGGTACCTTAGTTGGGGGCTAGGGGACGGGGGTCGGGGGACTGGGGTCAGTGAACGTGGAACTGGTGCCAGGCGGCGGAAGTTAGCGGACGGAGGAGGCGGAAGTGGCGATTACGAGTTTCCGCGACCTTCGCGTTTGGCGCGTATCCATGGACCTAGTCGCAGAGGTGTACAAGCTGACACAGGTCTTGCCAAAGGAAGAGGTCCACGGGTTGACGCTCCAAATGCGCCGAGCGGCGGTCTCCATCGCTTCGAACATCGCCGAAGGGCATACCAGGGAGCATAGCAAAGAGTACCTTCAGCATCTGTCCGTGGCTCAAGGGTCGCTGGCAGAATTGGAGACTCAACTGGAGATCGCTGCCCGTTTGGGGTACCTGCCACCCGAGCGGATGAGCGAGGTCCTGGGGCACGCGGGATCACTTGGTAGACAACTTTACGCCCTGCGTAATGCGTTAGTTAGGGGCCGGGATGGGGGCGCTGCTCCCCGACCCCTGACCCCTGACCCCCGACCCCCATCTGAGGCGGAGGTTAGGGGCCGGGATGGGGGCGCTGCTCCCC
>JACPQD010000004.1 GCA_016190665.1 Chloroflexota bacterium
CCCCGTTCACGGGGGGACTTCTTCCTGACTGCCTTGAGGAAACCGGCGATGCGTAAATTCCCCCGTTCACGGGGGGACTTCTTCCTGACTGCCTTGAGGAAACCGGCGATGCGTAAATTCCCCCGTTCACGGGGGGACTTATTCCTGACTGCCTTGAGGAAACCGGCGATGCGTAAATTCCCCCGTCCACGGGGGGACTTTGATGGGCGACATGCGTCGCCTGCCCCCAGGAACGCGGAGGGCTATTCATCACTCATCATTCAGCATTCAGCACTTATCATTTAGCTGTACCGGATCCGTGGGTCCAGCCAGCCGTAGAGCAGGTCCACCGCCAGATTCACCAGCATGAAGACGAGCGCCATGGCCAGCACGATTATCTGCACCACGGGATAGTCGCGGTGAAAGACGGAATCGACCAGGAGGCGCCCCAGACCGGGCAGGTTGAAGATAAGCTCCATGACCACAGCGCCGCCCAACAGGTAACCGATGTGGTTGCCGCTCACCGTCACCACGGGCAGTATGGCGTTCTTCATGGCGTGGCGGTAGGTTATCACCTGCTCGCGGAGGCCCTTGGCCCAGGCCGTCCGGATGTAGTCCTCGCGGACCACTTCCAGAAGCGAGGACCGTATCATCCGGCTGAGCAGGGCGGCCAGGCGATACCCCAGGGCCAGCACCGGCCAGAGGAGCTGGGAGAGGTTGCGCATCGGGTCATCGATGAACCTGGCGTAGCCCAGGGGCGGCACCCAGCCGAACCAGGTGGACAGGAAGAGAATGATGAGCACCCCCGTCCAGAATTCGGGCATCACCAGGCCGCCGATGCTGAGCACCCGGAAGATGTAGTCGATCCAGGTGTCCTGACGAAGCGCGGAGAGCACCCCCAGGGGGAGCGCTATGAGCCAGGAGACAGCGATCGCCATCAGGGCCAACTGTAGCGTTACCAGGAGCTTGGTCAGCACCTCGCCGGCCACCGGCTCGCCCGTCCACAGCGACAAGCCGGGATTGAGCGTGAGCAGCCCGCCCATCCAGGCGCCGTACTGGACCCAGAGCGGCTGGTCCGTCCCCAGCTTCTCCCGGAGGGCGGCTAGTGCCTCCTCCGAGACCATGCCCGCGTCTCCTCCGCCGGCCAGGATCACCAGGGCGATGTCTCCGGGCAGCGCGTGAATCAGGACGAAGATCACCAGGGAAACCAGGAACAGGACCAGGGGGACGAGCAGCAATCTGCGGGCGATGTATCTATGCACTTCCGACCATCCGATTGTGTCTCAAACGCTTGGACACGAATAACCAAGATACAAGATACAACAACCAAACAATAACCAAATTACAACGTCCAATAACCAAAACACAGGTGACTTACCACGCCGTTTGGTGCTTGTTTCCTGGTTATTGGTACTTGTTTGGAACTTGGTTATTGGTTATTCTTCCTGCTCCATGCTCACTGCTTCGCGCTCCTCGCTTCCGTCCCTCACGCCTCGGCCTTCTGCGCCGACCTGACCGTCAGCACTTCGACGACTTCCTCAACTATGTTATCGGCGAACTTCTCGACCGTGGCCTTCGGCTGCCCGCCGATGGGGTGCGGCACTTTGATTATGGGAAGCGTCGACCGGCCCAGCATCTTCAGTTGGGCGCGGCCCAGGCTGGCGAACTCCTCGCTGGCGATGGTGGCAACGGGGACGCCCCTCTTCTCCAACTCCACTGCGGCGTGGACACTCCACGTCGTGCAGGCCCCTCAGTCGCCGATACCGTTGAGGATGAAGTCGCACTTCTCCGCCAGCTCGTCCAGCACCTGATCCGTCGTGCGCGCCCCGGGGTGCTTCAGCCTCCAGATCGAGCCAGTGGTGCCGAAGGCCTCCGCGAGGCGTTTCTCCAGCCGGGCCAGCAGGATGTCTCCATTCGGCTTCTCGTTGTAGAGCACGCCGATGAACTTGCCGCGAAGGCTATCGACCCGGGGCGCGGCGGGCTGCTCGGGCAGCGCCGGCGGCGGCGCCGAGGGATTGTAGAGGGTGACAAGCTCTTTCGTCATGTTGAGAACTCCTTACCCGGATAAACTTCGTTGCCGATGAAGTAAAGGGTTCCATTGCTGTCATTCCGAGCGGTCCCACAAACGACGCCGGAACTCATCATAGCGTTCGCCCACGAGGAATCCGACGTTCCATCGAAACCATGCGCCGACGCCCTTCGGCACGACGGCAAAACAGCGTCGTATTCCTCGCGGGAGGGAGTGCGTTCACGGGGCAGCCATATTCGACCACCCGCTCGGAATGACAGATAAAGCGCCTCCACGACCGCCTAATTCCCAGGTACCCTGATCCGCTTGCTGACGGGGTGGCCGCCGCCGAAGACGCCAATGTAGGCCGAGTGCTTGCCGGCGCCGCCGGCCACCAGGATGATGATGTCCTCCGGCTTCTGGGCTATGGGCACGCGGTCGTCGCCATCCACCTGGATGCCGTGGGCGGCCAGTTGCGCCTTTCGCCACGGCCCCACCTCCGGGCCATACCAGCTCAAGGGGAAGCCGCCGTTCTCGAAGGCGAACTGGCGCACCATCTGCTTCGTGTATCCCTCGCGGGCCACGGTCTCGGCGTGCTCGGGGCAAAAGAGCAACAGGTTCTCCCCGAAAATAAGAGTATTGATGGAGCCGATGGCGCACATAGCGCGCGTGACGCTGGTAAGCATACCGACGGCCGTGATGCTGCTCCGTTCCAGGATATCGTGGGGGCCGTCGGCGGGCACGAGGGTCACCACGTTGTCGTCCTTCGCGTAGCCCATCTCCACGTGCAGGGGCTCCCAGGGGCTCTCCTCCTCGTTCTCTCCGAAGCAATAGCTGTACTTGCTGGGCATGCCGGTGGTTGACCGGTCGGTCTCTCCGGGAATCCCGCCGCCGATATTGGTCATGACCAGGCGCACGGCGCGGCCGATGGTAGCATTGGCGCGCCATCCCTGGCCGAAGCAGTTGTAGCGGCAGTTGATATTCAGCTCCTTGCGGATGGGCCCGTTGACGATAACCAGCGGCGCCACGCCGTGGGTGGTGGCTTGCACGCCATGGAGGTTGAAAGGCTCCTCCACTATCGCCTCGATGGCGGCGATAATCACCGGCAGGTATTCCGGCGAGCACCCGGCCATGACCGCGTTCACGGCGACCCTCTCCACCGTCGCCTCGGCCCAGTTGGGCGGGATCCTGCCCAGGACCTCGGACCGCCCGCGTCCCGCCCCCCGGAGCATGGCCTCGACCGCCTGCTCGGTGGGCGGGACGATGGGCAGGCCGTCCGTCCAGCCCTGCCCCAGGAAGAGGTCATTGATAGTCTCGTAGTCGTTCTCGAACTGGAACCGGGGCGCTTTCACGTCCACCCTCTGGGCCATCCTTCGCTCCTTATCTATTTGTCCAACCAGACATCGATGTAAGTCCAATTATTATACAGGTTCGTGGAGAAGTTGTAGCCTTTGACATACTTCTGATGGGCCAGGGCGCGGCCCCTCCAGAGCTGGATCACCAGGGGCACCTGGTCGAGGAGGCGGCGCTGAAGCTGAAGGACGGTCTCCTTGCGCTTCGCCTGGTCCAGCGTGGTGGACTGCTCGGCGAAGAGACGGTCGGATTCCGGGTCGGAGAAGCTGGTGTAGTTCTGGCCGCCCCCGGTGACGTAGGTGATGGAGAGCACGGCGTCCGGGTCGTCCACGCCGAAGCCCAGCGGCTGCACATCGGTATCGAACTCCCTTTTCAGCCGAGCGCTGGTGTAGGCGGTGGACTCCTGAACGTTCAGCGTGGCCTTGATGGCGATCTTGGCAAGCTGGTCGGCGGAGAACACGCTCCCCTTCTCGTAGGAGCTGCCCTTGCGGGTCAGGATAGTCGTCTCGAAGCCGTTGGGGTAACCTGCATCCGCCATCAGCTTCTTGGCCTCGGCGAGATCGGCGGACTTGTCAGCGCGATAGCCCGGCGTGTTCGCCAGCTCCTCCTTCGGCAGCGACCAGGGGCTTCCCGGGGACATGAAGGCGCCCACATCTCCGAAGCCGTCCTCGATCGCCTGGATCGACGCTTTGCGGTCCCAGAGGAGGCTCACCGCCTTGCGCACGCGGACATCGCTCCAGGGCTTGCGGGCGATGTTCATGGCGAAGTACCAGGCTGCCTCTACGGCCCCCTTTTGCACCACCAGCTTGTCCTTCAGCTCTGGCTTGGCGATCTCTTCGGCCTGGGCCGGAGTTATCCCAGGAAAGATGAAGATGGCGTCGAGCTGGCCGGTGCGCAGGGCGGCGAAGCGGCTCCCGACGTCCGGCACGATGAACTGCTTGAAGCCGTCCAGATAGGGCCTGTCTTTGTCGAAGTAATCTTTGAAGCGCTCCGCATCATAGGAGACGCCCCTCTCGTAGCTCTTGAATCTGAAGGCCCCGGTCCCGACGACCTTCTTGGCCAGCACATCCTGGCCCTCTTTTTCGAGGACATGCCTGGGTACCAGGGGAAGCCAGGGGGCGGAGGTGAAGGCAAGGAAGGCGGGTTGCGGCTCTTTGAGGGTCACTTTGAAGGTCTGGGGGTCCGGCGCCTCCACCGATGACACTTTGAGGAACAGGCTGGCCCAGCGGCTGGATACGCCCTTCGGCGGCGCCTTCACACGCTCAAGGCTGTACTTGACATCGGCGGAGGTGAAAGCCTGGCCGTCGTGCCACTTGACGCCTTCCCGCAACTGGAAGGTATAGGTCTTGCCGTCGGCGCTCAGGCTCCATTCCTTCGCCAGGTCAGGGACCATCCTGGAGGTCTGGCTGACATCCCAGCGGCTGAGACCGGAGTAGCTGGCGTAGACCAGCTCATAAGATATGGAGCTGGTCATCTGATGAGGGTCCACAGTGGCCGGGTCGGACTCTTGGGTGAACTTGAGGATGCCGCCCCGCTTGGGCTGAACGGCGGCCGGTTTTGGGGTGGCGACGGGGCTTGCCGGCGCTGCCTTCGCCGCCGCCTCCGGCGCTTTCGGAGTGGCGGGAGGCGCTGCCGCCGGGGCGCAACTCGTCAGTGACGTGCCGAGAAGGATAAGGCAGCTTGAAATACCCAGTAGTCTCTTCGAACGCATGGGGCGGTTCCTTTCTTCAGGGCTTGATCGTGACTCACTTATCCAGCCAGGCGTCGGTAAGCGTCCAATTCTTGTACAGGTTGGGAGAATAGTAATAGCCCTTCAGGTATTTCTGGTGGGCCAGCGCTCGACCGCGCCAGAACTGGATGACCAGCGGCGCGCGCTCCAGGAGGCGCTTCTGGAGCTCCAGGACGGTCTGCTTGCGCTTTGCCTGATCGAGGGTGACGGACTGCTCCCTGAAGAGCCGGTCCACCTCCGGGTCGGAGAAGGCGGTGTGGTTCTGACCGCCGCCGGTGACGAAATTAATGGATATCCCGGCGTCGGGATCATCTATCCCCACTCCGATGGCCTGGACATCCGTATCGTAGTCCTTCTTCAGCCGGGCGTTGACGTGGGAGGTGTTCTCCAGCACGTTCAACGTGGCTTTGATGCCCATCCGGGCGAGCTGGTCCGAGGCGTAGACCGCCCCTTTCTCGTAGGTGGGACCCTGTCGCGTCATGATGGTCGTCTGGAAGCCGGCCGGGTAACCCGCTTCGCTGAGGAGCTTCTTGGCCTCGGCGATGTCGGCGGCCTTGTCGGGGCGATAGCCGGGGATGGCCAGCAGCTCCGCCCTCGGTATCGCCCACTGGCCGCTGGGAGGCATTGGGCCGCCTTCCTCCCCGAAGCCATCCTCGATGGCCTGGATCGCCGACCTGCGGTCCCAGGCGAGGCTCACCGCCTGGCGAACCCTTACGTCGTTCCACGGCTTGCGCGTGTTATTCATCGCGAAATACCAGAAGGCCTCGCTGACGCCTCTTTGGGCCACCAGCTTGTCTTTGAGGTCCGGCTTCTGCATCTCTTCTACCTGCGCCGCCGTCACCCCCGGGAAGGTGCTGATCAGGTCGAGCTGGGCTGTCCGCAAAGCGGCGAAGCGGCTGCCGGCATCGGGGACGATGAAGGTCTTGAAGCCATCGAGATAGGGCCGGTCCTTGACGAAGTAGTCCTTGAAGCGCTCCGTCTCATAGGAGACGCCCCTTTCGTAGGTCTTGAGCTTGAACCCGGAGCTTCCCACCACCTTCCTCTTGAGGATGTCCTGCCCCTCGGCATCGACGACGTGTTTGGGGGCGATGGGTAGCCACGGCTGGGAGGCGAAGGTCAGGAAGGCGGGCTGGGCCTGGCTGAGGGTGACCTTGAGGGTCTGAGCGTCAGCGGCGCTGACTTCGGCCACCTTCAGGAAAAGAGTCGCCCACCGGCTGGAGACGCCGGAAGGGGGGATCTTCACCCGTTCCAGGCTGAATTTGGCGTCCTGCGCGGTCACCGGCCGGCCGTCGTGCCATTTGGCGTCGTCGCGCAAACGGAAGGTGTATGTCTTGCCGTCCTCGCTGACTGACCACTCTCTGGCCAGATCCGACAGCATCTTGTCTGTATTTTGCTGGTCCCACCGGGTGAGGCCGCCGTAGCTGGGGTAAATCAGCATATAGGACGGGGCGCTGGTGGCCTGATGGGGATCGAGGTGGGGCGGATCGGCGTCCTGCCCGATCCTGAGGATGCCTCCCCGCCTGGGCTGCTCCCCCGCCGGCTTGGGCGTGGCAGCGGGCGCGGCTGGGGCAGCGGCTTTCGCCGTGGGTGCGGCGGGTTGGGTAACCGGCGGCCTGGCGGCTGCCTTCGGCGCCGGCGTGGGTGCGGCCGCCGGCGCGCAGCTGGCCAGCAGGCCGAGCGTAGTGAGGCTGCTAACAACTAGAAGACAAGCCCTTGGACGCATTGACATACTCCGTTGACTCCGGATAAGGGGCTAACGGGGCTTAATACTAACAGGCGGACGGTGGAGTGTCAAGGTTTCGATGGGGGTTTTGATGGGGGTCGGGGACCAGGGGCCAGGGGCCGGGGTCGTTGGCGAAAGGCTGCGATGTGGAGGGACAAACGGTCTCTGAGGCTGCCGCGGCGCCAACTCGCGCTGCCTCACAAGCCGGTTGTGGTGGGTTTGCCATCGTCGCATGCTTCGGCTAGAATGTGTCGGCGCGATAGTGGTGCTGCAATGAAATGAGAAATGAGGTCTGGCTGTGAAATACTCTGAGGCGAAACAGGGAAGGGTCTTCGTGATCCGGCTTGAGGACGGGGATGTTGTCCACGAGGTGATCGAGGAATTCGCGCGGCAGCGGTCTATCAGGGCGGGCGCGCTCATCGTCGTCGGCGGGGCTGATATGGGCAGCAAGCTCGTCGTGGGGCCGAAGGATGGACGGGCCCCACAGATCACGCCCATGGAACACATCCTCGATAACGTTTACGAGGTTGCTGGAACCGGGACGCTCTTCCCCAATGAGAGCGGGAAGCCGGTCCTGCACATGCACGTCGCCTGCGGCCGGAAATCCTCCACCATCGCCGGGTGCGTGCGCCGGGGCGTGAAGGTGTGGCAGGTCATGGAGGTCATCTTGTACGAGCTGACCGACACGACCGCCGTTCGCGCCTTCGAGCCGGCGACGGGGTTTGAGTTGCTGAGACCGTGATGGGAAATTCAACATGGATACACAGGATATTCAGGATTCTTTATTCGGCCCTTTATCCTGTCTATCCTGTGCATCCATGTTAATACAGAAGCCCCCCAAGTGTTTACGCCCGCACGGCCGTGCGCGCCTCTTTTCTCTCTTTGTAACGCTCGTCGGCGATAAGGACCCGCTTGCGCAGCCGCAGGCTCTTCGGGGTCACCTCCAGCAGCTCATCGTCCTCTAGGAAGTCCAGGCTCTGCTCCAGGCTCAGGATAGTGGGCGGAGTCAGGATTATCGAGAAGTCGGAGGTCGAGGCGCGGATGTTGGTCTGCTTCTTCTCCTTGCAGACGTTGACCACCAGGTCGTCCTCCCGCGCGTGCAGCCCCACGATCATCCCTTCGTAGACTTCGGTCTGCGGCGGGATGAAAGTGATGCCGCGGCTCTGCGCGTTGTTGAGGCCGTAGGTGACGGCCCTGCCTACCTCCGAGGCCACCAGGGCGCCGTTGCGCAGCTTTGGGATCGGGCTCCCGAGGCGTTCGAAGCGCAGGAACTGCGAGTTCATCACGGCCGTGCCGCGCGTCAGCGACAACATCTTGCTGCGCAGGCCCAGGAGACCGCGCGTGGTGATCTCGAAGACGAGGCGTGTCGTGCCGTCGCTGTTCTCCTCTTGCGCGATGAGAGCCCCCCGGCGACTGCCCACTTCCGCGGCCACCGCGCCCACGTAGCCGGTGTCCACGTCGACGGTCAGCTCCTCCAGAGGCTCCATAAGTACGCCGTCGACCATCTTCGTCACGACCTGGGGCTTGCCGACCTGCAACTCGTAGCCCTCGCGACGCAGGTTCTCGATAAAGACGGACAGGTGTAACTCTCCGCGCCCGGAGACGATGTACTCTCCGCCCGTCACTTCGAGGCGAAGAGCGATGTTCGTCTGCAACTCCCGCTGGATCCGGTCCAGGATCTGACGACCGGTAACGAACTGGCCCTCCCGGCCCGCGAAAGGCGAGGTGTTGGCCGAGATGGACATTTTCAGCGTCGGCTCGCCGATCTCGAT
The DNA here is from genome assembly GCA_016190665.1 of Chloroflexota bacterium. Classification (GTDB taxonomy): domain Bacteria; phylum Chloroflexota; class Dehalococcoidia; order JACPQD01; family JACPQD01; genus JACPQD01. The sequence goes on from JACPQD010000004.1 coordinate 8,565, forward strand.
CGTGGGCAGGGCTTCGGGGGCCGCGGCGTCGGCTATGGTGTCGCCGATGCCCGCGTTCTTCAGGCCGACAATGGCCACGATATCACCCGCCTCAGCCTCCGGCACCTCCAGCCTCTTCAAGCCCTGGCTGACGTAGACCTTGTCGATACGGCCGGACTCCCAGACGCCATTCTTTCCCAGGACGCTGACGACGAGGCCGGGCGTAGCGACGCCGCGCCTGATGCGGCCGATGGCGTACTTCCCCTGGAAGCTATCCCAGTCGAGGGCGGAGATCAACATCTGGAAGGGTCCGTCCCGCTCCGCCTGTGGCGGTGGGACGTGCTCGATTATGCCCTCAAGCAGCGGGCTCAGGTCCCCCGGGGCCGCCGGGTCACCCGGCGCCTCGACCCAGGTCTTCCCCTCACGCCCGACGGCGAAGTAGATGGGGAAATCGAGCTGCGAGGTGTCCTTGGCCAAATCGAGGAAGAGGTCGCAGGTCTTCTCTATAACCTCCTCGACGCGGGCGTCGCGCTTGTCGATCTTGTTGATGACGACGATGGGGCGCAGGCCAATCTCCAGCGCCTTCCTCAAGACGAACTTGGTCTGGGGCATGGGGCCTTCCTGGGCGTCGATTACGAGTATGGCCCCATCGGCCATGTTCAGCGTACGCTCCACCTCGCCGGAGAAGTCGGCGTGACCAGGCGTATCTATGATATTGATTTTCGTATCGCCGTAGATGATAGCCGTGTTCTTGGCCAGGATGGTGATGCCCCGCTCCCGCTCCTGGTCGTTGGAGTCCATGATCAATGTCTGGCTCATGGCGGCCTCGTTGTCGCGGAAGGTGTGCGACTGCTTGAGGAGACCGTCGACCAGCGTGGTCTTGCCATGGTCCACGTGAGCGATAATAGCGATGTTGCGAAGGTTCATGAGGTAGCTGTCAGCCGTCAGCTATCAGCGATCAGCCGGACGCTGATAGTCAGATAAACCACGAAATACACGAAACACACAAAATATCCGAGTTGTTGAAAGTGGAGACGCTCGTGAAGGGCTGCCAACGCCTTGCTGACTGCTGAAGGCTGAAAGCTGATGGCTGGCGGCTGACAGGTGACCGTCTACACATCATAAGGGGTGGCTATCCAGCCACCCCTTACTATTGTCTTCTCTTGGCCTTCGGCTATCAGCCTTCAGCGAGCTGATAGCTGACGGCTGCTTACCAGCTTCGGCTGCGTCCGCCGCCGGAGCCGCTGCCGCTGTACCGGCGCTCGCCACCGCCGCCAAACCGGCGCTCGCCGGTGCCTGCCGGGCGATGGGCCGCGTAGCAGTCCGAGCAGTAGACCGGTCGGTCGCTTCGGGGCTGGAAAGGCACTTCCGTGGCCTTGCCGCACTGGGCGCAGGTCACAGGGTACATCTCTCGGCGGGCATTGAACCCGCCGCCGCCTCCGCCCTCGCCTCGGTTGGCTTTGCGAGCAGCCCGACAAGACGGGCAGCGGCCCGGCTCGTTAGTGAAGCCCTTCTGTGCGAAGAACTCCTGCTCGCTAGCCGTGAAGGTGAATTCGGTTCCACAATCGCGGCAGGTTAGGGTCTTGTCTTGCATGTTGATCACGCTGACTCCTGGAAAAACTGTACTTGGAACATCCGTCAGCGCGAACACGTTAGGAGGCAGAAACCGGGGCCACTAACAAGCGGCGAACTGCGGATAGATACCAGCGAATATCAGTATAGCACATTTCAGAAAAGTTTGCTTGACAAGTAATCACATCGTAGGAGCTGACGTCTCTGTCGGCCTGGGGAGTGGCCCCCCGCCCCTGGCGGATAGGGACGTACGCCGCGGCGTTGTCGAGCCGACAGACAAGCCGCTGCCTCCGCGGTGAGGAACCAGTGGACCTGCCCGGAGGCGGGCCGCACCAGCGCAGCGGGGAGCGGCGGCTGGGCAGGGTCGGACTCCAGCACGCGCTTGATGACGCCGCACTTGGATGCCTGGGTTGCCAGAAAGACCACCCGGCTCGCGGCGTTGATCAGAGGAAGGGTGAAAGTGATGCGCCAGGCGCGGAGATGGGGCGCCCAGTTCGCGGTCACCAGGCGCTTCTCCTCCCGAAGCGCCGACGTTCCCGGGACCAGGGACGCGGTGTGCCCGTCCTCCCCGATGCCCAGCAGCATCAGATCGAAGACGGGTTTGGGCTGCTGAAACAACTCGCGCAGCTCACGCTCGTATTCCCCGGCGGCCTGCCGGGGAGCGATCTCTCCTCTGATACGGTGGACCCGTGCCGGCGGAATGGCGACCCTGTCCAGCAACGCTTTTTGGGCCGCTCCGTAGTTGCTGTCCGGGTGGTCACGGGGGACGCAGCGCTCGTCGCTCCAAAAAACGTGCCACTTATTCCAGGCGATTCGTTCCAGAAAGGGAGAGGAGGAAAGCGCCTCATAAAGCGGGAGCGGCGTGGACCCGCCGGAGAGGGCGATAGTGAACCGTCCCTTGGTCGCTGCCCGGTCATCGGCGACCGAGGCGACAAACCGGGCAGCCGCCTGCGCCAGATCATCGGGTCCGGGCAAGACGTGAAGCTGAAATGATGAAGGATGAATCATCCATAATAGCCTGCAGCTTTCAGCAATCAGCCCTCAGCAAACTCCAAGTGGACCAAGTGGACTTTGTGAACAGGCATTCCTCATTCGTTATTCCCAACTCTGCATCATTACCCCTGGATTTGATCCAGGGCTTCGCGTGCCTCGACATCCGGTCCTCACTCATCATTCCGCATTCATCATTTCGCATTTCGCACCGGGTGGCCGCCGAAGCGGTTGCGCAGTGCGGCCAGCAGCCGAGCCCCGAAAGGCTTCCCTTGACGGGAACGAAAACGCGCCTGGAGCGATAAGCTGATCACCGGCGCCGGGATGGCCAGGTCTATCGCCTCTCGCGCCGCCCAGCGACCCTCCCCCGAATCCTCCACGTAGGCATCGAGGCCCGCCAGCCGCGGGTCTTCCTTCAAGGCATCGGCCGTCAGCTCCAGCAGCCAGGAGCGCACCACACTGCCGTGACGCCAGATTTCCGCTACCTGGGCCAGATCGATACCGAACTCTCCCTTGGCCTGCATAAGCTCGAAGCCTTCCGCATAGGCCTGCATGAGTCCGTACTCTATTCCATTATGGATCATCTTGACGAAATGGCCGGCGCCCGCCGGGCCCACGTGGCCGTACCCTCTGTTCGGAGAGGGTGCCAGTGTCTGGAAAAGGGGCTCCAACCTTCGGAAGACCTCCCGTTCGCCGCCCACCATGAGGCTGTAGCCTTCGGTGAGGCCCCATATGCCCCCGCTGGTGCCCGCGTCCAGAAAAGCGATGCCGCGCGTCTGCAGAGCTGCCGCCCGGCGCAGGGCGTCTTTGTAGAAGGAGTTGCCGCCGTCGATGACGGCATCGCCGGGCGAGAGTGTGTTTGCCAGGGCGTCGATAGCGCTCTCCGTCGCCTCGCCCGCGGGCACCATCACCCACACGGCGCGCGGCGCACCCAAACTGACCACCAGGTCTTCCACGGAGCCTGCCCCCACTGCGCCTTCGCCGACGATAGCCTGCACCGCTTCGGCCTGGCGATCGTAAGCGACAACACGGTGGCCGCCGCGAAGCAAACGCCGCACCATGTTGCTGCCCATGCGGCCCAACCCGATCATTCCGAGCTCCATAGCGCCCCTCCTTATGTCGATAGACGCAACTCTTCCACGCCCAGACCCATCTTAGCATCGGTAATCCCGTCCGACAAGTCTGACCCGTCTGACTCGTCTGACCGGCGCTTGACAAGCGTGCGCCACGTGTTATACTCTTGGCAGTCAGTCACAAGCTCTGGGCGTGAATCACTGACTGTGAAGGAGATCGCCATGCAGACGAGGAATTGGCTCAACCTGGCCGGTTGCCTGGCCACGGCAACCTTGCTACTGGCTGGCTGCGCTCCGGCGGCAGCGCCAGCGCCCACGCCGAAGACAGAGGCGCCGAAAGCCAGTCCCAAGGTGGAGACGCCAGCAGCCAAACCAGCCCCCAGCCCCCAGCCCCAAGCCCCTGGCTCCACCCCCAAGCCCGCCGCTGATCAGCCCCGGTATGGGGGCTCTCTCGCCATCCCCACTACCGGCGACCCGCTCAGTCTGGACGTAGTCCAGGAAGTGGGCTATCTCGTCGTCAACGTCCTTCAGAGCACATACAGTGGGCTCATCCAGTCGGACCCGAACAGTCCCGAGGAGATTATCGGCGACCTGGCCAAAAGTTGGGAAATCGCTAAGGACGGGCTCGCTTATACCTTCCGCTTGCAGGAGAACGTCAAATTCCACGATGGCACAGCGCTCACGAGCGACGATGTCAAGACGAGCCTCGACAGGCAGCTTGATCCTCCCCGCGGCCTTCGGGCCCCGCGCCGCCCGGAGATGCAGGCTATCGAAAAGGTTGAGACTCTGGACAAAAATACCGTCAAGCTCACTCTGAAGTACCCCTTCGGGCCCCTGCTTACCGTCCTTTCTTCCGGCTATCAGGTCGTCTATTCGAAGAGCTTTCTCGAGAAGAAAGGCAACATGACGAAGGATGTCATGGGGACCGGCCCCTTCAAGCTCAAGAACTACTCTCAGGGCGTCTCTCTGGAACAGGTGAAGAACCCGGACTATTTCGTTAAGGGGCGCCCCTACCTGGACGGCCTCACCTTCTACATCATCAAGGACGCCGGGACCAGGCTGGCAGCCTTCCGCACCGGTCGGGTCAAGCTGACCGGGCCTGGGGAAGCTGGCCTCATGCCCACCGACGCCGAAGTTGTCAAGAAAGAAATTCCTAACGTGCAGATCATATCTTATCCGGGTCTGCAGTACGGCAATATCACGCTGAATACGTCGCAAAAGCCGTGGTCCGACATCAAGGTCAGAAAGGCAGCCAGTCTGGCCATCGACCGCCAGAACGCCGTGAAGGTCCTGGCGCAAGGTTATGGCGAGATCGGCAGCCACTTCCCGGGCAAGTGGGGCATACCCGGAAACGAGTTGGAGAAGATCCCTGGCTGGCGTCAGCCCAAAGACGCCGACATTGCCGAGGCCAAAAAGCTGCTGGCAGAGGCCGGCTACCCGGATGGTTTCACGGTGAAGGGGCTGGTCAGGTCCGAGAAAATCAACGTGGAAGTGTCAACGTACGCTGCCAATGAGCTCGCCAAGATCGGCATCAAATATGAGTTGGACGTCAAAGAGACGGCCGTGCGCACCCAACTGCTGAATACTGGCGATTTCAGCGCCCACGCCTTCCACAGCGCCTATATCTACCCTGATCCGCAGAACGAGTCCCGGTTCTGGACGCCACCCCTTCGCGGCGACTGGGGCCAGAATTGGGCGCGGGTGGATGATAAGAAGATCTTTGACCTGTGGGACAAACAAGGGCGGGCTGTGGACCTGGCGGAGCGGGCCAAGATAGTGCGCGAGCTGGACCTCGCCTTGATTGACTACGCGGCCCGGCCGGTGGTCTACTGGAGGAATGCCATCATCGGCATGTGGCCGGAAGTGAGGGGGCGGGGCAAGCTGATCGGCAACTACAATTTCCAGAAGTATCAGGACGTTTGGCTGGCGAAGTAAGAACGAGAAGCGAGAAGCAGGGAGCGGGAAGCGAGAAGCGGCACGCACCGGAGGGACGCGCTTCGTCGCGTCCGCAGCGCCCCAGAGCCCGTCAATCCCGATTAGACTAACCGCTCCGTTTGGCATAGAATTGTAGACGAAGTGACATACCGCATGGTCTGGCTGCTGCGGCGGAAGCAGAGAGAGGCATATCGGGAACGATATGCGTAAGGAGGCAAAGGGAAATGGTTACCGTGATTACCCAAGAGGAACTGCGCAGGGAAATCGACGCCCTGGAGCTCAGCCCCAGACTTCAGCGGCTCCGGGCCAAGTACTTCGAGGAGGCCCCCCAGATCTGCGCTCAGAGGCTCAAGTATGCCATGGAGGGCTGGAAGGAGGGCGAGGGACAGCCTGTCGAACTCCGGTGCGCCATGAAGCTCAGGAGGATCCTGGAGGGCGTGCCGATTGTGATTCAGGAAGGGGAGATAACCGCCGGCAACCAGAGTCGCTTCTTCCGCGGCTGCGCCCCCTTCAGCGACTGGGATAGCGAGTACTTCGCCAAGAACACCGATGGGCAGAAGGTGACCTTCGGCGGACCCGCCGAGCAGGGCAGCATCTCGGAGGAGGACTGGAGGATATGTCAGGAGGCTGCCGCGTATTTCCGGGGGAAGACGCCGGGCGAGGCGGCTCGCAAAATATCAGAAACAATGTTTGGCGATTGGTACCACGAGGCTATGGAGCTGCGCGCCTGCGTCCCACAGTATGATGAGGAGCCCTATCTGCCCGGCGTACCCGTCTGGGAAAAGGTGTTGACTAGAGGCATGGCCGGCATCATCGCCGATTGCGACGCGGCCGAGAGGCGCTTCAGGGAGTCCGGCGAGCATGATCCGGAGAAGTTGCATTTCTGGGAGGCGGTGCGGATAGCCTGCCGGGCGGTGGTGAGCTTCGCTCAGCGTCATGCCGCCGTGGCCCGCGAGCTTGCTGCCAAGGCATCGGACCCGGAGAGGAAGAAGCAGCTTGAGCGGATCGCCGAGGCCTGCGGCTGGGCGCCAGAGCACCCGCCGCGCAACTTCTTCGAGGCCGTCCAAGCCCTGCGCCTCACCCATGTCGCCATGCTCATGGAGAACGGACGCAAGGGGCCAGACATCGGCCGCCTGGACCAGATGCTGTACCCCTTCTTCAAGCGCGACCTGGAAGCTGGCCGCCTTACCGCGGCGGAGGCGGCTGACATCCTGGGGGACTACATCACCTACCTGAGCAAGCTGCAGATGAGCCGCGAACAGAAGGGCCAGGAAGTCCACCAGGCTACGATGATCATCCACATAACCCTCGGCGGGGTAGGCCGCGACGGCAAGGACGCCAGCAACGAGCTTACCTATCTGCTGGTCCATTTGCTGGGCCTCCTGAAGTACGCGGAGCCCCACGCCACCATCCGCCTGAGCGACCAGACGCCGCACTGGCTGCTGCTCAAGGCTCTGGATACCAATCGCCGCGTCAATGGCATCCCCATGTACGAGAACGATAAGCACGTCATCAGCTACATGGTCGAGCGCGGCGTGCCTCTCGAGGAGGCGCGCGATTGGGGAATCGTGGGCTGCTCTCAGCCGACCGCCTCGCCCCAGAGACACTACACCGTGTTCCAGATGCATACCCCGCTGCCGCTGGACCTGGCGCTGCACAATGGCGTCTCTCCCATCAACGGAAGAAAGATGGGATGCGACACTGGGGACCCCCGAAGCTTCAAGACCTTCGAAGACGTGTACGACGCCTACCAGAAGCAGTACGAGTTCGTCTTCCGGCGGCTGTTCCGGCTGCTGCGGCTGATGTACCTGGCGGAAACGCCCATTGTCCGGCATCCCCTGCGCTCCGCTCTGGACTTCGCCAGCGTGGAGAACGGGCAGAGCCACCTCATGGGCGGCTGCGGCTCCTATCCACTGTGGCATGCCAAGGACCGCGGACTGGTGGATACGGGCGACTGCCTCACGGCGGTCAAGAAGCTGGTCTTCGATGAGAAGAAGCTCACCATGGCCGAGCTGCTGGACGCCATCAACGCCAACTTCGCCGGCGAGCGCGGCGAGGAGATCAGGCAGATGTGCCTTGCCGCTCCCAAGTACGGCAACGACATCGACGAGGCCGATTTCATGGTGCGCGACGTGGCCAAGTTCAGCGCCGGCGTGATCACGTCAGAGAGGAACGTCTTCGGCCAGCCCTACAGCATCAACCGCAATGGCGTTTCCTGGCACTACGGCGCGGGCAAGGGTGTGGGCGCTTTGCCCAATGGCCGGAAGGCGGGGACGCCGCTGGTGGACGGCTCGCTGTCCCCTATGGGCGGGATGGACAGAAACGGCCCCACGGCGGTCCTGAATTCGGCGCTCAAGGCGGACTACAAGGAGTCGCTGGTGGCCATCCTGAACCAGAAGTTTCCGCTCACCGTGGCCCACAGCCCGGAGTCCATGGACAAGATCGCCGCCCTCACCAGCACCTTCATCAACAACGGAGGCCTGCACATCCAATTCAACTTCATCGACCGGAACGTATTGCTTAGCGCCAAGAAGCATCCGGAAAGGTATAAGGACCTGGTGGTGCGCGTCGCGGGCTACAGCGCCTACTTCGTGCACCTGTCACCGGAAATCCAGGATGAGATCATCGCCCGCACCGAACAGACGATTTAAGAGGCGGTTATCCGGGCTGCCGCTGCGGCGCGGCGCGTTTTCCTGAGTTCGAGGCCTTTCGACACACCCTCAGACACTGGACTGAAGGGCAAATCGAGAGGCGTATTGAGCCAGTCGGACTGATGGGTCGTCACAAGAGTGAAGTCAGCTGGCAGGCACGAGTTGTATTGTGCCTGCTAGCCTCACGTGAGGGGTCAAAATTGAACCGGCGTTGACACACCTTTCTGGCAAGCCGCCCAGCCGAAAATCGCCTTGCGGCAATCCCGGAATGATCCCTTAGCCACCTATCCCACTCGATGCCAGTTTTTCGAAGGTAGACGGCGCGCCTTAAGCGCTCGTAGGGACGTCCTATCGCGCTCAGAAGTTCCTACAATTCCTGCGCACCATCAATCGCCAAACTCCTAACTCGGCAAAGCCGAAACCAAACCTCTCCCTTTCGCAAAGAGCCTGCCCCGAGCCTGTCGAAGGGGAGATTGAGAGGGATTTCATAAAGCACGCTGGTTGCGAAGTGACAAATCCCCCTTAATCCCCCTTTTCCAACGGGGGAGATATCAGGTTCATGCGACTTTGCGCGCAATTTCATTCGTAAGGTACTAGGCGTCGGCCCGGGACTTCGCCCGGAAGACATGGCCCCTTGGGGGCAGTTGACACCGTGAATGGTTCTCCTAATAGCTGCCGCTCTCCATAGGATTTATCGACAATCTTTTGTCGATGTTGCAGTCGTAAGCGTCTAAGGAGTTGGACCTCCACCTTATCGACGACAACTGCGGCGCTCATCCGCCTCCGGCGGACCTTGAGATCACTGCCTGGCTGGCGAAACATCCGCGTTTCCACAGGCATTTCACTCCGACGTCAGCGTCGTGGCTGAACCTCGTGGAGCGCTGGTTCCGAGAAATCACCGAGAAGCGGATCCGCCGCGGCGTCCTTACCAGCATGCCCGCCTTGGTCGCGGCCATCATGGAGTACACTAGCTTCCCCATGGCTGCGGCGGCCGCTGCCTCGGCCGCGCCAGCTAGCGCCTCACGGCGCGTGAATAGCCTGCGTCGGCCGGCGCTTGCCCCTCGATCGCCCCTCACTTCCGCGTGGTCTCATCTACTTCATAAGGTATGGTCCGCCTCCCCATACGGACATTCACTGGGGACGGGTTTCAGACCCGCCCCTACAGAGACGATGTGCGTCCTTACGGCGGGATTACCCTTTTGATCGGTTACCGGACTGGAAGAAGCCGCGGGTTGGCGCCGCGATAAGCCGGGGCGCCGGCCCGCGGGTCACCTACGCGCCGCGGAGCGCACGCCTGACGGCGAAGCCTAAGGTGGCTAGCACGGCGCCCAGGGCTCCCACGTATACGAAAGGCAGAGGTGCGCCCGTCTTGGGCAGCGCGGGTGCCGGTGCAGCTGGCTTGGGCTTTGCCGGCTGATCCCTGAACTGGGTGAGCAGGAAGTCCGCGATCACGCCCGCCTCATCGTCGCTCACCTGTGTGGGGCTGAACCTCGGCATCATGTTCCTCGGCGTTCGCAACTCGGTGATGACTGCCTCTTTGGTGGGCGTCCTTCCTGTATTCACGAAGGGCGTCAGCGGGCCCGTCTCGCCGTGGCACGCGATGCAACGCTTTTGCGCGACCAGCAGCTTGCCAGGATGGTCTCCCGGCTGGACCGCTGGCTGAGGGGGCGTCCAGCCGGTGACGGCGGGGAGCGTCTTCATGTAGTCCAGCATGTCCCGGATGTCCTGGTCAGATACCTTGTCGGCGGCGAACGCCGGCATCATCGCCCGAGGAGTGCGCACTGGCGTGATCCACTGCTCCGCAGTGCGAGTATCCCCCGCGCGCGGACCAGCGAAGGCGCCCTGCCCCTGCTCTCCGTGGCATCGCCGACAGAGGGATGCTGCCCACAGCTCCTTCCCTTTGGCGGCGTCGTTCGGCGGGGCCGCCGCCGTCGCGCCGAGGTCGACGGAGAGGACCAAAGCCAGGCCAGCGAGCACCGCTAAAGCTATCAGACGGGAAAATGTATTACCAAACATATCAGGCCTCCTGGAGTCTCAGTTTCTTGAGAGCGCCTTGCATACCCTGAGGCTGTGACACTCCCGCGATGAAGCCTGACTCCGCCTTCGCAAGATTCCTTGCGGGAGGAAGGCTCTCCGGAATCTCGGCGGCGTCCTGCGGCCAATAACGACGGCATGAAAGGCAAGAAGGATACAGATTCACCCCCTTTCCCATTGCTCACGTTCTTGTCACGTTCTTGTCCTTCCGGGAATATTGCCAGGCGACGTTCTCGCCAGGTCCTGTCCCGTGGTAATGTTCTACTTCCCTTTGCAGCGGCCATCCTCGTGTGGAACGGTCACCACGGGCGCTGTATCGGACTCTCGCCTGCTTGGCGTCCTGGCCCTTGACGGCTCCGATGCCGTTGGCCGTGGCTTACGCCTCCATACTAGCAAGAGTGAAATGGAGAAGTCATAAAATGGATGGCGAAAGTCGATAAGAAAGATGCTTAGGACGGCGCCGCTCCATGGCCGTCCTCTAGATACTCTTCAGGAGAGTATCTAGGAACATTATTAGGAACATGCCCAGCAAATACATACCCGAAAGCTTGTAGTTGCCCCACGCCTTCTTCTGGCCTGGGCCTTTCCAAAGCTGAACACTTGAAACGAGGTAGATGGCCCCCAAAAGTATGGCGCCAATTAAGTAGACGCTCCCGAAGGGAGTAACCGGATATAGTAAAAGAGATACCGGCAGCAGGAGAGCACTGTAGAGCAAAACGCAGGCCGCTGTTCGCTTTTCTCCCGCAACTGCCGCCAACGTAGGTATCCCTGCCTCGCGGTAATCGGTCTGATGGACGATAGCAAAGCTCCAGAAGTGGCACGGCGTCCACAGAAAAACGAGGAAAGCCAACATGATGGGGACTGGGGTTAGCAGAGGGTTTATTGCAGACCAGCTTGCCAGGACAGCGCAGCTTCCCGCCACGCCCCCGATCACTGTGCTCAATGTGCTTCGTGGCTTTAACCAGAGGGTATAGATAACAACGTAGGCAAAGGCGCCAGAAAGGGAATAGAGGGCGACTTGAAGGTTAAGCTGGAGGGAAAAAGGAAGGGAGGAGACCAGGAGGGCAAGCCCAAAGAGAAGCGCACTCCGAGGGCTAATTCTGCCTGCCGGTAAGGGCCTTCTTCTGGTTCTAATCATGGCAGCGTCCAGATGGTGGTCTGCATAATGGTTTAGAGTGCTTGCTCCGGCCGAGCTCAGCGTCCCCGTTACTAACAGGAATGCCAGCCGGTCCCAGGGAGGGGCGCTGTCACCAGCGATGGTTGCTGTAACACCACCTACCAAGACGATCAGGGCCACGATCTTGAATTTACAGAGGGAAAGATAATCTTTAAGCATGGGTATCCGACATTCTGACGAGCTTCAACAGCTCATAACTTCAACTTAACGACAAGCTTCCTTCTCATCCCCGCCCCATAATGGCGAGACGAAAAGCAACCTGTCTCCCACTCGCCCACTCTACCTGAGGGAACGGTGAAGGTTAGGGTGGCCTTGCCGCCAGGTTCGAGCAAAACCATTGTGCCATGCCCCGTCTCTTTCTCTTCGGTGGCTTTCTCGCCCAGATTACCATCCCTTAGAAAGCGTAGCCCAGAATCCAATCCTTTCGAAAAAGAAGCCTGACATGAAGGTTCAGATTCTGGGCTGTCATCTGGTCAGTCTTAAATGCTTTCTTCCAAGTTGCTGGAGGTTCTCCTTACCTGGGCAACACGGTAATGACGGCAGTCATGTTTTCTTTATGCTCCATGCAATGGAGTTTGTACATCCCGACTTTGTCAGCAGTGAAGATTATCTCGTAGAGTTTCCCCCGGTTATGTTCCGTTTCCTTAACAACGTCAACGCCATTGGGGTCTATAACATGGTCTTTATGCACATCGCCATTCACTACAAAGAGCACGAACTTCACCCGGTCGCCCTGCCAAACGGTCATAGCGCTGGGGTTGAACTGATAAGCCCCAACCTCCCACCTGGCTGGGTCATTCTTATCTGCCACACCTGGAGCCTTGTAAGAGTAGGTCTTGCCCAATGTCTCCGGGTTTATCGTGGGTGGCGCCAGCTTGTCCTTCGAAGTACCACCTTTAATTTCAATGGCATTAATGTTAAAGACCCTCTCACTGGGAGGTGGGGCTGCCGCAGCACAAGCGGAGAGGAGTACTATCGAAACCAGAACGAGACTGAGAACGATGAGAATCCTCTTCATGTTAACGTACCTCCTACTGAACCTTCGTTACCGAATTCCTCTTTTTGTGCCGTACGAATGTTTACATTCTCTCCGTTCGCATCTCTCACCCCCTTTCGACTAAACCGAACTTAGTTGGGTTTGATACCGCCTTCCGCCTTGTCAGCGGGCAGAGCTCAGCTTGGCTTCTATCTCCTCCAGCGTCAGGTCAGGTTCGGGTCTATCTCCGAGAAGCTCCTTCATCGTCATCCAGGTATGGATGAAGTGCCCAGCGGGTAAGTGTTCGCGTAGCACCCCATCCATAGCGCTCTTATGTTTGGGGTCAGTGACCATCGGCATCAGCTTTTCCAGATGAGCGTAGGCTGGGGCATCGTTTTCTGCCTTGGCTGCTTTGTAAATCGCCCAGTGGCGGAACTCCATTTCCGCTGACATCGCTACTTGCTCTACTCCAGCGGGAGGAACCGGCTGAGTCATCTTAGCCAGGACCACATCCGCCAGGAAAACCACCGCTAATGTTGCCATACCGCCCAAAAACAGGGTCATAAGCCACAACCGGACCAGAGTTTTATCACCCCGTGTGACCGCCATTGCGTTTAGGCTCACTTCCCTCCTCCTGTTCTAACCTAGCGCATCTGGATAGGCATACCCCAGAAATAGCCAAAGGCTAAAAGGGTAAGGATAACTATACCCAGGATAAAGACCGAAGACGGAATGAGAGCCACCGGAGTGCGGTTATAAGCCACTTTCGATGGTAGAGGCGGCGCTTCCATTCCTTTGATGGACTCTTCGATGGTGGCTACCTTCTTCCCGGCTATTACCGTCATCACCATAATCAAGACGAAGGTTACGCCAGCAATTACCGCCAGGATACCGCCTATCCCCAGAGATAGATTCATCCAAATAGGCCAGGAACCCGAGGCGTCAAGTCCGCCGGCGTATCTTCGCGGGACACCGCCAAGACCGCCAATGACCCCAAAGGTCGACATTATCAATAGGGCGGCACCCATCAGATAAGGCTGGAGCCTGGCTAATCTCAAGCCCCACAGGCGTCTGCCCAATAATACCGGTAACCCGTAATAGAGGGCGCCCATATAAGTAATGTTGGCTCCACCCGCGGCCATGGGATGGATGTAGGCTGGGACAACAAAGGTGTTATGCAGCATAGGCGACAATTGTTCTTGGATAAGAACATAGGCCAGAAGTCCGCCCCAGAATAACGTCACCATACCCATTATCATGGAACCGAAGGCGGGATTTCCCCAGGGCAAATGCTTGAGCCAGCTAAAGAAACCATAGCCGGCCTGTCTCATTCTGGCTTCCAGCATCCCCAGGATAACGAACACGTGAAGAACAGTGGGCACGCCCACCAGAAGGGACAAGGTGGTGCCGACGAACTTTACGTTGTAGGGAAGGTTGGGGTCCATCAACAGGTGATAGATGAAGGTAGGCGGGACAAAAAAAGGATATAAGAGGAAGAGGGCTTTGGCCACCTGTTTCGCGTAAACTGACTTGGCATCAGCCGTGGCCTCCACCAGAAGATAAGCCACACCGACTAAAGCCAAAGCCGGAAGATAGTGATATATATGGAAGACAATATGCCAGTTCATCCGGAATGCGCCGGGTAAAATTTCGCCGATCCCCAGAGACCACAAAAAAGCGAAGCCGAAGATTTTGATAGCGGCAATTAGCCCAGGGACAGCGATGAAGAGACTAGCGATGGCGGCAAAGGTAGATATGGGAATCTCCTTGAAAAAGGAAGCCCAAGCCTTTAGACTCAGTTTACGTTCCACAGCGCTGAGGATGGTGGCAATAAAGTCCACCACCACCAGCCCCATCCCCAGGGCTAGTGTCACGAAACTCAAGTAGGCCAGCCACGATGCAGGATACTGTTCTACCAGAGGGATGGGAGCGTTATAAGTGATGTTCGTTCCCAGAAGAATCGCAATAAGAGCCAGAATAGCGGCCAGGGTCATAATACCAAAACCGACCCAGCCAAGCTCATAGCTCCACAATTTGCGCTTAATCAGCACTGTTCCCGCCGCCAGAAGAAAGGCCGTCTGGATGAAGCCTATCCAGAAGATAAACATCATAATGCCGTGACCGGTCAGCGCCTGGTAGTATACATTTGAGGACAGTACCGACAGAGCCGGCGTCCGCACCAGGAGCATTAGCAGAGCAAAAACTCCGCCAATGCCCATAATGACCAGACCCGTACCGGCGAAGGCAGCTAATAATCTTTTATCTTCAGAGCCTATTTTGATTTCTTGCCACAATGCCATGAGGTATGCTCCTTCCCCGATGACTCTTTCTATTCAACAATAATTTTAGCCTTCATGAGATGATGAGCAGCACCACAGTATTCGGTGCATCTTATCTCAATTTCGCCCAACTTGGTCGGCCGTACCAGTATCTTGGTGGTCATATCAGGCAAAATCACCGTATTCAGACTCCCCTCCATAATTACGGAACCGCCATGCAACACATCTGGCGAAAAGAAAATGATGTCGTAAAGGCCGCCGTATTGCAATCGTATTGTGTTGGGGATGAAGGAAAATTGACGAGCCATAATATAGACCTTACTGGTGGAGGTGGGCACCATCAGGCCATCGGGCATAGTGACCGTTACTTTATCTCCCGGAGGAATTCGCACTGAGCCATCCGGCAAAGCGTATTTCTTTTGCTGTTCGCTAATCTTGCTGGTGAACCATTCCTGGGAGATTTTCACGCCGCCGTGAACATGCGCCCCACCTGACCCGACGACGCCCAGAGCAAACCACATCGGGACGAGAACCATGACGGAGAAGGCGACAAGAAAGGCAGCCACGAGGAAGCCGACCGGACCTCTTGTTGTTTTGCCTTCTATCGGAAGTATCTCTTGCATCGACTTCTCCTCTATTTGAGGCTTTCTATGAATTCCGACAGCTCGTGTAGCTGGTCGGCGGTGACGCTGGTTCTGGGCATACTGCCGGCTTGGTATCCCTTGACTACTTTGGCGTCGGGGTCGATGACAGATTCATGCAAGTAATCGTGACCCCGGACTAATTTCTGCCCAGTGGTTAGTTCTACCGTCCGACCTGAGATACCAACCAGGGAAGGTCCCACGTTACCTCCATCGCCGTTTATCCGATGGCAACCAATACACCCCTTCTCAAAGAAGAGTTGCTTGCCACCTTGCTTGACAGCAGGAGGCGGAGCAGTCGGTGGTGGAGCAGGTGTGGGAGTAGATATTCTTGAACTGCATGCCGATGCTGGCAGCACACCTGAAAATAGCATCATGACTACTACGAAAAAGTGTTTCATCTGCCAAAAGCTCCTTACCGCTTGCCAATCGGTTGGCACGCCCAGCAACACAGCTTGGTTCCGGTGCGGGCACAAACCATGCGGCACCACCAGGGCAGCCATCTAGCTACCCTGAGATCCTGACACTTGAGCGGAATCGGTGACATAAGTTCTTAACCCCACTCAACTCCCACAATTAACCGCTGGTCTCGCTCAGTTTATACCAGCTATGCGGTTACAGCGCGGTGAACGAGATAGCTGGAGTTGTTACGACTGCGTTACAGTGCTGCTGGACGATTTAGAAAGGAGAGGGCGATGACTATTGTAATGTTCTCATGGTTTCACATGGAGATGGATAGCCACCTCCGCTATGGGGAACGGAAAAAGCTAGCGGGGGATGAAAAAGGCTGTTACGCGCCGTTTACGAGAGCAGGAGAGAATGTCACATCTGCGTTACTGTTTCGCGTCGGACCAGAAAGCAATGAGGTAGCGCCTGTTCTCAAGTGCTACCTCGTGGATATTACGCTGGGAAACGGGCTATTGCAGGGCCAACATGTAGCCCACTCCGGCATGAGTGACAATATGCCTCGGATCGTCGGGATCTGATTCTATTTTCTGGCGCAATCTCCTGACGTAGACCCTGAGACCCTCGAACGGCTCCCGATATTCCGGTCCCCAGACCTTCTCCAGTATCTCTTGTTGCACGACCACGCGACCAGCGTGAGCCGCGAGACAATGGAGCAAACGATATTCCGTGGGGCTGAGCTTAACCTCCCGTCCTGCCACGGTAACTCGACGTTGGGCAAAATCAATGGAGAGATCACCCCAAGAAAGAGTTGGGTGAGGGCCAATCGTTTCGGAGAAGCAGCTTCTCCTGAGTACTGCCTCTACCCTGGCCAGCAACTCTTCAGCGGAAAAAGGTTTCGTGATATAATCATCCGCACCCAGGCGTAGGCCCCTTACTTTCTCTGAGTCTTCTCCTTTGGCGGTAAGCATAATGATGGGCACTACAGAAAAGTCTCTTATGCGCTGGCAAACTTCGTAGCCGTCCATACCCGGCATGCGGATGTCCAGAATAACCAGGTCTGGATTCTCCCGAGCAACTCTCTGCAGTGCTTCGTTGCCGCAGGTAGCAGTAACAACCCTGTATCCTGAACCTTGCAGATTGTATTCTACTAGCTTGATGTAGCGCGGCTCGTCATCTACGACAAGTACACTAATATCAGCCGTATGCATGATGTCACCCCCTAAGTCCTAAGCATTATCAGCCATTACAGTGACAACGGTAACGGCAGGGTGAAGAAAAAACTACTCCCGCGCCCCGGCGCACTTTCCGCCCAGATAATACCACCATGTGCTTCTACAATACCACGACAAATGGCCAAACCAAGGCCGCTCCCCCGCGCTTGTCGAGTCAAGGCGCTGTCTACACGATAGAAAGGCTCAAATATCCTGTCTAGTTCCTCTGAAGGTATGCCTTCTCCTTCATCCCGGATGACGATAGTAACGTGGTCTTCTTGCACCTGACCCCGCAGGTTTATCGGGCCCCCTTGCGGTGTATACTTTATGGCGTTATCAATTAGATTATTCAAGACCTGCTCGAGGCGATACGGGTCCCCTGGAACTGTAGGAAACCCTGTAGGAAAACTTACCGCGAAGCTGTGCCTCGCCGTTGTGGTCTTTGCCCTTTCGGTCACGGATTTGCACATTCCGGGCACATCAACTGGCTCCTTACCCACGGCCAGTTTGCCAGTCTGAAGGCGGGCCGTGTCTAGCAGGTTATCAACAAGCCCCTGAAGTTTCTCTGACTCTTCACGAATAATCTCCAGAAACTCTCTCTTCGTATCTTCTGCGGGCGCAAGGTCGGGTCGCAATAGAGTCGTAACATAACCCTTGATGAAACCTAAGGGCGTCCTAAGCTCGTGGGAGACACTGGAAACAAACTCAGACCTCAGGCGGTCTAGCTCCCTCACCGCCTCCAGCCTGCCGATTTCATCGATCAGCTTGGAATTCTCTAGCGCTATGCCTATCTGGTTGCCAATGAGAGTTAACAACTCAAAATCGCGGTCACCGAACGCCGCCACCTTACAACCCTGTACGACCAGGATTCCGGTTGGCTTGTTGTTCACCAGAAGCGGCACACCCAGGACTGGCACTGGATCACCCTCATCACTTTTCGTCACGACCCATGTCCTGCCTCCACCCCCAGGTTGCAGTTCTTTTAGCAATCCATCGGGAATATTCTCTGGCCTACCCCTTCGCGCCTTAGATGCTGGGATCGAGTCCTCAAATACATATATCTCAGCGAATCTTAGACCAAAGTCTTCCAGCAGCGTGTCAAGCACACGGTCAAAGGCCTCCCGGGGATTTAGCGACTGGCTAAGGATTGTCGCAACCGCCCCCGTGATGGAAAGTTCGCGATTCCGGCGCTCCAGCTCAGCCGTCCTTGTTTTGACCCTCTCCTCCAGCTCACTCCCCCAGCACGTCAACTCTCTCAGCGAATCCCGCAGCTTTATCCTCATTATCTCCAAAGTTCTTGCGAGCAACCCAATTTCGTCGCCGCCATAAGTACTGATAGGACTGTCTAGATCGCCGGAAGAGATTCGTTGCGCCGATTCTGTCAAAGCCTTTACGGGTTTCACTAGCCTCCGAGTGCCGATGAGGGTAGCAACAAGAACAACGCACAGAGTAAAGACGCCAAAGAAGAAAATGCTATTCCGCAGCCTGGTGAGGGGTGCAAAGGTCTCCTCGCGGTCTCCACCCACTGCCACTCCCCAAGGCGCCACTTCTAGCGGAGCATAGGCCATGACGTGCATGGCTGTAGACCCTTCGTATTCACCTCCGTCGCCCACATCGTAAGGAACTGTTTCCACCCCAGCACGCCGTTCCTTCCCCATACGGACGTAGAAACTCAGATGCTCGCCAGGTCCCAGGTAGTGCGCGAGATCAGTAGTGGCCACCACCATTCCATGTTCATCCACAATCTCGGCATGCCCTGTCTCCCCCAGTTTCCTAGCCTGCTGGATTACCCCTCTGATTGAAGGGGTGTCCAGGTCGATGAAACCAATCAGTAGTGAGATAACCCTATTGTTATCTTTAATGGGCACGGCAACGGCAATTGCAGTCTTGCCGGTGTTTGCCTCGATAAAAGGAGATGAGATGGTTCTCTCCCCCCTCTGCAGCGCCTCGCGAACCTCGGTGCGGTTTGGCAAATCCATCTCCTGAGACCTGTGGTTGTCAGGCTGAGCCAGCAGCACTTTCCCCTTTTCGTCAAGGAAGTAAACTCCTAAGGATAGGGCGCCAATTCGGCCATAAGCGTGAGCGAGCATGTGCTCCTCTGCAGAGAGATCAGCAGCTTTGGGGTCAAAGGCAGCAAACTCTCTCGCCTTTTCTAACTCGTAGAAAGCCCTGGTCAGCAGGCGATCTATTTCCTGAGCAGCCATCTCAGCGATGACTAGTCGCTCTCGCAGGACACGTTCAGTGCTATCGCCGAGTATGCGCATACCCAGGAAGTCAAAGATTGCAAAGAGGATGACAAATCCAAGGCCAACAACCAGCGCAAGTCTTGGCCATAGAGTTAATCTATGAGAATAAGCTTTCAGCCGTTCTGTGATTGAGGTGCTGCCAAAGATGGCGTGCATGCATCCTCTTTTCCTGACCCCATACGCAACATCATTCTATGCTTTGAGCAGACTTTGTGCAATATGCTAGAATTGAAGTCAACGCACCGCAAGGATGCCGACACGCAGGGGGTACAGTGGCAAATGCTTAGATTGGAGACCCAATGACGCTATTCCCCAGGCTCTTTGAGCCGGGACGGATAGGCGCCATGGAGCTGCGCAATCGCGTCGTCATGGCCCCGCTGGGCACTTTCTCCGCGGACAACGGCCACGCCTCCCAGCCCATCATCGACTACTACGTCGAGCGGGCCAGGGGCGAGGTGGGGCTGATCATAACCCAGAACACGGCGGTATCCTTCAGCGCTCCTGGGGCCAGGAGCTTCCTCGCTCTCTACGACGACAGCTTCATCCCGACTTCAAAGAAGATGTGCGATGCCGTCCATCAGCACGGCGCCAAGATCGGGACCCAGCTTGGCCACCACGGCATCCAGCAGGCCGAGCCAGGCAGAAGAATGGGCTTTGACGACCGGGAGATCCCAGTAGTTGCGCCCTCCGCCGTGACCTACATACCTACCGGCGTCGTGGCCCATGAGCTAAGCCTCCAGGAGATCAAAGGGATTCAGGGCGAGTTCGTCGAAGCGGCCCGGCGCGCCCGGGATGCCGGTTTCGATACGGTGGAGGTGCACGCCGCCAACGGCCGTCTGGCCAACCAGTTCCTCTCGCCCTTCTATAACAAGCGCACCGACGAGTACGGCGGGTCGCTGGAGAAACGAGCCCGATTCGCCTGTGAGATCATCCAGGGCATCCGCCAGAAACTCGGAAAAGACTACCCGGTCCTCATTCGCTTGAACGCGGAGGACGGGTTCTATCATGGCACCAAGATCGAGCACGCCGTCCGCTTCTGCCAGCTCTTCGAGGAGGCCGGCGCCGACGGCATCGATATTTCCGTGGGCGCCTCCGAGTTCTCCCCCTACCTCATCCCCTGCTACCTGCATCCCGACGGGGTGTTCGTCCCCCTTTGCGCCGCCATCAGGAAGGCGGTGAACATACCGGTCATCGCCGTGGGCAAGATAGTCGACCCCTTCATGGCGGAGAGAATCCTGACGGAGGGCAAAGGCGACTTTATCGGCCTGGGCCGCGGCCTTATGGCCGATCCCTACTGGGCAGCCAAGGCCAGAGAAGGACGCCACAAAGAGATTGTGCGCTGCATCGCCTGTCTGAACTGTCACGGCGCCTACGCCAAGCAGCGCCGGGGCATGGCCTGCACGGTCAATCCGGCGCTGATGCGCGAGCGGGAATTCATTCTCAAATCCACCTCGTCTCCTAAGAAGGTCATGGTCATCGGCGGCGGGATCGCTGGCATGGAGGCGGCGCGGACACTGGCGCAGCGCGGGCACCAGGTCGCTCTCTACGAGAAGTCCGATAGGCTGGGCGGACAATGGAATATTGTCTGTCAACAGCCAGGGAAGCGGGATTTCGCTTCACTCACCTTGCGCCTCATAAAGGGGCTTCAAGGCGCTGGCGTATCCATAAACCTCAGTCAGGAGGCCGATCGTTCCCTGGTGGAGAAGGTCAAGCCCGACGTCGTGGTTGTTGCCGCCGGCGCCACGCCCGCCACGCTCGATATCCCTGGGGCAAATGGCGCCAATGTGGTACAGGCCACCGACGTTATCCTGGGTAAGGCCAAGGTGGGCGAAAGCGCGGCGGTGATCGGGGAGGGCGCCCTGGGCATGGAGATGGCCTTCTCGCTGGCAGAACAGGGAAAGCGAGTGCGTCTCATCACCCCGCAGAGGGTGGGCGCTGGCGTCGAGCACTTCCTGCGCCTGAGCCTCCGGGAGAGGCTCCTGGACCACAACGTCCCTCTGCATCCCTTCTCAAATCCGCTGGAGATCACGCCCGAGGGCGTTGCCTTCGTCACCAGCTACCCTACCGCAGAAGTGGATAGCTACGTCAATCAGACTCAGACGCTTCAGAACGAGTTTATCTTCGTCAAAGCGGACACCGTGGTGCTGGCCATCGGGGGCAAGGCCGAGAACCGGCTGGCAGCGGAACTGAAGCCCCTAGTCCCAGAGCTCCACATCATCGGCGACTGCGTCGCGCCGCGAGACGCCCTGGCCGCCATGGAGGAAGGCGCGGAGGTGGGGAGGGGCATCTGACGGACGCGACCACGGAGGGCCACGGTCCGTCGTGGCCGAGCGAAAGCGGACGCGACAAAGCGCGTCCCTCCGGGGGGTGCACGCTTGGGGTGGGGGTACAAACTGAAACAAACGCGTTTCCCCAGGCTCTTTGAGGCGACCCACATCGATAGAATCCGCCTGAAGAACCGGATCGTCATGCTGCCCATGGGCACCGCTTACGCCAGCGCCATCGGCGAGGTCACCCGGAAGACCATCGACCATTACGTCGAGCGGGCCAGGGGCGGCGTCGGCTTCATCGTCGTGGGCGGGACATCGCCCTTCGGACGAAAGAATCTCAATCAACTGGTCCTCGATGCCGACTGGTTCATGGCTCGGTCGTTGTTCCAGAGCCAGGAATCTTTCCTTCCTTGCGGCGATGATGTAGAATGGGTATTCCATCGAGACTGCCAGTTGGAGATACGCTTGATGATGGACATGGAGCTGGCGCTGAGCCAGATAGCCCGGTATCGCACTGATGAGATCGTCATCGCCACCATGGGTGCGCGGCTGCTGTGGCCTTCCTACTCGAACAGCGACGCTGACCTCCTACTCACCGCCCCCATGGGCGGCGTCCCCGACATTGCCCTGGGCATCGCCCTCGCCCGGCCGGATGTCCGCGTATGGGCCTTCAACGGGGACGGCTGCATGCTTATGTACCTTGGGAGCCTGGCGACCGTAGCCGAGGCGGTGCCCTCCAACCTCGTGCTTTTTGTGATGGACAATCGGGAGTGGGGGCGCTGTGGGCACGTGCCTCTGCCTGCGGCGGATACCCTCGATTTCGCCGGATTCTCGCGGGACGCTGGCTGGCGGCAGGTCTACGACCTTCAGTCGCCGGAGGAACTCGACGCGGCCATGCCCCGGATCAGGACCGAAATGGGGCCTGTCTTCGTGAACCTGAGGGTCACGACGCCGGAGCACAATCGCGCCGGCACATCCTATTCGCAGCGGATGGCGACTCGCGCGGAGACCGTCCGCCGCTACGGCAAGGGCGGCGTGGCCAACATCCAGGCCCATCTAGCGGCGATGTCTCATACGAGGGAGATTGACAGGGATTTTCTCAACAATACTACTTTGCGAAAACATCAAGGGGAGGAACGCGCGTGCTCAACAAACTCGGGACATTAATTTGCCTGCTGAACATTCTGGCGATTGCCGTTGCAAGCTGCGCCCCTGCTGCGGCACCGGCGCCAACGCCGCGGCCTACGTCCGCTCCGGCCAAGGCCGAGACGCCGGCAGCAAAACCGGTGGCGCCCGCCAGTACCCCCGCCGCCACGCCTAAGCCGGCCGCTGACCAGCCCAGATATGGGGGCGTACTTACAAGGGCAAACCCCGAGGACCCTCCGAACCTGGACGTCCACCAGGCCTCGTCCGTTAACGCCCAGTTGCCTTTGGCCAACATCTACAACGGGCTGGTCAGGTATGATCCCGCTGATGTCAACAAGGTGATCCCCGACATAACGGAGAAGTGGGAGGTTTCCCCCGACGGCAAGGTCTACACCTTCAGCCTTCAGAAAGGCGTAAAATGGCATGATGGCAGGCCCTTCACCTCGGAGGACGCCAAGTTCAGCCTGGAGCGCATGGCTTTCTGGAAGGAGCACAAGATAGTGAGCCCGCGCGGCGGCGCCCTGCTCAGCCCAGTTGAGAAGGTGGATGCCGTCGACCCGAATACGCTGAAAGTCACCCTCAAGTATCCCAGCGCTTCCTTCCTGGAGAACGCGGCCTCGGGATTCGTTCTGATGCTTCCTAAGCACGTCATTCAGGCCAAGGGCGACATGAAGAAGGACGCCGTGGGCACCGGCCCCTTCAAATTCAAGGATTGGAGCCTCGGCGTCTCTTTCGAGGTGGTGAAGAATCCGGATTACTTCGTCAAAGGGCTCCCGTATCTGGACGGAGTGAAAGTCTTCCCCATAAAGGACGATGCCACGCGCCTGGCGGCTTTCAGGACCGGCCAGATAAGGATGACGGGGATCGCTTCCAAGGCATTGACCCACACCGAAGCTGAAAGGGTGAGGAGGGAGATGCCCGATAAGGCAACCGTTGTCAGCCATCCCGCCGCCATGCGCTACCTGCTTTTCTTCAACAGCAAGAAGAAGCCCTGGGACGACATTCGTGTGCGGCAGGCGGTGGACCTGGTCTTCGACCGCAAGGCGGCGATCGCCATCAACACCAACGTAGGGGTGTTGGGAGCCTCCCTGCATCCCACCGGAAAGTGGGGGATTCCTGAGGACGATATGGCAAAGCGTCCCGGCTACCGGCAACCCAAGGATCAGGATGTGGCGAAGGCCAAGAGCCTCCTCACTGAGGCCGGATACGCTGATGGCTTCAAGACAACGATGCTGGTGCGCAGCGGCACGGTCTCCGAACAGCAGGGCGTGGTCGCCAAGGACCAACTGGGGAAAATCGGTATCAATGTCTCCCTGGATGTTAGGGAAAGCGCTGTATGGCAGGACCGCTCCAACCGCCATGACTTCGAGATATCATCCCTGCCTGCCTCGGACCCGACCGACGACCCCGACGCGACCTTCAGCGCCTATTACATCACCGGAGGCTCCCGAAACTTCGGCGAGTTCAGCGACAAGCAGATAGATGACCTCTTCAAGAAGCAGGCGGCCACGCTGGATGAGAAGGAGCGCAAAAAGCTAGTCCTGCAGATTCAGGAGAGGATACTCGAGCTGGCGCTGTATCCGGTGATCTTCTGGGATGTCTACAATATGGGTTATTGGAACGAGGTTAGGGGCTACAAGCCTGGCTTCGGGCCCTACACCCATAACAACCTCGACCGAGTGTGGCTGGCTAGGTAGGGGCGGTCTTTGCGGCCGCCCAGAGCCCCCGCCGGTCGCAGCTTGCGGGCGCGCCCTCATCCATCCCCAAAGACCCTCCCCGACTCGGGGAGGGTCTTTTTCCGCCTTTCAGACCACGCGGTCTCCAAGACCGCGTCGGTCTCTCGTAGCTGGCTTCGGCCCCACGCAAGTCTCCCGCCGCATTTCCTACGCCATTTTGGCGACTTTGATGACATTCAATCTCATTAGGAAATTGTTGATATTTCATTACACAAGTCTTGGGTTCTTGTGGCAGACTGGCGCCGGATAGAAGCCGACAATATGTTTAGAGGAAATAACAGAAGGCCTCCCGCGTATCCATTATCGCGAGGCAATCCTCGGGGAGAAAAGATATGGAGATTAATCGGCGCCAGTTCCTGAAGGTGGGCGGCGCGGGACTGACCGCCGTCGCCCTGGGTTCTACCGCGCTCTACCGCTGGTCGCTGAGCCCCCAGGCGACGGGCAAAGTCGAACTGGACCTGGAGATGATGGCTGTCGACCACGAGATGGTGGATGGCCATCTCATATATAGATGGGCCTTCGCCATTAATGGCCAGCCGTCCATGCCGGGGCCGGTGATCTTCGCCGCGCAAGGCGACAGCATAACTCTCAACATCACAAACAACCTGGACCAGCCCCACAGTTTCGCCATCAAAGGGAACGAGTCGATGCCCTTTGTGGTGTCCAGTCCGCCCATCCCGCCAGGCGCTACCGCCCCGGTGACCTTCACGGCCCCAGCCCCCGGGACGTACATTTACCAGGACCTGGTGGAGGAGCCGGTGGGCCGGCTGCTGGGCCTGCACGGCGTTCTGGTGGCGATGCCCGCCAAGCCTTTCGAACCCCACGACACGCCCTACGGCCGCCTGGCGTCTGACAATCCGGTGCAGATGCTCTTCGACGATCTGGGCAGGGCCGAATGGTTCCCCGGCGACGTCTGGCGGCCAGAGCGCCAGATCTTCTGGATCTTCAGCGAGCTGGACCCGGCTTTTTGCCAGAAGGCGGAGCGGGGCGAACACATTGACCCCGCGGACATCCTGAAGAACTACCTGCCCAGCTATTTCTTCATCAACGGTCGCTCCGGCTTCTTCTCGTCTTTTGATCACGTACATGAGTATGCGGAGACCGGGGCGCGCCCCAAGCCGATACCGCCTCCCGATGGGTTCATACCGGCCCAGGAGCTCGATACCGCCGTCATGGGGTACCAGGGGGAACCCGTCTTGATACGCATGGCCCACGTGGGCCTGGATACCCACTCCCCTCACACCCATGCCAACCATCACTACATAATAGCCCACAACGGCAGGCTCCTGGACGACCGCAGTCGAGGGGCGATCGTCGCGCCAGACACCTCGACGCTGTTCACGGAAGACCGCAAGGATATGCTCTTCCCGATGACCAAGCCGCCGGATATCCCGGACGAGACCTGGGCGAAATTGATCGCCGGGACCTCTCAGGAGGGCCTCGGGCCGGATGACGGGCAATCCCACTGGAACGTGGCCCACCCCGGCCCTGGCTTCCCCATGACCTATCCCATGCATTCCCACCAGGAGCTCTCTCAGACGGCGGCCGGGGGCAACTACCCCCAGGGCCTGATCACTCATATCGAGTTCCTGGGAGCTTATTCCCAGCGGCGTCCCCTGTGACGGCCTGAATAGGAGATTAATCGATGGCACGACCAATCGTCTTCCGCGACCCCAAGCGTCTGGCGAGCTTGAAAGGGTTTTCGACCCGCGATATGCCGGCGGGCTGGCCCAATTCAAGAATGGGCCAGTTCTCCCCGGACCCGCCGCGCTCCACCGGGAACTTGCCGACGCCCGATTTTATCCCATCGGACCTCTTCACCCTGGAGCCAGACCCCAATAATCCGGACAACCCGAAATCCGTCAAGCCGGCGCGAATTTCGGGGGGAAAGGTCACGCGGTTTCTCAAGTACCCCGATGGCACAGACTCGCCGGTCCCTCTGTTCTCCACGGACCAGCAAGGTGTGGACCCCAGGTTCGGCTTTGTAACTCCCATCTGCCGTGATTTTGACACCGTGTCCCGTGAGATGCCTGACGGGACAAAGATCGATTTCTGGGGCTTCTTCGACCCCAAGATCAAGGATAACCGGTTCAAGTTCCCTTCCGATACGATTCGCATCGTGGAAGGGCAGTTCTTCCACGGCTGGCTGAGCCAGATCGCCAAGAAGGCCCATACCATCCACTGGCACGGCATAGAGCCTACCGCCCAGAACGATGGGGTGGGCAAGCTCTCCATGGAAGTGGGCGGCGACTATATCTTTCAATGGAAAGCCGGCGAAGGCGGGGCGGGCACCTACTTTTACCACTGCCACCGCAACACTGTGCTCCACTTTGAGATCGGCATGTACGGCATGCTGCTCATCGATCCATTGAGCCCCAAGGGCGACCCGCTGCTGCCGCCCTACAAGACCGGCGGGCCGGGTTACGTGCGCTACAAAAGCGGCGTCCTGCGCTACGACGTGGAGGCAATCTGGGTGCCCGACGATGTGGACTCTCGGTTTCACAAGGTCGACCATGGCTTCGGCCTGGGCAGCAACAGCAGCTCGGAGCTGGACGCCCAGGGCAAACCCCTGGGCCAGCAGTTCACCTCCCTGAAGGATAACAGCGGTCCTGACGGTATGAAGGGGCTCCACGACTTCAAGGCGGACCACTTCTTCATCACCGGCGTTCCCCACCCGTGGACCTTGAATGAACCCACCGATCGCCAGCGTCCCGGCGTCGCTGCCGTTGTAGCCCCGGGGCAGACCCTTCTCATCCGGCTGCTTTCCGCCGACTACGACGTCACCAGGATCGTTTTCACCGATTTCGATGTGGAGGTCATCGGGGTTGACGGGCGCGTCCTGGGCAACGGTGGGTGGAGCAGGTACAGCAGCCCCTTCGTGGCCCGGGCTGGCGAAGGCATCCGGCTCACTACGGCGCGTCGCGCCGACCTCCTCGTCAGGCCCACGGCGAAGCATCTGGGGACGCACACGATAAGGATACAGTTCTTGAACCACATAACCCAGCAGGAAGAGGGCATCGCGGAGACCCGTATCATTGTGCGGGAGCCTGCGGCCAGCGAGCGCCAGGTGTAGTTGGTAGGACAGGCATTCTTGCCTGTCCCGCTCTAGACACACTGGAAAGTCTGCCCTACCGCTTAGACGCGTAGGGTGGGTTAAGCGAAGCGACGAAGGACGCCACAACGAACTTGGGAAGGGAGAGTCCGATGAAGATCGCGGGGTTGTCACCAAGTTGGAGGTTCGTATTCGCAATTGCTGTGGTTGCCCCATTACTGGCATCCAGTAGCTTAGCCATCTTGTTGAGGGATAACTCGAATCAGAAAGCTAAAGCTCAGACCGTCCGGGAGTATGCCCTCGAGATCCGGCCCGCTGACCTGGACTACGGCGATGGGGCTGTGTGGCATGCTTGGACGTTCAATGGCACTGTGCCGGGGCCGACGCTGAAGGTCAAGGTGGGTGAGACGCTGAGTGTGAAAGTCACCAACCACCTGGGCATGGTGGCGAGCTTCCATGCCCATATGGAGGGGTACTCGCTACCTAACGACGGCAGCCAGGCGAACCTGATTGCCGGTGAGGGGGAGAAAGGCCTGCTGGCGCCAGGCGCCGAGTACACATACGAGTTCACGCCCCCTTCGGCCGGGCTATTCTACTACCACACCCACTCGGCGGACAAGGGAATCGCGCCTTCCCGATTCGTCATGCAGGGGCTGTATGGCGCCATTGTCGTGGCTGATCCCGACGAAACACCCTTGAGGGAAGAAGTGCTGTTCCTGGGGGAGAGGGGGCATGTCAGGGAAGGCAATCTGACCCACTGGATCATGAACGGTATGGGACTGCCCGGGGGTGAGGTGGCTCTGGAGAATATCTTCAGGCAACAGGGCAGGGCGGGGATAGAGAAGCAGTTCAACCGGACCTTGCCCACCTTTGAGGTGAAAGTGAATGAACCGATAAAGCTCCACGTGATCAACATCGGCGACATTATCCACAGCCTGTACATTCACTCAGCGGAATACATCTCCCTTGGCGTGTTGGGGGGACGCCCGTGGCCAGGCAAGGTGGTCCCCTTGGTGCCCGGCGCGGCGGACACTCTTCTGTTGAAGTTCAGCAATCCTGGCTTATGGCTATTCCACTGCCACGTGGAGAGCCATGCCGATGCCGGCATGGTGGGGCTGTTTATCGCGAAGCAATGAGCCGCCTGCGGGGCCGTCCTGCTGCTCAGGCCCACCCAGAAGCATCATGGTGAGCACACCATAACGATACAGTTCTTGAACCACATAACCCAGCAGGAAGAGGGCGTCGCGGAAACCCGTATCATCGTGCGGGAGCCGGCGGCCAGAGAGCGCCAGGTGTAGTTGGTAGGACAGGCATTCCTGCCTGTCCGCTGAGGACAGACTGGAAAGTCTGTCCTACCACCTTACGATGGCCTTAGCGTAAGAGCCTGCTCAACCAACCTTGCCGCTGTCTGACCATCCCCACCGCAGCCTCGTGGGCCTGCGTTTCGAGAACGTCTTCCAGGGCCTGGAGTTCGAATCCGGGATGGCGCCGCTCCAGGGCCAACCGCAGGAGATGGTCGGCGAACTGGGGATTCTTGGGGAGAAGCGAGCCGTGGAGATAGGTGCCGAAGGCGTTGCGGTAGACGGCTCCCTCCGAGCCATCCTCGGAGTTGTTGCCGTGGCCGCTCACTACCTTCGCCAGCGGCCTGGCGCCAGGGCCCAGGTAGGTGCGGCCTCCGTGGTTCTCGAAGCCCACCAGCAGCTTGCCCTCCCATTCGGCAACGACGTTGCCAATGCAGCGCGGGACGTGGCTCCCTTGGTGGACGGTCCAGGCATCGAAGACGCCAATGCCCTCCAGTCGCGGCCCCTCCGCTGGCTGATAGTACCGCCCGAACAACTGGTAGCCTCCGCAGACCACCAAAGCCACCACGCCGCTCTCTATCGCCTCACGGATGGCGACGGCCTTTTCCTGTAAGTCATCGGCGGCCCTTTTCTGCTCCTTGTCCTGGCCGCCGCCCATGAAAAGGATGTCGTACTTGAAGGAGAGGTCGTCGCTGATGCCTATCTCCCTGACCTCCAGGCGGACGCCCCGCCTGGCGCAGCGCTGCTTCAGGCAGATGATATTGCCCCGATCGCCATAGAGGTTCATCAGCGAGGGGTAGAGGTGAGCGAGGACCAGCCCCACTTCCGAAGACATCACTCTGTCTCCCAGTAGTCCTGGAGATAGCCCTGTTTGACGAGAACATGGCGCGCCTCCAGCATGGCAGTGTAGGTCGGGACCAGGTACAGCGTCTCGCCCACCGGCGTCTCTCTAACCGCCGCCCGAATGGCCTTCGCCAGGTCTTTCTCCAGGATGAAGCGCCCTTCTCCTCCGCTGACGCCCGCGTACTGCAGGCGCAGAGCCAGGTCCTCGGCGCGGAGGCCGGACACCACCGCCAGCTTGACGCGTCCCGTCAGCGTCTCGAAGTCCACGTCCCAGATCCAGGAGACATCCTGCCCGTCGGCGATGCCGTCGTTCAGCGCCAAGAGCAGGTTCTTCTGCGTCCCATCGCTGAGCAGTGCCGAGAGAACCTGATTGAAGCCGACGGGGTTCTTGGCTAAGACAAGATAAACGACTCTACCCTCGATCTCCAGTCGTTCGACGCGCCCGAAGGCCGCCGTGAAAAGCTCCAGCCCGCGCTTCACTGCCTCCAGCGGCGCGCCGAGGGCATGCCCCACGGCGCAGGCGGCCAGGGCGTTGTAGACGTTGTAGATGCCGGGAAGGCGGACCTCCAAGTCCATCTCACCGTCGGGGGTGCTGATCCTCGTGAGCGTGCCTTCGAAGCCGCGCACTTGCAGGCGCTCCGCCTTCACCTGAGGGTCGGGCCTGCGAAGGTGACAGCGAGGACAATAGTAGTGGCCAATGTGTCCATAGTAGGAGAGGTCGTACTGGTATTCCAGGCCACAGCGCGGGCACCACCGGGAGTCGGCGGCGTGCTCTAGCCAATCACGGCCCAACTGCTTGTCTTCGACGCCGAAGTAGACCAGCCTGTTTTCCAGCGCCCGGCCCACGTCGGCGACTATGGGGTCATCGGAGTTCAGCACTACGGAGGCGCCAAGGGGAAGCCGGGTCAGGGCTTCCCTCCAGATAGCCGCCACCGAGTCCACTTCACCGTAGCGGTCCAGTTGATCGCGAAAGAGGTTGGTTATGACCACGACGCGGGGCCGCACCTCCTCAATCGCATAGGGCAGCACCGCCTCGTCCACCTCGAAGACGCCGGTCATCTCGACATGCCGGCGCAGGCGGCCCAGAAAATCGGCCTCTTCGACGAGAGCCGCCGTCACCCCTCTCATAAGGTTGGACCCCGATGGGTTGCAGAGAGGAGCGACGCCCATCTGGCGGAGGATAGTGGCGATCATGCGGGAGGTGGTCGTCTTGCCGTTGGTGCCGGTGACCAGGACGGAGCCGCCGCTTATCTGCGCCGCCAGGCAACGCGCCAGACCCGGGTCGATGGCCCGAGCCACCACCCCGGGCAGCGCCGTGCCACCGCCGCGCCTCAGAGAACGGGACGCCGCCCCAGAAAGCTTGCCGAGCCACAGGGCGGCGAGAGAATTCAACCTCATGGGTCATATTCTAGCACAAGCCGGTGAAAGATGTGGGGGCGGGCGTACCTGCGCGGCCACCCAAAAGTCCGGCCGGGTGGGGCGCGTTTTCTCCACCGCGCACTGAAATACGTCGCATAGTCGATGTCGTAGGCCCACGGCCGTGCGTCCGGGAGGAGTGAGGGCGGTTCGCGGGCCGCGCCTATGTGCCCTCCCAGCCGTAGCCGGCTGCCAGGCGAAGGAAGTCGGCGTGGACGGAGGTATTGGCGGCCACGACGCCGGTGGTCTTCAATGTCAGGGGCGCGCCGCCCCGCTCCGTGATGACGCCGCCCGCCTCGCGCACCAGTACGATGCCGGCGGCGTAGTCCCAGGGGTAGACGCAGTTGTGGAAATAGAGGTCGAACCTGCCTGCCGCGGCATAGGCCACACCCAGCGACGCCGAACCAATGACGCGGAAGCCCTGCACTCCGGGCCAGATGCTCTGCATAAGCTCCAGCGCTTGGGCGCCGCGGGCGTCCTCGTAGCCCAGGTCCCCACCGACGAAGGACTCCTCCAGGGTGGCCTTGTCGCCCACACAGATGGGCGTAGCGTTCAAAAAGGCGCCTTTCCCTTTCTCGGCGGTAAACATCTCGTCCCGAAGCGCGTCGTAGGTAACGCCGAGGACGACGTCGCCGTCCCTGGCCAGCGCCAGGCTGACACAGAAGATAGGGAGGCCGGAAGCGTAGTTGCGGCTGCCGTCCAGGGGATCGACTATCCACACGTAAGGGGAAGGGGTCTCCCTGCCGCCGCCTTCCTCGGCCATGATGTTGAAATGGGGGTACTCGGTGCGCAGGAGGCCGACGATCTCTTTCTCGGCGCGAAGGTCAACGTCGGTGACGACGTTGCCCCGGCTCTTCTGCCGCACGTTTCTGGCCTTGGAGAAGCCATCGACAGCTATCTCGCCGGCACGCCGGGCCGCCTGCATGGCGATGTCCATACCCGACTTGCCGGAGCGGGACAGAGGGATAGGACTCATCTCGGCAGAAGTCTCATCTTATATTTGACCTCCTTGAGCGTCTCGACGGCGATGGCCCGGGCGCGGCGCGCGCCGTCGGCCATAACCTCCTCGACGTAGCCGCGCCTGGCGGCGATCTCGGCGCGCCGGTCTCGGAAGGGCTGCAGAGAGCCGTTTATCCCTTGCGCCAGTTGCTGCTTGCAGGCCACGCAGCCCCGATCCGCCGCCATGCACTCACGCTCGATCTGGCTGACGAGGCCATCGTTGAAGAAATGGTGGAGGGTAAAGACGTTACATATGGTGGGATGGCCGGGGTCGGTGCGATAGCGGCGCGCCGGGTCGGTGACGGCCGTCATCACGCGCTTCGCAGTGTCCTTCGGAGACGCCGCCAACTCGATCTGGTTGTCGAGGCTCTTGCTCATCTTTCGAGCGCCGTCCAGGCCCATGACCAGGGGAAAATCGGTCAGCTTGGCATTGGGCTCGGGGAAGGTCGCGCCGAAGAAGGTGTGAAAGCGCCTCACGATCTCGCGCGCCAGTTCCAGATGTGGCAACTGGTCCTCTCCTACCGGCACGGTATCCGCTTTGTAAAGGACGATATCGGCGGTCATCAGGACGGGATAGCCCACCAGGCCGTAGTTGACGTTCTGCGGCTGCTGCTTGGCTTTCTCCTTGAAGGTGGCCACCCGGAGCAGCCAGCTCAGGGGCGTAACCATGCTCAAAAGGGTGTGGAGCTCCATTACCTCAGGCACATGCGACTGTACGAAGAGGATGCTCCTGGCGGGGTCCAGCCCAGCCGCCAGCCAGTCGAGCATCATCTCGCGGATATTGTCCTGGAGCACGCTCGTTTCTTCCAGAGTCGTCAGGGCGTGGATATCAACGATACAGTAAATGCAATCGTAGTCGTCCTGGAGCTTCACGTAGTTCTGGATGGCTCCGAGGTAGTTGCCGATGTGCTGCCGGCCCGTAGGGCGAGCACCGGAAAAAACGCGGCCTTTCATGCAAAACATCCCTTCTCCTGTGCGTAAGGAGAAGTTTAGCACGAAGAAGCCGCACTCGACAAGTTGATGGCGCCCGTTTACAATAGTGGGCCGGCGGGTCTCATCGTCCGCCGGCCCCTTTCCACGCCTCTTCGGTCCCTCGCCGTTGGGGCGTTAGACTTCCGCTTTTGCAGCAGCGTGTGCCCTGCTGACTCCCGGCGCATGCTACTGGATCTGTCCGCGCATCTCCCCTCCCGGACGCTGGCTCGTGTGGACGTTCACGTAGGCGTTGCCCACTCTGATGGCCGCGATCAGCTCGGCCAATGGACGGCCGGCGAGCACGCCCCTCAAGCTGTCTGCGGTGAGCGTCCCCTCTGAAAGCACCCCGTTGAAAGCGCCGGGGATCAACACGGCTGGCGGGGCGCTGGGGTAAAGCCAGGCAACGACAGGCCCGTTCACGCCTGTCGCCGCCGTATGGATGTGAGACTGCGTGATATTCTCAATGTTGGCGGCAGTTAGCTTGAAGGTGAGCGACATTCCGTCCTGCGACAAGAAGAAGGTGGCTTCCCCGGTCGCCTGAGTAGCCACTGGAGGCACCTCGTTAGCGCCCGCCAGAGTCGCCTTGAAATCCGGCGCGGCCTGGAGTTGCATCAGCACGATGATGGGCACCGCAATCGCGAGAATAGCTGAGGCCACTATGATGGGCTTTATGGGCTTTTTCATTTTCTTCTCCTTCTGATCGAGTACCACATGATCCTCGATGCTCCTTTGCACCCATGATAGCGACCGGCCCATAAAGAAGTCATTAAGCCTCCGGCCGGAAAGATGCAAAAAGGTGACATTTTGACTTTTCTGCGTTCCCGTGTTAGATTCTATCAGTTGTTCGTGGAAGCCGCCCATCTGCGTTGGATGAATTCTTTTCCCATGAGGTCCATGCAACTTCCACCTTGTCGACTTCGCCGTCTCCGCCGGGTTGCTCTGCTCCTGGCGGTATCTTTGGCGGGTCTCACTTCCCCCGGTCTGGCTCAGCCTGAAGATCCCTGGGCCTCCGGCTGGCCAGCCGAACAAAGCGCAAACCAGATAAGCGCTCTAGCTGTCGCCCCATCCAATGGGAAGGTGCTCTACGCCAGCACGCCTGTGGGACTCTACCGGTCGACGGACGGCGGAACGAAATGGGCTGCGGCCAGCGCCCTTCCCAATATTGTGGCGATAGCCGTCGACCCCACCCGGACGGATTCGGTCTACGTTTACCTCTGGCCGCAAAGGACCGGTGCGCCCAACCTGAAGGGCCTGCGGAAGAGCGCTGACGGCGGACGCACCTGGATCGACCCCAGCGGTGGGGTGGCGGCTGAGGCCATCGGCAGGGCAACCGTGTTGGCCATCGACCCGGCGAATCCCCAATTCATGTACGTCGGCTCCGCTGACCCAGCCAACTACGGGGTTTCGAGAAGCACCGACGGCGGGGCCACCTGGCGGGCGACCTACACCCTTCAAGCCCTTATGGGGGTGGGAGAGATAACTGCCATCGCGATTCACCCAACGGCGCGCAACGTGGTATACGCGGCCCACGCCGTCTACCGCGGCGGCCTGATTACGCGCAGCGACGACGGGGGCGCCTCCTGGCGCGAGCTGCCCGCCATTGAGCCGCTCTCCTATCCCGCCAGCATCGCGGTTGATCCCGGCGACTCCAATATCGTCTACGCGGCTTATCAAGGCCCTACGGGATCAGGCGTGTTCCTCTACTGGAGTAGCGACGGTGGCGCTTCCTGGACGAAGGTCGGCCGCGGACTTCCGGCAGGCCGGGCCTGGACGCCCCGGCTAGCTATAGATGCCAACAATCCCAGGGTGCTGTTTATGTCCCTTCAGGGGGACAATGCCGGCATCTACCGGTCGGTGGATGGCGGCGGCGTCTGGACGCGACTCGCCGCGGATGACGCCCCTCAGCTCGCCTACGTTTCTGCGCTGGGCTACAACCCCGCCGACATGACTTTGTATGCGGGGACCGGCCAGGGAGTGTGGCAGAAGAGAATACCGCCCGATGTCGCCGCCGCCTTTGCTGCTTACTATGCCAGCTATGACGGTTGGCGCGTGCTGGGCCGGCCCATCTCATATCCCCTTTCCGCAGGGATGCTCCGCCAGTACTTCGAGAAAGGCCGCCTGGAGTATCACCCGGAGGAGGCCGACCCCAACTGGCGCCTTATGTATGGTCTCCTGGTGGATGAGCTGCAGCAAGCGGGGGCGGCCCTTCCGGTGGGCGGGGATGTATCTACGGTCACCTACGCCGAAATCCGCGTTGCGGCCCGTCCGGAGTCGCAGGCGCCGCCCCCGGCTGGCTTCAGCGGCGGCGTTCATGCCGGGCCGGATGGCTCGACCTTTATCCCCTACGATCCGCATCTGCGGCCGGCTCCGGGCCAGGTGGTACCCGGCTTTTTCTGGGAATACGTCAGTCGACCTGACCTCTTCCCCGGCGGCTGGCTCCACGATGTGGGGCTGCCCATGACACCTCCTCTGGAAGCCACGGTGGACAAAGGTGAGGCCAAAGGGCGCAAGATAACCATCCAGGCCTTCCAGCGCACCATCCTCACCTATGACCCGCTGAACCCACCCGATTGGAAGGTGGAGCGCGCTAACGTGGGAGCGGACTACGCGAGGGCATTTCCGGCGACGCTGGTTCAAAAGTGACGCGACCGTCGAGGGCGTAGCTCGACTGGGGTCGGATACGGGCTGAAATTTCAAAGATCCACCTCGATAGGGAGATCGCGTCCGTCACCGACGATGAATGCGGCGCCCAGTTTGCGGAGAGGAAGGAATATGGTTAGCAAGACCGTGGGGTGGTTTACTCCCGGACGGGATTGTGTCTGCGCCACGCATTCTCTTGTACTGCTTCTAACGCTTCGTTAGCTCGCTTAACAGGAAGGGCTGGTATCCACCAAGCGCATCCGGGACAGAACCACGGATGTCCCGACGCATCGGGATCCCGCACGGAGTCGGGAAACACCGATAAACACAGATTATGGGTCCAGTTTCGTCGTAGATTGCGGGGATATGAAAGCACGCCTACCGCCGGATGAGCGACACCGTTCTCCCAAACATATGAGAGTTCATTCGTGTCCATCAGTGGTTCTAACTGTATATCAGAACCACTACACTATGTTAGACTAAGAAAGTACGGCACAAAGTGGGCCTTGGGAGAACCGGCCACCCCGAGGAGGTCATGATGAGACTTACAGTTTTAGAGATCGAAGTGGGCAATCCCGCCAGCCCGGAGGTTACGGAGAAGCTGGAGTTTCTCATCGACTCCGGCGCAATCTACTCCGTGGTACCTACGCCAATCCTGGAGAGGCTTGGCATCACGCCGCTGGCGGAGCAGCAGTTCCGACTGGCTGACGGCTCGAAGATTGCTCGCAGGAAGGGAGTCGCCCTCTTCAGGTACGGGGAGCGTGTCGGCGGGGCGGATGTCATCTTCGGCGAGGAGGGAGATAGCACGCTCCTGGGCGCTTTCACCCTTGAGGCCCTGGGGCTAGCCCTGGACCCACTGCGGCGAGAGCTGAAGCCGCTGCCTATGGTCCTTGCGGTCCAGGAGAATCCGTGAAGCCCATCGTCATCAAGATCGGCGGGAGCACCCTGGGCAGCCACGACACCACTCTGGAGGACCTGGTGGAGCTTCAGAGGCGTAGCCAGCCTACTGTGGTCGTCCACGGCGGGGGCAAGGACATCACCCAGTGGCTGGAGAAGCTTGGGGTGCCGACGCACTTCGCGCGCGGCCTCCGCGTGACCGACGCTGAGAGTCTCGAGGTGGTCATGGGCGTGCTGGCTGGCATGGTCAATAAGGAACTGGTGGCCTCCATCAACCAGTTGGGCGGGCGGGCCATTGGCCTGGCCGGTGTGGACGGCTGCCTGATTCGCGCCCGAGTCCAGGACCCGGAACTGGGGCTGGTGGGCGCCATCACCGGCGTGGACCGCAAACCGCTGGACACGCTCCTCGACGCCGGGTATATCGCCGTGGTGGCGCCGATAGGCTTCGACGAGCAGCTCGGCCCGTTGAATATTAACGCCGACACTGTCGCCGGAGAGATAGCGGCCACTATCGGGGCCCAGGATCTGGTCTTCCTGACCGATGTAGAGGGCGTCTGCGACAAGAAAGGAAAAGTAATCTCCAGCCTGTCGCGGACGGAGGCTCAGAAACTCATCGCCTCCGGCGTAGTGGGCGGCGGCATGATACCTAAGGTGGAGGCCTGCCTGCGCGGCCTGGCCTCGGCGAAAGCGGCCCTTATCACAGATGGGCGGGTTCCTCACGCCCTACTCGGTGCTTTGGAGGGTAAGGGCAACGGGACTACGATCTTAAAGAAGCACGGAGCGTGGAGCGCGAAGCGGGAATGAGGAAGCGAGAAGCCGGAGCAGGGAGGATTCGCGCTTCCTGCTCCGGGATAAGTAGGGAGGTGACCAATGTCGTTCTTCGATAACTTCAGTCAATCCAGTGGCCGTCGGCGCCCGCCCTGGGCCGAGGTGATCGACGCCGACTCTCCGCCCAGAAAGGGGGGAGGCATGGGCTGGATCATCGTGCCCGCCATCGTCTTTGTGCTCTTCCTCTTCGCGTCCATGATCAAGAGCGTCTATACGGAGTGGCTCTGGTACGATAACCTTGGTTTCAGCAGCCTCTTCTTCACACCGCTGCTGACCAAGAGCTATTTGTTTCTGGCGGGCGCCGGCGCCTTCTTCGTCCTCGCCTACTCCAATCTCTGGCTGGCGCGACGGATCTCACCTAAGCCCAGCGAGTCCTTCATCCTGGGGGAAGGGGTTGTGCTGCTCACCCGCACCTTGAACTTCCTGATCCTGGGCTCAATCATTGGTGTGAGCCTGATCATGGGGTCCCTGGCGCTGGAGCAGTGGGAGCCTGTTCTCCGCTTCTTGAACGCACGGCCCTTCGGCGTCGAGACCCCCGTCTTCGGCGGCGATGTCTCCTTCTACGCGTTCACGCTGCCCCTTTATCGCTTCGTCGAGATGTGGCTGGCCGGAAGCCTGATTCTTGTCCTCATTGGCACCCTGGTGGTCTACGGCTTCAACTTCGGGCTGAACCGCTTCACCTTATCCTTCCCGCCGGTAGTCAAGGGACACCTTTCGGCCCTGGGGGCGCTCATCTTTCTTCTGCTCTCCTGGGGCTACTGGCTGGATATCTTCGATCTCGTCTACTCACGGAGGGGAGTGGTCTTCGGCGCAAGCTATACGGACGTCAACGCCCAAAGGTTCGCTTTTCAGGTGCTCATGGCCGTCACTATCTTGATCGCCGTACTGCTCGTAATCAATGTCTTTCGACGCGGGGTTCGGCTGCCTCTCGCCGGCGTAGGGCTATGGATTGCCACGGGCATCATCTTCGGCGGCATTTACCCCGGCGTGATGCAGAAACTCGAGGTCGAGCCCAACGAGCTGGCCAAGGAGCGCCCCTACATCGAATACAACATCGCGATGACACGCGCCGCCTTCGGGCTGGAGCGAATTGAGGAGCGGGACTTCGACGTCTCGGCCATGGTGACAGCAAAGGACATCGAGGAAAACAGGGACACTGTCAATAACATCCGGGTTTGGGACTACCGCCCGGCAAAGGATACCTACAACCAGACCCAGTCCATCCGCCTCTACTATGATTTCCACGACATAGATATCGACCGCTACACCATCGACGGCAGGAACCGCCAGGTGCTGATATCTGCCCGCGAACTCTCTCCGCAGAAGCTGGCCTCCCAGGCGCAGACCTGGGTGAACCAGCGCCTCCAGTTCACCCACGGCTACGGCGTGGCGATGAGCCCGGTGAACGAGTTTACCACTGAGGGACTGCCCGCTTACTTCGTCAAGGATGTGCCGCCCACCGGCGCAGTGAACATCGACCGCCCCGAGGTCTACTACGGCGAGGGTACCATCAATTACGTCATCGCCAATACCAGGGCCGAGGAGTTCGATTATCCCAAGGGCGACGCCAACGTCTACACCCGATACCAGGGCAAAGGGGATATCAAGCTCGATTCCTTCCTCAAGAAGTTTATCTTCGCCTGGGAGATGGGAGATTTCAACATAGTCTTGAGCAGCGAGTTGACGCCGGAGAGCAGGCTCCTCTACCGCCGCGATATTCAAGGGCGAGTGAGACACATCGCTCCCTTCCTGACGCTGGACAAGGACCCCTACATCGTTGTCGCTGACGGAAAGCTCTCCTGGATTCAGGATGCCTACTTCACCAGCGGGCGCTACCCCTACTCCCAGCCCGTGAGACGAG
Organism: Chloroflexota bacterium; assembly: GCA_016190665.1. Taxonomy (GTDB): domain Bacteria; phylum Chloroflexota; class Dehalococcoidia; order JACPQD01; family JACPQD01; genus JACPQD01. The sequence goes on from JACPQD010000004.1 coordinate 47,698, forward strand.
GGCTGAACTACATCCGGAACAGCGTCAAGGTGGTCATCAGCGCCTACGATGGCACGGTTACCTTTTACCTGACGGACCCTACCGACGCCCTGGCTCAGACCTATGGCGCCATCTTCCCCAACTTCTTTGCCCCTATTAGTGAGATGCCCAACTCCTTGCGCAGCCACCTGCGCTACCCGGAGGACCTCTTTTCCGCCCAGGCGGAAATGTATCGCACCTATCACATGAGAGATCCCCAGGTCTTCTACAACCGTGAAGACCTCTGGGCTTTGCCCATCGAGACCGTTGGCGCCAAGGAGCAACCCGTCGAGCCTTACTACGTCATTATGCGACTGGAGGAAGAGACTAAGGAGGAATTCCTCCTGCTCATGCCCTTCACGCCGAGCCAAAAAGACAACATGATTACATGGCTGGCTGCCCGCAACGATGGGGAGCACTACGGCAAGCTGCTGTCTTACAAATTCCCCAAGGATAGGCTAGTCTTCGGTCCTCGGCAGATAGAGGCCCGCATGAATCAGGATACGATTATATCGGCGCAGCTCACGCTATGGAGCCAGGCAGGCTCACAGGTAATTCGAGGCAATCTCCTGGTCATTCCTATCGGGAAGTCGCTTCTCTACGTTGAGCCGATCTACCTCCAGGCTGAGAAGGGGCGAATACCGGAGCTGAAACGGATCGTGGTGGCCAGCGGCAACCGCATCGTTATGGAGGAAACCTTGGACAAGGGCCTTGTCGCCATCCTGGGTGGCGCACCCACCCCGACGACGCCAATAGCGCCGCCACCCCCTGCCGGCCAACCGCCGGCGACGGCGGGCCAACTGGCCCGCTCGGCCCAGCAGCATTATCAAAGAGCCCAGGATGCGTTGAAGGCCGGCGATTGGGCGACCTACGGCCAGGAACTCAAGGCCATGGCCGATGACCTGGCGCGCCTCGTGCAGTTGACGGGGCCGTAGGGCATCCGCTGGGCGGATGCCTTGGGGTTGGGGGCTGGTGCCCGCGTAGGGGCACAGTGTGCCGTGCTCGGGGGCCAGGGGTCGAGGGTTGGGGGCCGGGCCGCTGTCTGACACGTCGACAGGTCTGACGCGTCCGACGGGTAGGCCACTGCCTAACCACACGCATCACGCATCCAGAAAAGGTGATAACCATGACTGACTGGCAAGCCCTGGAAAAGCGTTACTTCTTCAATGTAACCAAACGGACGCCCCTGACGCTGGTGAGAGGGGCTGGGGTAAGGGCCTGGGATGACAGGGGTCGCGAATACCTGGACTTCACGGCTGGATGGGCGGTGAACGCCCTGGGTCATTGCCACCCGGCCATCGTCGAGGCGCTGACCAGGCAGGCGCAAACCCTGATTCACACCTCCAACCAGTTCTATACGACGCCGCAAATCGAGCTGGCCGAGCTCCTGGTGAAGAATAGCTGCCTCAGCAGGGTGTTCTTCGCCAACAGCGGTGCGGAGGCAGTGGAGGGGGCCGTCAAGCTGGCGCGCCGCTACGGTAAGCTTAATCTGAATGGGGCCTACGAAGTCATCACCGCCGTCAACTCCTTCCACGGTCGGACGCTGGCCATGACGGCGGCCACGGGCCAGAAGAAGTTCCACGAGCCCTACGAGCCCTTGCCCGAGGGCTTCATCAACGTGGAGTTCAACAGCCTCTGCGCCATACAAAAAGCTATCACCGCGAGGACCTGCGCCGTCATGCTGGAGCCGGTGCAGGGCGAGGGCGGAGTGAACGTCCCCGACGACGACTACCTCAAGGAGGTGCGCGGCTGGTGCGACGAGATGGGCATCCTGCTCATCCTGGATGAAGTGCAGACGGGGATCGGCCGGCTGGGAACTCTCTTCGGCTATCAGATGTTCGGCGTTGAGCCGGACATCATGACCCTGGCCAAGGGCCTCGGCGGCGGCGTGCCCATCGGCGCCTTCATGGCTAAGGATAGGGCTGCCGTCTTCGCGCCGGGCGAGCACGGCTCGACCTACGGCGGCAACCCGCTGGTGTGCGCCGCGGCCCACGCAGGATTGAAGTACATCCTCGACCACAACGTGGTCGGCAACACTCGCGAGGTGGGGGATTGCCTGCTCAAGGGCCTTGAAGCGCTGAAAGACAGGTCTGACCTGATCATCGACGTGCGCGGACGCGGCCTGCTCCTGGCCATCGAGTTCTCCTCCGACTTGGCGGAGCGGGCCGTCCTGGCGGCCATCGAGGACGGCCTCCTCATCAATCCGATCAAGCCGAACGTGGTGCGCTTGATACCGCCGCTCATCATCACCAGGAAGGATGCGGATGAGGCGCTCACCATCCTCTCCGGCGTCCTGGAGAAGCTGAAGAGCCCGGCGGTGGCGGCCGTGGAATAGGGGCTTAACCTCTCCCTTGATCCCTCTCCGAAACGCGGAGGAAGAGTACGCCTTCGAGATGTGGTTCCCCTTCCCGGCACGGGAAGGGGTCAGGGTTAGGTTTGAGTCGCGTTATTTCCTCGAAGTCGCTCCTGCTATATAATGATAGGAGTTGTTGACTGATCAGGAGGATACTGAGTGCCAGAGAGGATAGTGTTGGCTTATAGTGGAGGGCTGGACACCTCCATTGCCATAAAATGGATCGCCGAGAAATATAACGCCGAGATCATCTGCCTGACGGTCGACGTCGGCAACGAGAAGGATTTGGCCTCGGTGCAGAAGCGGGCGCTCCAGGCGGGCGCGAAGAAGGCCCTGGTCAGCGACGCCAAGGAGCTGTTCGTCAAGTATTTCATCTTCCCGGCCCTCCAGGCCGATGCCATCTATGAGGGCCAGTATCCCCTGGCCACGGCCCTATCCCGACCGCTCATGGCCAAGCTCCTGGTGGACGTGGCCTTGCAGGAGGGCGCCACGGCCGTCGCCCACGGCTGCACGGGCAAGGGCAACGACCAGGTGCGCCTCGATGTCAGCGTGGGCGCCCTGGCTCCGCAGCTCAAGGTCATCGCTCCGGCGCGCGAGTGGGGCATGACGCGCGAGGAGGAGATCGAATACGCCAAACGGCACAACATCCCCATCCCGGTAACCGTCGCCAACCCCTATTCCACCGACGAGAACTTGTGGGGCCGCGCCATTGAGTGCGGTGTCCTGGAGGACCCCTGGAACGAGCCGCCGGAGGAAATCTACACCCTGACCAAATCGCCGGCCAAGGCGCCCGACGAGGCCACCTACGTCGAGATCGGCTTCGCCCGCGGCCTGCCGGTGAGCCTGAACGGACGCCAGTTGGACGGCACCGCCCTCATTCGGGAGCTGAACGAGCTGGCGGGCGAGCACGGCGTGGGCCGCATCGACCACATCGAGAACCGGCTGGTGGGCATCAAGTCCCGCGAGGTCTACGAAGCGCCGGCGGCCACCGTGCTGCTGGCGGCGCATCGCGCCCTGGAGGCCCTCGTCCTGTCGAAGGACCAGGTGCGCTTCAAGGAAACGGTGGCCCAGGAGTACGCCGACATCATTTACAATGGGCTGTGGTTCACCTCCCTGCACCAGGACCTGGCCGCCTACGTCCACAGCACGCAGCGCCACGTCACCGGCGACGTGCGCGTGAAGCTCTTCAAGGGGAACTGCACCGTGGTGGGCCGGAAATCGCCGAAGTCGCTGTATAACCTGAGCTTGGCCACCTATGACAAAGGCGACGTCTTCGATCAGAGCGCTGCGGTGGGCTTCATCGGCATTTGGGGACTGCCGGTGCGCGTCCAGGCGCAGGCGCAGCTTTTGGGCCAGCCGGAAGGCCCGCTGGGGATTACGGGGCCGGGGGCCGGGGGGTAGGGG
>JACPQD010000061.1 GCA_016190665.1 Chloroflexota bacterium
CCGTTCGAGTTTCCTCTCCCTCGATGGGAGAGGGTAGGGTGAGGGTGAAACCGGAGAGCCCCCTCACCTTAGTCCTCTCCCGCGGAGGGGAGAGGAAACATCCAGTCAGGCGCGATTCAATTTTAATAAGACAACATTGCATGGCCATGCGCCCTCGGGGTGGGGTGGACAGGAAGCCGTAGGGCAGGGGCTTGTCCCCTGCCGCCTTGGGGAATGCGCGCGAAGCGCCACTCGCCACGACGCTTTTCATAGATACCTGTAACAAGATAGGCCAGCGGCCTCCCTTGTTTTGTTTTTTGCCCCTATGCTAAAATAAGAGCCATGGTCAAAGGGCAGTGTTTCATTGCCGCTTAATAAGGAGGCCCAGTGCAACCCCTTATTACACGAGCGGGCCGGTTTGTAAAACAACCTGCCGGATACACGGCTTTCATCCCGGCGCCACTACCGCCTGACCCGCCAATCCAACTTGACGCTCCCCTGGCGTCACTGCTTTCCAAGGCAGATCAAGCCGTGGGGCGGCTCGACGGCGCCGCACAGACGCTGCCCAACCCCGATCTCTTCGTTGCCATGTACGTCAGACGTGAGGCTGTATTGAGCTCACAGATCGAGGGTACCCAAAGCACTCTGGACGATGTCCTGGAATTCGAACTGGACCCCGCGGGGCGCGAACTGCCCCAGGATGTCGAAGAGGTGGTCAATTATGTGCGAGCTATGAACTATGGCCTGAACCGGCTCAATGCACTGCCACTGTCTCTTCGATTGATTCGAGAGATACACGCCGAGCTGTTGCGTGATGTGCGCGGAGCTGATCGACAGCCTGGAGAGTTCCGTACATCCCAAAACTGGATCGGGGCAGCGAACGTACCCCTTTCCAAAGCCTCCTTTGTGCCGCCTCCGCCGTCGGAGCTAATTTCAGCGTTGGGTGGCTTCGAGCATTTCCTGAATGAGGAGCGCGAGTTGCCCGACCTTATCCACTGCGGGCTGGCGCACGCCCAATTCGAGACCATCCACCCTTTCCTGGATGGCAACGGGCGCGTTGGCCGGCTGCTGATTACCTTTCTTCTCTGCCATCGAGAGGTCTTGCACCGACCCCTGCTTTACTTGAGCCACTATCTCAAAGGACACCGGGCCGAGTATTACGACCGCCTGATGGCCGTGCGCGAAGAGGGCAACTGGGAGGGCTGGCTGCGCTTCTTCCTTCGAGGAGTCGCGGAGACTGCCACAGAGGCGACGAATACGGCTCGCAGTATCGTCACGTTGCGCGAAGAGCACAGATCACTTGTCCAGAAGCAGAGGGCGGGCCTGAACGGACTGAGGCTATTGGACGTGCTCTTCGAGCGGCCATTGGTCAACGTCAAACTGGTGATGAAGCACTTGAAAGTGGCCTTCGTCACCGCTAACAAACTGGTGGAGCAATTCGAAAGCTTGGGGTTGGTGAAAGAGACAAGTGGGGGGCAACGGAACCGCCGCTATCGGTACACCCCATATCTCGACCTTCTGACCGAGCCGGAACCGATACGGGAACAGGATGTGCCCGTGCAGACAACGGCGGGCGAGAGCCCGCAACCGCAGCCCTCTCCATCCGCTGGTTCGTGAGCTGTCTCAATGCCTGGCGATGGCTCGCCCCGCCACTTCTGCGTCTACACGCACGACTTGATGGGCGACACACCTACCCGGCCCAGCTCTTCAGCGCCGTCACCGGCATCGACCGGACGGAGGCGCAGATGTTCGAGCAGGTGGGCGAGCGCGGGTTCAACCTGGAGCGGGCCATCCTGGCGCGGGAGGGCCGCCGCCGCGAGCACGACGTCGCCTGGAACGACTACTACATGAAGCTCTTCTCGTCCTGGGTGGACCGCGACCTCCTGAATCAGGTCATGGACGACTACTACCTGGCGCGCGGCTGGGACGTCAAGACCGGCATCCCGACGCAGGAGAAGCTCCAGCAGTTGGACCTGGGAGACGTGGCGGAGGAGCTGAAGGGGAGGGGGATAGGGGCGTAGGGGAAGGAGAGACGATATTTCTGAACGTTGGCTCAGATTAGGTGCCCCCAGACGGAAAGGCCCAGATTCTCGCCGCGTTTGCACTTAGCTCACGCTGTCGTTGATCAATGGCGTCTGCTGTCCAATCGTCAAGCGTCACGAGGCTCGTCGTCATATTTATTTCGGACTGTTTGTAGCACGCCTTCTTCTCCCCAAACGGCGCGTTCTTGATTGCCGTGTTCAGCTTGCGAGAGAGTAGGGTCAAATTGCCCAGACGGTTGACGACATTGGGGTGGTTCGGCCAGCGCTCGCCAGCGCGGGGCGTCTGAGGGTATATATGCTCCAGATGAACGTTTAGCGGAGATGACACGTCCAGTTCGTTGGTGCGTTGAGACATCTCGATCTCTCGCAATATATAGCGCGCGGTAGAGCTATCTGATATGCTCACCGTGTCAAACGCCAAGGTGAAATTGTCGTCAGTAGGAGAGAAGTCCTGCAATGTTTGGACAGCACTGCTGAACTCCTTGCCACGCCGGATGTCCCGAGCAAGACCGAAGACAACCGTCTCCAGAAGACTTGTTTCCAATCGACCAATTACCGCATGCCTGACTAAAGTCACGACTAGCGCTCTGAGAAACTTGTTCAATTGCTCTCGTCTTCCGGTTTCGTAGGCGCTCAGGATAGCAGGATACAAGACGTTTGCTCCAAGCTCATTGACATCCTTCAGACTCCGAGCAATCTGCGGGTCATCGTCTCGGGCTGCCAATATGTCCCTGTACGTTACAGAAGCATCGCGCAGTTCTCGGGAGAACGTGAGGCTTTCGACGTTCTCCTTCATGATGTGGTCTTTTATCTCCCGATAGAGTGATTGGGTCTTGACATCACCTTCGTTTGATATCCAATAGTGACGAAGAAAGGTCTTAAGTTTGACGTCGCCTTCCGTCTCGAGAATCTCGCCCCATAGACCGATTATCTCCTCGCGGTGCTCCTCAGCCGCTCTCCTCATGACCAGGTTGCGTAGCAGATCCGGCGTGGAAAGACCAATTCCCCTGTCGTTCAGGGTTTCGAACACGTTGGCAGCATTGTCTTCATCGTCCGAAACAACTGCTACCACAGACATGTGATTTGTTAGCACCTTGAGCACACGTAGCGCCCAACCGTGAGCGTTTTGAGGATTATCGGTCTCTCTATACTTCTGATCAAACTTCGCTGAGAGAAACTCCCTTGCTTTGCGAATGAGGTGGTGCGACTCTACACTTGCCGCCGGGGACTGGTAACTCCCGTCACGTCTTTCCAGAATTTCCCGCTTGAAGAAGTCGCGGTCAAATCGGTTCAAGGTGAGCTTGTACGTGACTTTCCCGGAAGCATCATCGTAGTCGTTTAGGTATCGGCTGGAGACTCGCTTTGCTGAGTCCTCGTTGTATCTGCCAAGATAGTCCCGAATCACAGAAAGAAGAATCGCCGAAGTCGCGAGACGTTGTTGGCCGTCAAGCAGCAAATGAAACAGGTTATTGTCTACGAGAACCACGGACCCAAGGAAGTACTCCTGACTGTTGACGTTGTCACCGGGATACCGTTGGTCAAACGTCGAGAGGTCTTGCCAGAAGATCTCCACCTCGGCGGTTGTCCAACTGAAGCTGCGTTGCCAGTCTGGAACCAGTATCGGTGGATTCGTCATGGACAACAAATCGCCTATCGTTCGTCTCTCTGGAGAGTACTTGGTCGACATCTTCAACTCCTCGGGAGCACATCCATCGTTCATTGCGGCGAGAGCACGGGCGTCCGTGGGCGCGCCACCGAGTCCGGAAGGGTTGTGCCTGACACGTTGCACTTGACCACCACAGATTCTACACCAAAACGCGTGGGCGAGCAACACCTATGAGACGACCGCTAAGGCCCAACCACAGTGGCCTCGCATCCCTTGTCAAGCCGATACCATAAATGGTATCATGAGGATATGGAAGTGCTCGCCTACGCCGCTGCCGCGGAGGAATACCGGAACCCCCAGAACTTGAGCAGGATGCGATGAATATCATGCAAAACAGGTGGGTAGACACGAAGGAGCTTCAGGAAGAGCGTTTTCGCCAGGACCCGGAGGCCAGGGAGCGCTGGGAGCGAACGGCGCTGGCCCGGGCCGTGGCTATCGCGGTGATAAGGTACCGCGCGAAGCATAAGCTGAGCCAGCGGGCACTGGCAAAGCTCCTGGGAATGCCGCAATCTCACATCGCCCGGCTGGAGATGGGAGAGCACAACCCGTCCGTGGACATGCTTCAGAGGCTGGCGCAGGGACTGGGCCAGTGCTTCATCGTCGCCGTGGCCCCGGCGGCGCGTGCGGAGGAATTGGCCCTTCCGGCGGGCGCTCAGGTGCTTTCGGACGTCCGTGCAGCGGACGGAAGCCGGGTCCTGGCGGGGACCTGTCCGTAAACGCCCCCTCATTCTGACTCTCTCCCACGTCGGGGCGAGAGGACTCCAGAAGATCACAGAGGCTGCTTCTCTTTACCTCGAACCGGCGTCAGTCTTGACCGGCCAATAGGTCGATGGTCCTCACTTCTGTCATAGGGTAATCCTTGATGTTGCCAGTCACCACGACGGCATGATTCTCGGCGGCGACGGCGGCGACCAGCGTGTCGGCCACCGGGAGGCTTATCCCCCTACGGGCGAATTCGTAACGGTATTGACCGGCCAGCTTGGCGGCTTCAGCCGTTGTCTCAAAGTAGTGCAGCGCGTCGAGGAATCTCGCCACCGCCGGGCGCTCGGCCTCGGCCACTCCCGAGTAGACCTCGGCGATGTTGATAGAGCAGACGCCCAACAAGCCGCCGCCCTCATGCAGCTCAGCGAGAAGGTTCAAGGCCGCTTTTCGTCCTCGAAGGTAACCTATCAGGGTGTCGCTATCCAGGAGATAGCTACCCACGAGACGCTGGCCCCCTGCTCTTCCTCTCTAGCCGTTTGTTGTCTTCAGCGCGAAGCTGGCGGACCCAGCGGGCGGTTCCCTCGGGCGTATCCCACTCCTCAGGTCCCTGCCCCGCAAGAATGCCAGCCGACTCCTTCAAGGCCACGGTCAAAGCTGCGCGGCGCAGCTTGTCCTTTATGGCCTCTTCCGCAAATCTGCTTCTCTTCCTCTTCCCCACGAGGCGGTCTATCTCGGCCACCAACTCATCGGACAGGATAACATGGGTACGCATGCGGGCTTCTCCTGCGTAACATCTGACATCCTGGTCACATTCTACATGCGGTCATGGGACTTGTCAAGTGATTATTAAGTTAACAATGATATCACATTGCATATAGCAGTGCCTTGGGGACTTATTTCCCAGCTTCAATCCGTCTTGTCAAGCCGATGCAGTATCACCGGAAACGTCCGCCACTTCCAGCGCGTCCCCGGACTGGCGGTGGAGAACTGGCTGGAGGAGTGAAATACCGCCTTGCCCCCCATCCCCACACCTATCTCTTAGGAAGCTCGATCTTCTTGCTAACGGGCGGCTGCGAGTTGGGGGCATAGCCCCGCGCCTGGTTCCTGTCCGGGTCGCCCGCGATGACGATCCCGATCTCGTTGGGGCGAAATATCGGAATCAATCCGTTCCCGTCCAGGGAGAGACCGCACCTTTCGTCGAGCAGACTGGCGGCGGTGAAATCCGTGTGGCCAATCCTCCAGAGCCATCTGTCTACCGCCTGCGGCGCCACCTTGCAGTTCTCCGCCAGGTACTCGCGCAGCTTGTTCTTCGTCCAGCCCTCTCGCGCAAAGACCCGCGCAATGCTGGGACTTATGATCAGCAGGGGGTGAAAGTTGCGGTACTTCAGCGACAGGTGGACGGAATAGGAGCAGGTGGGGCCGAAGACCTCGGCGATGGCCTGGGCGCAGTCCTCGGCGGTGTTGCCGCAATAGATCGGAGCCGTGACGACCCGGGCGCTCTGGACGGTGGCCACGCTGTCCTCTCGACGGAACCCGCGCTCCATGCCGAAGGAGTCCCACCCCAGCTCCTCCGCCACGCCCTCATTCTCCGCCAGCGCCACATTGAAGGTGTAGCTGATGGTGCCCTTGTCAAACATGCCCGGCGGGATGCGCAGCCCGGGGATATTCCTCATGTAGAGCCGCAGGAAGCGCCCGATGCTGGTGTTTGCCCGGCGGCCCACCTTCATAACGCCCTGGCCATAGTTGAAGTCCAGCTCCTCGACTATAGGCCCATTGATAACGATCAGCGGCTCCCAGCCAGGGGTGCCGCCCGCCTCATGGATGCAGAACTCGTCATCGGCGATGGCCTCCACCACGGCCACTAAGACCGGCATGTATTCCGGCCGGCAGCCGGCCATGACCCCGTTCACGGCGACGCTCCAGACCGTTGCGGCGCGATTCTCCGGGCCCAGGACGCCGATTATCTCGTCCGCCGGGTGGTCGGTGAACCGCAGGAATTCCTCCACCCTTTCGACGGTTGGCGGGGCTATCGGCAGACCATCGGTCCAGAGCTCTCCGGTGAAGAAGTCCTGGACATCATCGAAGCTGCCCTCGAAGATGATATCCCTGGGGCCAGGCTCGGCCGGCTTTTCCGCCTCCTCGAGCCGCGTCTTCAGGCCTTCGAGGATCTGGTCGACCATGGCAGTCTCCACCTTGCGCGCCAGCTCCTCAGGAGTATCGGTCATTATGGCGCCCGGATATATCGCCAGGGCCAGGTTCTTCACCCCGAGAATTTCCATGGTCTTGCGCGCCAGGCGCTCGAAACCTGCCGTGATCAGCGACACACTGCGCACTCCGGCCTTCTCGGCGGTCAGGCTTGCCCGCGTAACCGCGGGCGTGCAGACGCCTCAAGCGCCCACGCCGGTTATGGCCAGGTCACAGCCATGCTTACGCAGCAGGCCGGGCAAGAGCTCCAGCGTCTGTCTTTCGTCAGGGCCATGGATGTTCCCGAATTCCTCGTGACCGACGAAGCGGAGGTCCGGATAGAGTTGCTGGAGCCTCTGCCGGATGACGGGGAAGACCTCGTCGCCGCGGAACTGCCGGTCCCAAATCTCGCAGACGGTCTTCCCCGAGAGATCATCCAGCGGCGAGCTCAGCGCCGTCTTATCGGAGTGTCGCCGGCCCAGCGGCCACACCACTTTGTAAGTGGGTCCCTTCATAACGCCTCCACGCATTGTCTATTCCCTTCCCCGGACAACGTCCTATCGCGCCAGCCACACGTCGACCATTTTCTCATCATCGTAGTTAGCGGCGGGCAGCACGAAGTTCCTGACCCGGGGCCCCCAGATGCGCCAGTAGCCCGCCCAACTGAGGATCACCGTGGTGGCCAACTCCTCGATCCTCTCATTAGCCTGGCGCACCAGCGCCTTCCGCTTCTCCCGGTCCTGCTCTCGCGATTGCAGGTCTATGAGTCTATCGAGTTCGGCGTCGCTGACGTTCGACCAGTTATAGGGAACTCCTGTCTTGTACTCTTGCATGAGGATGGCATCGGGATCGAAGGCAGTGATGGCGCGCCGGTGGGTGAAGGTATTGTAGGCCCGCTTCTGCCGCAATTCAAAAACGGTGGCGTCGTCGGCGGTCTCCAGGGCAAGCTCGATGCCGATCTTAGCGAGCTGGTCCTTCATGAAGACAGCAGCCGAATCATAGGCTGTGCCTCTCTGATGCAGGGTCGAGGTCTTGAGGCCGGAGGGGAAGCCCGCTTCGGCGAGGAGCCTCTTGGCCTCCGCGATGTCCTGATCCTTGGGCTGTCGATAGCCGGGCCTCTTCTCCAGGTCGGCGGCCGGTATTCCGCCCATGCCCTCGGGGATGACGCTGCCCAGCTCTGCCATGCCACCCATAATGACCTTGATGGCCGCCTGACGGTCCACTGCCAGGTGGACGGCCTTGCGCACCCGGATATCGTTGAAAGGCGGTTTGTCCAGTGGCAGATAGATGGCCCGCCACTGTGACTGGCGCATCTGGCCTGGCGTGGCCTCCTTGAACTTCTCCTTTATCGTCATGGCGCCCGCATCGGAGGGATTGATGAGGAAATCAATGCGACCGGTCCGCAGCGCCGAGAGCGAGGTGGACTCATCCCCGATGTAGTAGGTGCGTATACCGTCGAGATAGGGCCTATCGGGTATGAAGTAGTTCGGATTCCTCTCCAGGTCCATGGAGGAGCCTCGGTTGAAGGCCTTGAACTTGAAGGCGCCCGTCCCCACCACGTCATCCCTCATGGAGCCCTTCTTATCGATCACGTGCTTGGGCATTATCGCCGCCGTCGCCAGAGCCAGGTGGCTGATCAGGGCGACGGTGGGATATTCCAGGACCAGCCTCACTGTCTGCTCGTCCGGCGTCTCCACGGCCCGGAGCGCCTCCATCCCCGGGCCTGCCTGGGGCTGTTTCTTCAGCCGTTCCATGCTCAGCTTGATATCCTGGCCGGTGAGGGGACTACCGTCGTGCCACTTGACGCCCGGGCGCAGCTTGAAAGTATAGCTCAGCCCATCGGGGCTTGCCGTCCATGTTTGCGCCAGGTCAGGCGCCACCACGCCCGGTTTCTGGGGGTCATACTGCACCAGCCCGCTGTAAGCCGGGCCAAGGGAGAAAAGCTGCAATCCGGCTCCCGAGATCTGGAGGTCGAAGTGCGGGGGCTCTGACTTGGTTGCCTTGTTCAGGATGCCCCCCTTGCGCGGCCCCGATTCCATCGGGGCGGCCGGCTTGGGTGTGCCGGGGGGAGCGGGAGTGCTCACTGGCACGGCGGCCTTGGGGGAAGAGACCGGTGGGGCAGAGGTGGCTGCCTTTTGAACAGCGGGGGGAGCGGCCGCCGGCGCACAGCCTGCCATCAAGAGGGATAGAGCCGTCAACGAAATGAGCACCGTGGGGGTCTTCTTCATGGGAAAGTGACCCTCCTTTCCTATCGTTTACATAGCCGTGTACCGAGGGACGCCGAAGCAAACAACTCACAGCGATCCTCGGGCCTGGGCGCAATTTAACATCAGTGCGGCAAGTTGTCAATGGTGGATTCGCCCTGAAGATGGGGCCTGGACGGACAGGGACGTCCGCCCCTACGGGGGGTCGCCGTATGTCGACGCGCACATCACTCCAGTCGGCGAAGCCGAAACCTCTCCCTTTGGGAAAGGGAGATTGAGAGGGATTTCATGAAGTAGCCTTCGGCGTTCAGCCGTCAGCCATTAGCTGTTGGTAAGAGCGAAACTCCCCCTTGGCACCCTTTCAGAAAGGGGGGAGACATCAAAGAAGTACAGCAGAGCTTACTCGCCGGGACGGGCGCCCTTTGTGGCTGGGCCGGGCTGCAGAGTGAAGTAAAAGGTCGCCCCTTGCTCGACAGCGCCCTCCGCCCATATCCGTCCCCCGTGGCGGAGGACTATGCGGTGGACAGTGGCCAGTCCGACGCCGGTGCCGCCGAATTCGGAGGATGAATGAAGGCGCTGGAAGGCGTTGAAGAGCCTATCGGCGTAGGCCGTGTCGAAGCCGGCGCCATCGTCTCGAACGAAGTAGACGGGGCAGTCTTCGCACACCGTCGTTCCGAATTCTATCTTCGCCTGGGCGTGCTTGCTGGTGTATTTCCAGGCGTTGCCCAGCAGGTTTTCCAGCGCTGCCCGCAGCAATTGGGGGTCAGCTTCCGCAACGAGCTTCGGAGCGATGATGAACTCCACCTGGCGCTCCGGCGCCGTCTCTTTCAGATCCGTCACGATTTCTTTCGCCAACTCGCTCAAGTCAATCGAGCGAGGATGCAACTCGCTGCAGCCCAGGCGTGCCAGCTTCAGCAGACCGTCCACAAGTTGGGCCATGCCAAGGCTTGCATCGGCGACGCGTCGCTGAAGATCTTTCCCCCTCTCGTCGAGGCTGTGCCCGTAGTCTTCCAGAAAGATTTTGCTGAAGCCACTAATGCGCGCCAAAGGCGCCCGAAGGTCGTGGGCGGCCGCCGAGGCGAAGGCATCCAGTTCCCTGTTCGCGGCGTCCAACTCCGCAGCGCGAAGCTCTAACTGCGCCGTCAACCTGTCGCGCTCCTCCTCGGCGCGCTTGCGCTTCGTAATGTTCCTGGCATATCCGCCTATTCCTGTGATGCGACCATCCCGGTCACGCCAGGGCTCGATGGCGATCTCGAAGTGCTGCTTCTCCCCGCCGCTGGATGCTGAAAGCTCGGTAGCGATGCCAACGCCGGTCTCGAGAACCCTTCGCTTAATCGCCGTGACACGCTCCGCCTCTTCCCGGTGGAATAACTCAAAGTCTGTTTTCCCCAGCAGTTCCTCCGGAGTGAAAGGTGGGGCGGCCTTGCTGACCCAGGTGTAGCGCAGGTCAAGGTTCTGGCGAAAGACGTAGTCCGGGGAATTATCGACTGCCAGCCGGAAGTGCTCCTCGCTCGCGCGTAGCGCCTGCTCGGCCTGCCTGCGCTCGGTGGCATCACGGAAAACCAGGATTGCGCCGAGGATACTGCCGTCTTTGTCAAGGATAGGGGCGGCGCTGTCATCGATTAGCCTCTCGCCGCCATCTCCTGCGATCAGAGCCGTATCGTTCGGCAGTCCCGTCACCGCGCCGCTGACGAGCACTTTCTCGACGGGATTCTCACTCGGTTGTCGAGTTCGCGCGTTGACGATCTGGAAAACCTCCGTCAGCGGCCGGCCAAGGGCCTCACCCTGAGTCCAGCCGGTAAGATGTTCCGCAACACGGTTCATCAGGACGATTCTGCCTTCCGTGTCAGTAGCGATCACGCCGTCCCCGATGCTGGTCAAGGTTACCGCCAGACGCTCTCTCTCCGCATCCAGGCGCTCGTTGGCCTGCAACACGTCTTCGTGCAGGCGGGCGTTCTCCAACGCCAGTGAAGCCGCGCCCGCCACCAGGCCCAGGGCATGGAGGTGGTCGTCCAGCCGCTCCGCGGCCGGCAGCCCTTCTGCCTCCAGGGCGCCAACCACCGAGCCTCGATGAAGCAAAGGGACGCCCACCTGGCAGTTCGGGCCTTCCCCCGGGCAATCGAGCGCCAACGCAATCGGCCTAGCTTCCCGAATCAGCCTCTGCGCCAGGGTCGACAGATCCGTCTCCACCGTAACCTCGGCACCATCACGCAGGGCGGCAATCTGCCAGCCCGCGTTATGCCTCACCGCCAGGCGCACGCGCTGCGCCCCGGTCAGTAAGAACGCGACTCCTAAGACCTCGCTCCGGATGACGGCGGCGTCCAACGTCTGACCCAGGGTCAGGAAGAGGTCAGCTATCAGGGCCAACTCAGCGTTCTTCTGTTCGAGGCGGACGACCCAATCAGTGCTCTGGATCATCGTCTACCCACGTTAAAGGGTACCGTCCCCATTTCCGGGCCGCCTCCATCACCGCGTGCAGCGTTCTATCGGGGACATAGAACGGGATCTCGCCATGCTGGTCAGTCAGGATCAAGCCTCCGCCCGGGCCGGCGGCCTTGATGCATGCTTTCACCGCCGCCTCGGCTTCCGCAGGCGTCCAGCGGACCATCTCTATGCCATTCAGCGTCCCGAGGACCCCCAGGCGCCCCTTCAAGCTGGCCTTCACCGCCTTGAGGTCATCTTGCTCTCCCACTACCACGGCCGCCGCACCCGTACTCGGGATGTGCTCCAACACGGCGCCTACCCGTCCGCTGGCGAAGGCGTAGGCGCAGGGGCCCTTTATCCTGGCGATGGTCCGGGTGGCGACGGCCAGATCGAAGGTGAGGAACTGGTCGACCGTGGTTATGGTGGTTGACGCCATAGGGTCGAAGAAAGCGATAGCGTGCGCGCCAGCGGCCAACTGAGCGTTGGCCCACGATACACAGAACTCACTGAGGTAGGCCAACAGTTTGTGGGCGGATGGGGGGTCTTCGTAGAGCAGGTTGATCCACTTTTCGAAGCCAAGCAGCATAATCGGCAGCGAGAAGGGCCCTACCACAACGCTGAGGATGGGCCGCTGGTTTCGGTTACGTTCCGATAACAAGTGTATGGCTTCAAGGGTTTCTCGCAACGGAGAAAGGCGCGTGGGATCAGGGAGGGGTTTGGAGATTAGGTGGGCGGCCTCCTGAGCTACCGGAGATCCGGCATTGGGCGGCCCGTCCTCGAAGAAGACCGCCTCAGCGCCAAAAGCCATGGCCTCTCCGGCGGCATATAAGAACCCCAGCAGGCAATCGTGGCCGAATTTGTCGGCCAGCCGTAGCTGGGCCTCTACCAGATTCGTGGGATTTGCGTAGTACTCCTCCAGGCTCATGCCGAGCTCTTTGGCCCCATGCATGGTTAAGAGCAAAAACACGGGCACCTGGTCTGGCTCTTTGTGGCCCAGGGTGTGGAGAACGCGCTGCAAAGAGGTAATTCCATTACTCATGACGTCACCCCGAGCAACTGGCGGGCCACGGCCACGCCCTCAGCCGGATTGCCGCCCATCGCACTGGCGCCAACCTGCTTCCAGAGCGCTCTGTCCAGGTTAAAGGGGGCGCCACCCACCAACAGCGGGACGGCCAGCCCCGCTCGATCCAGAAGGTCGCGCACGCGATGCACGCGGAGGGCGGAAGGGTACATAAGCATCGAGAGGGCTATCAGGTCCGCTCTTTCCTCGCCAGCGCGATCGACGACGGTCTCCGGCTCGACGCCTACCCCCAGGGAGACGACGCGAGCGCCAGCGGCGCGGAAATAGGCGCTCACGATCCGCTGGCCCAGCCCATGGTGGTCCGCCAATGTGGCGGTCACCACCCTGGCCCAAGGAGAAGCTGTCTGACGCTCCTGCGGAAGCAGATCAGCGGCCACAGCTTCAGCGATGCGGCCGCCCATGTACACTTGCGTGAGAGATATCGAACCTTCCTCCCAGCCATTCCCCAGGGCCCAGAGGCTGGCAGTCACGACCTGCTCCAGGACATCCGCTGGAGAAAGACCCCAGTCCGTCAACTCCTTGATTAAGCCTCTGGCCGCGACGAAATCGGCCGATCGAAGGAAGGCAAAAAAACGACTCTGGTGAACTTGCATACCTCTATCTCCCCAGTAGGTTCGTGAATACGAACACTTCCCGCAAAACCCAGAGCCGACATTCCTGGCCGTACCGCTGCACGTTCAGTCTGAAAGAATGGTGATAGGGGATAATATCATATCGTGGGTTAGAACGTCAATCACTGGCAAATTGACGATTGCCGTCTGGTGTGAAAGGCGGCGTTGCCCGAGCCAAGATAGGACGGTTCGCCTGGAGAATGTTATCCACCTACCAGGCTGGTTTTTTCAGGCGCCGTTTCGAGCGGACGCAGCGAGCGAACGCCCGCCGACCGCCAGCACCGCTTCCACTATCTTTACGTAGCCGGTGCAGCGGCAAAGATTCCCGTGCAGCGCCAGGCGCACGTCGTCCTCCGTCGGGTTTGGATTCTCATCCAGCAACGCCCTGGCCGACAGGATCATCCCTGGCGTGCAGTAGCCACATTGCACCGCGAAGTGGTCAATGAAAGCCTGCTGGAGAGGGTGCAGCTTGTCGCCCTCTGCCAGACCTTCGATAGTGGTGATACGATGCCCCTGCGCTTGAGGCGCCAGGATTAGGCAACTCTTGACCGCTTTGCCGTCGATCAGCACCGTGCAGCACCCACAGTTTCCCGTGCTGCAACCTTCCTTTGTGCCGGTGAGCTGGAGCTCATCGCGCAGGACGTCCTGGAGCGTCTTTGAAGGCTCCATATAGACTTCGTAGTCTTCGCCGTTGATACTGAAGTTCATTACTTGCTTCATCGCTCACTCTCCCCGAGCGCGCTGAAGGGCCTCGCGCAACATGTTTCGGGTGACCACACGCACCATTTCCCGTTTGTACTCCTCAGAGCCGTTGATATCCGAGGTCGGATGGGCTTCCGCAGCCGCCGCCTCTCCCGCCTGCCGCAACAACTCGTCGGTGACTCTTTGTCCCCGCAGCACCTTTTCCGCCCGCCCCGCACGGAGGGGCGTCGATCCGACCGCCCCCAGCACAATGCGAAGGTCCTTTACCGGCCCATCCTTACCTTCCAGCACGACGTAGGCGGCCGTCGAGGCGATAGCCATATCCCCCAGGCGTACCGACTCCTTATGAAAAGCCCCCCCACTCAGCGGGGGCGGATACGGCGCCTCTATCTCCGTCAGAATCTCGTCCGGCGCCAGCCCGCTGGTCAGGTAGTCCCGAAAAAAGTCCTCCAGGTCTATCCAGCGCTCTCCCCGCACGCTGGCCGCCTTCACACTCGCCCCCAACGCGATGAGCGCCGGCCCTGGGTCTCCTCCCGGGTCGGCATGGCACAAGTTGCCCCCCAGCGTACCCCAATTCCGTATCTGCACCGAACCCAGGGTGCGCTCCATCTCCGAAAGCATGGGGAACCTGGCCTTGATGACAGGTGAGGTCTCGACGGCGCGGTGAAGGGTAAGCGCGCCTAACTTCAGGCTGTCGCCCCCGTTCCTCAAATGGTCCAGGCCGGGGACGCCCTTGAGATTAATGATGTACCCCGGACTGATGAGCCTCTGCTGAAGCAACGGGATCAGACTCTGGCCGCCAGCCAGAAGCTTGGCCTCCTCGCCGTGCTCCGCCAGCATAGAGCAGGCTTCTTCCACCGTCTTCGGCTCCAGATATTTGAAAGGTCTCATCGAAGCGCCTCCGCGGAGTCTGTCGGTTGCTGACCTTCACGTTCGCCCTTCGGTCGCAGAACGTCTGCCGGAATGCTCCGGAACGTCAGATGCGCGGCCCCGAAGCGCCTGGCGTACGGGCGAGGAAACCCGCTTTCACAGGGATGCGGCCGCATCGTAGCATTGACACGCTTCTCTGTCAAGCGGCTGTATGGCTGTCTGGAACCGCGCCGATTCAGGGACGCTTGATCAATACTCCACGCCCGGTTGCGCCCGCACGCCCTGCCGGTAGGGGTGCTTGACGGCGTGCATCTCGGTGACGAGGTCGGCGATTTCGATGATTTCCCGGGGGGCGTTCCGCCCCGTCAGCACCAGGTGCAACCCGGCCGGCTTCTCGCGGATGAGCGCGAGGACCGCCGCGACATCGACCAGACCGCGCTGCAGCGCATAAAGCACCTCGTCAAGGATAACCATCCCGTAGCGCGCACCAGAAATGGCTTCGCGCGCCCGAGCCAGCGCCCCCTGCGCGGCGCTCAGGTGCTCTTCCGGCGTGACGCCCGAATCGGCCCGTCCCACAAAGCCGCGCCCCATGGTGACCAGCTCGAAGAGGGGGACGCAAGCAGCCAGGGCGCGGCTCTCTCCCGTTTTCCACCTGCCCTTCACGAATTGCACGCACAGGACAGGTATCCCGTGACCCGCGGCGCGCAGCCCCATACCGATCGCCGCGGTGGTCTTCCCCTTGCCGTCGCCGGTGAAGACGATGACGAGACCCTTTGTGTCAGCGTTGCTGTGGGTCATGGACTAGAGCAGTGTGCCCCCGATTCATCGCGAGAACCACCGGTGAACACGAATTAACCGGGATAGGGGATAGATTACGATCCTCCTCTTTCAGTTTTGACGCCAATATCCGGCAGGCGACGCAGATTATGTCCATCAGTGTGCATCGATGTCCATCCGTGGTTCCGTCCGGATGCCGTCCCCCAAATCGTACTTGCCAGAGTAGCCCCGGGGAGTGACCATGAGGCCCTCAAAGGAGAAGGTGGCCGAGTTGCCGACTACAATGGTGGTCGTCATGTCCACCTGATGCTCCCCCAGATGCTGGAGGTCGGTTACAACGATATTCTGCCCTTCCCGGTGAGCGTTGCGCACGATGCCCACGGGCGTCTCCGGCGCGCGGTGGCGGAGGATAATCTCCTGGGCTATGCCCAGTTGCTCCCGTCGCCGGCTGCTCTTCGGGTTATAGAGAACAATCGCCATGTCGGCGCGGGCGGCCAGTTCCAGCCGGAGCGCGATGGCCTCCCAGGGCGTCAGCAGGTCGCTCAAGCTGATGACGGCGAAGTCGTGGCTCAAGGGCGCGCCGAGGAGCGCGGCGGCGGCGGACAACGCCGGTACGCCGGGCACGACCTCCACTTCGATGTCCCCGGCTGACCGGGCCCAGCCCTGCTCCCGCAGGACCTCGAAGACCAGGCTGGCCATGCCATAGATACCCGGGTCGCCGCCGCAAACGACGGCCACCGTCTTCCCGGACCTCGTCAGCTCGACAGCCAGCTTGGCACGGGCGACCTCCTGCTGCATTCCGCTCGCCGCCGTCTCTTTCCCGCCGACGACCTCCCGTATCTGGCTCAGGTAAGTGTGGTAGCCGACGATTACGTCGCTCGCCTCGAGCGCGGAACGCGCTCGAGGCGAGAGCAGAGACACATCTCCGGGTCCAAGCCCAACGATATAGAGACGCTTGGGGAGCATTGCTACCGGCTTCCTGAAAAATCGACCCGCGCCACGGCGACGGCCACATTTCCGCTTTTGAACTTGGGGGCGACCAGCTCACCCCCCTGGCTGCTCAGCAGGGCGGCGGCCTCGCAGACGCTGCCCGTGGAGACCCAAGTCGCCACTCTGGCGGAGGGGTGGGGCACAGCTACGCGGTCCAGTTGCTTCGCTGAGAAGTATTCAACGGGAGCCCCAAGGCTGGACGCCGCCTGCGTCAGTCCCGCCTCAGTCGCTTTGATATCTATCGTCGCCAATTTGCGGATGCTGGCCCGGCTCAGTCCCTGGCCTGTAAGGGCCAGGTCTATGGTTGAGACGATCTCCTCCGCGCTCGCCCCCCGGTTGCAGCCCACGCCGACGACGAGGCTCCTGGGCCGGTAGATGACCATCGGTGGAGCGCCGTCTTGAGCGGTGATGATGCGATCGGTAATGACCAGGGCGGCCTGGCAACTGGCTAGCTCTTCGAGGGAGGAGACGCGGGCCAGGTTATCCGGCAACGCTTTCTCCGGCGGCCACCAGTCCCGCTCACCGCAGTCTTGAAGGAGTCCCACCGGGTCGCCGTTCACCAGCGCTGCGCTCACCCTGGTGACGTTCACCGCACCCTCGAGTCGCCAATCAAAACGCTGCCCCAGCAGATCGACCGCGATGACGCCAAGCGCCTCCGAGGCGGTGGTGATAACGGCCTGAGCGCCGAGAGCCTCCGCGACGCGGGCCGTCAGCCCGTTGGCGCCGCCGTGCCCGGAGAGCACGCTGACGGCGAAACGACCGGCGTCGTCGACCACCACCACCGCGGGGTCAGTGCGCTTATGTTTTGCCAACGGCGCTATGAGCCGGACCGTCATGCCTACCGAGCCAAAGACCACGAGTCGGCCGTACTCGGCGAACAATCGGCTCATCAGATCGCTGACAGGGGGCGACCAGGGGACGCCATTCTCTGCCACCGCGACGAAGCGCTCCGGAAGGAAGACATCCGCCTCGGGCAAGGCAGCCTGTAGCCGCCGGGCGAGTCGGCAGCCGGGGCGGCTGACGGCCACGACAGCGATCCTGTCCCCCCCGGGATCGGCTATCAACTACTTCCCCTCGCGGTAACCGTGGCTGAAGGAGGAGGAATACAGTTGCGAAGCGGCGCCGGTCTCCTCGCCCAACAGCGAGCCCAGGGCATCCCCAACCAGGACTATCGCCTGGCGGTCGATCTTCGTCTTCCCAACTCTCGGCGCGATCTCCGAAAGGGTCCCCACCACAGTCTGCTGGTCCGGCCACGACGCGCGATAGACGACAGCGACCGGAGTGCTGGCCGGGTACCCGCCTTCCATGAGCTGGCCGACCACTTTCTCCATCATTCCGACGCTCAGGAAGAGGGCGATGGTGGCGCGGTGGGCGGCCAGTGAGCGCAAGGCCTCCCTTTCGGGCACGAGGGTACGCCCCTCGGCTCTAGTGACTATCACTGTCTGGGTGACTCCCGGGACGGTCAGCTCTACCCCCAGGGTCGCCGCCGCCGCGAAGAGGGAGCTGACCCCGGGTACGACTTCATATGTGACGCCGGCGGCCCTCAGGGCCGCCGCCTGTTCGTGAATTGCCCCGTAGATGCTGGGGTCGCCGCTGTGCACCCTGGCCACCAGTTTGCCCGCCCTGGCGGCGCCAACCATCAGGGCCACTATTTCCTCCAGAGTCAGCGAGGCGCTTCCCAACACGTCGGCGCCTGGCTTGGCCAGTCGAGCTATCTCGGGACTCACCAGGGAGTCTGCGTAGAGGATGAGGTCCACCTCCTGAAGTATCCGCTGGGCGCGGACCGTCAGGAGGTCGAGGGCTCCCGGGCCGGCGCCAAGGAAGTACACCGAAACTCCTCGATCCATATCTTACCCTATTTCTTGACTATCATCAGGGACAGGTAGTCCAGCTCCTCGCCCCGAAGCTTCCTTACGTCCCGAACGATACGCTGCTGCGGCGACCCGCAACGACTGACAAAGACGGCCCTGTCGGCGAGGCCCAGCTTTTCCAGGGTCTCAAGGACGCGGTCGAACACGCGATTCACCTTCAGCAGTACCACGGTATCGAAGTCCCTCAGCACCTGAGTGAGCTGCTCACCCTCGTAGGTGGCGGGAAGGACGGCCAGCCGCTCCGCCCCGTCGACCAGGGGCAGGCCAGCTACGGCCGCTGCGGACGTAATCGACGAGACCCCGGGGACAACCTCCACTGTCACGTTGGGGTAGCGATCTCGCACCTCGGCATACAGATGCATGAAAGTGCTGTAGACAAAGGGGTCCCCTTCTGTGACAAAAGCGACGTCCTGCCCTGATCTGAGCTTCGCCACCACCTTCCCCGTCGCCGCCGCCCAGTGCTCCTCGAGCTGCGCCCGGTCCTTGGTCATGGGGAAGACCAGCTCCATCACTTCCTGTCGCGCCGGGTCAATCAGATGAGAGATGATGCCGCGGACATAGCTTCCGGCATCCTCACGGCTCTTGGGAAGGCAGATTACCGGCGCCCATTTCAAGATGCGCTGGGCCTTAACGGTGATGAGTTCAGGGTCGCCGGGCCCAACTCCCACCCCGAAGAAAGTGCCCCACATAGAATCAGTCACGCGGCCTCACGCACCCGGTGCAGACCTTAGGTTCAACTACAGTCGATTCTTCCAGTAGTCGGGGTTTCTGTGCAGGTTTGCGATCGCGACTACCAAGATTTCGTCTTTTCTAACCTGGTAGACAATGCCGTAGGGGAAACGTCGAGTTTGGCACCTTCTCGTCTCTTTGACAGAGGACTCCACGATTCGGGATACTTGGCAATTCTATCCAGAGCTTTCAATATCTCCACCAGAAAGGCGTCTCCCAGCCCAAGGAGTTCATAGTTGTAGTAATCAACGGCCTCATCCAGTTCAAGCTGGGCGACCTGGAGGAACCGAATCCTCATCTGCGGGTCCTATCTATACTTTTCCAGGACCTTTTCCAACGCAACAGACTTGATCTCCCCACGTCCGTAGGCGTCGATCCGGCTTTCCACCTCTTTTGCCCACACAGCCTCGACCTCAGCGTCCGGCTTGTCCAGACTGGAAAGCAGCTTATCGATTAGCTCCGCCTTTTCCTGGGGCTTGAGAGCCAGTGCTTCTTTAAGAACTTCGTTTGCCCTAGCCATGTCACCTTCCCTTCTTCTCCGCATCGATTCTTGCATATTCTCCGCTTGTCAAGGCCGATATCTGTGTCAGCGGCGTGGCCGGTTTCATAACCAGCTGTAATCCATCGAGTCACCAACTCCCAGCCTCCTGAGCTCCTCTACTTTGTGTTCTCCTAATGGGGGATGGGCAGCCCTCTCTTGAGCCTTACTACGAGCCACCCGTCGATGACTTCGGCCAGATTCCGGCGGCATTCCTCGAGGGTTTTGCCAGTGGCCCAGACCCCTTCAAGCTCCGGAACTTCCCCGTAGTACGGCTCTTCATCCCCCATGATTTCTTACTTTGCCCTGCTCAGGGCAGCGTCAGCGTATTCTGCAAGCATTCCTCAGCCCTCCTCCCTTTCCCTCGAATGCAGGGCTTGCCTGCAAGGCTACCCGATTCAAATCGCCTCGCCTGGGAGCACTGTACCAGAAAGAGGCTTCACCCGCAAGTCTGGGTCAAGTCGCTTTCCTCCCGGTCACAATGAACACCGGGTCCAGAGCCTCGAAATGCGTCAGTCCCGCCAGGTCCTTGCTGCGCGATACCTGCATCAGCGTCGCCTCCACGGTGTAACCCCTTTCCCGGAGGGCCGCCGAGGCTAAGCCAGCAGTCTCCAGGCTCGCTGCATTGACGACGACCGTCCCCTCGGGCGCTAGCCTCCGGTCCACCACGTGCAGAATGGAGCGCAACTTGCCTCCACTACCCCCGATAAAGACGGCATCGGGAGCGGGCAGGCCTTCCAGAACGGCGGGCGCCTCCCCATGGACCACCGTCAGGTTCTCCAATCCGAACCTGGCCAGGTTGGCGCGTATCATCTCGACGTTCTCGGCGTCGCGCTCCACGGCGTAGACCTGGCCCAGGCGGGCAATCATCGCGGCCTCGATGGCCACCGACCCGCAGCCGGCGCCAACGTCCCAAATGACGCTTGACTCGCGCAGTCGAAGCCTGGCCAGGGCGGCCAGGCGGACCTCCGCCTTAGTGATGACGCCGCCCCGGTGGAGGAACTCACTCTCGGGTATGCCGTGCGGCCACCCCCCTGAATCCCCCCGTACACGGGGGGACTTAGGGGGGTCCCCGTCCCGGATGAGCACCAGTATGCTCAGCGGCGCCGCCTCCACGCCCGCCAGGGCGTCAAGACTCGCTTCCCGCACACGCTCGTTTGGCCCGGCCAGGTCCTCGCAGAGGTAGGCCCGGCAACTCCGGACCCCTCCTTGCAGCAAGTGTTGCGCCACAACGGCTGGCGTGTTGACATTGTCCGTCAGGATCGCCAGCTTGCGACTGCGGCGCAACCCGATACTGATCGCGGCCAGCGCCTCCGGCCCCCGGCCGTGGACGCTAAGGAAGGTGGCATCGTCCCAGCTCTCCTTGATGCGGGCGAAGGCCAACTGGACCGAGCTTACGTTGGGGAGTATCTCCACCCTGTCTTTGCCCAGCCGCTCCACCAGCAGCCGGGCGATGCCGAAGAAATCGGGGTCGCCGGAAGCGAGGACGACGATTCTCCGCCTTCCCAGCGCCCCGCGCAACTCCTCCACCGTGGCCGCCGTGTCGGAGGCCAGGACCAGTCGCTCGGCCTGGCTCTCCGGGAACATGGCCAGCAGCCGCTTCCCGCCCACCAGCAGCTCCGCCCGCTCCACCATCTCCAGGGCTGCCTGGGACAGGCTATACCGGCCGTCCGCCCCCACTCCGACGATATGCACTGCCAACGCCCGCCCTCCCCAGGGTATTGCCTTGGAAATCGACCAGAATGCAGTCTACTGCCAACCCGCCTTCCACGTGAGCGCGACAATTCTCGGCGGCCAACTGGCACAGGCGCTCGAAGGCCTTGCCCCAGCCGCTGGCCGAGAGGATATCGGCCGACTGGCGTGCCGTATTCGCCTCAAGAATCGCCCGTACCTGCGACGGATCGGCGCCGCAGTCGGCGGCTACCTCAGCGAGAAAGGACTGCTCAACGGAGGCGCTGTCCGCGTGTGTCTGCAGGTGGTTCGCGGCAAGCTTGGACAGCTTGCCGATCATGGCGCATATGACCACCTGCTCCATCCCGAAGCGGACGCACTCCTCCAACGCGAACCCCGCGAAATCACCCATCTGAATGAAGACCTCCTCGGGCAGGTCGAGCATCCTCTGCGCGAAACGCTCCGAGCGCCGGCCGGTGGTCAGCACAACTTCCTTGCAACCGGCGGCCGAGGCCACGGAGAGCGCCTGAGAGATGCAGGCTGTGTAGGCCTCTGTCGAGAAGGGGACGACAATACCGGTTGTCCCCAGGATGGAGATGCCTCCGATGATGCCCAGGCGCCCGTTCAATGTCTTCAGCGCCAGCGCTTCCCCTCCCAGCACGGAGATAACCACCTGGACGCCCCGCTCGCACCCCGCTGATACCAGCGCTTCCGCCACGGAGGTCAGGATCATCTGGCGCGGCACCGGATTGATGGCCGGTCCTCCGATGGCCAGTCCCAGGCCAGGCTTGGTGACCACGCCAACCCCTTCGCCGCCTTCCAGGACTATGCCAGGCGACTCATTCCAGGAGACGCGGGCGCATATCTCGGCCCCATCGGTGACATCCGGGTCGTCGCCGGCGTCCTTGACCACGGAGCAGCGAGCGTGGTCGGGCCCAAACTGGCAGCGCCCCACGGGGAAAGTGACACGCTGTCCGGCGGGCAGCGCGATCTCCACATGCATCACCCGTTTCTGCCTCAAGAGGACTTGCGCGGCGGCCTTGGCCGCCGCCGCGGCGCAAGCGCCGGTGGTGTAGCCCGTGCGCAGCGGCCGGGCCGGGTCGCGTGGAGTGGGGACAGGCGCCCCTTCGTCGATCTCAAGCTCCTGGGCCTCTCCCGCGCAGTCCGCGATCCGGTCCAGCACGATGTCGGTCAGCCTCGCGTGATGAGCGAAGGGCTTGCCCAGGACGAAGGGTGTGCCGGGATACATGGCGCGCAGCAGCCCCAGTTTGGCTGGCAGGTCCTTCTGGATGTGGAGGCCGAAATGCAGGAAGTAGGGCAGAACGTACACCTTCTTCGCGCCCTGAGCGACGCAGATCCTGGCCGCTTCTTCCACCGTGGGGAAGTTGCGCTGCATGAAGCTGACCTCGACAATGGGGTACTTGCCGAAGCTCCGCACGTCCTCCAGCACCTCGTAAATGCCATCGTTGGCGCCCTCACCGCGGCTGCCGTGTCCGAGCAGGATGACGCCGACATCCCTCGCATCCCCTGGAGCATCTCCTCCCCGGCAAGTCGGGGTGGGCTGTCGGGAAGCGAAGTGCTGTCTGCTGGCGGGCGCCTCATTGTAATCCAGCCCGAGGGTGCGCCGCAGCGCCGAATCTGAGAAGACCCTCTCGGGAGTATCCACGGCGAGAACACGCCCGGCATCTAACACAGCGACCAGATTCGCCCAGCGACGCGCGAGGTCCATGTCGTGCGTGGCGATGAGCAACGTCTTGCCTTGCGAGGCGAGCCGTTCGAAAATGGCCAGAAGTTGTCTCTGCATCCAGGGGTCGAGGCTGGACGTCACCTCGTCAGCGATGAGGACGGCGGGGTCCATCGCCAGCACCCCTGCCAGGGCAGCGCGAGTTTTCTGGCCCCAGCTTAAAGCATGGGTGGGCCGCTCCAGCAAGTCGCTTATCCCGCATAACTCGGCGGCCTGCTCGACGCGGCGCCGCGCCTCCTGCTCGCTGAGGCCCAGATTGAGGGGGCCAAAGCTGATGTCCTGCGCTACGCTGGCGGAGAAAAGCTGGTCATCCGGGTTCTGGAAGACAATACCCACTTGACTGCGCAGCGCCCGCAAGGAGGCGCGGTCGTAGGCGACGAGGCGCCCGCCGAGGTGAACAGCGCCTTCTTGCGGGCGCAGAATACCGTTGCAGTGGAGGAAAAGGGTCGACTTGCCGGAGCCGTTGCGACCCACCACGGCCATCTTGCATCTCTCCGGGACTGCCAGGCTCGCGTTGCTCAGAGCGGGTAGGCGCTGCCCCGGATAGGAATAGGAGACATTCCTCAGCTCCAGAAAGGTCATGTTAGCATCCCGACGATAAACATGCTGCCAGCAATGGCAATGGCGTAGCCGAAGAGGACCAGGTCCCTTCGATGCTGGAGAGGCAGGACCCTCAGTTCCAAGTGGTAGCCGCGGCTCTCGAGGGCGTTCTGTAGCCTCAGACTGCGCTGGTAGGTATCAACGAAGAGCTGAGTGGCCAGCGCGGCCGCGCTGGCCATACCGCGACGGAAAGAGGCGTATCCCAACCGGCTGTCCTGAGCCGTATAGATCCGGGTTAGACTGTCCAGCAATGCAAAAACAAAGCGATAGACCAGTGTCATCAGGTCGATGAGCAGTCCAGGCACATGCAAGCGACGCAGGGAATCGATCACGTCAACCATAGGCGTGGTCAACGCCAGGAAATTCATGGCCGCTACGCCGCCCAGGGCCCGGGTGACCAGGCGGGCAGCGGTCTCCACGGAGACCTGATTCGCGCCTATCCAAAGGGACCCCAAGGCCCAGCCCCAACCGTCTCTGACGGTAGCGGTCGTCGTCACATTCACGGCTACACCCACCACAGCCACAGAGAGGAAGACCCCCTCTGCCAGCAGCAGACGGCCGAAGACTCTCCCAGGAATGCCCGCCCAGAAAGTGGCCAGCGCCCACATGGAGAAGGCTGCCAGGAGGCCCACCGCCGGCCGGTCCAGGACCAAACACAGCACCAGCACGGAAAAAGCTGTCCCGGCCTTCTGACCCGGGCTTACCGCGCGAACGTGGTTGGAATAGGCAAGACGATCAATTACGTGCATGGCAGCCTGCACAGCGAAACTACTTGTCTCCTTTTTCCCGCTCCTCGTCCCGACTCTGTCCCGACTGAAGTAGGGATGCGTCGGGACTTCCCGCTCCCCGCTCCCTCTGCCCCCGCTTCAGCCCCAGGCAGTAGCCCACCGCGCCAGCTCCGATGGCCGCCTGCAAGCTGAAGAGGAGGGTCTGCATCTCACCCCCGGGCGGCGACCACAGCGGCTGGAACCAGGGCGCCGCCTCGGGGTTGATTTCAGCGATGGCTTCCATGCCGGCATTATCCGTCCCCCCGAATTGCGCGCCGCTGTTCATCACTAGAGGGACTGCCATCAGCGCCGCCACGACGCCCAGCAAGAGGATGGTGACCATTGGACTGAAAGCCGATGAAGACTTCTTGGTCATATCAAACTCCTCTCGCGCGGAGCGCTCCGACTTTCTCGGAGTCCCGATCAGTCGGGACTTTCATCTCCAGCGCCGCGTAACTTTGCAGCGCGTTCACAACGAGCATGGTGAGAATGCCTTCGCTTATGGCCAGAGGCACCTGCGTGATGGCAAAAATGGACACGAATTTGATTAGAGAGGAGAGAATTCCTCCCATCGGGTCGGGATACGCCAGCGCGAGTTGGAGAGAAGTGACCACATAAGTCGTGAGGTTCGCCAGCGCGGAGGCCAAGAAGACCACCAACCAAGCCGGGGCCGCGCGGCCCAAGCCGCGCCAGAGGCCCCAGGCCACCAGCGGCCCGACAATGGCCATAGACACCGTGTTCGCCCCCAAAGTTGTCAGGCCGCCGTGGGCCAGCAACAGCGCCTGAAAAAACAGCACCAGGCTGCCCAGCACGCTCATCACGGCCGGCCCGAAAAGAATGGCGCCCAGACCGGTGCCGGTGGGATGGCTGCTGGACCCGGTGACGCTCGGCAGCTTGAGGGCGCTGAGGACGAAACAGAAAGCGCCAGACAGCCCCAGTAGCAAACGCGCTTCCGGCTTATCACGCACCAGTTTCCGAATCTGTCGGAAACCCAGGCCCCAGAAGGGCAAAGCCACCAGAAACCAGAGGGCGGCCCACTGAGGCGGCAAGAAGCCTTCCATGATGTGCATCGCGGGCGGCCTGGCGAAGGCCACCTGGACGAAAATGACCAGCGCCGCCAGCGCCGCCAGAAAGGCCTTTCCGCCAAGAGCCACACGGCTCGAACACTTCACTGTTTGACCTCCGTACCGAGCCCGTCGACAGCCATCCGGAGGAGGGCATTTACCGCCGCCACGGCCATAGCGCTGCCGCCCCGCGTCCCTTCAATAGTGATGTAGGGAATGGAACGTCGTTCGATGAGCCTGGCCTTGGCCTCGGCGGCGCCAACGAAGCCGACGGGCGTCCCCACGACGAGCGCGGGCGCGCCGCGCCCGTTCTCGATGCCTTCCAGGAGGGCGAAGAGAGCGGTTGGCGCGTTCCCGATAGCCACTACGGCCCCCGGAGTCATCGAAGATAGGTGGACCATAGCTGCCGCGCTCCTGGTGATGTTTCGTTCCCGCGCCAGCTCCTGGACCGCAAGGTCATCGATGGCGCACAGGACCTGGCAGCCCAGTCTCGCCGTCAATGATGAGCTGATGCCCACGGATACCATCTTGACATCTGTGACTATGGGCTGGCCGCGCCAGAGAGCTTCCAGGCCCTTGTGGACAGCCTCTCTGTGGAATCTGATCGATCCTGCAATAGCAGGATCACCCGTGCTGTGAACGATGCGCCGTATGATAGGCCACTCAGGCGCCGCCTGGTCGAGTCCGGGCAGAAGCCCGGCGACGATCTCGAAGCTCCTGGTTTGTATATGCTCTCCAGGCACACTTGCGGTCTGCACGTCTACCCCCCCACGGCTGAACGTCAAAAAACCCCGTTCGGCTGAACAGGGTTTTCGCTTTGGTTGCTGTTGACCCCGTCCTCGAAGGCCGTAGACAGCCGGCAAAGGCAGTCGACCTGACTTATCGGCCCCGATGTCATCGGGACCGCTTCACAGTTGCGGGACAGTATCGGCTTTTCACCGACTTCGCTCTTAGCCCCCTGCGGGGACCTTTGCCACTGCTATTCAGTTGTTAAGTTTAGGATATACTATCAGAGCAGGCACAAAAGGTCAAGGGGGCTTCTTCCAGTCACAGACAGCGCCTTCAACACTACTTTCGGCTTGCGGCCTGCGGCGCGCCGTGATATGCTCAAGCTAGCGTCCCCCTCAGAGTTCGCTCTCACAGGCTTTGGCTTGCCCTCAAAGTTGGCCGACGCGACGTGCAAATTCGTCATGCTGGGTGACACCAGCACCACCAAGAGCCTGCCCTGAACGAAGTGAAGGGATGAAAAGGACTTTCTTTCACCTCGCACTGAAGTGCGAGGCATCGGGAACCGGGTCCGGGACGCGCCTATGGCGCGCACTTTAGTGCGCGGTATCCAACGACCTATTCTCGTAGCCATCACAAGCTCACTCTAGAGGAAGACGCCATGGCAGAGAAGTACGAAAGGCTCCTCTTCGGCACCGCGGGCACGCCCCGCAGCTCGAAAGCGCCTACTACTCAGTCCGGCATCGAACGCGTTAAGGAGCTGGGCCTGGATTGCATGGAGATCGAGTTCGTGCAGGGAGTGCGCATGAGCGTCGCCACCGCCGGGCTAGTGGGGCAGGTAGTGAAGAATACGGGGATCGCCGTCAGCGCCCACGCGCCCTATTGGATCAACCTCAACGCGCATGAATCAGACAAGCTCTCTGCCAGCCAGCAAAGGGTTCTCCAGACGGCGCGCATCGGCGCCCTCTGCGGCGTCAGAAACGCCATCTTTCATCCTGCTTTCTACATGGGGGACTCCCCGGCGGAAGCCTACGAGCGCGTGAAAAAGTGCCTGCAAGAAGTGACATCCATACTCAAGGCCGAGGCCAACCCCGTGACCCTGCGCATTGAACTGATGGGAAAGCCGACCCAGTTCGGCGACCTGGATGAGATATTGAATCTCAGCGCGGAGATCGAAGGGGTGGGGCCCTGCATCGACTTCGCCCACTGGCATGCCCGGACGGGCAGGAACAACTCCTACGATGAGTTCGTCGTCACCTTCCGCCGCATCGAGGAAAGGCTGGGAAAAGAGGCGTTGGACACCATCCAGATTCACGTCTCCGGCATTGAGTTCAGCTCGAAAGGTGAGAGGCGCCACTTGAATCTGAGGGATTCCGACTTCAAGTACACCGAGTTTGTCCGCGCCCTCAAGGACCTCGATATCAAAGGCATGATAATCTGCGAGAGCCCGAATCTGGAGGGCGACGCACTACTTTTGCAGGAGACGTATAACTCCCTGTAACCTGACGCGGAGGGACGCGCTCCGTCGCGTCCGCGAACGTGGCGCGCGCCACCCCCCGGCCACGAGGGACCGTGGCCCTCCGCAGTCCAACGGTGCTAAAATAATAAGCAAGCTTATCCTATCCATGAATCCGAGGTGCACATGGCCGAGACGTTGACTCACAAGATTATCATAGAGCACCTTGTTTCCGGCGACATGGCCACAGGAAGCGAGATCGCCATCTCGATGGACCAGACCCTCACCCAGGACGCCACCGGCACTATGGCCTGCCTCCAGTTCGAGGCCATGGGCATCCCGCGGGTCAAGACGCAGCTCTCCGTCAGCTATGTCGACCATAATATGCTCCAGGTGGGCTACGAAAACGCTGACGACCACCGCTATCTGCAGAGCTTCGCCAGCAAGTACGGCCTGCTCTTCTCACGCCCTGGGAATGGCATCTGCCATCAGGTGCACTTGGAGCGTTTCGCTGTTCCCGGCCAGACGTTGCTGGGCGCGGACAGCCACACGCCGACCGCAGGAGGCATGGGTATGCTGGCTATCGGCGCCGGCGGCCTCGACATCGCCGTGGCCATGGGCGGCGGCCCTTTCTATCTCTCTATGCCCAAAGTGGTGCTCGTGAGGCTGAACGGCAGCCTGCCGCCCTGGGTCGCCGCCAAGGACGTGATCCTTGGGCTGTTGCGGCGCCTCACTGTTCGCGGAGGCGTGGGCAAGGTCATGGAGTACGGCGGCGAGGGCATCGCCAGCCTGGAGATTCCGGAGCGGGGCACCATCACCAACATGGGCGCCGAGCTGGGCGCCACCTCCTCGGTCTTCCCCAGCGATGAGGTGACGCGCGCCTATCTTAAAGCCCAGGACAGGGAGGATGCCTGGAAGCCGCTCTCTGCCGACCCCGGCGCAGTGTACGACGAAGTGGTGGAGATCAATCTGTCCGAGTTGGTCCCACTGGCAGCGCAGCCGCATATGCCCGACAGGGTCGTGCCCGTGGCCGAGCTAGCGGGGACGAAGGTCTCCCAGGTGTGCGTGGGGAGTTGCACCAACTCCTCGTATCGCGATTTGGTGCGGGTGGCGGCCATCCTGGAGGGCAAGATGGTGCACCCCGACCTGAGTCTGACTATCTCGCCGGGATCGAGGCAGGTCTACGAGATGATCTCCGAATCGGGTGCCCTGACCACCCTGATAAGCGCCGGGGCCCGGATACTGGAAGCGGGATGTGGGCCTTGCATCGGCATGGGGCAGTCGCCAGCCTATGGAGGCGTCTCTCTGCGCACCTTCAACCGCAACTTCGAGGGGCGCAGCGGCACGCAGAACGCCCAGGTCTATCTGGCCAGCGCCGAGGTGGCGGCGGCCACTGCCCTGACGGGGGTCATCACGGATCCCCGCACGCTGGGCAAACCGCCGCAGGTAGCGCAACCGAGGGAATACCTCGCCGACGATCGCATGATAATCAGGCCCGCGGCCAGGCCGGAGAAAGTATCGATACAGCGCGGCCCCAATATCGTGCCCCTCAAGCCTCAAGAGCCTCTGCAGGACGACCTCAAAGCCAGGGTCTTGCTCGTCGTGGGCGACAATATCTCCACCGACCATATTCTGCCCGGGACGGCCAAGGTGCTGCCTTACCGCTCCAACATCCCTGCCATCTCGGAGTTCACCTTCGAAGGAGTGGACGCCAGCTTTGTGGCGCGAGCCAGGGAATGGGGCGGGGGCATACTGGTCGGTGGGAACAACTACGGCCAGGGATCCAGTCGCGAGCACGCCGCCCTGGCGCCTGCCTACCTGGGCGTCAAGGCCGTCATCGCGAAGTCCTTCGCGCGCATCCACCGCGACAATCTTATAAACAATGGCATCCTGCCGCTGACGCTGGTCAACGAAGCGGACTATGCGACGCTGGCGCAGGGGGATGAACTTCAAATAGATAATCTGCACAGTTCATTGCGGAGCGGGCAAACGCTAATTGTTCGTAACGTGGCCAAGGGGCGAGGGATAGTCGTCAGGCACGGCCTGTCCCCGCGCCAGGTGGACGTTGTGCTGGCCGGCGGCCTGCTCAACTATACCAAGCTTGGCGGGAAAACTAAGGCCTGAAGACCACCAGTCGTAGATATAATGGATGGGCTGACGCCCTTGCTGTAGACACGCGGGTTAATGAGGTGTAACCTCATCCTATCCGCATACAGCGGGGAAATTAATCCAAGGAGGTCAGCCCAATGTCTAGTATCGTACATTGCGCCCTGGA
>JACPQD010000060.1 GCA_016190665.1 Chloroflexota bacterium
AAAACCGCAGGCGATCCTGCTGCAGCGGCTCCAATTACAGCTGCCTCAGCGCATGAGGATTCACAAAATGTAGTGTAAATTTTGCCCCTTTTCACGCTCAGCACAAACACCCCCTGAGCGTGAAACTGCGGAAGTTGGGCTAATGGGTTGTAATCGATGACCGTGTAGACCATCCCACGGGCCTCAAGCTCCTTCGCGAGCTCACTTCCAACATGACCGAAGCCCGCAATAATGGTATGGCCCAATATCTTCCCTGGCAAGGTGTCCATTTCCGCAGGTTCGCGGAAGAACGCGCGCAGGCCGGGAACCCTCTCAGCGAAGACGGCTACATACGGGGCACTACGGATCAACAACGGCGAGACCACGATGCTGACCAGGGCAGTTGCCAGCACCAGATCGACAAGGGACGCCGGAATGGCTCCGGCATCGGCGCCGATACGGGCGAGGACAAAGGAGAACTCACCAATCTGCGCCAGGCTCAGGCCTGCCGGTATGGCCACCCGGCCAGGCATTCCTAATACAAGGACGACCACCACGACAATAGCTCCCTTGCCCAGCACAATAAGCGTGGTAAGGAGCCCGATCGGCCCGGCTTGAGAAATGAGCACTGCGGGGTCTATGAGCATGCCAATGGAAACAAAGAACAGAGCGGCGAACAGGTCTCGAAGCGGGAGAGAATCAGCTAGCGCCTGGGCGCGGTACTCGGACTCCGCCACCACGAGACCCGCGAGGAAGGCGCCGAAGGCCGGCGATAGTCCAAGTCGCTGGGTAGCAAGAGCTGTCCCGAGCGCCACGCCAACGACGCTCAGCAAGAACAGTTCCCTGGAGCGCGGGCCCGCAGTGTGGGCAAGCAGCCAGGGGACCAGCCGCGATCCCACCAGGTAGGCCGCTACGAGCACGCCCCCGGCTTTCAAAGCGCTCATGCCGAGATCGACCAGCACTCCGCGCGGCTCGGGTGCCGCGAGTGCGGGCAAAACGACGACCATGGGCACCACCGCCAGGTCCTGCGCTATGAGAATGCCAAGCGCCACGCGGCCGTGAAGGGCCTGCAACTCGCCCCTGCTCACGAGCACTTTAAGGGCCACAACGGTGCTCGACAGCGCCAGCATACCGCCCACAAAAACGGCCTGGCTATACGAAAGGCCCATGAGAGGCACCAACACCAATCCAAGCGCTGACGTGCACAGGATCTGAAGGGGGCCACCTATCATCGCAATCCGGCGCAGGTGGCGCAACTCGTGAAACGAGAACTCCGCGCCAAGAGAGAACATGAGGAAGATGACGCCGATTTCAGCAAGCAGTTGTATCGACCGAACATCAGCAGTCGGTCCAGGACTGAAGGGGCCAATAACAAAGCCGGCAACCAGATAGCCGATGATCACGGGTTGCTTGAGACGTTGGGCGACGACGCCTCCCACAATCGCGGCTACGACCGCCAGTACCAGACTGACGATCAACGGCTCATCCATACTCAACCACCTGAGGTTGAAATGAGCGAGCCAGCCTCCAAATCAGCGTGTACGGCGCGGGTCCGGTCGGTTAGCGGTTTGAAAGCGTCGGGCATGTCGCGGTTAGTGTACCACAGATGGCGACGAGAGACCAAAGCACCGCTTCAGCTTGGGAGCAAGGCAGGGTGGGTAAAGTGAAGCGCCACCCGCCAGACAGGTGATGGCGGAGGCCGAGGGGGCTGGGGTGCCTTCTGCTGGCACTGACACTGGCACCCGACACCTGCTCACAGGGGGCTGGGCCCTGGCACCCGACCCCTGGCACCTGACCCCCGCTCCCGGCGCCGCCAGACACTCGCTCCGGTTCTTCGGACGCCCTGAACCGGTCATCCTGTCCAAGTCAATCATGCTCCTCGCCTCCTGTAAAGCGCCTTCTGTCACCATACCAGCGCACTGGCCAGTCGAGGCGTATTCGGCTGACTGGCAGTAGCGTGTTAGGCGGTCGAGGGTCAGCACGCAATGCGGCCGAATTACAGGAAAGACCTATTGCTTTCTCGGGTTGTATGGTATAAGATTGTCCACTGTGACGGGTTGGGGCTACATGAATTGGAGATTGTGGCGGATCAATACCTGTAGAGAGTGCTCAGAAGAAGAGTACAGCACCCATATTTGGTTAGGAGGACGACTCTGAGTGTAGAAGAAAGGAAGAAGCTCATCGCCGAAATCGAGGGCGAGCTGAATGCCAGGGTTATAGCCGTAGTGACAGGTGACCGGCGGGGCATGGAGACAAGGATTGCCCCTGATATGCTGCCGCTGCTGCCTGAGCGTCTCAGTGCCGTCGGTACTTGTGAGCGAGTGGCACTATTCTTATACACGCCCGGTGGAGACTCGGTTGCCGGTTGGGGCCTTGTCAATCTCTTTCGAGAGTATTGCAAGAAGTTCGCAGTAGTGGTGCCGTTTCGCGCTTTGAGTTGCGGGACGCTGATAGCGTTGGGGGCGGACGAGCTCTTCCTTGGCAGACACGGTCTTCTCAGCCCGATCGACCCGTCGGTGATATCGCCGTTCAGCCCAAAGGCGCCCGGCCCTGAGCAGCCCGGGAGCGTCTCGTTAATACCCGTGAGCGTCGAGGACATGAATGGCTTCTTGGATTTGGCGAAGAAAGAAATCGGCCTAAAGTCTGAGCAAAATGCCGGGACCATTCTAAGCATCTTGACCTCTCATGTGCATCCGCTGGCACTCGGGGCCGTGTACCGGGCGCGAGAACAGAACAGTTCTTTGGCTACTCGCCTATTGGCAGCCCACTGTGGGGATAAGCAAAAAGTGGATCGGATAGTGAGCAAACTCACTCGGGAACTTCCAACTCACAGTTACCTGATTGGCCGGAAGGAGGCTAAGGATCATATCGAACTGGAATTGAGCGACTTATCCGAGGAACTCGAAGGGCGTATCTGGAGGCTCTATCGGGAGTACGCAGATTGGTTACAGCTTACTTCACCGGCAAGCACTGCCTTGGACTTGGCTGGGGGGGACCGTAAGCTGGTAACATACGAGCGGGCAGTGATCGAATCACTGCACGACGGTCAACTCGCCCAGCACATCTTCGTTACAAAAAAAGAGCTCCTGAAAGTGCGCATACCGGCGGGGGCGCAAGCGCCGCCAATCGACCAAATCGGCGAGCGACTCATCTACGAAGGCTGGCAGTCGGCCTGTGACGGGGAGGCTTAATATGGAGTGGCAAAGAGTGGAATACTTCTTTGGAACGGCCGGTGTGAGTTCAGGATATCAGCGAACTAACATCACGTCCGCCGCGATATCTACCGGGGGCAGGGTTCAATTCAACTTTCCGCAGATCGTCGTGTTGCCGCCGATATTTCGTGATTTCCTCGATGCGTTGCAGGAGGGACCACCCGCTGAAGGAGGCGAGTCGGAGCTCGCCGGAAGGATGATGCAGGACGAGGGGTTCCGGCAAGCGGTGGAGCGGGGGATTGCAGACCTGGAGGCAGGTCGGTACTGTAGACTGAAGGGCTGAGCGGACTAGGGGGTGTTTTTCGACGCCGTCTTAACTAACACTGCGCAGTCCTTTTTTGACAATTTGTCGCGCGAGGACCGGAGGGCTTTTGAGGAGGCCCTTCGTGTTTTGCTAGCCGATCCATATGAAGACGGCAAGACCAAAACTCGTCTGCCCTTCCCTTACAAGCGAGGAACGTTCGGATTCGAATGGGGCGACTTTTGGATGGCCTACAGGTTCCTGAATAATTACGTGCTGGCCATAGTGGCGGTGTACTGGAATCCGCATTCCCGCCGTTACCCATTAGATATCTGAATCTGGTCAATAGCTTGGCTGCTCCTCTCTCCCTGTCCCCTCTGCGAACCCCGCAGCGTCGCTCTTCTCAGCCCCCTCAACCGCGCCGCTAACGACGCCTCGGCTCCAGACCGAACGCCTCCTCGAAACTCTTGGCCTCCAGGAATTTCTTCTTCAAACCTTCGTAGATATAATGGATGGGCTGACGCCCTTGCTGTAGACACGCGGGTTAATGAGGTGTAACCTCATCCTATCCGCATACAGCGGGGAAATTAATCCAAGGAGGTCAGCCCAATGTCTAGTATCGTACATTGCGCCCTGGA
>JACPQD010000062.1 GCA_016190665.1 Chloroflexota bacterium
AGGAAGCCAGCATAACCACCGTCGAGCGTCCGGCTCCTGCCCAGGAAGCCAGCATAACCACCGTCGAGCGTCCGGCTCCTGCCCAGGAAGCCAGCATAACCACCGTCGAGCGTCCGGCTCCTGCCCAGGAAGCCAGCATGACCACCGTCGAGCGCTATCGCGTCCCCACGAGGGTGTTGCATTGGACAAACGCCGTTGCCTTCCTGGCGCTCATCGTCACCGGTCTGTTCCTCTACGCCCCGGCGCTGCGCCCCCTCGCCGTTGGGGGCGTGTCCCAGTTCATCCACCGGGTCTCCGCTGTCGTGTTCATCGCGGTCCCGCTGATCTACATGGTCACCAACTGGAAGGCCGCGTGGGAATCCGTCGGCGAGGCCTTCTCGTGGGGCGAGAGGGATATCGGCTGGCTGAAGGCGGCTCCCACCTACTACTTCCTGGGTGATGAGTCGTCGATGCCTCCTCAAGAGCATATGAACTCCGGACAGAAGCTCTACTGGCTGACGGTGCTGGTTTCAGGCGTCGTCTTCACCGCTACCGGGGTGTTCATGCTCCTGGGAAAAGACATGCTGCCCCAATCGGTGTTGCAGTTGAGCGTCTTCTTCCACGACGTGTTCTTCATCCTCATACTGTCGATGTTCGTCCTCCACGTCTATCTCTCCGTTCTGCACCCGTTGATGACAGGGGTGAGGATGTCCATGTTCACGGGCAAAGTGACCCCGCGCTACGCCCATGACCACCATGCGGCCTGGTACGAGCGGCTGCAGAAGAAAGGGTAATCGCTGGTTCTTGCCTGAGTCGGGCAGGCCGGAGATCAAAGACGGAACAAAGATGCCCACTGCCATGAACAGTCGAATACTCGGCGTTTTAGAGGCGCAAGAACAGCGCGATGGCGGACCGTCCACGCTATTGGAGGCGTACCGCATTTTGCTCAATGTAGAAGCTGAGGCGAGAAACTATGTGGCTGTCGATCGCCACGCCATCAGCCTTGAGGCGGCCAGATCATGCCTTTATCGAGGGACTCCCTTGCTAGCCTTCGATGACTTTTCCTTCGATTGGGGAAATGTTCAACGGGTTTTTGGCGAGGTTTTGCGTCTTTCGAGTTCCCACCTGTCCCTTACCGCTCAGGCAGCAGAGGCTCTGCATAGGCTATCTGAAGATGTTGGTGCATTGAGGCGAGCGGCAAGAGATTGGTATAGCGGGGAGTCCCTAATTCCTTTGGCAACGGCTTATGGCGTTTCTACCCACGCCCTGGCGTCCGTAATTGCAAATACGATGAAGCCATACTTGACTGCTGGCGCCGAGACGGTGGCGCAACTCGTCGACCAGGAATCATGGCGGAGGGGCTACTGCCCCATCTGCGGGGGCAGGGCCGACCTGGCGTTCCTGGACAAGGAAACCGGAGCAAGGTGGCTGCTCTGCGCGCGTTGCGACAGCCAGTGGCTCTTCCAACGTCTCGAATGCCCTTACTGCGGTAACAACGATCAAGGAAAGCTCTCCTACCTTATCGACGACGAGGAGAAATACCGGCTTTACCTCTGCGAAAGCTGCAAGTGCTACCTGAAGGCGCTCGATTTACGCCACGGGGGTGAGGAACCTCTTCTGCCCCTGGAGAGGCTCCTCACTCTGGACCTGGACAGGCAGGGCCGGGACGCTGGCTATCGGCCGGGGTACTTCGTAGAGGAAGCCTAGCCATCAGCGGTCAGCAAAGCCGTCTCCGGCCCCCCGACCCCACTTCAAAATGGATGTTGCCAAACCCCCACCCCGATGATATAATGGAAACTGCCTCTTAACCAACGAACATATTGTCCCCGGCGCCCCTGCGGAAATACGTTCGGTTGAACCTTTAAGTCAGTCCTGAGAGGCTGGCAAGGAGAGACAGTCAAATGCTAGCGCCCACACCGGAGACGCCCCTGTCGGAACCGCGAAAGGTGGTGGCTTACAGTTCCCTTGCCAGATGAGGAGCAAGGGAATTTTTTTATGTCTGAAAAAGTCATCATGACCCAGCAAGAAATACAGCGGGCGCTCACCCGCATCGCCCACGAGATCGCGGAACGGAACCAGGGCTGCGAGGGCATGGTCTTCATCGGCATGATGACGCGCGGCGTCCCCCTGGCCAAACGGCTGGCCGAGCGTATCAGTGAATTCGAGCACGTGGACATCCCCATCGGCGCGCTGGACATCACCCTGTATCGCGACGACATCAACTCCCTGGGGCTCCAACCCGTGGTCCGGCGCACCGACATACCAACCGATATCACGGGCAAACGGGTGATCCTGGTGGACGACGTCCTCTTCACCGGGCGCAGCATCCGGGCCGCCCTCGACGCCATAATCGACTTCGGGCGTCCCCAGAACATTCAGCTCGCCGTGCTTATTGACCGTGGGCACCGCGAGTTGCCCATCCGCGCCGACTACGTCGGGAAGAACATCCCCACTTCCGGGACCGAGGACGTGGCGGTGCGGTTGACAGAGACCGATGGCAGGGAAGAGGTAGTCATCATCAAAAGCGTGGAGGACTGACCATGAGCACCGTATCGCGTCAAGAGGTTCTGGCTACGCCCCGCGCCAGATCGCCCTGGCGCGGACGCCATATCCTGGACCTAGACGATTTCACCCGCGCCGATATAGTCCAAGTGATGGAAACAGCCGACGCTATGAAAGAGGTTCTGGGCCGGGAGATAAGGAGGCTGCCCACTCTCCGTGGCAAGACGGTGATAACCCTTTTCTACGAGGCGAGCACCAGGACGCG
The DNA here is from genome assembly GCA_016190665.1 of Chloroflexota bacterium. Lineage (GTDB taxonomy): Bacteria > Chloroflexota > Dehalococcoidia > JACPQD01 > JACPQD01 > JACPQD01. The sequence continues at coordinate 2,747 of JACPQD010000062.1, forward strand.
GATATCCTTCGAGCTGGCGGCCAAGAACCTCGGGGCGGACGTGTGCAGCCTGGCGGCCCAGACGAGCAGCGTGACCAAGGGCGAATCGCTGGCCGATACCGCTCGCACCCTCCAGGCCATGGGCGCCGACGCCATCATCATGCGCCATCCGCAATCAGGGGCGCCTTATCTCGTGGCCCAGCAGGTGGACGCCTGCGTGATCAACGCGGGCGATGGCTGGCACGCGCACCCCACCCAGGCCCTTCTTGACCTCTACACTATCCGCGAGCGGCTCGGTGGCATAGACGGACGTAAGGTGACGATTATCGGCGATATCCTCCATAGTCGCGTGGCGCGCTCCGACCTCTGGGGGCTGACGACCATGGGCGCCAAGGTGACCCTCTGCGGCCCTCCTACCTTGAGGCTGGCAGCGCCCAGGTCTCCCTTCTCTCCCGACTTCGAGGAGCGCTATCTTCCTGTCTTCACCGAGGAGGGCAATCTCGACAGAGCGCTGCCGGGCGCCGACGTCGTGATGGTCCTCCGGCTGCAACTGGAGCGGCAGAAATCCGGCCTCTTCCCCAGCATCAGGGAATATGTCAAATACTATCAGCTCGATGCGGAGAGGCTGCGCAAGGCCAGGCCGAACGCCCTGGTCATGCACCCGGGCCCCATGAATGAGGGGATCGAGATCGCTCCCGATGTCGCTCACGGCAGCCAGTCGGTGGTGGAAGAGCAGGTCACCAACGGGGTGGCCGTACGCATGGCCTTGCTGTATCTGGTCATGGGAGGCGCCAGATGAGCCAGAACAGACCGCTCTTCATCAAAGGCGGACGCGTCATCGACCCATCTCAGGGTCTGGATGGTCAGGGCAGCGTGCTGGTCCGAGACGGCAAAGTGGCCTGGGCAGGGCTGGGAGAGGCCGGAACGCCGGTCCCCAGCGACGCCCGTATTCTGGACGCGCGGGGAAAGATCGTCTGTCCTGGCTTTATCGACCTCCACTGCCACCTGCGCGAGCCGGGCTTCGAGGACAAGGAGACCATAGCCACAGGGACCCGAGCGGCGGCGAAGGGCGGCTTTACCACTGTGTGCTGCATGCCCAACACCAACCCGTCCATCGATAGCCGCGGCATCGTAGAGCTGATCCAGGAGAAGTCCCGAAACGAGGGTGTGGTCAGAGTGCTCCCCGTCGGCTGCATCAGCAAGGGCCGCAGAGGCGAGGAACTGGCCGAGATGGGTGAGCTGGCGGAGGCCGGCGCGGTGGGCTTCAGCGATGACGGCGATCCGGTGATCAGCTCCCGTCTCATGCGCCACGCCATGGAGTACAGCTTGACCTTCGGACTGCCCATCATGGACCATTGCGAAGACCCCGGCCTGGCGGAGGGCGCCTGCATGAACGAAGGCTGGGTGGCGGCTCGGCTCGGCTTGAAGGGCATCCCCGCTGCGGCGGAGGAGGTCATGGTGGCCCGCGATATCGCCCTTGCGGAGCTGACGGGCGCCAGGCTGCATATTTGCCACGTGAGCACTAGCGGCTCGGTGGAGCTTATCCGCCGCGCCAGAGAGAAGGGGCTGGCGGTAACCGCGGAGGTCACCCCGAACCATCTGACTCTCACTGAAGAGATGGTCATGGGCGGGCAGGGAAAGGCAGACGCCAGACCGGTAATGCTCTATGACACCAACGCCAAAGTGAACCCTCCCCTGCGCACCCTGGCCGACGTGCGCGCCCTCCGGCGGGCTCTCAAGGAAGGCGTCATCGACGCCATAGCCACCGACCACGCGCCGCATACTATCGTCGATAAGCTCTGCGAATTCGAGAGCGCTGCCTTCGGCATAAGCACCCTCGAAACGGCCCTGGGGAGCGTGATGGCGCTGGTGGAGTCGGGGGACCTGGACTTCACAACGCTGATTTCCAAGCTGACTGCGGAGCCAGCCAGGATCATCTCAAAGAAGGACGGGAGCACCACCCTCCCTTCCTACCAAGGGCTGGGGACGCTGACGGTAGGAGCTCCTGCTGACATTACCATCTTCGATCCCAGTGTGGAGTGGCTTGTAGATCCTGCCAGCTTCCTTTCGAAAGGGAAGAACACGCCCTTGGCGGGATCGGTCCTGAAGGGCAGGGTCGCGGCGACCATTGTTGGCGGCGTGGTGGTGTACGAGTGGGGGAGGGATGACGCCGATGGCTAAGAAAGCGTTGCTGGTCCTGGCCGATGGGACTGTCTTCGACGGATACGTCTTCGGCGCTGAGACGCGCACGCACGGAGAGGTGGTCTTCTCCACCAGCATGACCGGCTATCAGGAGATGCTCACCGACCCCTCCTTCGCCGGGCAGATACTGGTGCCCACCTACCCGCTCATCGGCAACTACGGCATCAATGACGAGGACTGTGAGTCGAAGCGCATCCAGGTGAGCGGCTTCGTGGTGCGCGAGGACTGCGAGGCGCCCAGCCACAATCAGAGCCGCTGCACCGTGAGCGAGTACCTCGCGCGCAACAACGTCCCCGGCATTTACGGCGTGGACACCCGCGCCATTACCCGCCGATTGCGCTCCGTGGGCGTGCTTATGGGGACCATCACCAGCGACGAGACCCCCGACCAGGCGCTGCAAAGGCTGAAGAGCCTGCCCTACTACGGCGATATCGATTTCGTCAAGGAAGTGACGGCCGAGACGGCTTATCAATGGCAGGCGACAAAATGCGAGGCGGCTGCGCCACCTAAGGTCGTCGTCGTGGACCTGGGCGTGAAGTTCAATATCATGCGCATCTTGACTCGCCTGGGCTGCCGGGTGACCGTCGTGCCCAGCACGACGACGGCCGGCGATATCCTGGCCATGGACCCGGACGGTGTCGTCTTCTCACCCGGCCCCGGCGACCCGGTTCTCCTGGACTATGTGGTGGGTGCAGTCAGGGCCATCGCCGAGCGCAAGCCGGTGCTGGGCATCTGCCTGGGCCACCAGCTTATGGCCCACGCCTTCGGCGGCAAGACCTACAAGCTCAAATTCGGGCACCGGGGCGGGAACCATCCGGTGCGCGATCTGGCCACCGGCCGCGTCCACATCACCGCCCAGAACCACGGCTACGCCGTGGACGCCGACAGCCTGAAGGGCGGCCTGGAAGTGAGCCACATCAACCTGAACGATGACACCGTGGAGGGCATGCGCCACCGCGAGCTTCCCATCCTTACCATCCAGTACCACTCGGAGGCCTCCCCCGGCCCCAGGGACAACGAGTACATTTTCGAGGAGTGGATGGGGAAGGTGGCGGGGGGGTGACTTGGCTCCAAGAGCGCCAACTGGAAAGGGCCTTCTCGCGAGCGGGGTGGTACTTGCATCATTCTCGAGGCTCGCACTTTTACTACAGGCATCCCAGGTATCCGGGGCGACAGATCACAGTGCCTGTCCACCCAGGGGAGGCGATCCCCGTGAAGACCTTGAAGAGCATCTTGGAACAGTCCGACATGACGTTGGAGCAACTTGAGGAGTATCTTTAGGAGGTGGGAAGGGTGGCCAAGTACACGATAGTCTTGGAGCCCAACTTTCCGGAAGAAGGCTACACCGTGAGGGTGCCAATTCTTCCCGGGTGCATCACCCATGGGCGAACAAAAGAAGAGGCGCTGGAAAGAGCCAGGGAGGCAATTCAGGGCTTCATCGAGGGACTGGAGAAGGCGGGCGAACAGGTGCCCGAGGAAACGATTCCGGTCGAACTGGGTGCGGTTACGGTCTAGGAGCGTTCTTAAGCGGTGGCGGAAAACAGCGAAGATGCGGCAGGAGAGCAGACAGACTTGACACCCAGACAGCAGTTGCTCCTCAAGGAATACGAGGTCTGCGAACGAAACCAGGAGGCGATTGCAACCCGAGCCTGGCAGCTCACGGCGGGGCTGGGCGTAATAGTGCTTGGGGGAGTATGGGCGGTCTTTCAAAGCGACAAGAGTGGGAAAGGCAGCCTCGGAGTAGTTCTTCTTAGCTTTGCCGCCATCTTCTTGGTGTGGATGTGGATGGTCATTTTGAATCGTCATGTCAGGAATCAGAGGATAATCTTCCACCGGATGCATGAAATCGAAGAGATTCTGCACTTGCGCGCGGGCAGACACGTGCAACTCATGGATCACCTGGTGAAGCAAAAGGACTGCGGCAATATGGTGCCTGATGATGACATGACGGCCAATGCTATGTGGCAACATATGAGCGAATATGAGAAAGAGCGGGCAAGAGAACTTTGGTGTTCCTTGGAGAAGATGAGAAAAGGGCTTCTAGCTTTTGACTGTCCCGGCCGTATCTTCGGCAGCAATATGTTCGAGGGCCGCATCGCAATGAACCTGATGGGCTATCTCGGCATGGCCGGATGGTCTGGGCTGATTCTTAGGGAGATGTTGGCCGTGTTTAGCCGATCCGGGCTGATCCCCGGAATCTTGCTGCTAATCGTAACGTTGCTGGTTCTGATCTTGTTCGTCTTACTACTGATTTTGCTTGCGACTCTGGTTAATTACGGGAGAAGTCGCGCGTCATGATGTGGTTGGGAGGGGCGTGCCCTCTGGCGAGGCCCTGGGATGTCTCCGGTCTGCCGGTCCCGAAGTCTGAGACAGCCCGGCCGTGAGTGCCATGAAACGGGAATACACTGCAACCATAGAGAAGCGCGGCCGTTGGTACATAGGCTATTTTGATGACGTACCTGGCGCCAACACGCAGGGCCGCACAATAAAGGGCGTCTCGGAAAACCTGAAAGAGGTCTTGGCCCTCGTCTTGGAAGCGCAAAGAGATTTCGCATCGCATGAAAGGCCCACCAAGGTATATCGAAGAACCATCGAAGTAGAAGTCTAAGGTGAAACGGAGAGACTTGGTGAAGGCCCAGGGTCAACTGGCCCGGTACGCCACCTTGCCGTTCCGGATGATCTCGGTCAAAAAGGAAGCGGAACGAGGATTGTGGTACTCGCTGGACGAGAAGCCAAGGGGGGCAAGGCGCGGATAACTATGAAGACTAAGCTGAGCGATGATCTCTTGCCGTCGAGAGATCGGCATGCCTTCAAAATCGGGGGAAATGACGGCTACGTCGACGTCGCTCCATTCATGCGGCGTGCCTTTGGCATATGAGCCAAAGAGTACTATCGCCTCGACGCATATGCCCTTCTGGAGACGTTGGATGAAATCGCTGATGGCCTGGTCTATTTCAACCGCTGTCGCAACCGCTCGCATAGCTCGGTGGTCCGTGAAAAGTAGTCTTGGGCTTCATCATAGTCCACGCTGTCCACAGAGTCAACCGCCAGATAATCAGGGGCGTCTATTCGGTCTGTCGCGCGAGGGGGTAGTTGATTGACCCATCCGAAGCCAGGAAAGGTCCTCATCATAGGCTCCGGTCCCATCATCATCGGGCAGGCGGCCGAGTTCGACTACGCTGGCACGCAGGCCTGCAAGGCCATGCGCGAGGAAGACGTTATCTCCGTCCTGGTGAACTCGAACCCGGCCACCATAATGACCGACGCGGGCATCGCCGATATCGTCTATATCGAGCCGCTCACCGTCGAGGCGGTGTCTCGAGTCATTGCCCGCGAGCGCCCCGATGGCATCCTGCCCACCCTCGGCGGGCAGACCGGCCTCAACCTGGCGGTGGACCTGGCCGAAGCCGGCGTGCTGGATAAGTATAACGTTCGCCTGCTGGGAACGCCTCTGGAGACCATCCGGAAGGCGGAGGACCGCGAGCTCTTCAAGAAGATGCTGGAGGAGATCGACGAGCCGGTGCCGGACAGCGAGACGGTCACCACCATGGCCGAGGCGCGCCGCGTGGCCGAGAGGCTTGGCCTCCCCCTGGTCATCCGCCCTGCCTACACCCTCGGGGGAACGGGAGGTGGCATTGCGTGTACCCGAGAGGAGTTCGAGAGGACCGCCGCGGGCGGCATGGCGGCGAGCCCCATACACCAGATTCTCATCGAGACCTGCCTCACGGGCTGGAAAGAGATTGAGTACGAGGTGATGCGGGACGGGGCCAACAACTGCATCACCGTTTGCAATATGGAGAATATCGATCCCATGGGCGTCCACACCGGGGACAGCATCGTGGTCGCCCCCAGCCAGACCTTATCTGACAAAGAGTACCAGATGCTCCGCACCGCCAGCCTCAAGATCATTCGCGCCCTGGGCATCGAGGGGGGCTGCAACGTCCAGTTCGCCCTGGCGCCGGGGCCTGTGGTTGCCGATGTAGCTCGAAGTACCGAGGGCTTGCGCATGCCGCCCGGTACCCACACTCCTTACTATGTCATCGAGGTCAACCCCAGAGTGAGTCGCAGTTCCGCCCTGGCCAGCAAGGCCACCGGCTATCCCATCGCCCGCGTCGCCTCCAGGATCGCCGTGGGCAAGCGTCTCGATGAGATTCCCAACGCCGTCACCGGCAAGACGACGGCTGCCTTCGAGCCGGCCCTGGACTATTGCGTCGTGAAGATACCGCGCTGGCCCTTCGACAAGTTTCCCTCCGGCGAGCGCACTACCGGCACGCAAATGAAGGCGACTGGCGAGGTCATGGCTATCGACCGATGCTTCGAGGCGGCCCTGCAGAAAGCAGTGCGCTCCCTGGAGATCGGGGGCAAGTCTCTCCTCTGGGAGGACCGCAGTTGGGGACCGAAGGCCGCAGGCGCCTCGCTCCTGGATTCCTACCCGCTGGAGGGCAACGACTTGCGCCTGTGGGCGCTTATGGCCTGTCTGCGTCGCGAGGTCAGCCACGAAGAGTTGGCGCGCCGCACCGGCATCGATATGTGGTTCATACGCAAGCTGCAGAACCTGGTGGACATGGAGAAGCGCCTCCTTTCCGAGCCGCTCACGCCCCACCTGCTCCGCGATGCCAAGCGCTGGGGCTTCTCCGACGAGCAGATAGCTACCCTGGCCGATCGCCTTCCGGAGCAGGTGAGAAACCTGCGCCAGCAGTGGAACATCCGGCCCGTCTACAAGATGGTGGACACCTGCGCCGCCGAGTTCGCCGCCCAGACGCCCTATTTCTACAGCACCTATGAGCAGGAGAACGAGGCCGACCCCATAACCCAGCCCAGCGCCGTGGTCATCGGCAGCGGCCCGATACGCATCGGGCAGGGCATCGAGTTCGACTATTGCAGCGTCCACTCCGCCTGGGCGCTCCAAGGGGCAGGCATCAAGAGCATCATGGTCAACTCCAATCCGGAGACCGTCTCCACCGATTTCGATACCAGCGACCGCCTCTACTTCGAGCCTCTGGATGAGGAAAGCTTGCGAGACATCCTCGAGAACGAGGCTGCGGCCGGGGCCACGAAGAGTCATCTTCCCAATCTGGACTCCGATACCCCGCCCTGCATCGTCCAGTTCGGCGGCCAGACGGCGATCAATCTGGCCAGTCCCCTGGCTCGCGCCAGCATGCCCATCATCGGTTCCAGCGCCGAGGCCATAGATATCGCCGAAGACCGCCAGCGCTTCGAGGACTTTCTGAATCGACATGGCATCCCACAACCGCCGGGCGCCACGGTGAGTTCGGTGGAGGAAGCCCTCCGCGTCGCTAAGATCATAGGCTACCCGGTGCTGGTACGCCCCAGCTACGTCCTCGGCGGGCGCGCCATGGAGATCGTGCACAGCGCCACGGAGCTGATACGCTATGCCAGCATGGCGGTGGAGATAGCCGCCGGCAAGCCCATCCTAATCGATAAATACCTGGAGGGGAAGGAAGTGGAGGTGGACGCCATCTGCGATGGCGAGCGCGTCCTTATCCCCGGCATCATGGAGCATATAGAGCGCGCTGGCGTCCATAGCGGCGACTCCATGGCCGTCTACCCGGGCGTCAACCTCACCGAGGAAGAGGTAAACACCCTGGTGGATTACACGATACATATCGGCCTCGGCCTCAAGGTGAAGGGCCTCATGAATATTCAATACGTTATCATGCCCAACCGGGAGGTCTCCGACCGCAGTTCGCTGCGTGACCCGGACACCTGGGCGGCGGGGTCCTCGGTCTACGTCATCGAGGTGAACCCACGTGCCAGCCGCACCGTGCCTTTCATATCCAAGGTCACGGGCGTGCCCATGGTGCGGGTGGCCACCAACGTCATGCTGGGCAAGACCCTCCGCGAGCAGGGTTACAAGGGCGGGCTCTGGCCTCGACAGAAGCTGGTGGCCATCAAAGCGCCCGTCTTCTCCATGTCCAAGCTCCTGGGGGTGGATACCTACCTGGGTCCGGAGATGAAGTCGACCGGCGAGGTGATGGGCGTCGACTACACCTTCCGGGCCGCGCTGGCCAAGGCCCTGCTGGCTGCTGGCCTGGGGCTTCCGGAGAAGGGCGCCATCCTTCTGAGCATCGCCGACCGCGACAAGCCGGAGTCCTTGGCCACCGTCAGGCAGCTCGCCGTGTCCGGCTACAAGCTCTTCGCCACCGAAGGCACCGCTGCCATGGTCAAGGCTATGGGCCTGCCTGTGAAGCTCATCAGCAAGAAACTCAGCGAAGGACGAAGCGACATCATCGACGTCATCCGCAACGGCGCCGTCCACGCCGTAATTAACACCCTCAGCGAAAGTCGGGGCCCCCTCAAGGATGGATTCGAGATCCGCCGCGCCGCCGCCGAGCGCCGCATCCCCTGCTTCACGTCGCTGGACACCGCCCGGGTGGCCGCCGACTCCCTGGCCAATGGAAAGGAGTCCTACACCATCCAGCCCCTTGGCGACTACCTGTCACGCAAAGGGAAGCCATCGTGACGGACTTCATCCCGGACTCCGATCCGGGACTCATCGAGGTCACCGAGCTTACCCGCTTCGGGGCGAACGAGCGCGGCTGGGTGCTCGAGCCGGTCTCTGACGCCGAACTGGCGGGCCTCCTCAACATCCACGTCGTCTGTGCGGAGCCGGGGTCGGTGCGCGGCAACCACTACCACAGGCACAAAGAGGAGCATATCTGCGTCCTCGGCGGCGCCTTCCTTTTCGTGGCTGTGGACAATCAGTCCGGCGTCCGGCAGGAGACCGCCGTTACACCGGACCGCAACCTCAAATTTCGCATCCCGCCCAATGTGAGCCACGCCATGAAGAACATTGGCTCGGAGCGGGGCTATCTCCTCTGTTACAGCGACAAAGCCTATGACCCAAACAACCCAGACACAGTTAAGAACACCGTTCTTGGGGAGACCGAAGTTTCATGACCGCGCCAACCGTCGTTTCCAACGAGGAAGTCGGGCCTGGCATCTGGCTGATGTGGGTGGAGGCGTCGGCCATCGCTGGCACCGCCGAGCCCGGCCAGTTCGCCATGGTCCGCTGCAGTGACGGCCACGATCCGCTGCTGCGGCGCCCCCTCAGTTTTCACCGCCTGGCTCCTCCCCGGATCGCTTTTCTGTTTGAAGTCGTGGGGAGAGGTACGGAGTGGCTGGCGCACCGGAAGGCCGGCGACGCTGTGGATTTGCTGGGGCCTCTGGGCAAGCCTTTCACCCTTCATCCCCGGTCCAAGAATCTGCTCCTGGTCGCCGGCGGCATGGGCATCGCGCCGCTGCTTACCCTCGGCGACCGGGCCCTGGCCGAGGAACGCTCCGTGACTTTGCTCCTGGGGGCCAGGTCCCAGGACCGCTTGTATCCCCTTTCAAGCCTGCCCCTGGAGATGGAGGTGGACGTCTCCACCGAGGATGGATCGGCGGGACGCAAGGGACTGGTTACCGAGCGTCTGCCCGATTTCCTGCCCTGGGCCGACCAGGTCTTCGCCTGCGGCCCCGCCACCATGTACCAGGCCATGCGAGGGCTGGCCGAATTCCCCAAAAGGCCAGTTCAGGTGCTTGTAGAGATGCCGATGGGCTGTGGTGTGGGGGGTTGCTACGGGTGCGTGATCGAAACGAAGCACGGGCTGAAGCGGACCTGCAAGGACGGCCCACGGTTCGAACTCGCGGAGATTGTCTAGGACATCGACTCGCTTTCGGCATTCTCCGACAATGGCAGATGGATCATGTCACTTTGATCTCATATGCGTTCAGGTCGTCCCTTGTTGCAGACTGCCCTCGATCCTCGCTTGAACCACTCAAACTCCCTTGTGCTGTTCGGATAGGGTCGACGTCAGCTCATTGATGTCCTTGAGGTTCTCCAGATCGAGTATCAGCTCTTTCGTGCGCTCCACCGCCTCCGGTGTCAGCACATAGTGGGCATTGTCCTGGTACTTGCCCACTATCCGTTCAAGTGGCGCCGGACACCACCAGGAGCCGACCGGGTGATCGACTCGAATAGAGTACGTTTTGCCGGCTCTCGTCCCGATAGTCAAAACGGTATACGCTGACGCGTAGTCAGTAGGAATGGCCTCGTCTATCTTCAGCCTGACCTTCTTCATGGCCTGCGCCATATCTTTGGAGCGCACCCTCTCCTCTGAGAAAGTCCCCAATGTGATAGCTCCATCGAGAATGGCCGCGGCCACGTTATACTGGATGCTGAACTTCGCCTTCAGTCCCGTTTTCGGCTCCGGGTCACTGCGTCTCACCAACCCCGGATCGATGACGACTTCGACCCACTCTATCTGATCATAAGTTATGCCGTATTGTCCCTTCAGAGCAAACACCGCATCGATGGGCCGAGCGTGCATGTAGCAGGAGGGGTAGAGTTTAACACCTATTCCCGGTTCCACAATGTGGAAGGGTGAGCCAAGCGTATCTGGAATGCTCTTTGGGTCCCTTGCCCAGCCTTGAAGGAACATCTCCCCGAAGCCATTCGCGCCGTCTATGATGTCTTCGTCGGCTGTGAAGCCCTCCCGCGCAAGGCTTGCCGCCACGATGCCGTTTCTCGCCGCATTCCCAGCGTGAAGGGGCTTAGTCATGGTGCCAACGTTGCGAACCATCCCTCCTGCCAAGGAGCCAGCGATCCCGAGAGCACTGGCAGTCTGAAGGACATCTAACCGGAGAAGCCTGGCTGCCGCGGCCGTGGCGCCGAGACTTCCGGACAGGGGAGTGCTGTGAAAGCCCTTGGTGGCATAGTTTTGGCCGGCGGACGCTACCTTGCCATGCACTTCCAGGCCTATGATGAAAGCAGCCAGCGCCTCTGCGCCGCTCAGGTGGAGCTTCTCGCTCAACGCCATGACCACCGGGAAGACAGTGCAACTCGGATGCGCCTTGGGGACCCAGGTATCGTCATAGTCGAGAGCATGCGCGGCAACCCCATTCGCAAGCGCAGCGTTTTCCGCAGTAGTCCTCAAGTTCCGACCCAGTACGCTCGCCTCCGGGGCAGCAGCCTGCGACTGCACATAATTGAAGACAATAGCGCTGGCTGGCTCCAGGCTTCCTACCAAAGCCACTCCCAGGGTATCGAGCACCTGCCTTTTTGCGATATCCATGACCTGGGAAGGAATGGCAGAAGCCAGATGCTCAGTGATGAAACGCGCCAGCTTCTCGGTTACCGTCATCCTGGCCTCCCAGAGCAGACCATGCGTGCTCGCTCACCCGCTTGGCCGTTGCCAGACTCCGTCATTGAGCACGCCTCGGGTGTCTTGTTAACAAGCAGAGCGCCCTGCACGTACTTTCAGCTACGACTGTTTCCTACGTTCTCTCCGACGATGCGTCCAAAGGCAAAGCACTCCGTAAGATTCCCTCCTCCTCCGGGGTAGAGCATTCCGTAAACGGAACCCAGCTCGCCGCAACCGTACAGCCCGGGGATGGGGTTGCCATCAGCGTTGAGGATTTGCCCTTTGCTGTTACGCCGCGGCCCTCCCTGCGTATTGGGGCCTCCCGGCCAGAGTACCATGGCGCAGTAAGGTGGATTCTCCAAAGGAATTAGCTCCTCAGGTCTTCTTCCGAACTCGGGATCCATACCCCCTTGGCAGTAACGGTTGAAAGTCCTGACTGTCCGCTCCAGCGCGTCTGCCGGCACATGAATCTTCCGTGCAAGCGCACGCACCGTGTTTGCCACGGTTATCCATCCCTGCTCAAGCTCCGCGCTGTTGTCCTCACTCCACTTGTAGATTCTCGTTGGCCCGGCTGCGCCTGAATGGTTAAGGGGAAGAGGACCATTCTCGAGCCTCCTGCGGTCAAAGATGAGGTAGCTGGGTATCCTCGGGTACAGCAGGCGATGAGTATCGAATACGGGAAGCTCGTAGAAGAGCGCGTGGCCTTTGACGTTTTCGTCCGTAAACCGCTTGCCATCCCTATCCACGACAATATGACCAGAGGTAATAGGAATGTCAGCTTCGCTTCTTCCTGGAGCTCGCGCGAGCTGACCTTTACCCAGGAAATCGATGTGGAACGCGACGGGAATGCTGGGCGCCTTGAATATGAAGCGGGCCGACACGCAATTCATATGCCATAATTGCGCCCCAACCTCCAGCGCCATTTTCAGGCCGTCGCCTGTCTCAGCTTCGCTACCTGTGAAGTAAACCGGATAGGCTTTGAGATAGTTGAGCTTAGCCTGCTCATCGAACTCGAATCCGCCCGGAGCCAGGACCACCGCCTTGGATGCCCTGATTCGCAGCTTCTTTTGCCCGTCAAGTCCGGCTTGCGCCTCGACGCCCACTACTCGCCCTCTCAGATTTGTAAGGAGATGCGTCGCTCTCGTCTCATAGAGCACTGAGACCCCCCTTGCCTTGAGCTGGTTGTCAAGGAAATGGCCGAGTCCGATTCCCACCCCTCGGAAGCGCATCTTGCTCAGAAAAGCCCCGCCCGGCAGTTGCGGGTGCTCCCCGGGTGAGGAGTTCTCGAACATATTGCCGCCCCTTGCCTCGACCCAGGACCGGCTGGTTGCAGCGTATTCGGCCCATGCTCTGATCACCGCCCGATCCGTCCAGGACGCGGCCGGGACGCCGGCGACGCGGCAGAGCGCGGCCATATAGTCCAGTCCGCTTTTCATGTCGGGCGGCGTGATCCAGATGCCTCCGGACATGGTGGTGTTATTGTGGTAGGTCTCCCGAGTTTGTTTCTCCAGTATGATAACCTCTGCGCCGTTCTCGCTGGCGGTGACCGCGGCCACGGCGCCGCCGCACCCATAGCCTATGACAACTACTTCCACAGTCCTGTCCCAGGACGACCCACTCCGTATGAGCATTCACGCACCTCTCAAGAATCCAAAGTTAGCTGAAGTCGCTGCCTCAGCAACCCCTAGGGCTGAGGCTCCATGTAAACAAGTTTGCCGTGGCTTTCGCCGCTAGCAGCAGCGCCAAGCCGCAAAACCTTGGCATTTGTCGTTCCCACATTCTTTATGCGATGAACGACGTTTGAAGGGAAATAGATGACAGTGTCCTCGCCAACGATCTTCTCTTCCTGATCGCCCACCTTCGCGGCTATCTCGCCGCTTATTACGTAGTAGGCGTGATCAAAGGTATCGACGTCGGCGTGGTAATGAGCGTCGATCCCGCCCCCCGGCTCTATGTCATCCAGAGTGAGTAGCAGGTAGGACACTCCGTCCTCCCCTGGATGGACCAGTCGATAGGCTGTGACGTTCGGGTGACCCGTTATCCCCTTTCTTGCTTCAACCTCAGATGCACTCCTGATATATCCCTTGCTTTGCATACTGATTCCTCCTTTCCAGATGAACGATCGGGCCAGCGCTCAACATCGTTTTGGGGACTTTAGATTCCACTTGCTCTAACCACTTCGGGTCCTTTACTCCTCTAACAACGGTCTGCAGAAATGCGACCGCGATGGGAGAAGACATCCTGAGGCGATTTTGATTTGTGGGACTGTGCACACGCCCAAGAAAGAGCGACACATATCCGGCTTACTAGACTTGGCGGCCCACTTCCGCACCCTCGCTCGTCGCGGCCCGGGCATCTCTAGGCTCCCTGCAATCGCCGATCGCATACAACTCGGGCACCTTCCCTTTGAGTTCCTCGGCCAACCTGTTCTGCGGGCATGCGCCGACCGCCAAAACCACGGTGTCCGCTTTAAGAAACATCAGCTCTCTATCGCTTACCACATAGACCCCGTTCTCCGTGATTTCACGTACCGGCGAGTCAGGGTACACCCGGACGCCATATTCAATAAGCTCATCCCGCAGTCTCAAGAATATGTTGCGCTCCATGCGCCTGGAGTGCCCGCCCCCACCCGCCTGGAACTCCGAGCCTTGCTGTGCACCGTTCTCACCTAGTCGATACATTGTGACAAGAGAGACCTTCTTCCCCCTTTTGGCGAGAGCGAGGGCGGTCTCCATCCCAACGGCTCGCCCTCCCACAACCACCACACTCCCACCCACCGCCGCCTTGTTGGCGATGACGTCACTGGCCTGGACTACGTTTTTGCCGTCAGCACCGGGCACGTCCAAACGCCTCGGAGTGGCGCCTGTAGCGACCACCACGGCATCGGGGCTTTCCTTCACGACAAACTCTGGAGTCACTTCTGTCTTCAAGTAGACCCTCACTCCAGCCTTGTCCAGACCTCGTTGGAGAGAAGCAGTGAGCGTAGCGTATATCTCCTTGGAATCTTGCTGGGAAGCGATCTTCCACTGTCCCCCAAAGTCATCGTCCTTCTCGTAGAGTGACACCTGGTGTCCTCTTTGCGCTGCAGTCCTGGCGGCTTCCATCCCCGCCAGGCCCCCACCGATGACCATCACCCTTTTCGCCTTCCCTGTTGGCTTCAGCGCGAACTCCTTTTCTCTACAGAGCGAAGGATTCACGGTGCAACGCCGCCCCTTAGGCATATCTACAGGGGGTTTGCCCTCCAAAATCAGACAGTTGTTGCAGTAGATGCAGCGTTGAATTTCATCCACCTGCCCCTCCCTGGCCTTGTTGGGAAGGTAAGGATCAGCCAGCAGGGCCCGGCCCATGGCAATGAAATCTGCTTTCCCCTCTTGAAGGATGCGTTCGGCTAACCCGGGGTCGTTTATCTTTCCGACGGTGATAACTGGCACCCTGACCACCTTCTTGATTGCCTCGGCCAGATGCACTATGAGGCCATCAGGGAATAGATAGCAGGCGAACTGCCAAGGAGTAGACTCTCTTGCCGAGGCCGAGATATGGAGAGCGTCAGCCCTCGCCTCGACAAACATTGGCGCCTGACGCACGGTATCCTCTATCGTGATGCCCGCGGGAAGGAAGTCGCTGCCGCTTAACCGAAAACTAACAGGGAACCTCGCCCCCACCTTTCCTCTGACGGCCGATATAACCTCACAGGCAAAACGAGCCCTTTTCTCGACAGTCCCGCCGTAACCGTCGCTCCTCTTATTTGTGAGGGGTGATAGGAACTGGGTAATGAGGTAACCGTGGCCTCCATGAATTTCCACCGCGTCGTAGCCGGCATCCTTGATGCGCCTCGCCGCCTCGGCGTAACCCTGAACGATGTGAGCGATGTCACCTTGGGAGGCCTCTCTCGGCGCCATCCCATCCGACGTGTTGGGAACAGGGGAAGCGCCAACCACGTCTATCTCTTCGGGCCTGAGTACCTGCTGGCGAAGATAGCTGAGCAGCCTGCCGTGATGCACCACTTGCATGGCCGCCTTGGCGCCATGCTCTTGAATCGCTCGCGCCATCCTGCTGAGCCCCGGGATGAATTTGTCATCATAGTTGGCGACCCGGTCGGCGCGGGATTCGGGCAGTATGGAGCTGGAACAAGTTATGATGAAGCCGACTCCACCCTTGGCTCTCTCAACGTAATAGTCAATCATCCTGTCCGTGATGTTGCCCTCGGCATCCCAGGCATGGCTACCCATCGGAGCCATGACCAATCGGTTCTTGAGCTCCATCGTGCCGATCCTGCCCGCTTCAAACAGCTTCGGGTATCGGGCCAATCCTTCATGCCTCCTCTACCATATTTCGTATGACCGATTCGACGGCGACCACGGGATATTGGACGGTTACCAGATGCTCGCCGCATTGTCCACGGCGGGTCGTAGTGGAGCTTATCCTGCTATCGCGTAATCTTACGGCAAGACTATTCGGCTAACCAGACATCCTGCGACCTGAAGTTGTTGGCGTCGCCGTTCCCCGGCTTGTAGTTCCTGAGCTTGGGCGAGGCGAGGACGTAGGCCGACCTCCACATGATCAAGACGTTCGGCACCTCTTGCAGAAGGAGTTCATCCATCTCCCTTACGACCGTCTTGCGCTCGGTGGGATCCAGAACGCCGCCTTGCTTCGTGAACAGATCGTCGTATTTGGGGGAGCTGTATCCCCAAGCCGCAGCGGACACGGTCTTGGCGGCGTCAGTGAGGAACTTCTTGCCGGTCTCGTATGGGTCATATATGTTGTAGCCGGCCGTCCTTGCCATGTGTTCGAACTTGCCCTCTCTGGGCCAGGACAGGTAATTGACGCTATCCTGCAGGTCTATCGCAGCCTCGATACCAATGGTTCGCAACTCGGCTTGTATGAACTGGGCCAGCTTTTCATAGTCGCCGCCGGTTCTCGAGAGCATCTTCGTCTTGAAGCCCCCCGAATACCCAGCCTCGGACATTAGTTTCTTCGCCTCGGCGCGGTCGGCATCCTTGGAATCCCTCCAGCCTGGCCTCTTCACCAAGTCCTCCGTTGGGACTCCCCAGTAAGGTAGCCAGCTAGCTAAGAATCCATCTCCTTCTCCCAGCACCTTCATGGCCGCCTGGCGGTCGATAGCCAGATCAGCAGCTCGCCTCACCCGGATATCATCCCACGGCTTCACCTTGTGGTTCAGCGTCATCTCGTTGGACCCTACTGAGTCAAACTTGTGCACCACGATACCGGGATTGGACTTCCGAACGGACTCCATCGCCGAGCGGCGCACAGCGAGAGAGGTGGCGGAGGTCAGGTGCACCTGCCCGGTCGTAATAGCTGCCAGCCTGGTCGCGGGGTCCTTTATAATGTAGGTGACGATCTTGTCCACGTAAGGGCGCCCTTTGACGAAGTATTCCTTGTTCTTCTCCAACTGCCACAACACACCCGCCGAATACTCCTTGAACTTGAAGGGTCCTGTGCCCAGGACGTCTCTTTTCATGTCCCCCTTAGTCTCGATCATGTGCTTGGGCAGCATAAGCATCCACCCTACAGCCAGCAAGGGAAGTAAGTTGAAAGGGTATTTGAGGGTAATCTTCAACGTATTCGCGTCAGGGGCTTCGAACTTCTCGACGGGCCAGAGGTAACTTTCCCGGGGGGACCCCGTCTTCGGGTCCCGCATCCTCTCCAGGCTGAACCTGGCGTCCGCGGAGCTGAAGGGCTTCCCATCGTGCCACCTGACGTCCCTAGGCAGGTTGAAGGTCAGGACTTTGCCGTCAGGGCTCGTATCCCACTTCTCCGCGAGGTCGCCGATGATCTTGCTGGGGTCCAGTGGATCGTACTGCACCAAGCCGCTGTATACGGGCATGATGGGGTGCAAAAGCTGGTTTGTGGTTGCCGTGTGAAGATCGAGGTGTGGGGGGTCTCCCCAGCCAGTAAGGGAGAGCGTGCCGCCGTATCTTGGTTCTCCGACGGCTGCTTTGGGAACACCTGCTGGGGCTGCCGGTGAACTGGCTGGCTTAGGCTGCGCGGCTTTTGGGCGCGTTTCCGGCGCCGTTCCCACGCTGCAACTCGCTACCAACAACCCCAGAACCGTTAGGCAACTGATAAACAGTCTCCTCGTCCACATCGCTAACCTCCTTCGAACGAACCTGCTTTGCCGATACGCGTGCTGCTCCACCGCTACCAGGGGAAGACGGACCGGTACAGAGTTCTTTCAAACGGTGCCAATGTATATCTCCTATATATTATTGTCAAGACATATGATGTTATAATATCTATAACTTATGGTTTAGAATGATGAGCTTATGAACTCAAATATCAACTTGAATCAGCTTTTCTATTTTTCCGCAGTTGGCAGGAGTGGGAGCTATAGCCGAGCTGCCGAGGAGCTTAGTGTTTCACAGCCAGATGTGTATAGGTCGGTCAAACGCCTGGAAAAAGAGTGCGGGGTCAAACTGCTCGAGCGGCACGGTAAAGGAGTTTGTCTCACGCAAGGCGGCAGGGCTTTGTACGAATACGCTGCGCAGATGGCTTCCTTGAAGAATCTGGCCGAAGAGGCAGTCGCGGCGCAGAAAGGTCTCATGTCGGGCACGGTATCCATAGGCGCGAGCTGTGCTGTCGCATCTAATCTCCTTCCCAGTATGCTTGGGAGATGGATGGATGCGCGCCCAAACGTCGAAGTGCATGTCGTACTTGGTCAATCGGAACAGCTCCAGGACCTCCTTTTGAAAGGCGCGATAGATGCACTCATCGGTTCCGGGCTTAACTGGAGGCCGGGCTTGCAAAGGCAAGTGATCTTTTCAGATAGTGTGGAGGTTGTCTGTTGCTCCGGACACCGCCTGGCGGGCTCGGGACTTATCTCCATTAAGAAGTTGAGCAGAGAGCGCTTGATAGTGCCACCGCGAGGGAACGGAACACGCGATGAGCTCGATCAAATTGAAATCCAATATGGTGTCCGCTTCAAGATAGCTTTAGAGGTTAACCGCCAGGAGGTCATCAAGAGGCTTTGCCGGGCCGGCCTTGGGATCGCACTCCTCCCGAGGTCGGTAATAGACGAGGAGATCGCGAACAAGCAACTGTGCCTGCTACAGGTCGAAGGCTTCCCCCGAACGAGACTTTGTTTCCTGGTTCTGCGCGCAGGAAAAGTGCTTGCCCCTGAAATCCGATCACTTCTTGCTGCCGTCGACTCATGGGCCTCAGAAAGGCAAGCCCGACAGTCCTTAACCAGGGCGCCCCACCCTCCTGGTGAGAAGACCTTCGCTGTGCTCAACGAGCGAGTGAGTTGAGAGTCCACCGGCACAGGGCCGCATACCTGTTTAATAGTAACGCAAGGCGGGTTCGGCGCGCTGCGCCAAACCCGCCTCTGGATTCTAGCGTTCGAATCGATTACTTAGCCGACTGTTCGGCCAGGGCCACGGCTTTGACCGCAATCTCACCGTTCTCAGCATCGATGACGGCTTTGTCCCCGGCGTGGAACTGCCCACGCAGCAGAGAATCGGAGAGCTGGTCTTCCACGGCGTTCTGAATCACACGGCGCAGCGGCCTGGCGCCGAAAGCCGGGTCATAACCCTTTTCTCCCAGCCAGTCTCTGGCCGCTTCGGTCACCTCCAGGGCGATGCCCTTCTCCGAAAGCTGCCGACGCACACTTCCCAGCATCAGGTCGACGATCTGTCGGATATGCTCCTTGTTCAGCGCATGGAAAACGACCACGCCGTCAATCCTGTTCAGAAACTCGGGCCTGAAGGTCTTCTTGAGCTCTGCCAGCACCTTATCCTTCATCCGTTCATAGGACTGGATAGCGGACTTCGCCTCGTCGGTATGAAGGTTGAACCCGAGGGCCGTGTCCCGCCGAATGAGCTCGGCGCCGACATTGCTCGTCATCACAATTATTGAGTTGCGGAAATCCACCTTTCTGCCCTTGGCGTCGGTCAAATGCCCATCGTCGAAAATCTGCAAGAGGATGTTGAAGACCTCCGGATGTGCTTTCTCGATCTCATCCAGCAGTATAGCGCAGTAGGACTTCCGGCGCACGGCCTCGGTCAACTGACCCCCCTCATCATAGCCGACGTATCCGGGCGGAGCGCCCACCAGTCGGGCCACGGTGTGCCGCTCCATGAACTCGGACATGTCCAGACGGATCAGAGCATCATCGCTGCCGAACATGAACTCGGCTAGCGCTCTAACGAGCTCCGTCTTGCCCACGCCAGTGGGACCGAGGAAGATAAAGCTGCCTATGGGCCGCCGCGGGTCCTTCAGGCCAGCCCGGGCCCGCCTCACCGCTTTGGCAATGGACACAATCGCCTCGTCCTGGCCAACAATTCGTTGGTGTAGTACCTCCTCCATCTGGAGAAGCCTGGTCGTTTCTTCGCCAGCGAGGCGCGTCACCGGAATTCCTGTCCACATGCTGACAACCTGAGAGATGTCCTCTTCACCAACCTCCGGCTTCTCCTCCTCCATCTCCGTTTGCCAGCATTTCTCCAGGTCCTTGACGCTCTCCATGAGCTGGACCTCTCGATCTCTCAGCTCGGCGGCATACTCGTACTGTTGGGACGAGATGGCGGTATCCTTGTCGCGCCGGACCGTCTCCAGCTTTTTCATTGCCTCGCTCACATGGGTCGGGGCAGCGCACCGCTTGATGCGCACCCGGGAAGCAGCCTCATCGATAAGATCAATGGCCTTATCTGGCAAGAACCGGTCCGGGATATAGCGAGCCGCCAGTTCCGCCGCCATGCGGAGGGCCCCATCACTGATGATCAGGCGATGGTGCTCCTCATAGCGTTCCTTTATGCCGCGCAGTATCTCTATCGTCTGTTCGACTGTAGGCTCCTCCACGAGCACCGGCTGAAAACGTCGCTCCAGCGCGGCGTCTCGTTCCACATGCTTCCGGTACTCGTCAAGAGTGGTGGCGCCAATGCACTGCAACTCCCCCCGGGCCAAGGCGGGCTTCAAAATGTTAGCCGCATCTACCGCTCCCTCAGCGGCGCCAGCGCCCACCAGGGTATGCATCTCATCGATGAACAGGATGCAGTTTCCGGAAGCTTTTATTTCTTCTATGACCTTTTTGAGGCGTTCCTCAAATTCGCCTCTGTATTTGGTGCCAGCAACCAGCGCGCCGACATCCAGAGTGACGAGGCGCTTGCCCTGCAACGTCTCCGGAGCATCGCCGGAGATGATGCGGTGGGCCAGCGCCTCGGCTATGGCGGTCTTGCCGACGCCGGGTTCCCCGATGAGAACAGGATTATTCTTCGTACGGCGGCTCAGTATCTGAATGACCCGTTCAATCTCTTTCTCTCGCCCGATCACCGGGTCCAGCTTGCCCGCTCGGGCAGCGGCGGTCAGATCCATGCCCAGTTGATCGACCGTAGGGGTGCGCGTCGCAGTACGACCGCCGCCCTGGACCTGAGGCATGCTCTGGCTGAGGATACGCGTCGTTTCCGTGCGCACCCGCTCCAGGTTGACCCCCAGGCTCTCCAGAACGCCAGCAGCCACGCCCTCGCCCTCGCGCAGTAATCCAAGAAGCAGATGCTCAGTGCCGATGTAATGATGATTGAGTCGGCGGGCCTCGTCGATAGCTAGCTCGATGACCTTCTTCGCTCGGGGCGTGAGACCTATCTCGCCAAAGGAGGTGCGATCTCCCCTGCCAATGATGAACTCCACCGCCGAGCGCACTTTGTTGAGCTCCACGCCCAGGTTGGAGAGCACCTTGGCAGCGACGCCATCCCCCTCGCGAACCAGGCCGAGCAATATGTGCTCTGTCCCGATGTAGTTGTGGTTAAAGCGCTGCGCCTCCTCCTGGGCGAGGGTGAGCACCTTCCGCGCTCGTTCCGTAAACTTGTCAAATCTGCTAGTCATGTTTCCCCCTGCCGCCGGCAGAAAAGTCTCGCCTTGGTCGAGACTTATCCCCTGTCCTCCGCCCCTCCCCGAGCTTGCCGCAAACTCAGCGCCAACCGGTGATGTTCGGGCTCTATTCTTATGATCTTAAGATCGACTGTATCGCCCTCTTTGACGACCTCTTTGGGATGCCCTATGCGCTGGTCAGCCAGTTCCGAGATATGGATCAGACCTTCGATGGCGCCGTCGATGCGTGCGAAAGCCCCAAACGCCACTACCTTGGTAATCTTTCCCGTCACGATCTGCCCGATGCCGTGCTTCGCAACGAAGCTCTCCCACGGCCCCGGCTGAGCGCGACGGAGGCTCAAAGCAATCCGCTTGGTCTCTGCATCAACCTTCATCACGTAGACGTCCACCTCGTCGCCAACCTTGACAATCTCCTCAGGGGAACTGAATTGCTCCCATGAAAGCTCGGAACGATGCACCAGGCCATCCGCTCCACCGATATCGACAAAGATGCCAAAATTCCGGATGCCTGTCACCTTGCCGCGGCGCGTCTCCCCCTCGCGTAACTCAGCAAGCAGCTTTGCCTTCTGCTGGCTCCGCCACTCCTGCAAAGCGGCCCGCTCCGAGAGGATGAGGCGGTTCCGCTTCCTGTTCATCTCGATAACCTTCAACGTCACCTTTCGGCCCAAGAGATGAGCAAGCCTTTGTTCGGGGGACGCCTCGCCCTGCACCTCGGGCCCCCCGCTAACGATCTGGGATAGCGGAACAAAACCATGCACTCCCAGCGCGTTCACCAGGAGTCCACCCTTGTTAGTACCGACCACTTCCGCCTCGAAGGAGTCGCCGCTCTCCAGCAACTGTTCGAGAGTATGCCACCCCTTTTCCCCCGCCGCCTTGTCCAACGACAGGGTAATCTGACCCTCCTTGTTCTCGCCATGGACAACGTAGACAAGGACCTTGTCCCCAACCTTCATGCGACTGATCCCCTCAGGACCGAGGGTTTGCATTTCGTGGCTGGGAATCACACCCTCCGACTTAGCCATAATGTCCACCAGGATGGCGTCCTGGGCAACACGCATCACCGTCCCTTCGATGATGTCCCCGACTCGAAGGGACCTGAACCCATGGAAATTATCCATGAGCTCCTGCATCTTCTGGGGGACGCCTTCCCGCCGTTCCGCCTTGCCGTCTCCCTGTTCCTTCCCCTCGTCGGCGAGCTCCTGCGTCTTCGCAGTGTTCAAGCGTTCGCCCCCAAGCGCATCCCTATTCCCATTCCCGTAGTATTCCTCCGTGGCCAAACCATGTGCTCCCTTCAGCGGCGTAAGCGCTTAAGCGTAATCATTGCTCATCGGGAAAAACCGAGATCGCGCCCTCATCGACAGGGAACTCGAAGCGCCAGACTTCCTTGAACGAGGATTACCGTCTGCGTACTCACATTCTAGCATACCAAGCTCGAAAAATAAAGAACCCTTCCCCCTCAAGGAGGGAAGGGCCTGAAAAAGTCCATGCTTTCTGGCAGTGGCATATTTTCCCAAAGGGTTGCCCCCTCAGTATCGTCTGCGCTGGGGCGTTTAACTTCCGTGTTCGGGATGGGAACGGGTGGGTCCACCCCGCTCTAACCACCAGAAAGCCTTGCTGCCTGAGCAGCGTCATTTATCCTAGTATACCCCCTCCGCGGGCAGCCGTCAAGACCCGTTCCGGTTAGCCTATTGACATAGCTCTCGCACTGTAATAGACTCGTGTTGGCTGGTGATGATTTCGAGGCTTTTGCAAAGCGAGCGTGGTGTGACCTGTTCAGGCGTACCGCAACACCGGACCATTCAGTAAGGAGGCCGAGATGGATCGAAGAAGTTTTCCTGCCCTCAGCGTTCTGGCGGTCCTGGCGTTTCTAGTATCATGCGCTCCGGCGGCGCCCGTCTCAACCAGCAAACCGCCGCCCGCTTCACCTGCGGCGCAGCCCGTTTCCAAGGGAGCACAGCCAACGGCGACCTCCAAAGTGGTCGACCAGCCGAAGTACGGTGGGACGCTCGTGATAGCGAACAAGATCGAACCCCGAAGCTTCGATATGCATCAAGACACCAGCATCGGCATGCAGCTTCCTCTCGCGCCAGCCTACAACATGGTGGTCCAGAACGACCCACAGGATGAGACCAAGATTATCGGCGACCTGGCCAAGAGCTGGGAAGTGAGTGCTGACGGACTGACTTACACCTTCCGTCTCCACGAGGGAGTCAAGTTCCACGATGGCAACCCTCTGAGAGCTGAAGACGTTAAATTCAACCTGGACCGGATCATTTTCCCGCCTCAGAACTTCCTCTCGGCAAGAAAGGAGCTCTTCCGCCCGGTGGCGCGGGTCGAAGCGCCCGATGCCCTGACGGCAAAAGTGGTCCTCAAATACCCGCAGCCCTCCTTCCTTCAACTCATGGCTATGCCCTTCAACTTCATCTTTTCGCCCGAGGTGGTTAAGAGGAAGGGCGACATGAAGCGGGACGTGGTAGGCACAGGCCCCTTCAAGTTCAGCAGCTACGTCGATAGGATCTCTTTCAGCGTCAAGAAGAACCCCGACTACTTCGTCAAGGGGCGGCCCTACCTGGATGGAATCACCATGTATGTCATCTTCGACGAGATGACGAGGCTGGCGGCGCTGAGGACCAGACAGCTCAATATGCTTCCCCTTTCCGGCGAGGTCACCCCAACGGAGGCGGTCGAGCTGAAGAGGCGGCACCCGGAGCTGATTGTGCATGAGCGGGCCAATCCAGGCCTGACCGCCCTCGTGCCCAATATCCGGATCAAGCCGTGGGGAGACGTCAGGGTAAGGCAGGCCATCAACCTGGCCGTCGACCGGGAGGCGGCGGGCAAGGTAGTTCGCGGCGGCTATTTCCCCGGCTATGGCTACATGCTGCCGGGAGGCCCGTGGTCGCTTCCCGAAACGGAGCTGATGTCCCTGCCTGGCTTCCGCCAGCCCAAGGATGCCGATATCGCCGAGGCCAGAAAGCTTCTGGCCCAGGCCGGCTATCCGGAAGGCTTCAAGACCACGATGATGGCCAACGTGCAGGCTCACGAGAGGGAGACGTCCCAGGTGGCCAAGGACCAGTTGGCCAAGATCGGCATCGTGGCCGAAATCTCTGTGGTTGACTCCGCCGTAGCGAAGGACAGGAAGTTCGAAGGCAAGTTCGATCTGCTGTCCGTGGCGGACGCCAGCGCCGCCGACGATCCCGACATCCTGCTGGGTGAGTACTATCTCACCGGCAGTCCGAAGAACTGGGGGGCATGGAGCAGCAAAAAGTACGACGAAATCTACGCGGAGCAAAGCAGGACCATGGACGCCAGGAAACGTCTGGAGCTGGTCTGGGACTTGCAGCGGCTGCTCCATCAGGAGGCGCCGAGGTCCATAGTGACCTGGTCGAGGCGCTTTGGCGTCCTCTGGCCGGAGGTAAAGGACTGGGTCCCGGGGAAGTCCCTCTACTTGAATCACAAGTTCCAGGATGTCTGGCTGAATAAGTAGCGGTCAGCAGTCAGCCGTCAGCTATCAGCGGTCAGCCCTTATCATTTGGAGACTGAACATGGATAAACAGGATGGACCGGATTGCTGATTGCTGATTGCTGATTGCCGATTGCGGATTGAGGACAGGTGGTCAATCAAAAATCTGCGATCAAAAATCGGCAATTGCACTTATCCTGTCTATCCTGTGCATCCATGTTAATATCGCCCGTTATCCTGTGAATCCTGTCCATCCATGTGAAAAAGATCTCATCCTGTCTATCCTGCCCATCCATGTTAATAGGAGGCATCATATGTCAGAACCAACGTACGAGGTTGTCTGGCCGTTGGGACGGTCAGCTTACGAGACGCTGCCCCTGGCCTCGCGCAAGGACGATCTGAGCGGCAAGACCGTCTGCGAGCTGTGGGAATGGCTCTTCCGAGGAGACGAGATTTTCCCTATAGTCCGGGAGTTGCTGTCCCAGCGCTACCCCGGCATCAAGTTCGTTGATTATACTGCTTTCGGGGACACCCACGGCGCGAAAGAGAAGGCCGTTATCGCCGCCTTGCCTGAGATGCTACGTAAGCAGGGCTGTCAGGCGGTCATCTCCGGCGTAGGGGCCTGAGGGAGCTGCACGCCCGCCGTGGTGCGGGCCAGCGCGGCCGCCGAGAGAGCGGGCGTCCGCAGCGTATCGGTGGTCGCCTCGGGCTTTGTACAGCAGGCTCATGCCATCGCCCGGGCGCTGGGCGCGGCCAATCTGGCCGTCGCCGAATACCCGGGCGTGCCCATGATTGACAGTAAGGAAGAGCTGCGCCGGAAGGTTGCGGAGTCGCTGGTCAACAGTATTATCGCCGGACTGACCACGCCTGTCGCCGACGCTGCCAAGCCGGCGGAGCCGGGCCCACGAGACATTGTTTTCAGAGGGACACTGGACGAAGTCGAAGAGTTCTTCTATAAGAACATGTGGTCCGAAGGGCTTCCCATCGTGCCTCCGACTCTGGAAAGGGTCCAGAGCTTCCTGAAGTTTACTGACAGGTCTCCCGACGAGATCATCAGGGTGTTATTGCCGGAGAACCGTGAGGCCACCATCTGGAACGTGGCTGTGAACGGCGTCATGGCCGGCTGCCGGCCGGAGTATATGCCCGTCCTGGTGGCAGTGGTGGAGGCCATAGCTGACCCTGCCTTCCGCATCGAGGATGCGGGGAGCACGCCCGGCTGGGAGCCGTTGATTATCCTTAACGGCCCGATAATCAAGGAGCTGGACTTCAACTACGGTTCCAGCGCCATGCGCGTCGGCCGCCAGGCCAACACGAGCCTCGGGCGCTTTCTGCGCCTCTACATGCGCAACGTTCCCGGGCTGCGCATACCGCCGGGCGCCACGGACAAGGGCAGCTTCGCTTACACCTTCAACGTGGCGCTGGCGGAGAACGAGGATGCCGTCGCCGAGATGGGCTGGCCTCCCTTCAGCGTGGACCAGGGGTTCAAAGCCGGAGAAAACATTGTCACGGTCCAGAGCGTGGTAAGCATAAGCCCGCCGACCTACAGCGGCGGGCACACCCCTGAGGAGCACATGCGTACTATCGCCGGGATAATCGGGGACAACATGGCCTATCGCATCGCAGCGGGCGTCAGGATGGGCAAACTCTACCCCCTCTTCGTGCTCAGCCCCAGCGTAGCTGGGGTGCTGGCCAAAGGCGGGTGGACAAAGGACGATGTCAGACGGTATCTCTATGAGAATGTGCAGGCGCCAGCGGAAATGCTGGAGTGGGTGGCCTGGCAGCAGGGACAGAGCGGCTTCAACTTCTGCAAGCTGGCGAGAGAAGGCGTAGCGCCCCAGGAATACTGTGTGTCCGAGGACCCCAAGCGTTTGGTCCCCGTCTTCCTGAAGCCGGAATGGATCGGCATTGTCGTCAGCGGAGACCCGGGCAGGAACCAGAGCAAAGGCTACGTTCAGAACCAGGCCCAGGGGGTGCCGGTGAGCAAGAAAGTGGCGCTGAAATGATGAGTGATGAATCGTCCATGCCCCGATTGCGACGGGGCGCCACCAACCATGAAAATTGTGTGTTTCTATACCCCGCACTGAAGTACGGGGTATGGGAGGCCGCTTCTTGGCGGGCAATACCGCGTACTTTAGTGCGCGGTATGTGCAAGCGTTCCTATTTTCATACGAATGCGGGAAGGAGGCAACTTGTCCTTTTCTGCCGTGTTGATGGGGTGGCGGCCGCCTGCGGATTCGTGATCATTAGCGCCAGAGCCCGCGGCGGTCTTCAATACCGCTGCGGGCTCTGAGGGCGTACCCCACCTTTCCTACGTCAATATGGAAGCAATGGCTGGCGCAATTATGGCCGCCAATATGGCCAGCAGGGCGGCAATGGCCAGGACTTCGACGAGTGTCAGCGCCATCCGTCCCCTGCCTACGACCTCACCTGCCAGCCCCCTCGTCTTAATCCTTCTTCCCTCACGGTCATGCGTTGCAAAGATAGCGACAGCAATCAGCTACCAGCGCCGTAGTAGACCGACGCGGGTTTGGGCGCAGGGCCATGCAATACTGTCCGATAAAACTATTCTGTCAAGTGCATGACGCCCGTTCGAGTTTCCTCTCCCTCGATGGGAGAGGGTAGGGTGAGGGTGAAACCGGAGAGCCCCCTCACCTTAGTCCTCTCCCGCGGAGGGGAGAGGAAAC
>JACPQD010000063.1 GCA_016190665.1 Chloroflexota bacterium
GGCGTATTGGTGGCCGTCGGCGTGGGCGTTTCGGTGGGCGTTGGCGTGTTCGTAGCCGTCGGCGTGCTGGTAGCAGTTGGAGTGGGCGTCGCCGTCGGGGGCACCGGCGTATCGGTGGCCGTCGGCGTGGGCGTTTCGGTGGGCGTTGGCGTGTTCGTAGCCGTCGGCGTGTTGGTGGCAGTTGGAGTGGGCGTCGCCGTGGGGGGCACCGGCGTATCGGTGGCCGTCGCCGTGGGCGTTTCGGTGGGCGTCGCCGTGGCGGTAGCCGTGGCCGTTGGCGTGAAGGTAGGCGTGGGCGCCTCGGCGGGCGAAGGCGGAGGCGTGCCGCCGTCGCTGTAAGCGATGATAACGCGGTCGGTCGATGTGCCCGCTGACCAGTTGGATGGGAAGCCTAAGGCGAATCGCGCGTCTGCCTGACCGGTGGTGGGCTGCATGAGCGTGCCGACCTGGACCGCCATGGGCGATGCGCTGGGCAGATTCACCGTCCCGAAAATGGCGGTGTTGCGGTACTCCTTGATGGGCGCCGTGCCGCCCGTATCCACCGCGCCTACGGCCACCAGGCTGGTGCTGCCGGTGAAGACAACGGCGTACCAGTCGCCGGCGCCAGTTTTTGCTGACCACGCACCACCGAACCCGGTCTGGTAGAAGTACATGCCGCCGTTGGCGCCCGAGGCTGGATTGATAGTGGCTACCACCACGCTATTGTCCGTGGCCTCGGAGTAGTTGGGGGCCATCGATATGGCGCGTATGCGCTCAGAACTGCCAGAGAAGTTCGTCCCACCGACAAGCCTGAAAGTGTCCCCGCCGTCCTTGGAGCGGTACACCTGCTGGAAGACCGAGCCTGTAGTGTCGCTCACAGCTACGAAGAGGGTCCTGTCGGTGGCGAAATTAGGGGAAGCCGCCAGGAAAATCTCCGTTCCGGGGCTGGCGATCGAGCTCAGCCTGGGGGCGAGCGCTTCATTGCCGCCGCTATACAGCTCCAGCGGAGCGCCAAAATTGAGATCATCGAAGTTGCCGACGGGCCTCCAAGTCGCGCCGCCGTCGGTGGTGCGCACGATATAGGAGGAAGCCGAACCCGACGCCGTGACTGCTTCCGAGGTGGCCGCAAAAACGGTGCTGACATTCGCTGCCGCCAGGGCGCGGATCTTCCCCGCCCCCATCACTTCAGGCAAGGGAACGTCTGACCATGCCTGGTCGCCGGCTCTTACCGCCGGTGTGCTCTGAGGGAGAATGCTGAGCAACAGGGCTATGGTCGCCAGCACACTGCTGGCGGTTGCGGACTTCTTACTCACTAACTCCCCTCCTCACCGACTCCTGGGCACCACGCGAAACCGCCAAGGGGTTTCCCTGGTCTTCGCGGTCGCACCGCGCCTGGCTCACGTTATTGTCCGGGCCTGCCCCAAGAATGAAACAGATAGCGCCGGCAGACCTGGCTGCGCTTCGCTATCTGCCCCTTATCTATGTATACACCTCAGTTGGGCAAAAAGTTTCAAAAAGATTTCAATAGCCGCTTCCCGCTTCCGCTTCTTAGCCCGCCCGCAGCCTCGGGTCCAGGATATCTCTCAGGGCGTCGCCGAAAATATTGAAGGCGAAGACGGCGAAGGTGATGGCCAGGCCCGGCCAGAAGGCCATCCACCAGGCTTTATAGACGAACTCACGGGATTCAGTGGAGAGCATCCCGCCCCAGGAGGGCACTGTGATGGGCGTGCCCAGGCCCAGGAAGCTGAGGGAGGCCTCGGAGAGGATGGCGATGCCTATGCCGGCGGTGGCCACGATGATGAAGGGGGCCATGCAGTTGGGCAGGATGTGGCGCAGGATTATCTGCCAGTCGGGGCAACCGATGGCCCTCGCCGCTGTGACGTAGTCGGTCTCACGGACGTAAAGCGCCGCGGAGCGCACCACCCGCGCGCAATTGGGAATCTGCACCACTGCCAGGGCCAGGATGACGTTGGTGGTGGACGGCTTGAACATGGCCACGATAGCCATGGCCAGGATGAGCGGCGGGAAGGCCATGAGGATATCGACGAAGCGCTGGATTACCAGGTCCGGCTTGCCGCTCCAGAAACCGCTAACCATGCCCAGCAGCCCACCAACGGTCGTCCCGACGGCTACCACCAGGATGCCCACCATCAGCGCTACCCTCGACCCGTGGATAACCCGGCTCAACATATCCCGACCGAAGTGGTCGGTCCCAAAGGGGTAGGCGGCGCTGGGCGCCTGAAGGATGAGCTTGGTGCTGGTGACATCGGGGTCCTGTGGCGAGATCCATGAAGCAGAGAGGGCAACCAGCACTAGAAAGGCAATGACAAGCGCGCCCAGAGCGCCCAGAGGCTTCTTCCGGACAAACCGAAGCGCCCCCTGGTAGAAAGGGGGCCTCCGGCGCATACTATTCCATAATAACGGGGAGCCTGCTTCTCTTGTTTCCAGCCGCTTGCCCTTACGACGCGTAATGGATTCTGGGGTCGAGCCAGGCGTAGGTCAAATCAACCAGCAGGTTGACCACGAGGAAGATGAACGCCAATAAGACGATGATAGTCTGGACGACGGGATAGTCCCTGTTGAAGATCCCCACCACCAGGAGACGGCCCATACCCGGCAGGCTGAAGATGGTCTCCTGAATGACCGAACCTCCCAGGAGCACGCCGAACTGCCAGCCGGCGATGGTCACCACGGGCAGCATGGCATTCTTCAGGCCATGCCGCACGATAACCAGCCGCTCGCGCAGCCCCTTGGAAAAGGCGGTCCGGATATAGTCCTGGCGCATTACCTCCAGCATACAGGAGCGCGTCATGCGGCTGAGCACGGAGGCGAAGTAGAAGCCGAGGGTGAGCGCCGGCCACATGAACTGCTGCAGGTTGCCCCGCGGGTCCTCGAAGAATTCGACGAGGCCCAGCGGCGGCATCCATTGAAGATAGCCTGAAAGAAGGATAACGAGCAGGGTACCGGTCCAGAAGGTGGGGAAGGCCAGGCCGACGATGCTGGCTACGCGAAGGACGTAGTCCAGCGCAGTGTCCTGCCGGACCGCGGAGGCAACGCCAGCCGGGACCGCGACCACGAAGGCGACGAACGCGGAAAGCAGCGTCAGCTCCAGCGTGACAGGGAGGGCCTCGCCGATAAGGTCGAATACCGGCCGGCGCTGGATGATGGAGGTGCCGGCATCCAGCCGCACGAGGCCAACGATCCAGGTGAGGTACTGGATGGGCAGGGGCTTATCCAGGCCGAGCTGCTGCCGCATGAAGGTGATCTGCTCCTCAAGGCCGCGCTGGCCCCCTCCCTCGCTCCCGATGATGAGGAAGGTGGGATCTCCAGGCAGTATTCGCAGCAGCAGAAAGATCACCAGCGAGGCGCCAATGACCACGGGCACGAGAAGGACAAGGCGTCTCAGGATGTATTGGCGCATACCCTATTCCTCAATCAAGGGCGGATTTCCTGACCACGCCAACGGCAGTTGGGGGGTGTCCTACTTGTTCAACCAGACGTTGGCGTAAAACTCCGTATGGAAGGGCTGATACTCGTACCCCTGCACCTCTTTCCACAGCCCCAGGAACCCGGGAAGCCAGATAGGAATAACGATCGGCGCTTGATCGTGGATATGTCGGTCCAATTCGTGGGTCAGCGCCTTCCGCTGCTCGAAATCCGCGGTACGTCTAATCTTGTCGAGCAGCTCGTTGGCCTTCTTGTCCCCGATGCCTTTCTCGACGGCGCCATCGGGCCGCTTTATCTCCGTCTTGAAGAAGGAATTGCGCTCCATTTTCCAGACATTCCCTGTAGCCACTTCGGGGTCGTCTCCCATTATCGAAATCCAGTTGGAGAACAGCTCGAAGTCTTCGCTGAAAAGCCTCCGGTGCCATTCCACGGTGTCCATCAAGGAAATCTCAGTATCTATCCCCACCTTGGCAAGCTGCTCTTTCAGTATCTGTGCGCCCTTTGCAACGGAAGGCACGTTGTGGGTGTAGTGGACGATCTTGAAACCTTGAGGAACGCCGGCCTCGGCGAGCAATTTCTTGGCCTCGGCGATGTCCTGGTCCTTAGGCTGACGGAAGCCAGGCAGCTTCGCTATCTCGGCATCGGACAGCGCCCAGCGCCCGCCGGGCATCATGGTGAGGCCTATGCTCCCTATCCCTTGAGCGACAAACTGATTCATCGCTTGCCGGTCGATGGCAAGAGAGACCGCCTTGCGCACGCGCACGTCATCGAAAGGTTTGCGCGTCACTCTCATAAGGATCTCCACGCCTGTGGTGACCGGGGTGATGACCGGCTGCGCATCCTTGCCGTCCTTCTTGATTACCTCAGCTTCGGTGGGAGTAAGGAAATCCAGTCGGTGCACCTGATGGGCGCGGAAGGCGGCGAATCTCGCGGCCGGATCCACAATGTTGTAGTACTTGACCCCATCCAGGTAGGGCAGTTCCTTGTCCCAATAATCCTTGTTTCTCTCGTGCTCCACGGAAACGTTGGGCACATATCTCTTGAACTTGAAGGGGCCGGTGCCCACCCTATCGTCTTTCATGGAGCCCTTGGCCTCAAGGATGTGCTTGGGATACATGACGGTGTTGGCGACGGAGAAGACGGTTTGAAGAACGCCAGCCGGGTAGCTGAGGTTCATTACGAAGGTGTGGTCGTCGGGCGCATCGTAGCTCTTAATGGCTGCGAAAAGGTTCTGGGCCCGGCTCAGGAAGCCCGGCGGCGGGTCCGTTATCCACTTCACCGTGGTCTTGACGTCGGCTGAGGTGAAGGGCTTGCCATCGTGCCACTTTACCCCCGGGCGCAGCTTGACGGTCACGCTGAGGCCGTCCTTGCTCGTCTCCCAGCTCGTCGCCAGCTCATAGACCAGGGTCTTAAGGTCGGGCGCCCAGCGAAAGAGTCGCTCGTAGGGCGGGTAGGCGTGGTAATTGTTCGTGAGCTGAATGACGTCGGCATGTTCAATGGTGCGGTCATTGACCACGTTGAGCACTCCACCTCGCTTGGGCGCCGCCGCTCCCGGCTTGGGCGTCGCGGCGGGCGCCGCCGGCGCCGCCTGAGTAGCCTTGGGGGCAGGAGCGGGCGCAGCGGAGGGGGCGCAGCTTGCCAGCAACAGCCCCAGCAACGCCAAGCACGATGCCATGCGGAACCATTTCTTCGACCACATTGTTAACCTCCTTGTGACTACTGTGATGAGGCCCTATTCTAGCATAGACGACCATTCCGCCGGTAGTTGTATCTTCCGGCTGACCGGCGTCCCCTGCGCCAGGGACTGCATGTAACCTTTGCTCTGGTTGCGGCCCGGGTCGCCGCTCACAACTATCTCTATCCAGTCGGGCCGCAGGAAGATAGGGACCATCCTGTCCGGGTCCTCCGACTGACAGAAGTCTTTGGACACCGCGCCCCGCCGGTAGGCCTCGCACAAGCTGAGCTTGGCGCCGCTGATGTTCCAGGCGAAATGCTCCTGCAACCCGGCCCTGTCCTTACAGTTCTCGTACAGGTACTTTCTGATGTCGCCCTTTTCCCAACCGCCCCCGGCGATGACGCCGGCGATGCTGGGGCCCAGGCAAAACAGCGGGAACTGCTTGGCGTTTCGAGCTGCTGTCGCCGTCCAGAAGCCCATCGAGCGCCGGCCGATGAGTTCAGCGATGGTTTCCATGTGCGCTAACGGTGTGCTGCCGCCGCTGTAGCAGGGCGGACTGATGCTGACGCAGCTCTGGACGGTGACGACGTTGTCTCCCGCCTTGAATCCCCGATCCACGCTGAAGGGCTCCCAACCGATCTGCTTGACGGCGTCCTCATTTTCCGCCAGCACCACATTGAAGGTCTGGCCGATGGCGGCCTTGTCCGTGAGTCCCGGCGTGGGGCGCAGCCCGGCGACGTTCCTCATGTACAGCCTGAGGAAACGGCCTACACTGGTGTTGGCCTGCCGGCCCACGCGCATAACCGACGCGCCGCAGTTGAAATCCATCTCCTTAACTATCGGGCCGTTCAAGATGATGAGCGGCTCCCAGCCCGGCGTGCTTCCGGCATCTTCAATGCGCCACTCGGGGTCTGAAATGCATTCGATTATCGCCATGAGCAGCGGCATGTACTCCGGACGGCAGCCCGCCATCACGCCGTTCACCGCCACATTCCAGATGGTGGCCTCGCGATTCTCCGGCAGCAGCACGCCGATCACTTCGTCCGGGGGCCTGTCTGTGAAGCGCAGGAACTTGTTCACGCGATCAATGGTCGGAGGTATGATAGGCAGGCCTTCCGACCACATATTGCTGTAAAAAAAGTCCTCGACTTCGTCGAGGGCGCCTTTGAACACGATGTCCCGCGGCCCCGGCTCGGCGGTCCGAGCGCCGCTCTGGCCAGGAGTGGTCAAGCCCATGATTATGTTCCCAGCAACGACCTCCTCGACCTTGCGCCGCAGCTCTTCCCTGCTGTCCACCATGGGCACACCCGGGTATTCGGCCACGGGCATGTTCTCGACGCCCATCGCCTTGGCTATCGCCGCCGCCTGCCGCAGGAATCCCGAGGCCACTATGGAGACACTGCGGACGCCGGACCTCTCCGCCGCCGCGCTGGCCCTCACTACTGAGGGCGTGCAACTCCCTCAGGCGCCAACCCCAGAGATGACGGCATCGCACTTGTATTGCTTCAGCTTCTCCGGTAGGGCCGCGACCACCGCTCTTTCGCTCGGTCCGACGGTACTCCCGAATCTTGTGTAGTCGACGAACTTTATGCCGGCGAACTTCTTGGGAAGCTCCTCCCGGAGAACAGCGAAGATTTCGTCGCCCCGGAAAATGTCGTCCCAGAGCTCACAGACGGTCTTGCCGCTCAGGTCATGGCTCCTGTCTGACAGAGGAACGGCCTCATACACCGACTTGCCCAGGGGCCACACTACCTCGTACTGGTCCGTCATTCTGTAACGCTTCCTCCCCGCTGGCGGAGTTAATAGGCAGCTAGCAGTATAGCCAATGGCTTTGAACTTGTCAATGGACGCCTGGCCTGCGCCGGCAACTGCTGTTCTCCGACCAGTTGGTCGTAGTATCGGCGGCAAGTTATCCCCTGAAGCCGGGCCCGCTATGCATCGCCGAGCTGAGCAGCCAGAGAGTCCTCTTACCTCTAAAAGGCGCCGTGGCGCGCAAAGAGATCGAAGAGGTTGAGGACCAGTTCAGTGTGCGGTTCACGGTAGTGGCGGAGGCCGACCACCAGACAAACAAAGGACTTTGCCTGGGCGGCGTAGGAATGGCGATTCTTCCCGCGTCGCTGGTGGCGGCGGAAATTGCCTCAGGGCAACTCCGCCGGATAGACGTGGAGGGCTTTCCTCGAAGCCGCGCCTATTTCGCGGTCTATCGCGTAGGTGAGCCTCCGACTCCTGAAGTGGAGTCGCTGGTCGGCGCCCTCAAGGAATGGGGCCGCCGCACGCAGGACCATCCTGGCACAGGTTGTGCGGCGGCTTGACGAAAGATAGCGGCTGGGTCTAAGATTCCTAGGGCCGGGCCGCATCGCACGGGCCTTCGGCAGAAAGTTGAGGGACTGAGGATATGAATGACCTGCAAGGGAAAGTGGCGCTGGTCACGGGCGCGGCGCGCCAGCGCGGGATAGGTCGCGCCGTCGCTCTGCGTTTGGCCAGCGAAGGTGCGGACGTGGTGGTCACTGGCAAGCACCGTCCCGTGGAAGAGTTCCCGGAATGGGAAAAGGAGAGCGGCTGGCTCGGCCTGGAGAGCGTCGTCAGGGAGCTTGAAGCCTCAGGCAGACGGAGTCTGGCTATCGTTGCCGACGTGACCAGGACGGGAGAAGTGAGCGAGGTGGTAAAGGCGGTGGTGGAGAAGTTCGGGAGGATAGACATACTGGTGAACAACGCCGGCGTCGTTGTCGCCGCCCTGGGAAGGCGGACGCCAGCTATTGACCTTGATGAGGGCATTTGGGAGAGGACTCTGGCCACCAACCTCACCGGTCCTTTCCTGTTCTCCAAAGCTGTTGGGAAGCTGATGGTTGGGCAGGGAAAGGGCGGCAAGATAGTAAACATCGCCTCCGATATGGCGAAGACGGCGCGAGTAGGCTCGGCGGCCTACGCCGCGTCAAAACACGGCCTTATTGGCCTCACCCGTGCCATGGCTCTTGAATTGGCGCCGTACAAGATCAACGTGAACGCCGTCTGTCCGGGCCCCGTGATGACCGATCCCGGCGCCGGGGCCCTGGTACGGCAAGAGGCCGCTGACTGGGGGATTAGCTTTGAGGCGGCAAGAAAACGCCACTACGATGAAGCGGGCGCCGTGATACCCCTGGCGAGGGCGGCCACCGCGGAAGATGTGGCCAGCGTCGTCCTGTTCCTGGCCTCCAGCCAGTCGGACTATATGACGGGTCAGGCGATAAACGTCACGGGGGGAAGAATAACCTATTAGCACCCGACGAATGGAATTGCGCGCAAGGTGCGCATGGTTTCGGATTTTTGATTCTAGATTTTGGATTTCGGCAATCGGCAATCAACAATCAGTTCTCAGCGGGCTGATAGCTGATGGCTGAAATTCCCGATTCATCCCGATTGCATCGGGACGAAGTCGGCGCTGACCGCTCGCTGGCATTTGGTTTCGACTTCGCCGAGTTAGGCCATAATCAGGGAGAACGCCTGAAGGCATCCCGCGTCACGAGGTGCACCCTTGGTTGAGCAAAAGATAGTGCGGACCTTTCGCTGCAAGAATGTCAATGCTCCGGGCGTTCTTGGCAAGCTGACCACGGCCATCGGCAAGACCGGGGCGCTCATCGGGAACATAACGACGGTCCACAGCGGCCAGCAGTTCATGGTCCGGGACATAGACGTGGTCATGGATAGCGAGGGCGAGATCCAAAGGATCGTCGAGGAGCTGTCCAGGTATCCCGAGATATCCATCGTCCAGGTCAGGGATGAAGTCCTGGAGCTTCACAAGGCCGGTAAGATCAAGATGGTGAACACCGTCCCCATCGAGACCGTCGCCGACCTGAACAAAGTGTACACGCCCGGCGTCGCCGAGGTTTGCGCCCTCATCAAGGACCAGCCCGACTGGAAGAACATCTTCACCTTCATTCCTTATTCCGTGGCCATTGTGACCGATGGCACCGCCATCCTGGGATTAGGTAACATAGGCGCCGTGGCGGGCATGCCCGTTATGGAGGGCAAGGCGGCGCTGCTGCATCAGTTGACCGGGATCAGCGGAATCCCCATACTGCTGGACACTACGAACCCGGACGAGATCGTCGACACCGTGAAGCGTATCGCTCCCACCTTCGGAGCGATCCAGCTCGAGGACATAGCATCGCCCAACTGCTTTGAGATTTACGAGCGGCTGGAGCGCGAGCTTCCCATCCCGGTCATGCACGACGACCAGCAAGGGACCGCGGTAGTGGCCCTGGCCGCCCTGATCAATGCCGGCAAGATCAGTGGCGTCTCGCTGAGCGAAGCCCGCATTGGCCTGGTCGGATTGGGCGCCGCCGGGCTATCGATAGGGAAGCTCATCCTGCAATACACCGGTAGACCGACGCTGGGCGTAGCCAGGAGCGAGGAGAGCCGCCGGCGTCACGCCGAGCATGGAGGCATTCCCTCCAGCTTCGAAGACATCATGGGTACGGCCGACGTCGTTATCGCTACCTCCGGCGTAAGGGGGCTCATAGAGCCAAAGATGGTACGGCAGGGCCAGATTATCCTGGCGCTGTCTAACCCTTACCCGGAGATAGCGCCGGAGCTGGCAAGAGCCTCCGGCGCGGCGCTCGCCGCCGATGGCCGGTCGGTGAACAACCTGCTGGGCTTCCCCGGAATCTGGCGGGGGACGCTGGATGCCCTGGCCAGCAGGATCACCTATCAGATGTACACGGCCGCGGCCGAGGCCATCGCCGCCGCCACTATGGAAGGGGAACTGGTCCCCCATCCCCTCGATCCTAAGGTGCACCGCGAGGTAACCCATGCCGTTGCCAGGGCCGCCCTGGCATCGGGGGTCGCCCGAAGACACCTGGACGCTGATTATTTCGAGAGCCAGGGGATAAGGGAGCCCTGGACGTAGGCCAGGGCGGTTGGTGGAGCGCCCCTACGGCGGCGCCTCCATGCGCCATTCCTTCATCCCCTTCTCAGCCTCGGGTCCAGCACGTCGCGCAAAGCATCGCCCAGCAGATTGAAGCCGAAGACGGGCAAGGTGATGGCCAGGCCGGGGAAGATGGCCATCCAGGGCGCCTTGGTGACGTAGTTCTGCGCCGCGCCGGTGAGCATGGCGCCCCAGGAGGGCGTGGGCGGCGGCGCCCCCAGGCCGAGGAAGCTGAGCGCCGCCTCGATGAGGATGCTGGTGGCCAGCCCGGCGCTGGAGACGATGATGAGCGGGGCGAAGGCGTTGGGCAGGATGTGGCGCAGGAGGATGCGGGCGTCGCTGCCGCCGATGGCGCGGGCCGCCTCGATGAACTGGACTTCCTTGAGCTGCAAAGCGCTGGAGCGCATGATGCGCGCCACAAAGGGGGCGCGCGTCACCGCGATGGCCAGGATGACGTTGTTCACCGAAGCCCCCAGCACCGCCACCACGGTCAGGGCGAGCACCAGCGAGGGGAAGGCCATGAGGGCATCCAGGGCGCGCTGCAGGAAAAGGTCGTATTTGCCGCCGAAATAGCCGCTGGTGAGTCCCAGCACGGTGCCCACCGAATCGCCCAGGGCCACCGAGAGGAGCGAGACGGAGAGGGAGATGCGCGCTCCCCAGATGATGCGGCTCAGGATGTCGCGGCCCAGGTCGTCGGTCCCCAGCGGGTGCACCTGGCCCGGAGGCAAGAACACCGCGGCCATGTCCAGCTTCAGGGGATCGTAGGGGGAGATGGCGGGCGCCAGAAGGGCCACGGCCACGACGAAGAGAACCACCAGCGCGCCGAGGGCGCCCAGCGGCTTGCGCCGCGCCAGAACGCCCAACCTGGCAAGCGGCCTGGCCTGCCTGGAACTGGCGACGGCAGCCATGCTCATCTTGCGACGACCCCCCTAAATCCCCCCGTTCACGGGGGGACTTCTTCCTGACTCCCTTGAGGAAACCGGCGGCGCGTAAATTCCCCCGATCACGGGGGGACTTCTTCCTGACTGCCTTGAGGAAACCGGCGATGCGTAAATTCCCCCGATCACGGGGGGACTTCTTCCTGACTGCCTTGAGGAAACCGGCGATGCGTAAATTCCCCCGTTCACGGGGGGACTTCTTCCTGACTGCCTTGAGGAAACCGGCGATGCGTAAATTCCCC
>JACPQD010000066.1 GCA_016190665.1 Chloroflexota bacterium
GCTTCTTTGCTGTCATTCCGAGCGGGTGGTCGAATGCCGCTTGCATATGCCGGACCTCTGCCCGCGAGGAATCCCACGCTGTTTCCAGACCACCTGCGGCAGGGGACAAGCCCCTGCCCTACGGTTATCTTAACGCCGATGGGGGATAGGGGATAGGGGCCGGTGGTCCGACTTGTCCGACCGGTCAACCAACCCCCAGCTCCCAACCCCACATTTTGGGGGAGTGCTGAAATGAAGGAACGTCTGAGCCGGGAAGCGATAGCCATGCGGGTGGCCAAAGAGCTCTTCGACGGGGCTGTGGTCAACCTGGGCATCGGCATCCCCACCCTGGTCTCCTGTTTCGTCCCCGAGGGGATGACCGTCATCTATCACACTGAGAACGGCATGCTGGGCTTCGGTCCGGTGGTCATGGAGGACGAGTTCGTTGAGAAGGCGGATATCGACCTGGTGAATGCCGGGGGCCAATACGTTACGCCCCTGCCCGGGATGTGCTTCTTCCACCATGCCGACTCTTTCACCATGATACGAGGCGGCCATATCGACATCACGGTGCTGGGCGTCCTTGAGGTCTCCGAGAAGGGCGACCTGGCCAACTGGATGTTCCCCGGAAGAGGCGTGGGGAACATCGGCGGCGGGATGGATCTGGCCTTCAACGCCAGGAAGGTCATCGGCGCGACGGAGCACACCACCAAGGATGGCAAGCTGAAGATCGTACGGCAGTGCTCCGTCCCGCTCACCGCGCCGGAGTGCGTCGACCTTGTGGTCACCGATGTGGCCGTCATCGAGGTGACGCCCAAAGGCCTGCTGCTCAGGGAAGTGGCGCCCGATTGGACGCCGGAGGAGGTCCAGGCCATCACCGAGCCGAAACTGATCATCTCCCCGGACCTGAAGGAGATAGAGCTGTAGGAATAACCTACCCCCTGGCCCCCTCCCGAAACGGGAAGGGGAACCACGCCTCAAACGCGTACCCTCCCTCCCCGTGTCGGGGAGGGATCGAGGGAGAGGTTTCACCATGAACACTAACGTGCTCTATTACGGTGATAACCTGCCCATCCTGCAGAATAAGGACTACTTCCCCGACGGCTCGGTGGACCTCGTATATCTTGACCCGCCCTTCAACTCCAAGGCCGACTACAACGTCCTCTTCAGAGAGGCCAGCGGCGAGTCTTCCCAGGCGCAGATCAGGGCTTTTTCCGACTTCTGGCACTGGGACCCAACGACCGCCTGGACTTATCAGTACCTGGTAACGAAGGCCCCGCTTAATGTAAGCAAGATGATTGAAGCCCTCTGCAACTTCATAGGTCACAACGACATGACTGCTTACCTGGTGATGATGGCTGCCCGCCTGATAGAATTGCATCGCGTGCTCAAGCCCACCGGCTCCATCTACCTGCACTGCGACCCGACGGCCAGCCATTACCTCAAGGTGGTGATGGACGCCATTTTGGGAAAGCAGAATTTCCACAACGAGATCGTTTGGAAGCGGACCAGTGCGCATAGTGATGTCGTGCAAGGTGCAAGGCATTTTGGGAGGATACATGATATTCTCCTTTTCTACTCCAAGGCGTCAGATTACACGTGGCACACCGTACACGTCGCCTACGATGACCAATATGTGGAGGAAACCTACAGATACGTTGATTCAGCCGGCAGGCGCTATCAGACCCAGCCGCTCCACGCAAGAAAGCCCGGAGGCGACACGCTATACGAATGGAAAGGCAAGAAGCCTCCCCTTGGGCGCTATTGGGCCTTTTCGAAAGCAAACATGGAGCGCCTGGATGAGGAAGGCAGAATCGTCTACAGTAAGACAGGGACACCGCGGTACAAGATCTATCTGGACGAATCTCAGGGTGTCCCGGCGCAGGACTTGTGGACTGACCTTACTGGAGTCCACTACCACCCAAGTGAGAGGCTGGGCTATCCAACGCAAAAACCGCTGACCCTCCTTGAACGGATCATTCAAACCAGCTCCAATCCTGGCGACATCGTCCTTGATCCGTTCTGCGGCTGTGGCACCGCCGTGGTCGCCGCCCAGAAGCTGGGACGGCAGTGGATAGGCATCGATGTCACTCACTTGTCCATCGCTGTCATGAGGAAGAGACTTCAGGACAGCTTCCCCGGCTTGAAGCCGGAGGTCATAGGGGAGCCTGTGGACTTGGAAGGGGCGCGGGCGCTAGCGCGCCAGGACCGCTACCAGTTCCAGTGGTGGTCGCTTTCTCTCGTCGGCGCCATGCCCTTGGGGGACGACCGCAAGACGGGGGCAGACAAGGGGATGGACGGCGTGATCACCTTCATGGATGCTAACGGGGGCAAGTCGGCGCGAGCCATCGTCCAAGTCAAGAGCGGCCACGTCAGCTCCGCCCAGATCCGCGACCTCAAAGGCGTCATGGAGCGGGAGAAGGCGGCCATCGGCCTCTTCATCACCCTGGAGCCGCCCACCCGCGACATGAATGCCGAGGCCGTGGCGGCCGGCTTTCATCGTTCGGACCTCTGGCAGCGAGAGTTCCGTCGGATTCAGATTCTCACCATAGAAGACCTGCTGGCGGGGGAGAAGCCAGAGGTCCCCGGTCAAGTATCTCCCTATGCTCAGGCGCAGCGCGTAAGACCCTCGGAAGGTTTCCAGCGTGTCCTGGAGGGCATCGACTTCCCGGGCTACAAAGCTCGGGCATGACGCGCCTATGCCAGACGACGCCCTCTCCGGTCTCCTTGTTCTAGACCTCAGCCACGGTATATCCGGTGCCTATTGCACCAGGCTGCTGGCCGGACTCGGGGCGGAGGTCATCAAGGTGGAGGCCCCCGGCGGCGACGAGGCGCGGCGCATGGGGCCTTTCCCCACTGATATCCCGGACCTGGAGCAGAGCGGCCTCTTCCTCTATCTGAACACGGGAAAGAAGTCGGTCACGTTGGACCTGTCGTCGGCCACCGGCATTTCCATCTTGAAGGCCCTGGTCAAAGCGACCGACATCCTGGTGGAGGGCTACGCTCCATCGGTCCTGCCCGGGCTCGGCGTTGGATACGATTCACTGGAATTCATTAACCCCGCCCTCATCATGACCTCTATCTCCTACTTCGGCCAAACAGGCCCGTATCGAGACTACCAGGGGAGCGATCTCGTCGCCCTGGCGCTGGGCGGCCTGATGGATGTGACTGGCGAGCCTGACCGCGAGCCGCTGAAGCCTGGCGGTTTTCAGGCCGAGTACCAGGCGGGCATCAACGCGGCCGTGGCCACGATGACCGCGCTGTACTACCGGGATGAGACAGGCCTGGGCCAGCACATCGATGTGTCCGTGGTGGAGTGCATCGCCTCTATCACCGAGGGGGCCACCCTGAGCTATGCCTATAACAAGGTGCTGCGGAGGCGCGAAGGGAGCCGTCACCACACTGCCTGCCCATCCGTAATCCTGCCCTGCAGGGACGGCTACGTTCATATCCATGCACCCGCCGACTGGGACGCCTTTGCCCGCTTCGTCGGCGCCCCCCGCCTCATGAATTCAGAGTTCAAGGCGTCGCCGCGCCGGCATGCTGACGAGATCGAGGCCATCCTGATGGACTGGGTCAAGGACAAGACAAGGGATGAGGTCTTTCATGCCGCCCAGGAGTGGCGGCTCCCCTTTGCCAAGGTCATGGGCATTGACGAGCTGTTCGACGATCCCCAGTATCTGGCCCGAGCGTTCTTTGTCGACGTAGAGGATCCGCAGGCGGGCGTCTTACGCCAGCCGAGCGCCCCCTTCAGAATGAGCACGCCATGGCAGGCAGGGCGGGCGCCTCTCCTGGGCGAGCACAATGAGGAGGTCTATTGCCAGGGGCTGGGCTACAGTCGAGAGGACCTGGTGCGGCTTCGCGAGCGAGGGGTGGTCTGAGGTGGCGCTGTCAGCTCTGGGAAGCTTGAGGGTGATCGCGTTGACGCAGGTGTACGCCGGGCCCTATGCCACACGACTGTTGGCGGACATGGGCGCCGAGGTAATCAAAGTGGAGTCGCCGGTCCGTACCGGGAGGGGTGGCCCGGCGGCGCAAGAGGGCGGAGTTTATCCTGATGGCGTGCCCGGCGAACGACCCTACAACCGGCTGGCCTACTACAATGAGCTGAATCGCAACCATTTGGCGATAAGCCTGGATTTGCGGAGCAAGGAGGGCCGGGAGGTCTTTCTGAATCTGGCCCGCGTCAGCGATGTCTTGATCGAGAACTTCAGCGCTCGCGTCATGTCCAACTTCGGCCTGGAATACGCTGTGCTGTCCAAAGCAAAGCCGGACACCATCATGCTTTCTATGCCCGCCTATGGCATGACCGGCCCCTACCGGGATTACGTTGGCTACGGCACGGGGATCGAGGCTATGGCCGGCCTTTCCGCCATGACCGGCTACGAGGGCGGCCCGCCGTTACGGGTGGGCGTGGCCTATGCTGACCCCAACGCCGGGCTGCACGCCGCTTTCGCCGTCCTGGCGGCTCTACATCACAGGCGCCGCACCGGGAGAGGCCAGTACATCGACCTTTCACAGCGGGAAGCGTTAACCATGCTCCTGGGCGAGGCGGTAGTGGACTATTCGATGAGAGGTCGTCTTCTGGATAGGATGGGGAACGCTCATCCCTCCATGGCGCCCCACGGCTGCTATCCCTGCGCCGGACAGGACGAGTGGGTGGCCATTGCCGCAGGCTCTGGCGATGAATGGCACGCTCTGCGCCGCGCCATGGGGAACCCGGGGTGGTCGAGGGACGGTCGTTTCGATGACTTCGAGGGCCGCCAGCGCAACCACAAGGAGTTGGACAAGCTCATAGGCGAATGGACGCGGGGGCGAACCCACTATGAAGTGATGCGCCTTCTTCAGGAGGCGGGCGTTCGAGCCGGGGCAGTGCTGGGCATCGCGGAGATGATGGAGGACCCGCATTATCGCGCCAGGGGCTTTTTTGAAATGGTGGCGCATCCAGAGGCCGGCACCCACCCCCATCCCGGCGTGGCCTGGAAGATGGGCCGGACGCCGGGTAGCATCAGGCGACCCGCCCCTTGCTTCGCCGAGCACAATGAGTACGTCTTCGGTGAGTTGCTGGGGATGTCAAGGAACGAACTGGAGCGACTCCAGCGAGAAGCGGTGATTTCGTCCGCGCCTGCGTAGCGGTGCCTCTAGGAGACCGGCCCGGGTCTTCAAGACCGGGCCGGTCTATAGCGAGGGAGAAGAGACAAACAATGAAAACCGTAATTCCCATGGAACCGGGGCAGTACGCTCCGCCGGACGAGACATTTATCAGCGCATTTATTGGTGAGGATTGAAGTGGAAAGACCGGCCCGGTCTTCAAGACCGGGCCGGTCTTGGACCTGAGGAGGCCCGTTAATCTACCTTAAACACCTTGACCTGACCAACTTCCGTAACTACCTCCGCCTGGAGCTGGAGCTGCCCCAGGGCGTGGCTGTCTTCCACGGCGACAACGGCCAGGGGAAGAGCAACCTGCTGGAGGCCATTTACCTGCTGGCCACCACCAAATCGCCGCGCGCCACCGCCGAGAGGGAGCTGATCAACTGCCTTGTGCTGGAGGGTGAGCTTCCCTTCGCCCGACTTTGCTCAGAGG
Source organism: Chloroflexota bacterium (assembly GCA_016190665.1). Taxonomy (GTDB): domain Bacteria; phylum Chloroflexota; class Dehalococcoidia; order JACPQD01; family JACPQD01; genus JACPQD01. Next base: position 5,561 of record JACPQD010000066.1, read on the forward strand.
TTCAGAAGCGGAATGGCCCACTCGAGCTAGAGATCGTCCTTCAGGCGCGGGCCACGCCCACGAGCCGGGGCGAGGTGACCTATGGCTCGGAAGAGACACCATCGACCCTTCGACTTCGCTCGCCGCAACCCTTTCTGGGCCTCATGGGCAACGTGGGGAAACGGATAAGAATGAACGGCATACCGCGCCGCGCTGTCGATGTTGTGGGTCAGGTGAACGTGGTGCTCTTCAGCACACAGGACATCGAGTTGATGGGCGGGCCGCCCAGCCTCCGCCGCCGCCACCTGGACGTCTCCATCTCGCAGACCGACCGGCGTTATCTCACCGCTTTGCAAGAGTACAACAAGGTGCTCCTGCAACGGAACCATCTCTTGAGACTGATCCAGGAAGGCCAGGCAACGGCCGATCAGCTTGCCTTCTGGGACGACAAGCTAGTCGAGAAAGGCTCTTACTTGATCTCCCAGCGCCGCGACACCGTAGCCGCCCTCGGGCGTACAGCGCCGGAAATCCATCTCCAGCTCACCAACGGACAGGAGACGCTGAAGGTCGTCTATCTAGAGAGCACTGCCCATTCCGAATCGGAAGCCGTGTCTGGAGAAGGGCTGCCGGTGATCGCTAAGAGGTTTCGGGAAGCGCTAGCGGACCGGCGGGAGAGAGAGATCGCGCGAGGGGTGTCGCTGGTGGGGCCGCATCGGGACGACCTTCAGTTTTTCGCTAATGGCGTGGATATGGGCGTCTACGGCTCGCGGGGCCAGCAGCGCACTATCGCCCTGGCGCTGCATCTGGCAGAGGCGAGGCTCATGAGGGATAAGAGCGGTGAGGAGCCTGTCATCCTGCTGGATGACGTCCTCTCCGAGCTGGATGAGAGGCGTCGGCGTCATCTCCTGGAGTACATTCAATCCTACCAGCAGGTAGTCCTCACCACCACGGACCTGGTTCCTGTCCCCCGGCAGTTCCTTGATAGCGCCTCGGTATTCAAGGTAGTTCAGGGGACGGTGATCTAGTCTTCATCCTCCTCCGAGGAACAGCAGCACGGGCAGCCCATCTTGCGGAAAAGGGCATGGAAGTTGATGGCCCAGCCGACGCCGAAGACTCTGTCCGTAAAAATGCGGTCGTCAGTCGGGTTCCAATAGGCCTCTTTGAGGCGCTCCGGCGTAGGCAACGTGAAATCGTAGGGGATGCTGAAATTGAGGCGGCCGCGCCAGGTGCGCTCGCCAGGCTCCTTTCTCAACTCCCGCACGATAGCCGCCGTCACCAGGGCCAGGCCGACGATCTTCGCCGCATTCTTCAGCTCTTTCATGGATGATACCTCCAGTTTCACGCCGCGCTCTGACAGATGATAAGTCTCCGCGTCTCCATTATAACATCCGTGGGCTCCCGAAGGCTTGGGCCCGTCTGATTCGAGCGACTGCCTGATCGCCGGTTCAGAATCACGACGATGGCTCTCCGCTCCTCTTCACCCCCGGCAGGATAACCTTGTAGCTCCCAGGCGTCGGCGTCCGGGTTGCTGTTGCGCTCCCGCTCGGCGTGGGCGTTCGAGTTGCTCCCGGGGCGGCCGTTGGCGTTCCGGGGCCCGGCGTGGGCGTCTGCGTGGGAGTGGGCGCGATGGTTGGCGTGGGCGTAGGAGTGACAGGAGGGTCTCCCAGGCTCAGCCGGCCCCAGCCGAAAATGTTATCCTTCCCCCGCGCGCCCAGGTCGACGGCGCGGCCCGCCAGGAAGGTTTTGATCTGGGAGGTGGTGAAGGAGGGATAGGCCTGTTTGACCAACGCTGCGGCGCCCGCCACATGAGGGGTGGCTCCAGAGGTTCCCGTGAAACCTCTGGGATACGTGATCGTAGCGCCCTTCGTCGGGCCGGCTATGTCTGGCTTGATTCTCCCGTCTACGGTCGGACCTTGCGAGCTATAAATCTCGATGGCGGAGGGCGCCTGGCAGTCTATCGCTCCAACGGTGAAGACGCCGGAGTTATCGCCGGGCTCCGTAATGCTGCCCGGCGTCACGTAGTAAGTCAGGGGCTTGAGAAAGTGGTTAACGAAGAGGTCAAGCCTCACAGAGCGAGGGGCGCGCGACCTCTTGACGCCGAGATAATAGGCGCCCTTGCTTGGGGCAGTGTATACCAGCGCCTCGTAGGGATAAGCGAAACCCTGACCCTGGGCGTTCTCGCTTTTCGCCAGCACCTTCATGGAGGCGTCGTAAAGGTAGAGGTCGTAATCATTCGCGCTGGCGCCCCAGGGGTCGTCCCATCTCAGCCAGGCCACTATCAGACTGCCGGCGTCGGCATCGATCCCGTTCATCTCATCCGCCGCCGAGAACTCGTGGAATCCGTTAACGTTGTTGTCCTTGAAGACGCCCGACCAATGATGCCGGGCGTTGTTGCCAGCGGAACTGGCCCAGAAGATGCCCTTAGCGATTGCCATGTTGACGGCGTCGTTGATGACGCCGGTGCCATCGCCTGGCCCGCTGGCAAACCATCCGATGGACACCGAAATAATCTGGACGCCCTGGTTTATCATCCAGACGACGGCATTGCCGAACTCCACGTCCGTGTCGAAATTGGCCAGGTAGAGCGCGGCGCCGGGAGCCATGTCATGAATGATCTCAGCGACGGCCGTGCCGTGAGCGTCGCCGCCCCCGGTGATATCGCCGTCGGCTCTGAGAGAGCGATAGGTGACCGAGGCGGGCAATTCGCTGCCGAGCAGCTTTTGAAAGCCAGCGAAGCCGCCGTCGATGATGCCTACCTTTACCCCCGTCCCCTTGATTCCGGCCGCCTGCCACAAGCTGGCCGCGGTCAGGTCGATCCCATCGCTGATCACCTCAGACGCGACTGCCCTGAGGGGTCGCCTGACCAGGGAAACGCTTCGGCTCGCCGCCGCCTCCTTCAGCGCAGCCAGGGGCATCATGGCCTGGACGAAGTTCCCACTGGTGGTCTCCACCCTGCCTCCCAGCGACGACGCCAGGGCCCTGGCGTCCTGCCCGGGGGCAGACTCGAGCACGACCCTGACCATGTCATCTGCGAAGGGGATGGACATCCCCTCCGCCATGGCCGCAGCGCTGCCTCGCCCCTGCTGCTGGTGGGTCTCGGCCAGTTGCGCCAGGGCCGATTCCAGCTTGCCATCGGTCTTCACTGTCTCGGGAACCGACTGCGGGTTTTGCGAAGGGAGCTCATGGGCTTGCGGCGGTGACCCCGCCGTGGGTAAGACGACGAACAGGGAAGCGAGTAAGAGGATCAAGGCCAGAAGAGACGCCTTTTTCACGAAGTTCTTCCTTCAGCGGAGGGCCCGCGGCCTGGCAATGAATTGGGCGGCCTCTTTGTGGTACACTCGGGCCGCAACAAGGGCAGCCAGGGCCACCGGCAGCAGGACAAGTTCAACTGGCTCGCCAAGCCACAAACTAATCAGAATCAGGGGAACCAGAAGGAGAGCGGCGCTAAGCCCCATACCTATTCTGCGCCCCACGGTCGAAGACAGAACGGCGAAGGGAATAGCGAGGATGGCAGCCTCCCGCGGCAAGAGTACTATGAGTATGCCCAGTGTGGTGGCGAAGCCGGACCCGCCGCGAAACCGAAGGTAAAGGGGCCAGATATGGCCGCTCACCGCGGCCAGACCCACCGGGACCAGGGCGGCCAAGGGCAGAGCGAGCGCTTGAGCCAGAAGGACGGCAGCGCTTCCCTTCCCTACATCCACAGCCACCGTCATGACTCCAGCCGTCCTGCCGATCTCGCGAAAGACGTTCTTTGCCCCCATGTTGCGGTCGCCGACCTCTCGTATGTCGACGCCTTTGAAACAACGGGCCACCAGGTAGGCGGTGGGAATCGAACCCAGCAGGTAGGCCATCACTGCCGCCAGAGTGGCGCTGGCTATCATGACGTCCATCTCCTTCCCTTGCCACTATACCGGGCCGCCTGTTAACATTCAAGTGGTCTTTGGTTCAAGGGATGTAAAAGATGGCGGATTCTGACATCTATGAAGTGGGAGGGATCCGGACGACCGGCTTGATTACCGGGGAGGGGCCCGCCCTTCTGCTGCTTCACGGCTTTGCCGGCTCCTGGGCCGAATGGCAGCCCCACATCGACGCGCTGGCGCGGCATTTCAAGGTCTACGCGCCCACCCTTCCCGGCCACGGTGACTCCAGCCCTATTCCGGACTATAGTCTAAAAGTAGCGCGGCAACTTTTCCACGCCTTCCTCGACAGAGAGGGTCTGGACAAAGTGATGCTGATCGGCCAATCCATGGGCGGACTTCTGGCGCTGGACTTCGCCTTGAATTCGCCGGCGCGGGTGAGCAAGCTGGTGGTGATGGACAGCGCCGGGCTGGGGCGCGAGATTCACTGGGGTCTGCGCCTTCTGTCGCTGCCCCTCCTCGGCGAACTCGTTCTGGACTTAGTGTGGCCGAGAGTTCGACCATCCCTGGCCAGGCTTCTCAGAGACACTTGCCTGCCCGGGGAGGCTTTTGACGGGACCTGGCAGGGCCGTGGGGGTATGGCCCGCCTGCTGCGCACCGGCGTGGACCTCCGGGGTCAGAAGCTTTCGGTGAAGGACCAGCTTTCGGGGCTGAGAGTCCCCACATTGATAGTCTGGGGAGAGCGCGACCCGTTGTTCCCGCTGTCTCAGGCTGGGGCGGCCCACAGGTCCATCCCAGGATCACAATTGCACGTCTTGCGCGGGGCGGGGCATTGCCCGGGCCCGGAGCACATGGAGGAATTGAACCGCGTGATACTGGAGTTCCTGCTGGAACGCTAGAGACCGCTGCGGTCCCCGCTCGCACGGTCTAGATGACCTTCTTCTGCTTCAGTTCCTCAAACTCCGCCGCCGATACCCCAAGGACGCTCCGGTAGACTTCCTCGTTGTGCTGGCCGATGTGGGGGGCCAGCGTGCGAATGCCGCCCGGCGTCTCCGACAGCTTTGGGAGGACGCCCACAAGGGGCAGGACCTCGCCCCAGTGGTCCACATCGACGATGGCGCCTCGCTGCCGGGCATGCTCATCCACCACGAGGTCGGAGATGGTCTGCACCGGGCCGTAGGCGATGCCTTCCTTGTCCAGGGCCTGCTGCAACTCCTGGGACGTCAGGGTGGCGGCCCAGTCGCGAAGCCACGCGTTCACCTCAGCGGCGCGTTTGCCGCGCTCGGCACGGGTCTTGTAGCGTGGGTCGTCGATCATACCCGCCTTGCCCATCAGCCGGGCGACTATCTGCCAGTGGTTGTCGTTCTGCGCCATGACCACGACGTACTTGCCGTCTCTGGTGAGAACGGTGTCAACGGGCGCGGCGCCCTGGCTCTCGCCGCGGCCGCAGGGGACGCCGCGGACTTCGGTCATTATGCGGACCCCCATCAGCTCCAGCAGGCCATCGAAGATGGACGCATCCACGTGCTGGCCCTGGCCGGTGGCCTCTTGATGGTACAGAGCCAGAAGAGCTCCGATGGTCCCCATCATCCCGCCGGTCATGTCGCCCGCCAGCGCCCCGGTGCGCGCTGGCGGGCGATCGGCGTAGCCCGTGATGCTCATCAGGCCGCCCATGGCCTGGCCGACGCCGTCAAAGGCGGCGCGCTCGGCGTACGGCCCTGTCTGGCCGAAGCCAGTGATGGATACCATCACCAGTCTCGGATTGATCTCATGCACCTTGTCATATGGGAAACCGAGCCGCGCCATCGTGCCGGGACGGAAGTTCTCCGCCAGCATATCCGCCCAGAGGATCAGCTTCCGCAGCAGCTCTTTGCCCTCAGGCTTGCGCAGGTCCAGGGTTACGCTCTTCTTGTTGCGATTGAGCAGAGGGAAATAGCCGCCAGTGTCCCCCTTAGCGGGGGCGCTGAACCGGGCCGGGTCGCCGCTGGCCTCTTCCACCTTGATAACCTCGGCGCCCATATCGCCGAGGAGCTGGGTACATATTGGCCCGGCGCCGAAGCGCGTGAGGTCCAGGATCTTGACGCCATCCAGGGCGCCACGGGCTGAACTTGAACCTGAAGTCATGCCAAACCTCGCAAAAGAATCTCCAATTGAAGCCTCACTCGAGGCATTCACAGCGCCGGCGTCTCCGGAAGCACGCCAGACCGCTGCGGTCTCCGAGAGCGTTCCAGGCGCCAGTGGTCTCGAACATCACGCCGGACCGCAGCGGTCTCCGAGGGTTCAGACGGCATCCTGCGCCTGCCGCATCCGCGTCCACTGACAATTGAGTTCTGCCCCAAGAATGATAACTATAGTGGAAACGTAGATCCAGACCAGCAAGGCGATGGCGGAGGCCAGAGAGCCGTAGACAGACTGAAAGTCGGCGAAGGACCGCACGTAGGTAATAAACAGATTCCTTACCAGCTCAGTCAGGGCGGCAGCCACCAGTGCGCCGGGCCAGACCGAGCCCCAGCGTATCCGGGCGTTGGGGGCGAACTTATACACCGTGAGGAAGATGGCGCTGCTGAAAAGGAACAATAACGTTCTAGCGCCTATGTCGAAGGGCAAGCTTCTCACAGAGAGGACCATATCCCCGAAAACGGTGGAAAGCCCGGTCAAGACCAGGGAGAGGGCCAGGACTGCGCCGACCCCCAGCGCCATTGCCAGGTCGCGCAGCTTGCTGAGAAAAAAGGGACGATCGTGGGGGATTCCCCAAGCCCGGTTGATAGCGCGGCTGGCCGCCCCGAACATCGCGCTCCCAGACCAGAAGAGGACGATTATGCCCAGCGCCCCCGTGGCTCCTCTCATGCTCATGATGCGGCTTATGTTACGCTCAAGGAAGCCAGCCGAGCCGGGGGAAACGCGCTGCAGGAAATCGAAAAGCTCCCGCTGAACATCTTCGGAGGGAAGAAACAAGCTGAAGAGGGCTGCGATACCCAGGATGAGGGGAAACATGGAAAGGAAACTGTAATAGGCGACAGTAGCCGCAGAATCGGAACCGTTGTGGTTCGCGTAAGCCTGGAGAGTGCGGACGGCCAGCCGGACGGCTGTCCGCGCCATGAGCCGGTCTCCTGCTTGCCGGAGAGCTTTTGGGCGCCGCGTCACACTATGCATGCACGTTCTTTCTTGAGGCCTTTAGGTCAATTGTACCGACATGGAAGCTTTCCGGAACGCGTCTGTATGGCTCGCTCCCTCTTTCGCCCAGGTTCTCATTTTCTTGGGGGGAAGCGTTACATTCCCTATGCGTGCTCGACAGCGCCGCTTACGACCATTCTCTGAGAATCGAGTGTCGTAGCACGGTCTTCCAGCAAAGCGTCATCATCGAAGCCGGGCACTGCCAGGTCTGCTTCCTTAAGGTCAACAAGCGAGTCAACGAGCCTGCTGAAGGGCACGAATCTCACCATCACGGCCACGTCAAAGGCGGAGGCGAGGCGTTGCAGCGTGTTGAGGTTAACAGCGCCGTAGTCCAGGTCCTCCAATGTTGAGATGCGCTCCTGTTTCATGCCCGCTCGCGCGCCGAGTTCGCTTTGCGTCCATTTGCGGTCTTCCCGCATTGCCCTGATTTGCAGAGCAACGCCATTACGGATACTTGCTTTTACATAACTATCCCGGTAATTCTTATTCTTGAGGCTGCGTATGACGTTATTTCTAACTGAAGTACTCACGTTCCGCCTCCTGTCCCGTTCCGGAGGTATACTCAAAAAGTGTGTAAAAAGGGGAGCGGTCGGTTATCCTTACTTAAGTGAGAAAACTTAAAGAAGGAGGCCGCCCCTTGAGGAAGCATTACACGGATGACAGGGAAGTGTCAAGGGTCACTTGGGAGCATCTGGAGCAATGGGTGAGGGAGAGGATCCAAGAGTCGCTGCAGGAGATTCTGAGAGAGGAGGTCACGGAGTTCCTGGGCCGAGGCAAGTCCCAGCGCCGCTCTGCTGTGGATGAGAGCCCCGGGTATCGCAACGGGTATGGCAAGGAGAGGCGCTTGACCCTGCAGTGTGGCACTGTAACCTTGCGCCGGCCTCGTGTTCGCGGGCTGGAGGAGCGGTTCACCAGCCGGGTGCTGCCCCTGTTCGAGAGGAGGACCAGAGAGGTGGCCACGCTGATCCCCGAGCTATACCTGCACGGGCTGGCAGCGGGTGACTTTGACTTGGCCTTGCGGGGACTCTTGGGAGAGAAGGCGCCTCTCTCTGCCAGCACGGTGGCGCGGCTGAAGGAGGGGTGGCAAGGGGAGCTGGAGACATGGCGTCAGCGACGGCTGGACGACCTCGATGTGGTCTATGCCTGGGTGGATGGGATCTACGTGAAGGCGGGGCTGGAGAAGGAGAAAGCAGCGCTTCTGGTGGTCATCGGCGCGCTGAGTGATGGGAGTAAGGTGGTTCTGGCGCTGGTTCCAGGGCATCGGGAGTCCACGGAAAGCTGGTCTGCTGTGCTGCGTGACCTTCGAGGCCGGGGGATGCGGGCCCCGAGACTGTTTGTCGGCGATGGACATCTGGGTATCTGGGGAGCCTTGCGCAACGTCTATCCCGAGGCTGCTGAGCAGCGCTGCTGGAACCATAAGATCGTCAACGTCCTGGACAAGCTGCCCCGCAAGCAGCACGCCCAAGCACGATTGCTGCTCTGCCAGATTCCCTATGCAGCGACCGAGGCAGAGGCGGAACGCTTACGGTCAAGCTTCGTGGACTGGTGCTCTCGGCGTGGCTACAAGGACGCGGCCGCTACCCTGGAGCGGGACTGGGACCGGATGGTAACCTTCTACCGGTTTCCCAAGGAGCACTGGATACACATCAAGACCACCAACCCGGTGGAATCGCCCTTCGCAGCTCTGCGGTTGCGCACTGATGCAGCCAAGCGCTTCAAGCGCACAGACAACGCGACGGCGGTGATCTGGAAGATGTTGCTGCTTGCCGAGAGGAGGTTCCGCCGGCTGAACGCCCCGGAACTCTTGAAGAGGGTCTACTCTGGGGCGCAGTACCAGGATGGCGTCGAGGTCACAGTGGAAGAGGAGGCCGCCGCTTGACCCTATTTACACACCTATTGACAGGACCTCCCCGTTCCGCCAGACGCTTCCGCTCTTGGGCGATCAGGCGGATATTCGGGGGCCGCAATTCTCCATCCCTTTCGGTTGCCCCTGCCAGAAACGTGATCTCACTGGTAGCTGGACCGTAGAAGAATATTGGTCGATACATCACCCTGTTCACCTTGAACCTTAGCTTGAAGAGGCCCGCTGAATTCGGGCCGGAGATAGGTGCGGCGACCTGTCGCCGCAATTGGTCCGCCATCTTGGGTCGCAACTGTATCAGCAAATCATCCAGTACTGGCTTCACAGCGTTTCTGGGTCCAGGCTGCATGCTGTCCAGCCAAGCGTGGGTGACGCCAACCCCTCGGCTAAAGACGACTTCCCAAAAGATCCATTCTGCCATCGCCCACGTTAGGTAGTATAATAAAATTATTATAGCAAGTCAAGACCCTCTCGCCCCATGAGTATCCCCGCCAACTCACTGATCTCCGGGAGCCCTTCGAAATTCAAGATAAGCTCCGCGGAACGCTCGATTTCCTGAGGCGTAAGGATGTTTCGGGCGCAATCGGCATACTTCTCCATGATTTCCTCCGGCGTCAGGGGGAAGTCCACCGAGCCTTTGAGCTTGTCAACGGCGTGGGTATAGGATTCGCCGTTCTTCAGGAAAACGGTCACTGGATGGCGGCGGCCGCCCGCCGAGGTCTCCCAGTCCTGATGAACATTGACGAAGACCTTCTTTATGGCCTCCTGGGTTCTGGGGGCGGCGGCTTTGTCGTCAGTGAAGCTGGCGGGCGTGATCTTGCCGTCCAGCAGCGCAACGGCCATGTTATAGTGGAGGCTGAAGCGGCCTTCGTTTCCTGTCCGAGGTTCGCTGTAGGTGAGGATGTCGCCGAGCCGGCCATCCAGGTCCACAATAACGCGATCGACGGCCTCGTAGGATATCCTATGCTCCTGAATCAGATACAGGATGGCGTCGATGGCGCGCTGGTTGCCTCCACAGCAGGGGTACTTCTTGAGGGACCGAAAGGTGGTCTCCATGCTGAAAGGGGCGCCCAGGTTGCTTACGAGCTTATCCGGGTCGTAGTCGCCGTCGCCGAAGAAGATATGCCCGAACCCTTGCGGGCTCTCGAAAGCATCGGTGCGCGCCGCGAAGCCCTCCCGTGCCAGCATGGCGGCGACGACTCCGGCCCGGGCCGCGTGACCGGGATGAAGCGGCTTGGTCATCGTGCCAGCGTTGAAGGTGGCCGCGCTGGCCTGTGAGGTGACCAGTCCGAAAGCGCTACATATCTGTTCCACGCTGAGCCTCAGCAGTTTGGCGGCGGCCGCCGTGGCGGCGGGCGCTCCGAAGATGGCGGATGGATGGAAGCCTCGGTTGCGCGAGGCCCGCTCATTATGCGATGCGATCAGTTTGCAATAGACCTCGAAGCCGACGGCGTGGGCCTCCATGATTTCCTCGCCCGTCTTCTTCAGCTTCTCGCCCAGGGCCAGCAGCGCCGGAACGATGTTGCCTGAAGGGTGCCCGCCGAAGCCCGCATCATCGAAGTCCAGGGAGTGGCAGAGCGTGCCATTGGCAAAAGCGGCGTTGGGCGCGGTGGTCCTGAAGCCGCCGCCGACGATAACCGACTCTGGCGCGCCCCCGATCTCCCTGGTGAACCTGGTCATAATCTGGCCTACCGGCGAAAGGGAGCCGGCCAGCATGCAGGCGACAGCATCCAGGAGGTGCTCCTTCGAATCGTGGATAACCTTAGGAGGCACGTCCTCCAGTTTCAGGCCGGTGATGAACTTCGCCAGTTCTTCAGTGGCAGCCATTGCTTCTCCTCAGCCAGCTAGCCATACATGGGCCCATTTGTTGTTGTTCTGGTGGCCCACCCATGGCTGCACGTTCTTGACATTCTTCCAGAAGGCGACTGCCCGCTCCTCCCACAGGAGCACGACATAGGGGACCTCGTCCAATAGCACGCGCTCAAGGCGACGGCCCGCTTCAGCGCGCGAGGCGCTGTCTGGAGCGGCCTCGTAGGCTTTGACAGCCTCGTCGCGTCTCTGGCTCTCATAGGCGAAATCATTGCCGGGCCCGAAATATATCAGGGCGCCTCCAGGCTCCGAGAACTGGGTGGCCACCGAGAGCACAAGGGTATCGAAGTCCTTATTGGCGCGGGCTCGGCTCCACATCCCTCTTTCCTGCGAGTCTACCTTCAGGCGGATGCCTATCTTGCGGAGTTGCTCCGCCGAAAAGATGGCGAGGTTTTCGGCCCTGGTGTCGCCAGCACGGGTGAGCACCTTGCTCTCGAACCCGTCAGCACGGCCGGCTTCCGCCATGAGCCGTTTCGCCTCCGCAACATCGGCCTCCTTAGGCTGCCTGTAGCCTGGCATTTGCTTGAGTTCATCCAGCGGCATACTCCAGGCCCCTGCAGGCAGAGGGGTGCCTACAGTACCGAAGCCCTGGGCCAGGACTTGCACCGCGGCCTGGCGGTCGAAGGCCAAGCTGGCTGCGCGCCGAACCCTGGCGTCCCTCCAGGGCCCGCGTGTATGTTGCGGGGCAAAAGCATGAGCCCCCAGGCTTCTCACCCGAATTACCGAAGCATCCCGCATCTCCTTCCCAACAAACTCGGCATGAGCGGCGCTGATAGCATCGTAAGGGCTGGTCACATGTACTTTGCCCGTTCTAAAGCCGGCGAACCTGGTGGAGTCATCCTTAATTATCCACATGGCCAGGCCATCAAGGTACGGCCAACCCTTGATGAAGAAGTCTTTGTTCTTCTCTGCCTGGTAGACGACGCCGGGATCGTATCTCTTGAACTTGAAAGGTCCCGTTCCCACTACTGTGTTCTTGAGTTGTCCGCCCTGGGTGTCGATGATATGGCTGGGGGCGATCACGGCGAAGACTGTGGCCAACCACCCGAGAAAGCTGTTGTGCCGGTCCGTGAGCGCCACTCTTATGGTCTGGCCGTCAACTATTTCAGACCGCGCTATCATGCTCGCGAGAGAAACCTGAAACCATTGTTTTCCCTTCGGAGGGTTCTTCCAGGCCTCGATCGTCCTCTGGACGTCCGCCGCTTGGAAGACCTTGCCATCGTGCCAGCGAGCATCCTTTCGAAGATTGAAGGTGAAAACCTTGCCGTCATCGCTCGCCCGCCAGCTCTCCGCCAACCGGTTGACGATCTTGTCGTTTTCCAGCGGGTCATATTCTACCAGGCCGTTGTAGGAAGAGGTCACCAACCCCTGGGTGCCATAGGAAGGGTTCCACATCGGGTCCAGCTCGGGCGGGTCAGCGGAGTGAGCCAGATTCAGTGTTCCCCCGTACCGGGGCTGCTCTCCCGCCGCCTTCGGTGTAGCGGCTGGGGTGGTGGGGGGCTTGGGGGCTGATGTGGCCGCCGGCTTAGGTGTTTCGGCGGGCGGAGGCGGCGCCGCGGCGGGGGCGCAGCTAGTCATCAGTATTCCCAGAATGGTGCATAAGCTCAGAACCAGTTGCTTCTTCTGCATGGGAGCGTCTCCTTTCGCCTCGATCTCGATAAGAGGTTTTCGCTCGCGGCCCGCCTCCGGCACGAAACAGGAAAGCCGGTCAAGCAGGGCGTGGTGGGACGATATAAGATTGGCAGTCCCGATGCTCCGGCTTTCTCGGAGTCCGGACACCTCGGGAAACCGGGACTGCACCACCCTATGGCCCGAAACGTGTTACTCTCACTTCTACAACTTGGTACTAATGGCGCGTAACACTAATAAGTTCGGACAAGGGTACTTCAGCCGTAGGGTGGGTGGAGCCCTGACGAAATCGCGGGACAACCCACTATCACGAGCCGCGTTCTTTCTTCTGGGTCACGCTTGGCTCCACCCACCGTAGGCACAAATCGATGTTACGTTGTACTAGATTGCGCCCTCTGCTCTCAACGCCTCAATCTTATCTTTCGAGTATCCCAGTAGCTTGCTCAGCACCTCTTCCGTGTGCTGGCCGAAGCTAGGCGGATAGGTATACCGCTGCTTCTGTATGGAGGACATCTTCAACGGGTTCCCCAGCACCCTGATCTGGCCCCCCTCTGGATGCTCCAGGGTGGCGATCATGCCGCGGCTCAGCAGTTGCGGATCTTTGACCATCTGGTCGATGCTGTAGACCGGCGCACAGGGTACATCGTGAGCGATGAGAAGCTGTATCCAGTGTTCGACGGGCTGGGTGCGGAAGATGGCGTCCAGGATGCCCCAGATTTCCGGCGCGTTCTGCACCCGGAGCGGGCTGGTCTCATACTTTGATTCCGCCAGCAAGTCCTCCCGTCCGATAGCCCGGCACATGTTCTCCCAGAACGCCTGCCGGTGCGCGGCGACCACGAAATAGCCATCCCTGGCCGGGAAGGCGCCGTGAAGCGGGTTCCTGGAGTCCCGGCCGCCCACCGGCCCCTGCACCTCCCCGGCGACCAGATACAGGGCGGCCCGATGCGCCGCCAGAGAGGTGAGGCAGTCCAGGAGGCTGATATCGACCTGCTGGCCGCGCCCCGTCTTCTCAGCATGATAGAGGGCGGCGCAAACGCCGGCTAGACCGTAGACCGGCCCGGCCAGGTCTCCGATGGATATCCCCACCTTGCAAGGCGGCCGGCCGGGCTCGCCGGTGACACCCATGACGCCGCTCAGGGCCTGAGTTATGGAGTCGAAGCTTGGCCTATCGCGGTAAGGTCCGGTCTGCCCGAAGCCGGTCACCGAGCAGCAAACGATGCGCGGGTTTATCTTGCTCAAGGTCTCGAAGTCCAGCTTCAGCCTCTTCATCACGCCGGCGCGGAAGTTATCCAGCACCACATCGACTTTCACGGCGAGGTCGTACACTATCTCTTTGCCCTTCTCCGACCTGAGGTTGACGGTGATGCTCTTCTTGTTGCGATGGACGCTGAGGAACTGGAGGTCCTCTCCTTTGAAGCTCTGGTTGTCCACGCCGGGGGTACGGGAAGTATAGTCCAGCCCGGCCGAGGCGGGTGGCTCCACCTTAATCACCTCCGCGCCGAGATCGCCCAGCAGCATTGAGGTGAAGGGCCCGGCCAGGGCCCGCGTGATGTCGAGGACAACGACCCCCTCCAGGGGGCCGGGGCAGGGCTCCGTCTTGGGCTGGTTTGACATAGCACACTCCAGACACAGGCTGAAAAACGCGGTCATTCCGCATTCTATGCCATGCAGGGGGGTTTTACAAGAGGATTGATACGGCTCCATCTCGGCTTTCCCCGTCGACGGGGTAGCGGAGAGCCGGTCCCCCGTTGTCAAAATTGTTGTCAACATTCGAGTGTGGGATGGGCTAGTGTGGGAACCACGGCGGATCCGCGCCTGGATCGCGTTTGCCTCCGCGCGGGTCAAGCTGCCGTCGGATACCAGTCGATTCAGGAGGGCTCCCGTGCCAAGGACGGTCACGTCTGGATTCAAGCGCATGCATGCTTGCCTGGCAAGGGCATCATCGGTGGCTATATCGAACCCTCTGCACCACAGTCATATCCTGAACATTCGCGGCGAAAGCTACCGACTCAGAGAGAAGAAAAGGGCCTTGATCTTCGACCCGGTCCTGCTGAACCTCCTGCTCTCGCATCTCAGACTGTTACGCCGGTTCCTTGAGTTGACGATGCAGTTCTCTCTTCAGGTTGAGACGGAAGTGCTCCAGAAGAGACGAAGCCTCCCCTGACAGCGAGGCGCCTTCGCGTACAACGAGCCCATACGGGACCCAGCACGAGAACTCTTCGACTTCAAGAAACGCCACCTTTCCCTCCGCAATCTCCTCAGAGGCATCGGCCTTCGACAGCAGAGCGATCCCTGTGCCAGCCGCCACCAGGTCGACGAAAAGCTTATTTTCGTTGACCACAACGGAGACATTGAATCGCACGCCGGCCTTTTCGGCAATCTCGTCCAACAGCCGGTGATAATAGGTGGTGGGAAAAGGTGTGACGAAATTCTCTCTTGCAAGCTCAACCATCGAAACAGATCTTCGCCCGCACAACGGATGGTCGGACTTTGCCAGGAAGCCAACCTCATGACCATAGCCAATCTCAATCGAAGCAAGTCCTATGGGTAGCTGCGCAATCGGGCCGAAACCGAAGGCAAGCTCGCCTGCCAGGACGCGACTGTAAAGGTCGTTACTATGTGTACGCCAGAAGCCGACGCATGTGTCAGGATGCTGCAGCTTCCAGGCAGCAAAGCACCGACTAACTGATCGTGCAAACACTTGTGAGCTACCGAAAGCGAATTCAGGCGCGATCCCAGAGCCCAGGAGTTGCTCCGCCATGACTTCGAACGCATCAATCTTCTCCGCATAATTGAAGAGCAATCTGCCCATTTCCGTGAGGACTAGCCTCCCTGAGTCTCTTCTCAGCAACTGCATTCGATGAGACCGCTGCAGGTTCTGCACCGCACGAAAGACGCTGGGCTCAGTAATTCCAAGCCGCTCGGAGGCGCGACTGTAACTTCCCAACTTTGAAACCCAGTAGAAACACTTCAGATGGCGAAGGTTCATGATGCACCTCTCACAACTTGTGTGTATGCTAATTCAGTTTGGTTCACGGAGACTCAAATAGCCTGAATATAATTATAGAAGAAACGCATAACTATGTGTTAAGAAATCATTGACGGATTGCAGTAATGCACCTAATCTTAGAAGTCAAAGCAGTGAATCCCATTTTTCACCCCTTGCAGGGGACAGCCGACAGTATGGACGCCGAGCGGATGGTTGGAGTCGCGACCGAAAAGCCTCGCTGCCGCGAGGTATTTGGCGTTCCCGTCAAAACTATGCGCCCGGAGTCGCTTCGGCAGGACAGCAAGATGACGCCGGATCCCCGCGGGCAAACGCTAAAGTGGGTTCCGGCATCGTTTGCAGGGCCGTTTGCAAGAACGTCAAGGCTGAGAATGCCAAAGTGAGGGCCCTTTTCCGCCATTCCGAGCTGGAGTCGACAATGCTGGAATCCAGCAACGGCGGCTGCGGCGAGGAATCTATCCCCCTGGCCTAACGTGAGATTCTTCGCCGCAATGGAATTTCCCAGATCCATCGTGATCGGTGGCCAGCTCAGAATGACACATAGAGGGCGTCGTCGATGACATTGCAACTAAGTTGGTCAATTTCCTTCGATGTAGATGGCGGCGTCTCGCCGCCTGCTGAAGTTCGGCATCACACGAAAGGAGGTCCTGTGTTTCTTGCGGACGTTGGCCCCCAAGAACACGGGCACAAAGCATTACGATGACAACGACAATTGCGGGTCTAGGTTAGACTACCTTTTCCACCCCCGGTCCATCGCCCTTGCGGGAGCCTCGCGGGACCCCGCCAAGCGGGGGAACGAGCTTCTCCACGGGTTCATGGATGCGGGGTACAAGGGCCAGATCTACCCTATAAACCCGGGCGCCACGGAGATCGCCGGGCTGAAGGCGTATCCCAGCGTCTCCGCTATCCCCGGGCCGGTCGATTACGTCATCTCCGTTTTGCCGGTGGGTGCGGCGAAGCCGCTTACGGAGGACTGCGCGGCCAAAGGGGTGAAGGCCATTCAGTTCTACACTGCCGGCTTCAGCGAGACCGGCGACCCGGCGATGAAGAAGCGGGAGGAGGAGATCGTCGCCATCGCGCGCGCCGCGGGCACGCGCGTCCTCGGCCCGAACTGCGTCGGCATCTACTGCCCGGAGACGGGGATGGTGTTCCACGTGGGCGCCTCGAAGAAGTCCGGGCCTGTGGGCTTTATCTCCCAGAGCGGCGGCAACTCCGAGGACCTGGTCTGGGCTGCCCCCCTGCGCGGGGTCTACTTCAGCAAGGCCATCAGCTTCGGGAATGCCGCCGACCTGAATGAGTCGGACTTCCTCGAGTACCTGGTGCACGACCCGGCCACGAACATCGTCAGCGGCTATCTGGAGGGCTTCAAGAACGGCCGCAAGTTTGTGGACCAACTGCGCCAGGCCCAGGGGAAGAAGCCGGTAATCATTCTCAAAGGCGGGCGTACCGAGGCGGGGACCAGAGCCGTCGCCTCGCACACGGGATCGCTGGCGGGGAAGATGGCGGTCTGGGACGCCCTCTGTCAGCAATACGGCGTGGTCCAGTTCTGCAGCCTCGATGAGCTCCTGGATATGGCGGTGGCCTTCCAGTATATGAAGCCGCCCAGGGGACGGCGCGTGGCTGTGATCGGCAGCGGCGGCGGCGCCAGCGTGCAGGCCGCCGACGACTGCGAGACCTGTGGCTGCCCCGTGCCGAAGCTTCCGGAAAGCGCCCGGGCCGAGCTGCGCACCTTCACTTCGGAGGTGGGGCGGTTCTTCGCTAACCCACTGGACTCTCCCACGCGGGGCTGGGCGCCGGAGCAGTTCCAGCACGCTATCAAGATCGTGCTCGACCAACCTGAGATGGACTTCCTGATCGTGTTCATCGGCGTGGATATCACGCTGTTTCTTCACGACGGCAAGAAGATACGCGACCGGACCACGGAGGCGCTCATCACGGCCGCCGGGATGGTGGACAAGCCCATCGTGGTCGTTCTGAAGAGCGGCGGCTCTCTGGAGGGCAGCCAGGCGGTGCTGGAGCAGCAGGCCAGGCTGGTGGAGGGAGGCCTGCCCGTGTACCCGACCTTGCCACGCGCCGTCTCAGCGGTCAGCCGGCTCATTGCCTGGCACGAACGCCAATGATGAATGATGAGTGATGAATGATGAATCCCCACCGCCCCCCAGCATAGGGCAAGCTGAGTGATGAATGATACCGGGGAGCGGGGGTTCGGGGTGGGAGTGGGACTGGCATGAAGAAGACCTGCGTTTCTGTGAGGCGCTCCCCTCTTGTCTGTCATCCTGAGAGCGGCGGCGGGGATGGGATGCCCGGGTAGCCGCTCGAAGGATCTTGCGCTGGTGGTAGGCAAGCCTAAGATCCTTCGCGAGCCGACCCCAACCCCACCCAGCCACCTGCTCGCTCAGGATGACAGCGTAAGTGGCCCACAGAATCGATTTTCATGCTCGGCGGCGCCACAAAGGGCATGGGGAACTTCGCCAGAATGGGATAAGAAACCAAGCCGGTCGCAACATAACAAAGGGAGGCACAAGATGTTTAGAACTGGTAGACTGATGGCCCTGATAGCCGTCCTCGCTCTGCTCCTGGCAAGCTGCGCACCAGGCGCGGCGCCAACACCTAAGCCGGCGCCACCCGCGCAGCCCACGGCAAAGCCGCCAGCTCCGGCGGCATCCCCCGCGGCCAAGCCGACAGCGCCCGCGGCCACACCCAAGCCAGCGGCGGGAGAGCCGCGCTACGGCGGCGTCCTCGTCAAGTCGAGCTCGGCCGACCCGCCGATGTTGGACTTCGCTCTCAATGCCGGTTACAACATCTTCGAGAACGTCGGCTCGGTCTATAACGGCCTGTTCCAGTACGACCCCCTGCAGAACGACAAGATCATCAACGACCTGGTAGAAAAGTGGGAGGCCAGCCCCGACGGCAAGGTCTACACCTTCAACCTCAAGCCCGGCGTCAAGTGGCACGATGGCCAGCCCTTCAGCGCCGAGGATGCGGCCTTCACGCTCACGCGCGACAAGTTCGAGAAGGCATCGCAGGTCAAAGATTACGTGGGGTTCCTGCAGAAGGCGGAGGCCGTCAACCCCACCACGCTCAAGGTGACCCTGGAGCAGCCATGGAGCGCCTTCATCGCCAACCTGGCCGTAGGCTACCTCGGCATCATGCCCAAGCACGTGCTTCAGACCAAAGGCGACATGCGCAGCACAGCGGTCGGCACCGGCCCCTTCAAATTGAAGGAGTACGTCCAGGGCGTGGGCAGCACTCTGGTGAAGAACGCGGACTATTTCGTCAAGGGCCGCCCCTACCTGGACGGGATCAAGGTGTTCATCATCAAGGACGATGGCTCCCGCTTTGCCGCCTTCAGGACGGGCCAGATCAGGTTAACCGGCATCAGCGCGGGCGGCCTGAATCCGTCGCAGGCGAACCTGGCCCGCAGCAGCATGCAGGATAAGGTGACTGTCTTGAACTCCCCGGTTTTGCAGTTTCCCACCTTCATCATGCAGACGCGCAACAAGCCTTGGGATGACGCCCGCGTCCGTCAGGCGGTCAACCTGGTCATCGACCGCAGCCTCGCAATCAAGGTCCTTGATGAGGGCGAAGGTGACATCGGCTCCGTGCCGGGCATCGTGCCCAAATCGGAGTGGATAATTCCGGAGGCGGAGTTGCTGCAGATGCCCGGCTTCCGCTCGCCGAAGGACGCCGATATTGCCCAGGCCAGGAAGCTCATGGCCGAGGCCGGCTTCCCCAACGGCCTCAAGACCAAGACGCTGACCCGGGCGGGCTTCTCGGCCTATATCAACACGGCGCAGTTCATGAAAGACCAACTGGCGAAAATCGGCATCGAACTCGAGATCGACCCCCAGGAAACCGCCATCTACGTTGAGCGGCGCGGCCGCTTCGCCTACGACACCATGGCCGCCACGGCGAGCACGATCATGCTCGACCCCGATGGCGCCAGCAAGTACTTTGGCGCCGACAATATCTACGGGTTCAAGGATGAACAGACTCTCCAGTTGTTTGCGAGACAACGAGCGACGCTGGATGTCGGAGAGCGCAAGAAGCTGCTCCTCGATCTACAGCGACGGGCCATTGAGCTGTCGCCCTACGTGCTCTCTCACTGGAGCCAGATGCGCACCGGCTTCTGGAACGAGGTCATGAATTACGGGGCCCCTATTGGCCAATACAACAATCACAAGTTCCAGGACGTGTGGCTGGCGAAATGATGAATGCGGAATGATGAATGATGAATGCCCCACCCCTCTCACGCCGTAGGGCAGGGGCTTGTCCCTTGCCGCTGGCGAAATGATGATTGCGGAATGATGAATGATGAATGCCCACCCCTCTCACGCCGTAGGGCAGGGGTCCCGACGCATCGGGATCCCGAAGGAATCGGGACTTGTCGCCTGCCGCCGTCGGGGCATTGCGAATCATTTTCATCGTTTTCATGGTAGATAATTCAAGAGGAGACATCGATGGTATTGCGGCACGATCAGATTACCGACGAACGCCTGGAGGCGTTGAGGGCCAGGATAGGGACGTATAACCGCCCAAGCTTCTACGGCGTCGGCCAGTTTAACGAGTTTGCCGGCCGGGATGCTATACGCCACTTCTGTCAGGGCATCGGCGATGCCAATCCGCTGTACCTCGATGAGGAGTATGCCAGGAAGACCAGGTATGGTTCTATCGTTGCTCCGCCCTGCTTCCTCTACGGGGTTTATTGGTGCTCCGGGAGGGTCGGCGGCCTCCCAGGCGTCCACGGTTTCCATTCGGGAAGCGACTGGGATTTTCAGAGGACCATATACGTTAACGACAGGATCACGGTCAAGGAGCAGTTTGTCGACGTCGTCGAGAAGCAGAGCAAGTATGCGGGGCGAACGGTTATTACATACAGCGTGACCACCTATCGCAATCAGCGAGCCGAGGTAATCGCCAGGACGAAGGGGTGGAGCGTCTGGGCGGAGCGCACCGCCGCGAAAGACACGGGCAAGTACTCGCGAACTGAACCTGCAAGGTACACGCCTGACGAGGTGCAGGCAATCGAGGAGGCAGTCCTGGCTGAGGAGGTCCGGGGGGCGAATCCGCGTTTCTGGGAGGAAGTCAGCGAGGGCGACGAGCTTCAGCCGGTGGTCAAGGGTCCTCTCAGCCACGGCGACATAGCCGGCTTCGTAGCCGGCGCCATAGGCGGCCTTACCCACGGAATCGCCCTGCGCGAGTTCCGCAAACACCCGGCCTGGATGTACCGCGACGAGAAGACCGGGGCCGCAGAGGCTGTCGTTCGCGTCCACGACGTAGCGGATACCGCACAGGAGATAGCTATCCCGGGCGCCTACGACTACGGCTGCCAACGGATATCATGGCTCGGACACCTTATGACTAACTGGATCGGTGACGACGGCTTCCTGAAGGTGCTCTATGGTGAACTGAGGCGTTTCAACGTGATCGGTGATACTCAATGGTGCAAGGGCAAGGTCACGAGGAAGTACGTTGAAGGCGGTGAGCATCTGGTCGACCTGGATATCTGGGCAGTGAATCAGCGGGGAGATACAACAGCTCCTGGCCACGCTACTGCCGTGTTACCGTCGAAGGTCGAGTAGGAAGCGCGAAGCGCGAAGCGGGGAGCAGGAAGCCACCCCCCGCGTGGGTCCATTGCATCCTATGCATCTTATGCGTCCCATGTGTCCACTTGGGCCGCTCCTCTGAAGGAAGATTGGGGCCAGAACTGGCAACGCATTGACGACAAGGCCATTATTGACCTCTTCGACAAACAGTCCCGCGCCCTGGACCCCAAGGAGCGCCTGAGCATCGTTCACGAGCTTGATCTGAAGATGATCAACAGCTTCGCGCGCCCGGTTATCTACTACAGCCAGGACCGCTTGGCCATGTGGCCGGATGTGAAGGGCCGGGGCAAGCTGAGCGGCAACTACAGCTTCCAGAAGTACGAGAACCTCTGGTTGGCAAAATAGCCGCACACGGCTTCAAGCAAACGGGCCGGACATTCCGGCCAGATGGATTGCCATAGGGCACGGCCTGCATTTCGACCTGATCGCGTTGAGACCGACGGTCTGGTGCGACGACAAAGACGTGGTCTCGAAAGGCGTGTTGAATGCGAAATACCTGTAGATAGATTCTCTTACGTAAATCAGCCTGCTGTTTCGAAGGAAGTCAAGGACCTCAAGCCCGGAATCGAACTCTATGACAACCTGAAGTTTCAGGGCGTTTGGCTTGCGAAGTGAGTGTTCACACAATTGGGTCTAAGTGCTGTCCAGATTTCAGGAACAACGGACGAATCAAAGGAGGCTCAAAATGCAAGCTGGCAAATTGCTCGTCCTCGCGCGTTATTCAATCGTTCTGTCATTGCTCGCGGTGAGTTGTACTCAGACTCAGCCACCTGCATCCACCGCCAAGCCAACGGCGGCGCCATCGAAGACAGAGGCCGGGGCTGCCAAACCAGCCGCGCCCGCCGCGTCGCCGGAGGCGAAGGCGGGCGCCCCCGCGGCCACGCCCAAGCCATCGGCAGAGCATCCCCAATACGGGGGAGTACTGAATCTCTCCCACTCCGGTGATCCGGGGGAATTGGACCCGCTCTGGAATCCGTCGTATCTCACCCATGGATTGGTGTCGTCTTCGTTCACCGGCCTGGTGGAGTTCGATCCAATTCAAAATGACAAGATCGCCAACCGGCTCGCCGAAAGTTGGCAGGTTAGCGATGATGGGAGAGTCTACACGTTCCGGCTTCACAAAGATGTCAGGTGGCATGACGGCAAGCCCTTCCAGGCCGCTGACGTGAAGCGGACCATCGAAGCATGGCAGAACCCCCCTAAGGGAAAGCTATGGTTTCAGAAGACGCTGGCAAGCATGATCACGGGTGTTGAAACGGTTGACAGCCACACGGTAAAGGTAACGCTCAAGCAACGGCAGAACAGCTTCCTGGGCTGGATGGCCACCGTCTACGGAGTAATTGCGCCCAGCCACGTCATGGACAGTGAAGGAAGACTCAAGAACACTATAATCGGGACAGGACCCTTCAAGTTCAAGAAATACGATCAGGGAGTTGTCTACGAGACGGAAAAGAACCGGGACTTCTTCATTAAAGGATGGCCCTATCTTGATGGGGTCGTCTCCTGGATCATCAGGGATGGCTCGACAAGATTCGCTGCCTTCAGGACCGGCAAGATTGACGTTACCAACCCCTTCCAGGCTATCACTGCCACCGATGCCGAGTTTGTAGAGAAGCAGATGAAGGATGCATCGGTGATGCGCATGAAAATCCTCAATGGTCACACTTTCGCGCCTCAGCACACAAGAGACCCCTGGAAGGACGTGAGGGTCCGGCGGGCGGCGAGCCTGGCCTTTGACCGGCAAGCAGCGCTGGCAATCCTGGTGCAGGGACTTGGCTCCCCCGGCACGCCAACGCCCCCGGGACCGTGGAGCATATCGTCGGACGAATTGAAGCAGTTGCCAGGCTACAGGCAGCCGAAAGACGCTGACATCGCCGAAGCTAAGCGGCTCCTGGCCGAAGCTGGCTATCCCGACGGCTTCGAGGGAAAACTACTTGCGCGAGTCGGGGATAAATCCGCCGAGAACATGGCCGTCTTGTCGTCGGAGCAACTCCGTCGCATAGGGATCCGCCTGCGGTTGGATATGCAAGAGGACGTAGTGTGGAGCAGGATCAGGGCCAACAAGGAGTACGAAGCCATGGTGTTGACAGTAGCTGCGTCGTTTCCCGAGCCGGGAGGAGCGTTAGTCTACTATGGGCCGGGAAATGACTTTGGCTATGAAAGCGCCAAACGCGACGATGCGATAAGGGCCTACGAGATTGCCTCTGACAGCAGTTCTCGCCTGGAAGCGGCGAAGCGCCTTGAGCTACTGCTGATGGACGAGGTCCCCTATGTTGTGCTGCTGTGGGAGAACCGCGCCGTCGCCTATTGGAACCGTGTCAAGAACGTACACCCGTGGGTGGGACATCTGAATAACAACAGGTGGGCCCATGTGTGGCTGGCGAAATAACATTCAAAATCAATGCCACAGGTAGTTCCCAGAAGCGGGAAGAGGAGGCGAAAGGAATGAGGTTGGCAAACAAGGTGGCGGTTATCACGGGCGCTGCCACAGGTATGGGCAGAGCTACCAGCATCCTCTTCGCGAAGGAGGGCGCCAAGGTCGTGGTAGCCGATATCAACGACAGTGGCGGTAAAGAGACCGTAGAAGAGATCAGGAAGTCGGGCGGGGAAGCCATCTTTGTGCACACCGACGTTTCCAGGGAAAAGGACGTGGCCAACTTGATAAAGGCTGCGGTCGATGCCTACGGCGGGCTGGATATCCTGTACAACAACGCTGGCATGGTAGGTCCGCCAGGGCTCGTGGACGTAACCGAAGAACAGTGGTACAAGGTTATGGATGTCAATCTCAAGAGCGCCTTCCTCGGCTGCAAGTATGCCATACCCGAAATGAAGAAACGGGGTGGAGGGTCCATCATCAGCACGTCGTCTACGGCGGGATTGAAGGCCTCGCGACATAGCCCCCTGTACGGCATCAGCAAGCATGGCATCGTTGGACTCACCAGATCCCTCGCCATGGTGCTGGCGCGGGATAACATCAGGGTCAACTGTGTCTGCCCGGGGCCTGTGGACACGCCTATGTCTCCCCAATTCTACGCCGCGGCGGCTGATCCGGAGACCACGCGCCGTAATCGCGTCGCCGCGTTACCGATGGGGAGGGATGGGAGGCCAGAGGAAATCGCCGAGGCCGTCCTTTTCCTGGCCTCGGATGCCGCATCGTTTGTCACGGGAGTACCCTTCCCGGTTGACGGAGGGCTCGCGGCGCAGTAGGTATATGCACTCCGAGGAGCGCCTCGGAACCGAGCAGCCGTTCGATGCCGTAGATCCTGGTTCGGGGGGCCGGCTGCCTGAGCAAAGATCGCCTGGGCGTGCAAGGGCGCCGGAATCGGCGGCATAAGCGCTAAGATACGGGTTGCAAACTGTCATTCCGAGTTCTACAGGCCGGTGCGCCGGCCCAATGAATGGCAATGAACTTCAGCCCGCGAGAAGGCTTGTTTGCTGTCATTCCGAGCGCGTGGTTGAAATCGCTTCGAACATAGGTAGCTTCTCTCGCGCGAGGAACCCGGCGCTTGTTGGCCGATGGCCCGGTACATTGAAAGCGGATGCTCGAATGTGGTTACCCTCCGGAAGGACCTTCTTCCGCGAGGAATCCGACGCCTGTACTACTTTTCAGTTAGCGCTTATGGAGATCGGTGGAGAGAGGGACCGCGATGAAAATGGACCACGTCGGTGGCTACGCCGGGAAATACCTTAGAGTCGATCTGACCGCTGGTACGCTCGCGGATGAGCGATGGGACGAGGCCAACCTTCGCAAGTATATCGGTGGGACTGGCTTCGGGGCCAAGGTGATCTATGACGAGGTGCCGCCGGAAGTGACGTGGTCCGATCCCGAGAATCGGATCACCCTCGCTTCCGGGCCCTTGGGAGGCACAAGTGTCTCAGGTTCCGGTACATTCTCCGTCGTCACGAAGGGGGCGTTGACCAACAGCGCGACCTCGACTCAGGCGAACGGGTATCTTGGCGCCTTCATGAAGTTCGCCGGCTACGACGGGGTCATTGTCCACGGACGCGCGAAAGAGTGGAAGTACCTGTATCTTCATGACGGCGTCGCCGAGTTACG
Source organism: Chloroflexota bacterium (assembly GCA_016190665.1). Taxonomy (GTDB): domain Bacteria; phylum Chloroflexota; class Dehalococcoidia; order JACPQD01; family JACPQD01; genus JACPQD01. Next base: position 30,600 of record JACPQD010000066.1, read on the forward strand.
CGATGCGTCGGCGCTTGTTGGAAAGGATACGTGGGAAACAGAGGACCTGATCAAGGCGGGACTGGGCTACAGGGAACACGGGATGAGCGTGTTTGGCATCGGCCCGGCCGGCGAGAACCTCGTCAAGTTCGCCGCGATCATAGGCGACAAGGGGCACGCGGCTGCTCACAACGGCGTCGGCGCGGTCCTTGGCTCAAAGAAACTCAAGGCGATCGCCGCCGCCCGTGGGAAGGGCAGCGTCGAGGTGGTCGACAGGGCGCACCTCAGAGACCTGGCCAGGCAAAACGTCGAGATGATCCGCGCTGACAAGGCCTCGATGAGCATCTACACCTGGGGCACCCTGGAAATCCTCACGCACAACGAGAAGACCGGAACGATTCCCGTCAAGAACTATACGACCAACGTATATGAAATAGGCAAAGACGATCTCGAGAAGTACGGCGCCCAGTACATTCGCAGCCATTTCGAGCCTCAACCCAATCCCTGCTGGGCCTGTCCGGCGCATCACTGCCATATCCTGCGCATACCTGACGGACCCTACGCGGGGTTTGTGGGCGAGGAGCCTGAGTACGAGTGTTTCGCTGCCTGGGGTCCACTCACAGGCGTTACTGATGTTGCCGCGTCCATCGTCTTGAGCAACGAAGTCGACAGGCTGGGCTTCGATACCAACGAGGCCGGCTACGTCATCGCCCTGGCTCTGGAATGTTATCAGAAGGGATTAATCAGCAAGAAGGACACGGATGGTATCGAGCTTACCTGGGGCAACGTTCCGGCCATCAGAGCCATGCTCCAGAAGATGGCTTTGCGCGAGGGCTTTGGGGACCTTCTCGCGGAAGGCGTCATGCGGGCCGCAAGGCAGATAGGAGGCGACGCTCCCAACTTTGCCGTCCACACCATGAAAGGTGGCGCGCCGAGGGGACACGATCACCGCAGTCAGTGGTGGGAGATGTTCGACACTTCGATGTCTGACACCGGCACCATCGAGACCGCACGCCGCGTCGATCCGAAGATGTTCGGCCTTCCTCCTTTAAGCCATAACTTCGCTGCGGAGGAGATCGCCAGGATGATCGCCGTGGCCAGGGGCGCGATGCCGTTTGAGGATTCACTGGGAGTCTGCCGGTTCAACAGTTGGTTCGACCTGCCCGCTCTCGCCGAGTTCCTGCAAGCGGCAACCGGTTGGGATTTCACTTTTGACGAAGCCAACAGAGCCGGCCTGAGGTTCGCCAATCTGCTGCGGGCGTTCAATATCCGGCACGGCCTTACACCTGATATCGAAGCGCCATCGCCGCGCTACGGGTCGACACCTGTCGACGGGCCGGCAAAGGGCAAGTCGATCCAGCCGGAGTGGGCAAAGATGAAAGACATCTACTACCGCGAGATGGGATGGGACCCGCAAAGCGGTAGACCGCTGCCCGAGACGCTCAAGGCCCTCGGCCTGGGAGACCTCGTGTTGGACTTGTGGCCAGTCTCTGAACCCGTTGTCGGGTGACGAGGCCATCAAGTGCTCGGTCGATACATAACTCAGGCCCGCATCCCTTAGAAAGGGCGCAAGGAAGAGGTCGTTCCCAAAGCCGTTGATAGCGCTCAAGCTTCATGTAACCTTTGCCTCATGACACTTTGTAGCTGAAAGCAAGGAAGAATCGATGGACGCAGCCGTAGCGATGGCCCATAACGCCGTCAGAATCCAGTACGCCGACTTGCCGAATGAGGCCGTCGAGGCAACCAAGAAGGACATCCTCGACACTCTCGGAACGGCGGTGGCCGGGAGCGCCGCGCCGGGCGAGCCGCAGATCGTCGAGCTGGTGAAGGAGTTTGCCGGCAAGGAGGAAGCCACTGTCCTGGTCTATGGCGGCAAGATTCCCGCCATCGAGGCGGCCATGGCCAACGCCTCTATGGGACATGCCCTCGATTACGACGACACCCACGACGGCGCCCTCCTCCATGCCGGCGTCACGGCTGTTCCCGCCGCCTTCGCCACGGCGGAGCGTATCGGCAAGGTGAATGGCAAGGACTTCATCGCCGCCGTCGCGCTGGGGGTGGACGTCATTTGCCGCATGGGGTTGGCCAATCCCGAAGGACCAGCGGGCTGGATCCTGACGCCGGTCTACGGCTTCTTCGGCGCCGCGGTCGCCGCGGGCAAGCTGCTCGGCCTCGACAAGGATACGATGGTGAGCGGCATGGGCATCGCCTACGCCCAGGCCGCGGGCAACAACCTCTGTGTCGACGACGGGGCGCTTACCAAGCGCATGCAGGCCGGCTTTGCGGCGCGTGGAGGCATCATGGCCGCCTTGATGGCGCAGAAAGGCATCATCGGGACGACCAATTCACTCGAAGCCCGCCGCGGCCTTTACAACGTCTATCATAATGGCAATTACATGCCGGCCCCCCTCACGGACCGGCTGGGCACCTTCTTCGAGGTGAGCAACCTCAGCTTCAAGCCCTACCCCTGCTGCCGCGCGAATCACCCGAGCATCGACGCGACGCTCGCTATCAGGAAGGAGCATCCGGTGACGCCGGATGAGGTCGAGGAGATAACGGTCTTCGTCAACACGCAGCCTAATCCCCACCTGCTGTTCGAGCCCATCGACGTGAAACGCAACCCACGCACCATCGTCGATGCCCAGTTCAGCATTCCCTACACCGTCGCCTGCGCGCTGGTCAGGGGCAAGGTCAGCATCAGCGACTTCACCGAGCCGGCCATCCGCGACCGCCGCGTCATCGGCGTGGCGAACAAGGTCGCCCCGGTCTTTGACAAGAGCATGGACCGCCGCGAGCTTACCCCGGCCCGGGTCGAGGTAAAGACGAGGAACGCCACTTATTCGAAGTACATCGACCGGGCGTACGGCCACCCGGACAACCCGATGCCTATTGACGTCATCGGGGAGAAGTTCCGCGACTGCGCCAGGAACGCCGCCAGCCCGATTGCGCCGGACAAAGTGGAGCGGGTAATCGAGCTCGCGAGCAGGCTCGAGGAGCTGGATGACGTCACCGAGATCATGCGGTTGCTGGGCTAGACAGGGGAGAGGAGGACGTCATAAGCAAAGCGTTCGGGGCCTTGATTGGCGGGGTGTCCTGGGGAGCGACCAGTTTGGCACTCCATGAAAAGGGGGAGCACATCACTCTTGTCCAGATTAAGTTTTCAAGCTGAGCCTATGAAGATGCCCATCTGCTATCAAAGCGGCACGCTCGATTGTCTGGTCAAGGAGCCCTCATCCCCCTGGCCCCCTTCTCCCAAAATGGGAGAAGAGGGGAGAGTCTTTCCCCAAGGGGCTTCGCCCCTTCGGACTTCCCCTGCGCGCCAGCAGCGACTGCATCCTTCCGTGCGTTGTTCCCGCAGAAGCCGGGCGCAGCCCCGGGGGTCTGGGGGTGTCCCCCAGAGCAAATTTCCCCCTTCCTTGAGTATGGGGGCCCGGGGGATGGTGGCCAGTGTTGTGTGGCGGCCGGAGGCATGAGAAACACGCCTGCGGAAGCAAGTATCAGAAGAGATCTTCGCGGGGAACCTGATTTTTCGCCGGAGCAATTTCCTGCCCTAAGTACGAGTGAAATTGAAGGAAAGAACCTCTATCTTGAGCTGATTTGGACAGCAGGGGGAGCAC
>JACPQD010000067.1 GCA_016190665.1 Chloroflexota bacterium
CCCCAACCCCCCAGCCCCAGGGCACGGTGCACCGTGCCCCTACGCGCCGATGGCCTTCAGGAACTCCGCCGAGGTAGTCACCGTGGCCTGGGTGGGGAAGACCTTCTCCATCAGGACGCGATGGACTTCCATGTCGCGGTCGCTGCAGCAGTCCTCAAGGATAACGATTTCGTAGTCGGAGTCGGCGGCGAAGCGCGTGGTGGAGAGCACCACGCCGCTGCTGGCCAGGCCCATGAGCACGATGGTATCAATCTCCGCCGCTTTCAGGACGGTGGCCAGGTCGCTGCTGATGAAGGCGCCGACACGGCGCTTGGTGACGATGATATCTCCGGGCTGGGCGGCCACCTCCGGATGGATCTCGGTTCCGGGCGCGCCTTCCACCAGGTTGCCCGCCTTCTTGATCGCCGTGAAGCGTTTGTTGTGGGCGCTGACCTCCGGATGCCCGGGCCGGAAGGCGGCCAGGACGTAAATGACAGGCAGGCCCGCCACGCGGGCGCCCTCCAGCACCGCTCTTGCATTCTCCAGCACGTCGCGCTCCTGAACGTTGCCGACAAAATCGACGATCATGCGCTGATAATCCATGATGAGGACGGCGGTGTGGCGTTTGTCGATGGTAAGAGCGGACATTCCTGCCTCCTTCTACTTTGGCGTGGACATATTGGACGTCGCGGACGCAGTGGACGCTTCGTCTTAAGACCGCGCATTAAGGCCCGAGGGGTGGGGCATTCATCATTCATCACTCATCATTCATCATTTGTCCTCACTCCCCCATGATCTGGAGGACAACCTGACGGCGGCGCGGGCGGTTATCGAAGTCGATGACGACGATCTGTTGCCAGGCGCCCAGGATCAACTTGCCGCTCGCAAAAGGGATGACCAGGGATGGTCCCAGCAGCGAGGCGCGGACGTGGGCGTGGCCGTTGCCGTCCCCCCAACGCGCGTCGTGACGATAACCGATCCCGCGAGGGGCCAGCCGCTCGAAGGCCGCTTCCAGGTCAGCGACGAGGCCAGGCTCGTATTCCACCGTCGTCACCCCGGCCGTCGAGCCCGGGATGAAAATAGTCACTGTTCCATTAGCGACGCCGCTGTCCCCCACCGCCTGGGACACGAGGTGAGTGACTTCGGAGATGTCGCAGTTGCCTCTGGTATTAACGGCGAACTCCCTGGTAATGACCATAGCCAATCCATTTCTCCCCCAATGGGACGATTATACTACAGGAGGTACGACACTCCTGCATCGCCAGTCTTGGGCGCGGCCTATCGTCGGTCAGCAGCGAACTTCGGATTGCGGATGATCGCCTTCCTTGGCGTGGCTGTCCCTGTGGCAAAGACCCGTGGTCACCGCGTCGGAGGGGGAGCGAGCCAGGGCTGGTGGGAACTGCCAGGTCCTTGTGGCTGCCTACCTGGCCAGCCAGGTGTAGTCAAGCTTGCCCCAGGGATGCGCTCCGGGGCCGGGCTTGAAGTCCCTCACTTCCTTCCAGGCGCCAGTCTGGAAGATTTCCCAGAAAGAGATCACTCTTGGCACAGCTTCCATTACTCGCTTCTCGATCTCGGCCAGGACCGCTTCCCGAGCAGCCTTATCGACGGTGCGGGCCTGTTTTTCGATGAGGTCGTCTACCTGCTTATCGCTGAAACCACCGTAGTTGCGGCCGCCGCCCGTGGCATAGTAGTTAAACAGCGTCTCATCCGGGTTGTTGGAGTTGTCTGTCCAGCTACCGGAATTCAGATCGAAAGCATGCCGCCCTAACCGTTCATACAGAGTCGCGGAATCCACTATGACTAGCTGGGCGTCGATGCCGATCTTTGCCAACTGGTCCCTGGCGACCACCGCTTGCCGCTCTGTAGATGATCCAGATCGACCCAGGATGCTAGTCTTGAAGCCGGCGGGAATGCCGGCCTCCGCCAGAAGCCGCCTGGCCTCCGCTATGTCCGCATCCTTTGGCTGGCGATAGCCGGGAAGCTTCACCACTTCCCCGGGCTTCATGCCCCAGGGGGAAACGTAGATCGAACCGACATAACCTCTGCCGTTGACGACAATAGCCGCCTGGCGATCGTAGGCCAGGTCCACGGCTCTCCTGACCCTCACGTCATCCCAGGGTTTGCGCTGAAAGTTGAAGGCAAGCGTATTGCGCGATAGGGACTCGTGGTCATAGACCACCGCTCTGTCCGCCATATCCCGCTTCACGATCTCCGCCTCGGTGGCGGTGAGGCCACCTGACGCGATGAAGGAAATCTGTACTTTGCCGGTCCGGAAGGCGCTGAACCTGGTGGCAATGTCCCTGATGGTATAGAACCTGATGCCATCGAGATAGGGCAATCCCCTGATATGGTAATCCTTGTTCCTCTCCAGCTCCAGGCTGATGTTCGGGTTGAAGTCCTTGAGCTTGAAGGGGCCGGTGCCCACCAGATCCTTCCTCATGTCCCCTTTGGCCAGCATGATGTGCCTGGGCGCGATGGCCACCCAGCCCGTGGCGATGTTCTGAAGGAAGGAAGCGCTCGGATATTTCAGAGTGATCCTGATGCCATCCTCGCCCGTTATCTCGGCTTGCTCCATGGCAGCCAAAAGGCCCTCGCCGCGTGGCGAAACCGTCTTGAAGGCCTTCGGATTGTGTATCCTGTCCAGGCTATACTTTACGTCCTCCATAGTGAACGGCTTCCCATCGTGCCATTTGATCCCTTTGTGTAGCGCAAAAGTGTACACTTTGCCGTCCGGGCTCACGTCCCATTTCTCCGCCAACTCAGGCATTATCTTCTCGTGCTCTATGGGATGCAGGCGCACCAGGCCCTGATATACGTTGAAGATGGTCGTGGAGGCATCAGCGCCCTCCTCCCGTTGCACGTCGAAGCTGGACACGTCCCGGTTCACCGCCCTGGTGAGAATGCCGCCATATTGCGCCTGGGCGCCTGGGGGCTTCGGAGTGGCCGCTGGCGTCGCCGGTCTTGACGAATCGACCGGTCTCGCGGCGGCCGCTGCAGCAGGCGCGGTTGCTGTTGGCGCCGCCGCCGGGGCGCAGCCGGCGTACATCAGACCGGCAAGGGCGGTGCACACAAGGAAAGGCGTTCCGCTGCGCATGGAGACACTCCTTTCACCGGACCATGAAATCGGGCGCTTGCCAGGGTATCAGCCTACTCTAATTCGCGCTAGTACTCAGTTGCGCAAAAGAGCGCAATATTTCCTCTCCCCGCCGCGGGAGAGGATTAAGGTGAGGGCTAGCCTCTCCCGTCAAGGGAGAGGAAAATTCAGACGACGGGCGTTTGGCCCAAAATACGTTACGCCTACTTCTACAACTTGTACTAGCTACAGCGTCTGCTCGGTGCGGCAGATTATCTCGTCTTGAACCTCAGGCGTCAGGTTCACAAAATAGGCGCTGTAGCCGGCCACCCGCACCACCAGGTCCCGGTAGCGCTCCGGGTGCTTCCTGGCGTCGAGGAGGACCTTCCTGTCCACGAAATTGTACTGAATATGGAGTCCCCCGTTTCTGATAAAGGTGGTGGTGAGGGCGCCGATCTTCTCCATGGCCTCGGCATTTTTGACCAGGGTCAGCGGGAATTTCTGGTTCAGGATCGCCACCAGCGCATCAGTGAAATCCGCCCTGAGAGCGGAGCTGAGCACCGCCGTCGGCCCGTGCTTGTCCATCCCATTCATCGGTGAGAGCGACCCGTCAGCAAAAGGCGCCCGCGCCTTCCTCCCGTTCGGCGTCGCCCCGACTCCTTTGCCCGCCGCGTAGTGGAAGGCAACCCCGTTGCGATTGATGCAGTACGGGTAACCGAAACAGTTCTTCTCGGACAGGATCACGCTCGCACTCAGCTTTCCGATTTCCCGGACCATGTCGTCGGCTTCGGCGTTATCGTTCCCGTATTTCGGGGCCGCCAGGCACATTCGCCTGATCTCTTCAGCCCTCTCGCCCTCAAAGTCGGCATCGATCGCGTCCAGCAGCTCCGCCATGGTCACTTTCCTCTCATCGAAGACGAGCTTCCTTATGGCCGTCAAAGAGTCAGCGACATCCACGAGGCACCGGTCCTTGATATGCCACAGAGGATAGGAGTCCGCCCCGCCTGCCATATGGCTCTTGCCCTTTCGGATGCTGGCGTAGTCGAGCGCGGAGCGCAGGGGCATTCGGTACGTCTGCACTTCCGCGAGATGCATCAGGCGCTGCGCCCTCAGCAGCCTTCGGATGACGAACTCATACTGTTTCCAATAGGCCTCGCACATTTCCTCGAAGGTCTTGAAATTGCGCGGGTCCCCTGTGTCAACCCCCAGCTTCTTCCCGGTAAGCGGCGATACCCCATTGTGCAGCGCCAGGTCGAGTGGGACGGCCGTGTTCATGGCCATTGGCTTGTGATGTCCGCTCCTGGGCCAGAGTGGCTGTGAGCAGCCGAAGATCGCCCATTCCCGCGCCTCGTCCAGCGGAATACCCCTCTGATGGACGTAGTTGGTGATGTGCCTGTCATTGACGTACATCGGGATGCCGTTCACCCGCTGGCTGGTCTCCAACGCCTTGACAAGAATCCAGTGAGGCGTGCCGTCGTGGAGCCGCAAAGCGGAGTGCGGCTCGGCGAAGCGAAGCAACCCCATGACATGCATAATCAGGTACGTTAGCTCGTTGGAGCCATCCAGTCCGCCCTTCACCGTACCGCCCAGCGTGATGTGGGTGATCATGGTCGCCTGGTGAGTCTCGCGGCCCCTGAAATTCTTGATTTGTTCATGTCGCGCCAGGTAAGTGATATAGTCGCCCAATATGTCGGCGGCCTTGTCCAGGGTCAAACGTCCCTCTTCCAGGTCTCTCTTGAAATAGGGATAAAGAAACTGGTCCAGTCTCCCCGGGTCGGGAGCCTTGCGTCCGTTTTCAATGAGGAGCGCCGCGTCGAGCAAACGGAGGGACTGGACGGCCTCCAGGAAGCTCCGCGCCGGGTTTTCCGGCGCCCACTCACAGGCCTCCGCCATTTCATCGAGCTCCCGGCGCCGTTCGGCATCCTGCTCTTTGGCGGCGAGCTCCCGCGCACGCACGGCATGGCGGTGAGCAAAGCCGATCACTGCCTGGCAAGACTCCCTGACAGCTTCCCAGAAGTACATCTTCTCGGGATCATATTCGTCGCTCTCTCGGAAGCGCCTCATAGCGGCCTCGGTGTCCCCCAGGGCTCCTGCCAGCCCGCGTTCGAGCAGCTTGTCCCACATGGGTATGCCTTGCTGGTAAAGCTGCTCCTCGTAGGGGTTCGGCAGGGTACGCACATCCATAGCGTCCTCATACCAGTCTCCCCACAGCGCCCTGACCGCCTGCCGCGCCGCTTCCGCTGCGGTCCGCCCTTTGTAATAAGCCGCGGCCTCCCTGCAAATCTGCCAGTCCTCGTCGGACATGGCGCCGATCAAAGCGGGACTGCCGAAGGTCACCTTGTCCCCTTCTTCGATCACCTTCTCGAAGTAAGGCGCGTTGCCATCGATGTACGGAGCGCAGCCGCGGAAGAAGCGGCACTGGTTTCCTGCCGTCAGCTCCCCGTCGTGGATGGCGATAGTGACGTTTTCCAGGATTCTTCTCAGCTTCCGGGCGCTCCGTATCTCGATAGGCTGTCCCTCGGTCTCCTTCCATGCCTGCATGGCGAACTTGAGGCGTTCGGAGCAGACCTGAGGCGTCTCCGCGAAGTACTTTTCGCGGAGCCGTTGCAACCTCGGGCTCAGTTGCAGGGAATCAATCCGATCCCTCAGTTCCTCAACCGTCGTAGCTGGTATCATGCTCTCTTCTCCTGGTAAAACCAGTTGGGGGGGCAGACATCCTGCTGCCGGATGTATGCCATACCTCAGCCTGTAGTTCCCGGTGCAGACAGCCTCCACTCCGCGTCTTGTTTGAACAACCGGTTGCCGTTACAATCATACAAGTTTAGGCAACGGGGCACAACTGTGAGGCCGCTTGCCAACGGTCGTTTCTTGAGGAAAGCCGTGCTGACGGCCACGGGGAATTCGGGAATTTCCTTCCGCAACTCTCTTCAAAAACGAACAAATGTATGGTATGATGGCTGTAGCCAGCCGGTGAATAGCGCTGGGTTAAGGGAGACCGCCGATGTTCTACGCCCACTCCGCGAATTCGCAGGGTCGCTGCCAGCCTCTCGTGGAACACCTTACCCAAGTGGCTGAGCTGGCCCGTTCCTTCGCCGAGCCTTTCGGCGCCGGCGACCTCGCGTATTTGGCAGGATTGTTGCACGACCTGGGGAAATACGGCTATCTTTTCCAGCGTCGCTTGCAGGGCAAGGAATCCGGAATTGACCATTGGTCAGCAGGCGCCTGGAGGGCCCTCACCCAGTACCGAATGGAAGGAATCGCCCCAGCTCTTGCGATACAGGGACATCACGTGGGTCTCCAGCAAGCTTCGCCCGATTCTCTACGAGCTCTAGATCCCAAGAAGCTTCAGGTACGCCATCCCATGGGGCTTCGTTTGTCGGAGGCAAACCCGGACCTGCTTGTGGAACGTATGAGAGCCGACGGATTGGAATTCATCGGTGCCCAAGATGCTCTCAAGTCTCTGTGTGCCGCCGCCAATGCACCATGCGCTGCGGGGATGCTCGATGTGCGCATGCTGTATTCGGCGTTGGTCGATGCTGATTTCAGTGATACTGCGGCTCATTTCAAGGAGATGGCTGGCGGCGAGCCGAGTTATCGAGAGCCGAGCTCGCCGCTGCAACCCCGATATGTTTTCGCTCACCTCCAGTCCTATATCGAGGATCTGGCAGCGGGGTCAACAGCCTCTTCTCAAATAAACTGCTTGCGGCGGGAGTTGCTTGAGTCCTGTCTGAAGGCTGCTTGCTCGCCTCCGGGCGTCTTCACGCTCACCGCGCCCACGGGCACAGGCAAGACACTCGCCATGCTGGCCTTCGCACTGAGACATGCCGCTGAGCACGACTTGCGCCGGATCATTCTGGTCATTCCTTATCTGAATATCATTGAGCAAACGGCTGAGGAATATCGAAAAGCGCTGGCTCAATGCGCCGAATGCGGTGACATCAGCGGCTATATCCTCGAGCACCACAGTCTTGCGGGCAACCGGGCAAGCGATAGACCGGACGAAAACACCGACATGGAGGACGAAGGACAGAGGCGAAGGCAGGCCCTTGCCGAAAACTGGAATGCTCCAATAGTGGTTACTACGAGCGTGCAGTTTCTGGAGTCGCTGTTTGCCAGCCGGTCTGCCGCTTGCCGGAAGCTCCATAACATTGCGAAGAGCGTGATCCTCTTTGACGAGGTCCAAACCTTGCCCGCGTCTCTCGCCGTGGCCACGTTGGCGACCCTTTCGCGTGTTGCGGAGCGGTTCGGCAGCAGCGTGGTCTTTGCTACCGCGACGCAACCTGCTTTTACCCACCTTGATCGTTCCGTGAAGCAGTATTGCGCCTTGGGATGGCAGCCGCGAGAGATAGCGCCCTCCGAGCTTAACCTCTTCGCCCGGGCCAAACGCACCGAGATTCAATGGCCTGAGATGACGCAAACCACTTCGTGGCCGCTGCTCGCGGAGCAAGTGGCCGGGGAACCACAGGTCCTCTGCATTGTGAACCTGAAGCGCCACGCTCTGCATCTCTATGATGAGCTCAATCAGTTGGGTGTCGAAGGCCTCTTTCATCTGTCCACGAACATGTGCCCGGCCCATCGGCAGGCCACCCTCAAAGAGGTACGTGGGCGACTTAGCCAAGGCAATCCCTGCCGTCTCATCTCCACGCAGTGCGTTGAAGCCGGTGTAGACATTGATTTTCCGACCGTCTACCGCGCCCTCGGGCCGCTCGATGCGATAGCTCAGGCGGCTGGGCGATGCAACCGCAATGGACACGCTGAAAGCGGGGCAGTGCATGTCTTTGCGCCGGAGGATGAGGCTTTCCCCGACGGGGCTTACCGGCAGGCGGCGGATGTGACACGCATCCTCCTGCAGAGATATGGTCGTCACTTGGACATTCAGGATCCTGAACTTTTCGACGAGTATTATCGCACGCTCTATGATTTCGCGGGAACCGACCACGGGAAGAAGGTCTTAATGGACGCGATGAAAGGTCGTAACTTCTCAGAGGTGGCGACCCTCTACCGTGTCATTGATAACGGTACTATCAATGTACTCGTGCCGTATGGGCGGAATGACAGGGACCCAGGCTTCGAGGACCTCAAGAATGAGGTCAAGAGGACAGGCTTAAAAAAGGAGTGGACAAGAAAGGCGCGGCCTTACGCCGTGGGCTTGTTCAGGCCGAGCCCCAGCGACCCGGTGAACTCGTACCTGGAGCCCATTCCCGCAGGCGGGCGCAGTTCTTCTGAGGACTGGTTTATCTATCTGGACAAGGGGCATTACGATTCGAGGAAAGGGCTAGTTCTGCCAGCATCTTCAGATTGTCTGATAGCCTAGTTTACGGGGAAAGGAGGCCACGCAAGAGCCAAGGCAACTAGGAAAGACCGGCGCACACAAGATTCGGATGGAGGTGGCTATGAAACCAAAGGATCAGGTGCTTGAGGTCTGGGGCGATTTCGCCTGCTTCTCCAGGCCGGAAATGAAAGTCGAGAGGTTCAGCTACCCCGTTATCACGCCGTCGGCGGCAAGGGGCATTTTCGATGCGGTCTACTGCAAGCCGAACAAGGACCCATTCAAGGCGGAGTTTCGCTGGCAGGTCACGCGAATTGAAATCCTGTCTCCTCCCAGCTACATTGCTTTGAGGCGCAACGAAGTCAAGGACAAGGTCCCGCGCGCCGTCGAGCGCTGGATGAGCGGAAAGGAAGAGCCGGAACCGCTGTGGGCTGACGGCACTCCAGACCAACTGGGAACGGATCAAAAGGGAAGAACGCAAAGACAAACGATGGCGCTCAAGAACGTGCGCTACCGGCTTCATGCCGAGATCCGGCCGTGGCCCGGCTTCGAAGAGCGCTTGCAGGGGATGGAGGCCCAATTTCGCCGTCGCGCGGCGGGCGGGAAGTGCGTCTATCAACCCTGTTTTGGTTGCCGGGAGTTCCCTGCGTACTTCGAGCTTGTCGAGGCCGACGCCCCGCAAGCAGCGTCTCTCCCTTTGGACATCGAAGTGGGCTTCATGCTCTATGATGTCTTCGATCTCTCGAGGCCCGGGACGAGCCAAGACGAGCCAAGCATAAGTATCTTCCAGGCAGTGGTGAGGGACGGCATTCTCAAGGTGCCGAACTACGAGAGCGACGAGGTGCTGAAAGCGCAACGAAAGGAACGCCCATGCTGAAGCTGCTTGCCGACTACGCCCACAGCCATGGCCTTGAGGTCGAGCCCGGCTTCAAGCCCAAAGTAGTTCGCTGGGCCATCGTGTTCGACCCAGATTTCCGCTTCTTGGACGTCGTCGAACTAGGGGATGCCAGCCTGAAGAAGAATCCGGGGCGCACCTTCCCGAAGTGCCCTGACCTGAGCCAGCCGGAGATGGTTGCAGGTGGAGAAAGCAGGAGCCACTTCCTGGTCGAAACCGTCGAGGTCGTCGCACTCTACGGCAAGAACGCTGATGACCTCAAGACGCAGAAGAAACATGCGTACTTCCTCAAGCTGCTCGAAGAGGCCGAAAAGAGCATGTCGCAGCTTACGCATCTGGCCGCGCGCTTTTCCGCGCCGGACGTGCTGGCGGCGATTAACGTCCGACTGGAAGCGCAGAGAGCTGGTGCTGGAGATAAAGCAACATTTAAGGTGGGCGAAGACTATCCAGTAGATTCCGACCTTTGGCACGATTGGTGGCGTGAGTTCAGGCGCAAGCTTGGAGGGGGTGGCGCCAAATTGGGTGGCGCCCCAATGCGCTGTTTCGTGACGGGGAGGCTGGCTGAGCCTGCGCCGACCCACCCTAAGATTGAGAAGCTGGCTGACGTTGGCGGGCAGCCAAGCGGGGACGCGCTCATCTGCTTCGACAAAGAGGCGTTCCGCTCATACGGTTTGGAGCAGTCAGCCAATGCCGCTGTGTCGGAGGTGGCAGTGTCCGCCTACCGTGCGGGCTTGAACCATCTTATCAAAGAGAATGGGCGGCGCTTAGCCGGCGCTAAGGTCGTTCACTGGTTCAAAGACAAGGTGACCCCGGCGGATGACCCCTTCTCTTGGCTGGAGGAGAGCCGTGAGCAAGAGGAACTTGATGCACAACATAGGGTAAAGAACCTGCTTGAGAGCATCAAGAGCGGCAAGCGTGCCGACCTGGCTCATAACCGCTTCTATGCTCTCACTCTATCCGGTGCGGGTGGGCGGGTCATGGTGCGTGACTGGATGGAGGGCCAGTTCGAAGACCTGGCCGAGAACATCTCTATTTGGTTCGAAGACCTCAGCATCGTGTATCGCGATGGCGAGATGCCGCGGAGCGGCCCCAAATTCCTTGCCGTCCTTGGCGCCACTGTTCGTGATCTGAACGATCTTGCGGCGCCCTTTGTGGCGAAAATGTGGCGTGTCGCGGTTCGCGGGGAGCCAATCCCGCGCTCAGCCCTGGCGCAGGCGCTGGAGCGCGTTAGGGTCGATGTAGTGCGGGACGAGCCCGTTCGCCATGCTGCGATGGGCTTGATGAAGGCCTATCATGTTCGGAAGCACCGGAAGGAGGGAGGCGAAGCTATGGCTTCAGCATTGACACCTTTTCTCAACGAGGACCATCCAGAAAAAGCGTACCAGTGTGGTCGGCTCATGGCGGTGCTCGCCGAAGTGCAGCGGCGCGCCCTTGGGGACGTGGGTGCGGGTGTTGTGCAGCGCTACTATGCCGCGGCCAGTACCACACCGGCCCTCGTGCTCGGGCGTCTGACCCGCACCAGCCAGTTCCACCTGAACAAGCTTGACCCCGGGCTGGCGCGCTGGTACGAGAGCAGAATCGCCGGCATCTGGGGGGCGATCCGCGACAATGTCCCGCCCACATTGACTCTGGAAGAACAGAGTCTCTTCGCGCTGGGGTACTACCAACAGATGGCTCAGATGCGTACACCCAAGGGAAATAAGCAGGACTCAGACAAAGGAGAGGAATAATGGGCAGCGCAATCACTAATCGCTACGAGTTCATGTATCTCTTTGACTGCGAAAATGGCAACCCTAACGGCGACCCCGACGCGGGAAACAGCCCCCGCATTGACCCCGAAGACATGCACGGGCTGGTCTCTGATGTCGCGCTCAAGAGGCGGGTGCGCAACTACGTCCAGACTGCACGGGGCAACCAGGCGCCCTATGCCATCTTCGTCGAGCACGCCACCAATCTCAATCGGCCGATTGTACGCGCTCACGAGGAGACACCAGGTGGTCTTATGTCAGGTGACAAGGGTGCAGGCAAGAAAAAGGTTGAGGCTGCTCGTCAGTGGATGTGTGACAACTTCTATGACGTGCGGACGTTTGGGGCGGTGATGAGCACCGGGCCTAATGCGGGTCAAGTCCGTGGTCCAGTCCAACTCGACTTTGCGCGCTCTTGCGATCCCGTGCTCCCGCTTGAGATGTCGATAACGCGCATGGCTGTTGCGGAAAACGTCAAGGGAGCAAAGTCTAGCGATGATTATGCGAAATGGGAGGCAGAACAACCGGAGGACTCTCTACGCACTATGGGACGTAAGGCCCTCATCCCCTATGGTCTTTACATTGCCCATGGCTTTGTCAGCGCCCATCTCGCCGAGGGAATCGGATTCTCTGAGGCCGACCTGGCGCTCCTCTGGGAGGCCCTGCTCGGCATGTACGAACATGACCGCTCAGCAAGCAAAGGCCACATGGCGGTGCGGGAGCCGATATTCGTCTTCCAGCACGTTGGCACGGATTCCGATCCGAACCAGCGTGCGCAGCAGGCCAAGCTGGGCTGCGCCCCCGCACATAAGCTATTCGATCTGGTCAGAGTGGAGAAGCGTGAAGACGTCAAGTCACCCCGTTCCTTCGGCGATTACCACGTCACTTTCCGAAAAAGCGGCCTCCCGAAGGGCGTGCGTCCCGGGTTTGTGATGTGGGGTGAGGGCGGAAGCGCCGTTGTCCACTGGGACGACGTGCCGGAATCAGCCGCTCAGATCGAAGTCAGTTAGGGGACAGGCCATGTAGGATGTACGACGAAGACGAGCTACTGCCGATTTCCGGGCTCCAGCACCTTCTTTTCTGTGAACGTCGGGCGGCGCTGGTGCATGTCGAAGGCTTGTGGGACGATAACGTTTTCACCGTTGAGGGCACTATTCTGCATGACCGGGCGCACGATCTGGGAACCGAGGTGAGGAGCGATCTGCGCATTGCCCGAGGATTACGTCTGCGGTCGCTGGCGCTGGGGCTTTCCGGTATGGCTGACGTAGTGGAGTTCCACCTCTTGGCCCGTGGAGAGGGGGCCGTGGGGGTATCCCTGGAGGGCGTCGCCGGTCTCTGGCGACCAGTGCCGGTGGAGTACAAGCGAGGCAAATTGCGGCGCGAGGAGGGGTACGTGATACAGCTTTGCGCGCAGGCCCTGTGCCTGGAAGAGATGCTCAGCACTTCGGTTCGCCGGGGCGCGGTGTTCTACGGCAAGACCCGCCGGCGATTGGAAATCGACTTTGATGGGAAGCTTCGGGAAGCTACCAAGGATGCCGCAGCGGGTCTACACAGGCTCATTGAGTCCGGCGTCACGCCTGCAGCCCGTCGCGGCCCGAAGTGCGAGCGGTGCTCGCTGTTGGAGAAATGCCTCCCGGCTCTGCAGAGCAAACGGAGAAGCGTGAGTCGCTACCTGGCCACAGCCATCTCAGCGGCGGAAGGGGACGCCCTCGAGCGGGGCGTGGCTTGAAACGATGAAGCGTCTACTTAACACCCTGTACATTACCACGCAGGGCGCCTACCTGTCGCGCGAGCAGGACGCCATCGTGGTTCGCGTGGATGGCGAGACGAAGCTCCACGTGCCCATTATCGCGCTCAGCGGCGTGGTGTGCTTCGGGAACGTATCGTGCAGCTCGCCCTTGATGGCCCTTTGCGCCGAGCGAAACGTGCCCATTTCCTTCCTCAGTGAGAACGGCCGGTTCTATGCGCGAGTGGAGGGGCCGGTCTCGGGCAACGTCCTGCTGCGCCGCGAGCAATACCGCCGCGCGGATGACCTCGACGCTGCCGGTGAGATGGCGCGCGCCGTGGTGGTGGCCAAGATCGCCAATTGTCGGACCATCCTGCTCCGGGCATTGAGAGAACGGACGGAAGAACCCGGAGCGGGTGAGCTTGGAGAGGCGGCGCAGCATCTTGGCGAACTGCTGCACGAACTGGAATCGCCGCAGTCGCTGGACAGCGTGCGCGGCAGAGAAGGGGAAGCGGCGCGACGGTACTTCGGCGTCTTCAACCACCTCATTGTGGCCCAGAAGGACGACTTCTTCTTCCATGAGCGAAGCCGTCGCCCTCCCCTGGACAACATGAACGCCCTTCTCTCGTTTCTGTACACGTTGCTGGCTCACGACGTGGCCGCGGCCCTGGAGACAGTGGGGCTGGACCCCGCCGTTGGCTACTTGCATCGCGACCGTCCGGGCAGGCCCGGACTGGCTCTGGACATGATGGAGGAATTCCGCGGCTTTATGGCCGACAGGCTGGCGCTGTCGCTGGTGAACCGCCAGCAGGTAAAGGGCAAGGGATTCAAGAAAACGGAGACCGGCGCCGTGCAGATGGATGACGCGACGCGCAAGGAAGTGATCCTGGCATACCAGAAGAGAAAACAGGACGAAATCCAGCACCCGTTTCTCGGCGAAGAAGTAGCCGTAGGGCTTCTGCCCTATGCTCAGGCGCTGCTCTTGTCGCGCTATCTGCGGAACGACCTGGACGGCTATCCTCCATTCCTTTACAAATAGGAGCCCCTGAGACTGGGGCCGCAGCCGCGAGACACAGGAGAAGGCGAATTGCTTGTCCTGGTAACATACGATGTAAGGACCGACTCGGAGGGAGGGCAGAGACGACTCAGGCGGGTCGCCAAGACCTGTGAAAACTATGGCCAGAGGGTGCAGAAATCCGTCTTCGAATGCCTGGTGGACCCGGCCCAATGGGCCACCTTGCGACAGCGTTTGGTCAGTGAGATCAATGAAGATGAAGACAGCCTTCGTTTCTATTTCCTGGGGGCGAACTGGAAGCCAAGGCTGGAGCATGTGGGCGCCAACACCGCCTATGATCCGGAGGGCCCTCTTGTGGTGTAGGCCCGCGCGCACCCCAAGCGAGCATAGTTTAGAGAGGAGGTCCGCGAGCTTCCAGAGGTCACTTGTGGCCCGTCACTCTTGCTCGAAAACGGCTAGCGGCACAGGAGTCTGAAGCCAAATTTCGGGAAGAGTGCGGTCGCCCCCCCCGTGGGGGCGTGGATTGAAACAATCAGTCTACCCCCTCGATCACGATAGGCGAAGTCGCCCCCCCCGTGGGGGCGTGGATTGAAACAGTTCGGCATCGCGCTGCTTAGCGACAGAGATGAGTCGCCCCCCCCGTGGGGGCGTGGATTGAAACACGATCATGCAGCGTGGGCAATAGCTCGCCACGTCGCCCCCCCCGTGGGGGCGTGGATTGAAACCAGAACTACGG
>JACPQD010000064.1 GCA_016190665.1 Chloroflexota bacterium
CAGGAAATGCAACCACTGGGCGAGACTGAGTGGGTAGAGGGACTGACTGCCCAAAGTGCCAGCGGACACCAGGGAAAGACTCGTATTGCTGCCGGGATAATAGGCTTTGCCGAACTCACTCTTGGTTCTGCAGTGGCTCCGATACTCGAAGCGCAAATTGCCGCCAGTAAGAACAGATTGCGCGGGATCAGATATTCATCGACCTGGGACCCCCATCCTGAAATCCAAGCGACGACGGCGAGACTACGCCCAAAGGGACTGTTATTGGACGCAAAATTCCAAGAAGGGTTTGCCTGCCTGAGGAAATACGGCTTGGTCTTCGATGCATTTATGTACCATCCGCAGTTAATGGACCTTGTTGCCCTGGCGAGAGCTTTTGCCGACACGAATATTGTCTTGAACCATATCGGTACGGTCCTTGCCGTTGGACCCTATAAGGGGGAGGACGTTTTGGGGGAATGGAAGAAGTCCATGACCATACTGGCGACCTGCCCCAATGTATACGTGAAGCTGGGAGGGCTCGGCATGCATCATTTCGGCTTCGGCTGGAGCGAACAGGCTGAGCCACCCGGTTCTGTTCAGTTAGCAGAGGAAATGAAACCATATATTCTCACCTGTATCGACCTGTTTGGAGCTGACCGGTGTATGTTCGAGAGCAACTTCCCTCCCGATAAGCTTTCGTATTCGTACAACATCATGTGGAACGCTTTCAAGCGTATCACCAATGACTACTCAGCGAAAGAACGAGCGGCTCTGTTTCATGATACCGCCACGCGGGTATCACGTTGCCCCGCTGGAGGCTGCTGTGTAAATATGAAACACAATAGCCGATGAGTGGGTGGTTTACTCCAGGGAGAACTACTACCGTGTATCAGACGTTGATACGTATTGGCCGATTATCAACATGGATGTACAGGATGGACAGGATACGGGATTGAAAATCAATACAAATCTATCTATCTATCCTGTACATCCATGTTAACAGGGATTCCCTCTTCGGCCTCTTATTCTGTAAATCTCGCCCATCCATGTGAATAAAGACCGAAGCATAAGACATCGATACTCAGGATAAGCAGATTTGATCTAATATAAGTCTTATCCTGTCTATCCTGTGCATCGATGTGCATAAAGGACATAAATGAAAACACTGGTCTTAGGCTTAGGCAACCCCATCCTCACCGATGACGGCGTCGGCTTTCAGGTGGTCAGGGATCTCAAGCCGCGAATCGAGCGTGACGACGTGAAGGTCGAGGAAAGCAGCCTGGGGGGCTTGAGCCTGCTGGACCTGATAACCGGCTTCGATAAGGTCATACTTGTCGACGCCATCCAGACCGTCGGGGGCGAGCCGGGGAAGATCTACCGGCTGGAGCCGGGGGATTTTGACGCCACGATGCACGCCGCCTCCCCCCACGACGTCAACTTCGCCACCGCCCTCGAGTTCGGACGGAAGGTGGACCTCCCCATGCCCAGCGAGATCGTCATCCTCGCCATCGAGGTGGAGGACGTCACCACCTTCAGCGAGGAGTGTACGCCCAAAGTGATGGCTGCCGTGCCAGAGTGTGTGGCGATGATACTGAGAGAAGTGGATGGGAGCCCGTCACATTAGGGGAAATCGGGAACATCGAGTGGGAGACGGGCGCTACGTCAAGTTTCCAACCAGCAGCCTTCTCAGGCCATACTTTTCGACAACCACGAGCGCCGTATCCTGTTTTGCCAACGCCAGCTCCAGCTGGTCGAGCTCCCGTTGGACTTGGGCTCTATCGGGATATCCGTCCGCAATGAGCTGGCCGCTGAGGCTCACGTTGAGAAAGACGACCTTTTTCACAGAAGGCGCGCCCATGCTTCGCCCGTACTCGTCCATCTGACTAACCGCCCGCTGGACTACGTCTTTGATTTTCACAACGAAATCATCGGGGCGTGCGGCAGGCAACTTGACGCACCCCAAACGTCCAGCATGCAGAGACTTCAGCGCCGACGCCTCTTCTTTGGAATTGTGCACGTTCTTGCATTCCATGAGCACCAAAGCCCCGTTGGATCGAGCTTGCCAATCAGGCGTCTTGGTTTTCTGAGACTCGGAGATCGCTTTGATGTCTTCGTAGCCTTTCTCTGACAAGTAGCTGCGCCCCACGATCTCGGCCAGTGTATCTCGAAGTGCATCGTCGTAGTCTTCTTTGTAGCAGTCAGCCTTTCGCCCAATGATACGGCCAAACTTACCCCTCAGCACCCTGCTGTCATCCTCCGGAATCTTCAGAGCCTCACCGTCCAGATCGAAGAACAGTTTGGGCAATTCATGCGTGCTCGGGAGACGTTTCAGAAGGGCCAGGCATCCAAAGAGCCAGCATTCTCCACAATTGGGAAGCGTGTTTAGCCTCTCGATGAAGGGGAGTAGCAGGCTAGCCAAGCTCGGATATTCGTTCATCTTGGAAAGCAGGGCATTCACTCGGTCCTCCCTTCGGGCCCAACAACAACGGCCCGATCGAAACCAGTGACGGTGTCAGTTCTTCAAGTCCAGCGCAAAGACGACGGCCCTGGCCACCTGAGCCATCTTCTCCGGCGAGAGTACCGTGATTCGCTCGATCAGCGCGGTCTTACGGATGGTCTCGATGTCGTCCAGGTTGACTACACACGCCGCGGGCATGCCGTCTGCGGGGCCGAGGGCAACCTCCGTGCGGAGGTGGCGTACCGTGCGGGTAACCGGGGCGATAGTCACTGAGGTTCTGACTTCGTAGGCGGCGTTTCTGGACAGCAAGACGACCGGGCGTCTGCCAGCGGGCTCGGGAAGCCGCGCCCACCACACTTCACCGCGGTGCATCGGGCCATTCCTCCTCAGGCAGGATCTCTGCCAGCAATGCGAGGCCAGCCTCGCCGATGGCCGGGTCCTCCGGGAATTTAGTGTATCCCTCCCTGTACTGCCGGTCCAGCTCCTCCTCTTCAGTCTTCTCCAGATAGCGGGCACAGGCCTCGCGAATGACGGCGGCCCGCGGCTTCCCTTGCTTCCTGGACATCTTATCCAGGTCTTCCAGGAGCTTATCATCCACCGGGACTTGTATTATCTTCCTGGGCATGTCATTCCTCCACAATCGCCTTACATACAATCTTACACATGATATTCCACAAGGTCAAGCTCTAGGTCGTTTCGGCGAGCTTGAACTGGCACCAGGTTTCTGCGCTCCTCGTTTCTATGACTATTCTACAGTTTGGTCAAATGCCAGAATACGCCCTTTGCGCTAATTACTTAGGTATCCCACCCGGTTGACCGTTTGCACATCGCTTCATATGATGGATACGGGACCCTGAAAGACTCACTCAGCGTTTGAAGGACATTCACCGCAGAGGCGCAGAGTCCGCTTGGTCCTCCCGGAGACCGTTAACGATGCGTTTGAACGAAGTCTCGAGTCTCGAGTCGCGAGTCTCGGGTCGTCATGACTCGCGGCCCATGACCAGCGACTATCGGCGAGCAGATGCACTTCCGTTGCGGCTTGAGTGACCCGCTCGGTGAGCTTATTGATTTCCATCCCGGGCATTCCGTGTCTCTGCGGTGACTACTTTCAAAGCTTCAGGCCATGTCCTTTCATGTATCAGGCAGTGTTCCAGCTTCAGGAGGTAAACCATGCCCAGACCTTTTTGGAAAGGCGCCATAAGCTTCGGGATGGTGGTGATTCCCGTCAAGATGTACACCGCCACCGAGACCCAGGGGTTGACTTTTCGCGTCCTCCACAAGAAATGCCTGACCAGACCGAACCAGGTCTGGTACTGCCCCGTGGACAACGAGTACTTCGACTCCAAGGAGACGGTGCGCGGCTACGAGTACGCCAAAGAGCAGTACGTGGTGCTGGAGGATAGCGACTTCCAGAAAGTGCCCATCAGGACCACCCACGCCATAGACATCGTCGGCTTCGTGGAGGCCGGAGAGATAGACCCCATCTACTATCGCGGCAGCCATTACCTGGAGCCCGAGGAACTGGGCGTCAAGCCCTTCGTCCTGCTCCGGGAGGCGCTGGTGAAAACGCAGCGGGTGGGCATCGCCAAGGTCGCCTTCCAGAGGAGGGAGCACCTCTGCTGCCTGCGCCCCTCGGACGACATCCTGATGCTCAACACCCTGCACTACCACGCCGAAATGCTGCCGCGAAGCGAGATCGCCCCGCCGAAGCGCGAGATAGCCCCTGAAGAGTTGGACATGGCCCTCTCCCTGGTCAACGTCATGGCGAAGAGTTTCAAGCCCGAGGAGTACAAGGACGAGTACCGCGCCGCACTGCAACAGGTGATCGAGGCGAAACTGGCCGGGCAGGAGATCGCGGCGCCCGAGGCGCCTAAGGCGGAGATTGTCGACCTGATGTCCGCGTTGCGCGCCAGCGTCGAAGCGGCCAGGAAGGAGTCGGAGGCGAGGGGGAAGGCGCGCGAACACGCAGCGTAGGAGGGACGCGCTCCGTCGCGTCCGGTTTCATTCGGCTACAAGGGACCGTGGCCCCTCCTAGACCGGACCGGTCTTTGAGACCGGTCCGGTCTAGCCTAGAAGCTCTATCATCTGTAAAGCGTTTCTCACCGGATAGTCCTCGAACTTGTTCTTGAAGATGACATGCACCTCTTCGGCCCGCTCGGCCATGCGGCGTATCTTCGGCGCCCATTCCTTGAGTTCCTCATCGCTGTAGAGGTACTTGAACTTCGTGTCGGACGCCTCCCTGGTCTCCCAGTTCTCGCTGTTGCGCCCGTGGAAACGCACGAAGCCGGTAGCGGCGGTGACTTCGGCCAGCGGCGGAACGCTGGACTTGAGTCCTTGTGGTTCGTCCACGCAGACCAGGGCGAGCTCGTGTTGCCTCAGGAACTCCAGCGTGCGTGCGGCGTTCTCATCGTTCAACCATCCTCCCGTGCGGAACTCCACAGCCAGCCGGTACTGCGCCAGCCTCTCTCTGCAGTGGGCCATGTAGTCGAAGTTCTCCTTCCGCACGTGGAACCAGGGCGGGTACTGAAAAAGGACGACCCCCAGCTTCCCGGCTTCGGCAAGAGGCTCGAGGGACCGGGCGAACATCGCCCACAGGGCGTCGGCCGCCTCAGGAGGTAGCTTGTTGATATAGAGGTTGCCCTCCTTGGGAATCGCCTCGCCGAACTCGGCTCGTATGACCCGCGGCAGAGCGCCGAAGGGAGTGGGATGCCCGGTGAGAAGGCTATAAGCTTTGACATCGAAGACGAAGCCGGGCGGAGTGGCTTCCACCCACAGGGCGACATCCGCCCTGCCGGGCATTCGGTGATAGCTGGAGTCGACCTCGGCGACCAAGAAACGGCGGGCGTAGAACTCCAGCCTGGCCTCCGTCGTTTTGGCCTCAGGCGGATAGAAGCGTCCGCTCGCGATCAGCGCCTGGTCATGCCAGGAAGAGATACCGACGAGTATACGTCCCATCTTGCCTCCGTCTGACTCGTCTGACAGGTCTGACCCGTCCGACAGGTCCGACCCCAGCGTTCCCGCGCCTTCCGATTCAGCGCGGCTCGAAGTATAATGCCTTTATGCTGAAGGACTACGAGCGCAAACGACACCTTGGCATCACCCCTGAGCCCCCGGCCAGCGTCGAGCGGCCAGGCGAGGGTCCGTTGATCTTCGTCGTTCAGAAACATGCCGCCCGTCAGCTTCACTACGACTTCCGCCTCGAGGTCGATGGCGTCCTCAAGTCGTGGGCGGTGCCCCACGGCCCTTCGCTGGACCCGAAGAGCAAGCGCCTCGCCGTCATGGTGGAGGACCATCCCCTTGATTACGCGTCCTTCGAGGGCATGATCCCCAAGTGGGAGTACGGCGCCGGCCAGGTCATCGTCTGGGACCAGGGCAGCTACTCCCCCGATGAGGGCGGACAGCTCCTCTTCCACGATCGCGACCGCGCCCAAGAAGAGATGCGGCGCGGATTGGACAAGGGCAAGATATCCATCACGTTGCGCGGTCGCAAGCTCAAAGGCTCCTGGACCCTGGTCCGGATGCATCCTGGATCGGAGTCCAGGATGCGCGGGAGCGACAAGAACTGGCTGCTCATCAAGCACCAGGATGGATTCGCCGACCCGGGGCGCGACATCCTGAAGGAAGGCCGCTCCGTCCTCTCCGGCGTCACCATCGAGGACATCAAGACGGGCCACCTGCCAGTCCCCGCCGACCCTCCCCTGAGCCGGGGCAGCCTGCCGGGCGCCCGCCAGGCCCCCATGCCGGACGCCCTCTCCCCCATGCTGGCCAGCCTGGCCGCGCGCCCGTTCTCTCACCCGGACTGGCTCTTCGAGCCCAAGCTGGATGGCTACCGCACCATCGCCCTCCTTCGAGAGGGAAGCGTCCGGCTGCTCTCCCGAAACGGCCTCGACAATACGGCCAAGTACCCCTTTGTCGTCGCAAGCCTCCGCTCGCAGCCGGTGGGCCAGGCGGTCCTCGACGGCGAGATCGTCGCCCTGGACGACCAGGGCCGCCCTTGCTTCCAATGCCTCCAGCAGCACCTCAAACTGGAACGGGGAAAGCGGCCCGCGCCCCCGATTGTCTATTACGTTTTCGACCTCCTCTATCTCGATGGTTTCGATCTGCGCGACGCGCCGCTGCGCCAGCGCAAGGAACTCCTGAGTGCTATTCTCCAGCCGTCCGACAACGTCCGGCTCGTCGGCCATTTCGAAAAGGACGGCGTAAGCGTTTACGAGGCCGCCCTCAAACAGGGGCTGGAGGGGATCTTGGCCAAGCGGCAGGATTCCGTCTACGAGTCGGGGCGGCGCTCCCCGAGCTGGCTCAAGGTCAAGGCCACGCGCAGCGACGAGTTTGTCATCGGCGGCTACAGCCAGGGCATCGGCGCGCGCGCCCATACCTTCGGCGCCCTTCTGGTGGGCTACTATGACGGCGCCGGGCGCCTTATCTACGCCGGCCACGTCGGGACCGGCTTCGATGAGGATACGCTTCACGACCTGCTGACGCGGCTTGAGGCTATGAAGACCGATGAGCGCCCCTTCGCCCAGACGCCGCCAACCAAAGGCCCCACCGTCTGGGTGCGTCCCGAGCTGGTCGCCGAGGTGAAATTCACCGAATGGACCCAGGAGGGCTACCTGCGCAACCCGGTGTTCCTGCGCCTGCGGGAGGACAAGCCGGCCGCTGAGGTCAGGCGGACCCAGGCGGCAGCGCCTCCAGCCCCAGCCCAGCCCGTGCGGGGGGGAGTTGTTGCGGCACTCACCCCGGCGGAGAATGTCCTGCGGCAACTCCGCAGCGCCAGCCAGGGCGCGTCTATCGAGGTGGAAGGGCATAGGCTTCTTCTCACCAACCTGAGCAAGGAGCTCTGGCCAGCGGTGGAAAATCGCCGGCCGCTGACCAAGCGCGACCTCCTCACCTATCTAACGACGGTCTCTCCCTACCTGCTGCCACATCTGAAAGACCGCCCTATTACGCTTACACGCTACCCGGACGGCATCCATGGCGAGCGCTTCTACCAGAAGCACTGGGAGCATCCCTTGCCGGAGTTCGTGAACACTATTGACCTCTTCTCAGAAGAGAACAACCGGTTCCGGAAGTTTCTGCTCTGCAACAACCTGCCCACCCTGGTGTGGCTGGGGCAGCTTGCGGATCTGGAGCTCCATACCTGGTTCTCGCGCGTGGCTTTGGGGTTGGACGAGCCGGACCTGTCAGATTTCACCGGCCCCGACGACAAGCTCGGCGATTTCCTGGCCAACTATCCGGACTTCATCGTCTTCGACCTCGACCCCTACCTTTTTGCCGGCACCGAGGCCAGAGGCGAGGAGCCGGAGCTGAACCGCCGGGCCTTCGCCAGGACCGGCGAAGTGGCTCTGTGGCTCAAGGAGCTTCTAGACGGCCTGTCTCTCTCTTCTTTCGTTAAGACCTCGGGGAAGACCGGTCTGCACGTCTTCGCGCCCATCGTGCGCCAGTTCGACTTCCACGTGGTCCGGCGCGCCGCCGAGACCATCGGCCGTTATTTGCTCCAGCGTCACCCGCAGGACATCACCATGGAATGGACCGTGGAGAAACGGACAGGCAAGGTCTTCTTCGACCACAATCAGAACGTTCGCGGCAGGACCCTCGCCTCGCTTTATTCGCCGCGCCCCACCCCGCTGGCCACGGTATCGATGCCGCTGCGCTGGGACGAACTGGGACGAACCTATCCTACGGATTTCACCATCCTCAACGCGCCCAGGCGTCTGGCAGCCACAGGCGATCTCTGGGCCGGCATCCTCAACGCCAGAGGCGACCTGAGCAGCCTGCTTAAGCTCTAGACTGAACACGGATGGACAGGATGGACAGGATACGGAATTGAAACGGGACGCGAAAAGCACGAATAGCCAAGGCACAAGAACCAAGATACAAGATACAATACCCGAAGAATACGCGACTAAGTGGGCGGCTTGATGTTTGTTTCTTGGTTATTGGTCTTTGTTTGGAACTTGTTTCCTGGTTATTGGTTGTTCTCCCCCGCTCCGTGCCTCTACATTCCTCCTTTGACCTCGCCGAGGAAAAAGGCCACTCGTCCGTCGGGGTAGTAGACTGTCTCGTGAACCGAGAAGTTGAACGATGACTTGTTGAGACGCTCGGGGCTTAGCGAAAAGAGCTGCTTCCTCTTAGGGTCATATATTCGCGGAGTTCGGGATACGTCTCCAATTCTGCATTTTCCCTGGCATGAACCCTGGGGATCATAGAATCTGAGGAAAATCCCGCTGCCATTGAACTCTCCGCTCAGGTAAAGATCATCATAGGAATCTTTGTTGGCCAGAAAATATCCCATTATCTCTTTCGGCCCATATTGCCAGCCCCAAAAACTCGAAGAGTAACCGGCATAGTCTGAAAAGTATTTCTGAAGATAGGTTTGAAAGGAGAATGCAACAACTACGATCATCATGGCTGTCAAGAGCGCTCTGAACTCCAGCTTTCTCAGAACGATGAATAATGATACGAAGCCCAGGGCCGCCAGAATCTGAAAAGGAACGACACCAACGATGGACCTGGTTGCCTGGGCGCTCTGGTCTGTGGTGAACGTGCTCCCGACGGGATAGAGGACGAGCCAGAAGATGATGGGTAAGGCAAGACTTCTGGGCCTTACTCTGAACAAGAAGATAAGCCCCAACAGAATTGCGGACAGTTGAAAGGGATAGAGCTCGCCCAGCCCCTGGACGGAGTGGCGCGTGACTTTCTGCCCGCTCATCTCGGCATCCCCTCTAAGAAACAGAAAATCCAAAGAGAAATGGCTCAGGTAGTTATTGACGACGTGCTGGAACTTGGCTTCATCGCTGAGAGGCTGGCTCAGAATGCTGACTTGCTCCCAGCGAGCCCACCCGGTCGGTGAAAGCATCGCCTGGAAAAGCGGCAACAACAAGAGGAGCGAAAGGAGAATGCTCAAGACGGTCACTTTTGCGTGAGAAAGAAGGAATTTCCAGGAGACGAACACGAGGCCGAGAACAAAAAGGGGAATAAAAATTCGGGCCGGGAAATAGCTGTAGAGGGCCAGGGTGAAAGAGAGCGCGCTCAGGATGAGAAACCTTGCGCTGGCGAAGGCCTTCAGAAAAAAGTACAGGCCCAGGGTGGTGAAGAGGACGAAAGGCATCAACCCTTCCAGAGCTGTCCGGCTGAAGTGAAGATGCCAGGGCGAGATAGCCAGGAGAAGGGCCGACAAGAGAGATATCGTCAGTCTCTGGGGATGATTCTGCAAGAGCTCCCGAGCCAGCAGGAAAACCGCCAGGACGCCCAGAACTCCGTAGAGAGCCGAGACTGCTCTGACGGAGAACTCATTCAGGCCGAAAAGGGCAACAAAGGGGACCGTGGAGTAAGTTTGGACCGGGCCTTTGTATTCCCCGAAAGCCTTGAAAAACAAAGGATAGGGAATTCCATGTTCATCGACTCCTGCGGTCAGAATTGTGTAGGCATTGTAGCCGACGGAAGCCTCATCGGCAAAAAGGCCCGCCGGCACGCCGCCAAGATCATAGAAACGCAGGACGACGGCCAGGAGAAGGATGGAGATTACTGAACAGTAGGGAAGGATTCCAGATTTCACGCGGGAAGACCGATTTTGAATGGCCGCAAACCGCAGGGGACTCGCTAGCGCCGAAGTCATTTTATTCCCAGCGCATAGAGTCTGGCCCGGGCCACAAAGGGTTCCTCCGCATGGGGAACTGTGACGTCCTCTCGCATCGGGCCGCCTAGGTGGCGGCCACGGCCGGCACTTCCGGAACTGGCGGCGCCTCTTCACTGATGGCAGCCTGCGCTGCCGCCAGCTTGGCAATGGGTATCCGGAAGGGGCTGCAGCTCACATAATCAATAGGCATGCGGTGGATGAAGCCGATGGAGCGCGGCTCCCCGGCGTGCTCTCCACAAACGCCGATCTCGATGGACGGCTTCACCTCCTTTGCCCAACTGGCCGCCGTCTGCATCAGGCGGCCTACGCCGTTGACGTCCAGTATCTGGAATGGGTTGTCCAGCAGGATCCCCTTCTCAATATAGGTGGACAGGAACTTCTTCTCCACATCCTCACGGCTGAAGGAGAAGGTTGCCTGCGTGAGGTCATTGGTCCCGAAGGAGAAGAAGTCAGCCACCTCAGCCAGCTTCCCAGCGCGCATGCAGGCCCGCACCGTCTCCATCATGACGCCCAGTTTGACCCCGTTGCCCCTGACCATCCTCTTCACCCAGAGGAACTCCTGGGAGGTGACCACCTGGGGTACCATGATGGACACGTCAGCCGGGACCTCGGCGCAAGCCTCAGTAATGGCGTTGATCTGCATCTGGTAGATCTCCGGGTAGGTGATAGCCAGCCTGACGCCCCGATGTCCCAGCATGGGGTTAGTTTCCGTCAGGTCGCGTATCCGCTTCTTCACTGCCAGGTCAGCGACTTCCTCCTCCGAAGGAAGAAACTCATGCAACGGCAGGTCCAGCAACCGGATAATTATGGGCATCCCCCGAAGCTCTTTGAAGATGGCGATGAAGTCCTTCTTCTGAAGCTGGTGCAGCCGCTTCAGTGATTCCCTTCTCTCGGCCTCGGTGGCCGCCATGATGAAAGCGACTATGGCGGATAGCCTCTCCGGCGCGTTGAACTGGCGCTCGGTGCGGCAGAGGCCAATCCCCTCGGCGCCAAACTTCCGGGCCGCGGCTATGGTCTCCACCGTCTCCGCATTGGCCCGGACACCGAGGCGTTTGAACTCGCTGGCCCAGCCAAGCAGCTCATCCAGCTCGGGTGTGCCCTCGCTGTCCTCCAGCGGCAGCGCTCCGAAATAGATCTTGCCCGTGTTGCCATCGACAGTGATGATGTCGCCCTTTTTCACCACGTGGCCGTTGGTGCGAAACTCTCCGGCGTGAATGTCGATCTTCACGTTCTCGGCGCCACAAATGGACGGCTTGCCCATGGCCCGGGTGACTATGGCGGCATGGGACGTGAGCCCGCCGCGAGACGTGACCACTGCCGCAGCAGCCGCGATGCCCTGAATGTCATCCGGGCTGGTCTCCGGCCTCACCAGGACGACCTGCTGGTTCTTCTGCATGCCCAGCACCGCATCCTGGGGAGTGAACACCACCATCCCCGTCGCCGCGCCAGGGGCGCAGCCGGGCCCCCGGACAATCGGGGTGTACTTCTCCGGCGATTTGATCCGCCGGTGGAGCATGGTCTCCACGTCCGAGGGATACACCCTCATGATGGCATCCTTCCGCGAGAGGAGCCCTTCCCTGGCCATATCGACGGCGATCTTCACCTCCGCCTGGCCACTGCGCTTGCCGGACCGCGTCTGCAAGATGTAGAGGTGGTCGGACTCGATGGTGAACTCCACATCCTGCATGTCCCGAAAGTGCTCCTCGAGAATGCGAGCCACCTCTTGCAGTTGAGCGTGCATCTCTGGCATATTCGATTTGAGGACATTGATGGGCTTTGGCGTAACGCGCCCCGAGACCAGGTCCTCACCCTTGGCCCGGTGCAGGTATTCCCCGAAGAGCTCTTTTTCGCCGGTGTTCGGATTGCGAGTGAACATGACGCCGGTCCCCGACCGCTCGTCCAGGTCGCCGAAGACCATGGACTGAACGACGGCGGCAGTCCCCATATCAGAGGGAATGCCGTGGAGGGCGCGGTACTCTACCGCTCTGAGATTATCCCAGGAGTCGAAGACCTTTCGGATGCAGGAGACCACCTCCATGGCGTTCCGCACGTCCAGTATCGTGTCCATCATGCCCGGCATGGACGCGGGCGCTGAGGAGCGCACGGAGACGGCAAGCCCATCGCCCAGCCGCTTTCCTGTCTGCTCTTCGAGGTCCTTCAGGGCTTGCTCGATCTCCTCCAGCGGCAGCTTGCCGCTATTCTTGTATTCGTTGTAGGCATCAATAGATACAATAAATGCCGGCGGGACGGCCAGCCCGATCTTGCTCATGGTGACCAGATTGGCGCCCTTATTTCCCAGTTGACCCTTGTCCTCAATGCCGTCGGTGAATCCATAAATGCTAGGCATAATGCTCCCTTCCCTGCGGCTTACCCCTCCCATACCCTGGTCACCCAGGCAGCGTCTCTTCCCCTCTTTCTTCCGCCGCTGACTAATATGTTAGCGGGCCAGGGATGGAATAGTTACAACGCAGTCCTGAGGAAAGATTGCAGATTTGTTGCATTTGAGCCGAGCGGGAAGCGCGAAGTGAGCCTGCCCTGAGCGAAGGCGAAGGGAAGCAGGAAGGAGGGATTGGAACCACGAAACACTCGAAGGGATAGGGAGCAAGAAACGAGATACAAGATACAACGAACAAGGAACGAGGAAGGAGGAAGGAAGGAGGGAGGAGCGATAAGAACTGTAGCGGAGAAGCCGCAACCTGTAACCTACAACCCAGGCTTTCTGGCTACAAGCACCTGAACGCCCCGATATGTGGGGCCGCCCTCTCTAACAAGAAAGCCCGCTTCCTCCAGTATCTGAGGCAAGAGGCCATCCAGGTTGGCTTTCAAGTTCTCCCTGCCATCGAACAGGGAGCCAATATTGACAACTGCGGCGGCCAGCAGGTTCCCGGGCTTGCCGAAATCGGCCAGGATGAATGCGCCGCCGTTCTTCAGCACACGTTGAATCTCCCTGGCAGCCTCCCTCTTGACTGGCGTCGGCAGGTGGTGAAAGATGAGGGTACTGGCAACCAGGTCGAAATGGCCGGAAGGGAAGGGCAATTCCTGGGCATATCCCTGTATCAACCTGACGCTCAAGCCTGCCCGTGACAGCTTATTCGCCGCGATACGCAGCACGTCCGGGTCGGCGTCGATTCCAGTCGCCTCGACATCAGGATGCCGACTCTTCAGCTCCAGCAGCAGGGAGCCCGTCCCGCAGCCGACGTCTAGAACCCTTTCTCCGCCCTCGAGGTCCGCCACCGCGGCGGTCCTCCTCATGAGGGTCCTTCCGTAACCCATGAGGTCGTTGGCCATATCGTAGAAGGGGGTCAGCCAGCGGAAAGCCAGCGCCGGGGTAATCCTGGGTTTCATGATTCTTCAGACAGTATACCGTAAACTCAACAGTATTGTTATGCGGATGTCCCCTCTGGCCTGCTTCTCCGAGCTATACTTTGTAAGTAAGGCCCCCCGGAAGGATCAGGTGAGAATCATGCAGAAGCTCGGTTTCGCCATAACACTAGCTCTGGCGCTGACGGTCATAGCCGGTTTTCAGCGGTCCGCCAGCGCGGACCCGGAAATCGGGCCCCAAATCCCGGCGCCAGCCCCACAGGTGGACCCAGCGCCTCCCCAACCGGTGACGAGACACTCCAAGATGGGTGTCGGCGTGTACAGCATGGGGGGCGGGCACCTTATCCATGCCCTCAAACGCATTCAACCGGGCGTCATCCTCTTGATGGACCCCGATCCCGCTTTCGCCCGGGACGTGCGGAAGCTCTTTCCCAACGCCTTCATCGTAGGCAGGCGCTACTTCCGAGAACAGCCTCTGGATAACCCGCAGCTCCGCGGGGAGCGAGCCGCCGACCATGTGGCGGCCCTTGCCGCGCCCTTGAAGGGGGTCGTGAATGCCTGGGTGAGCTACAATGAGCCGCTGATGAGCGGGGACTACGAGGCCTATAAACTCTACAACACCTTCCAGGTGGCCTTTGCCCGGAAGCTGCAAGGGACCTATGGCATCCCGGCCGTAGCAGCCAACGACGGCATAGGCTCCATCTGGCCGGCTGATTACGTCAAATACTTCGCCGATGCCGTCCGGGAGAGCACCTACTTCGGCGTCCACGCTTATCCGGACTTGAAATCCGTGAGTATGAAGGAGGAGGCCGAATGGCACGTGCTGCGCTACCGGCTGATCCACCTTGCCTTGTCCCAGCAGGGCATCGAAAGGCCCTTCATCATCACCGAGAGCGGGCTCGCAGACGGATTCCCCGGCTACACTACGGAGCACGGTTTCGCGAATGACCTGGCTTGGTTCACTAACGAGTTGGATAAGGACCCTTACGTGGTGGGGCACGCTATCTATGGCCTCTTCGGCGCGCCCTGGAGGGACACCGCGGATATCTTGCCTTACCCGAGACTGTGGGATCGAATAGGCCAATATCAGCCCAAGGCCCCGCGCTTCATGGTACAGGAGATCAGCCCCGAGTCGCAGCCAGGGCGGTGAGCGCCGGGGGGTCGCCGGCCCACCTCCCAGGGCGCACCGCCGTGCGCCCCTGGGCGGACGCAGGTCTTATCTGAACCAAAGGCCTGTCCCGAGGGAGAGGAAAGATTGAGTCCCGCCTGGAGCATAGAGCTACGCGTGCTCAAGTTGCTCAGCGAATTGCGGGGGGAGGCCGCTCCTCCTGATGGATTCGGCAACCGCGGCCACGTCGTAGGCGACTCGCCCAAAGGTGACCTTCACTCTCCCGTTGCTCACCTCGACCAAGGCGTAGCAGGCCCTGGGATTTCCATCTTTCGGCTTGCCCGCTGATCCGACGTTCACGAAGGTAATGCCCTCGACCTCTTTGGCGTAGGGCCGATGGGTATGTCCACACATTATCACGTCCGCCTGCCCGATCTCCGCCAGCCGCTTCAGCGTCGAAGCCGGCCGGTCTTCGAAGAGATACTCGTTGATGCGGCGCGGGCTGCCATGGACCAACAGGAAGCGCCTGCCATCCAGCTCAAAACGTATTTCTTTGTGGAGGCTCCTGAGGAAGGCCCTGTTCTCCGGCGTGACCCTCGCCTTCGTCCACTGGAACGACAGGTCGCCCAGGCGTCGGTCCTCTGGCTCGCGATAAGCGCAACCGCACTCGTCACGTTCGAAACCGACTCCATCGTCGTAGTTGCCCATGACAGTGGGTATGCCCCTGGCGCGGATCAGGTCGATGACCTCGTTGGGGAAGGGAGCGTACCCGACCAGGTCCCCCAGACAGTAGATTCGGTCCGCTCCGCGCTCCTCGATGTCGCGCAGCACCGCCTCCAGGGCGGGGAGATTACTATGAACGTCGCTAAATACGGCTATCAGCATTTCCTGTCCTCCTGAAACCAATTCTACAACAAGTGAGGCTTTTCTAACATGGATAGACAGGATATTGAGGATTCTCTTTCAGCCGTTTATCCTGTCCATCCTGCCCATCCATGTGAATGAGGGATCCCCCACCTTGCCCGCTTCCCAGCGCTCTGCTATACTGGCGCTGTGATCATCGACTTCCACACCCATGTCTTCTCACCGAGGATTGCGGCGCGGCGCGAGGCATACCTGCGCCGCGATCCCGGCTTCGCTGAGCTTTACTCCGACCCTGAGGCCAGAATAGCTACGGCTGAAGACTTAATCGTAAGCATGGACGAGGCTGGGGTGGACGCGTCGGTCATCCTCAACTTCGGCTGGAGCAGCCAGCAGCTCTGCAGGGAGACCAACGACTATATCATCGATTGCGTCCAGCGCTACCCCGGCCGTTTTATCGGCTTCTTCGCCGTTCAGCCCCGGACAGGCAACGAGGCCATCGCGGAGATCGAGCGCTGCGCTGCTGCCGGACTGAGGGGCATCGGGGAGCTCAGGCCCGACAGCCAGGGGTTCGATCTGGGCGACGAGGCAACCATGGGACCCATCGTGGAGCCCGCGAAACGCCATGAACTTGTCCTGCTCACCCACGCCTCGGAGCCGGTAGGTCACGGCTATCCGGGCAAAGGAGAGGTAACGGTCCGGTCGCTGTACCGGTTCGCCACCGCCTTTCCGGAGGCGCGCCTGGTATGCGCCCACTGGGGCGGCGGACTGCCCTTCTACGCTCTCATGCCGGAGGTGGCCGCTGCGCTGCGAAACACCTGGTTCGACACCGCCGCCTCGCTGTTTCTCTATAAGGACGATATCTTTCGGCACGTCTCCGGCATCCTGGGGCCAGACAAGATTCTCCTGGGCACCGATTATCCTTTGATTGACCAGGAGCGCTTCCTGCGCCGCATCCGCGCCCTGGGGCGCCCGGCTGCCGACGAGGTTATGATCCTGGGGGGCAATGCGGCGGAACTTCTGGGTCTCTGGTAGCAGGTGCTGAATGCTGAATCATGAATGATGAGTGCTGAAGGCTGATCGCTGAAGGCCGAATGCTAACGTTGTGAAGGAACCAGGGATTGGAGCTGATTCGGAGCTTCATCGCCATCGAGCTCCCGGAGGAGCTTAAAGAGAGCCTGACCGACCTCCATGCCAAATTGAAGCAGGCAGGGGGCAACAATGTGAAGTGGGTCAGGCCTGAGGGGGTCCACCTGACGCTCGTGTTCCTGGGCTACGTGGCGGCGGAGAAGATTCCGGCGGTGACCGAGGCGATGACGCGGGTCGCGGAGGGGATCGCGCCCTTGACCCTGACGGCCCGGGGCGTGGGCGCCTTCCCGAGCTGGCAGCGGCCGCGCGTGGTCTGGGTGGGACTGGAGGGGGATATCGAGAGGCTGAAAACGCTTCAGAAACGTCTGCAAGACGCTCTTGAGCCGCTGGGATTCACCCCGGAGAAGCGCGATTTCTCTCCCCATCTGACCCTGGGACGGGTGCGCGAACCTATCAGCCCTGCCGAACGACGCCGGATGGGGGAGGTCATGTCCGCTATCGGGTTTGAGACTCCTGTCAACTGGAAGGTCGATTCCGTGAGCCTCATGCGCAGCGAGCTCAAGCCTACGGGGGCGGTCTACAGTCAATTGGCGTCAGCGAAGTGGTTGGGGTGAAAGGTGAGTA
Organism: Chloroflexota bacterium; assembly: GCA_016190665.1. Taxonomy (GTDB): domain Bacteria; phylum Chloroflexota; class Dehalococcoidia; order JACPQD01; family JACPQD01; genus JACPQD01. The sequence goes on from JACPQD010000064.1 coordinate 17,080, forward strand.
GCTTCGTTTTCCCAGCCAGTTCTGGGTGCGGGTATATTTCAGGTATAATAATTATACCATGGAGTTTGAGTTCGACCCCCAGAAGAGTGAAAGCAACAACCAGAAACACGGCATCGATTTCCGCGAGGCACAGCACTTATGGGATGATCCGGAGTTCATTGAGATCCCGGCAAGGGTCAGTGACGAGCCAAGGTTCTTGATAATCGGAAGAATTTCCGGAAAGCACTGGTCAGCAATCGTCACCTATCGGGCCGAGAAGATAAGAATTATCTCGGTGCGATCGTCCAGAAGAGAGGAGATTTACGTATATGAAAGCTCGTGACTTTGAAACTGCCTTCGATGAAGGAAAAGAGGACATCACCAAATACCTGGATATCGCAGGAGCAAGGAGACCCCATCAAGAGCAAAAGAGAGTGAATGTAGATTTCCCTCTGTGGATGATTCACTCGTTGGACAAAGAGGCAAGACGTCTGGGTGTACCCAGACAGTCCCTTATCAAAGTCTGGGTAGCAGAGCGCCTCGAAAGGGCGTCTCGATAATGGCCTTCGACTTGCCAATCGCCTCGCAGGTCGCCGCCGCAACCGCCGGATGTTGGCGCTCTCTCGGGGGCAGTGTTGGCAGCGGCTGTAATTCACCCGGATGTGGTCGCAAACATAGGCAACGACAACGCCGCGCGTAGCTACGAGCGATCAGACAGCAAGGATTGATCCTGCCAAACCCCCTCCCCTTCTCAACCCACGCCGTTTCCACATATAATACTGATTGTGCCACTTATGACCACTGCTCTATTCTTTACCACAGGAGGCCCCCGATGTCCGAACCGATATATGAGGTCGTCTGGCCGCTGGGCAAGGCCGTTTACGAGACCATCCCCCTGGCCAAGCGCACCCCGGACCTGAGCGGCAAGACTGTTTGCGAGCTCTGGGAGTGGCTCTTCCGGGGCGATGAAATGTTCGATATCCTCCGGGAGTCCCTCTCCAAGCGCTACAAGGGCGTCAAATTCGTCGGCTACGAGGTCTTCGGCAACACCCACGGGAGCCACGAAGCCAGGATCGTCGCCGCCCTCCCCGAGCTGCTGCGCCAGAAGGGGTGCGACGCCGTCATCTCTGCCGTCGGCGCCTGAGGGAGCTGCACGCCCGCCGTGGTGCGGGCGGCTGCCGTGGCCGAGAAGGCCGGCGTGCGCAGCGTCTCTATCGTGGCTTCCGGTTTCGTTCGACAGGCCCATGCCGTAGCCAAAGCCCTGGGCGCCGAGAACATGGCCATCGCCGAATATCCCGGCGTTCCCATGGTGGACAGCAGGGAGACTCTGCGCCAGAAGGTGCGGGAGGTCCTGCTCAAGAACGTCATCGATGGCCTCACCACGCCTGTGCCGGACGCGGTGAAGCCGGTCGAGCCCGGGCCCAAGGACGTTGTCTTCAAGGGGACCCTGGACGAGGTCCAGGAGCTCTTCTACAAGAACATGTGGTCCGAGGGCCTGCCCGTAATCCCCCCCACAGTGGACCGGGTAGAAGCCTTCCTCAAGTTCACCGACCGCTCTCCGGACGAGGTAATCGGCGTGCTGCTGCCGGAGAACCGCCAGGCCACCGTATGGAACGTGGCCGTTAACGGCGTCATGGCCGGCTGCCGGCCGGAGTACATGCCGGTGCTGCTGGCCATCATTGAGGCCATCGCTGACCCCGAGTTCCGCATCGAGGACGCGGGCAGCACTCCAGGCTGGGAGCCACTCGTCGTCTTGAACGGGTCGATTATCAAGGAGCTGGATTTCAACTACGGCGCCTCAGTCATGAGGGTGGGCCGTCAGGCGAACACCGGGATCGGCCGCTTCCTGAGGCTGTACATGAGAAACGTCCCCGGCCTGCGGATACCGCCAGGCGCGACCGACAAGGGCAGCATCGCCTACACCTTCAACGTGGTCATGGCGGAGAACGAGGATGCCGTCGCGGAAATGGGCTGGCAGCCCTACAGCGTCGACCGCGGCTTCAACGCCGGCGATAACGTGGTCACCGTCTTGAGCTGTATAGGCATCACGCCGCCCACCTATAGCGGTGGACACACGGCGCTGGACCACATGGAGACGATCACCGAGCTTATCGGCCGGCGCATCATGGCCTACAAGACGGCCTCTGGCGCCCGTCAGGGCAAGTACTTCCCCCTGCTCGCTCTCGGCCCGAGCATCGCCGCCGTGATCGCCAAAGACGGGTGGTCGAAGGACAGGATCCGGCAGTATCTCTACGACAACACCAGGGAGAGGGCCGGGCTCATGGAGAGCATCGCCTGGCAGACCGGCCAGACCAGCTTCAGCTTCTGTCAGGCCGTCAAGGACGGCATGATCTCAAAGAGCTTCTGCGAGTCCACGGACCCGAACCGGCTGGTGCCCGTCTTCCTGACGCCTGAATCGATACAGCTCGTCGTTACCGGCGACCCGGGTCGCAATCAGAGCAAAGGATACGTTCAGAACCAGAACCAGGGCGCGCCCACCAGCAAGAAGGTCAAGCTGCCCTCCGATTGGAAGCGGCTGCTGAAATGACGTGGTGGGGGGCGCGCCACCGGCGCGCCCCCCAACCGGCAGGAGGCCCAGGATAACAGAACCGGATTGTGCCAGGCATAGGAATAGCGGCTCTCCAGGCCTCCTGAAAACTCCCCTGTCTAATGGGGTGGTGGCCCTCGTTGTCTTCCTGGCCTTCTCCGGGCCTCTAACCATCAGCGCTCAGCAGGGGCCGGCGCCCGGACTTCGTCCCCTCTCCACCGACCCTTTTACTCCGTACTGGATTCGCCTCGCTGAACCCGATTCCCTGATCGTCGCCGATGCGCCACCCGACCAGCTCGCCATCCAGGCGCGCCAGCACCAGCGGGCCCAGGTTGGCGCGGCGCTTCGGAAGCTGGCGGCCGCCGCCGTCAGGGACTATTCCTTCGATGAACATGAAGGAACCCCTTCGGAAAACGCGGACCTGAACGAAGTGGAGGGTTTCCGGGCAAGGTTGACCCCTTCGGGCCGGGCCGCGTTGGCCGCAAACCCGCTTATCGCCGCTGTAGAGGAGGGCCCCGGACCCTTAGGGGAGGGACTCAGGCCCTCCCCTAAGGCCGCGGGGGTCCTGGATCCCTCCGCTTCGGGTTCCATCGTTCCCCGCAGCGTGTCCTCCATCGTTTTCGCCCAGGTCTATACCCCCTTCCTGTGGGGCCGCACCAACATCGGGGGGCTCGCCGTCAGTCTGACCCTGGAGGATAGCTCCGGGAATGTCAAGGGCATGGCCAAACAGGCCTTTAATGCTGCCCCTGACAACTTCGTCAAGATCGACCGTGTCCAGCTCTACTACGAGACCGTCTTCGTCGACCCCAACCTATCCGGCCACCCGCCAGTGAATATCATGCCCGGCGACCGCATCCACGTCGTCACCTCTGGCGACGATCCCGCCACGCCCGGGATCGACTCTCCTGAAGACAAGCGCATCGTCGTGGACGATATCCGCGCCTGGACCAGCTACGAGCGAGACAGCGTCAGCGGCGCGGCCCCAGCGAACTCGTCTCTGATCGTGACTGTCGCCTCGTCCCTCCTGCTTTCACAGTATCTTACGCCGGGAACATCGATGACCTACGCCGAGACAACATCGGGGTCCGATGGCAGCTTCTCCGTTTCGGACTTCAGGACGAGCACGAATGCGACGCCCAAGAGATCAGACTTGAAACAAGGGAGTACGGGCTTCGTCCGGCTGCGCCACCCGGACGGCAACGAGGTCTACACCGTCCATGGGCAGAGCGTGCTTATTTTGCAGAACTCTCGCCTGGTGCATGGATATGCCGCAAGACTGCCGACCGCTCCCGGCCCGCTCGAAGCGGGCGTGACCGTTACGCGGCCAGTCCCCGACGTCCTTGTCACCCTCAAGAACTCGGCGGGTCAGGTCAAGGAGACGTTGAGAAGCGGCCTCGATTTCCCCTACGCCTGGCCCTATGTAGCCACCTTCCCCACGGCGACGATCTACGGAGGAGACGTGGTCGAAGTAACTATCGGCAGCGCCCCGTCCGTTCAAATCACGGCTCAGTCCCTGACCGCCAGCGTCGACCTGGGAGCGAACCAGGTTACCGGCGCTGGCCCGGCCAACACCCAGATGGTCCTGGGCGCCGGGCGCATAAATGGCTACGTCGCCAAGAACTCCACCTTCAATTACATCGAGAAACGGGTCAACTCTGACTCTGGGGGCAGCTATGCCTCGGGCCAGTTCCAGTGTGGGACCGCCGGTCTGCTGGCGCTTCGGCCCGGGAGTTTCGGCTATGCCGGCTATGAGGACGCGCGAGGCAACTTCGTCTACGTTTCCTTCGCCGCGCCTGCAAATCATGTCATGTCGGACTACCCGTTCGTGGAAGGCTGGGTTGCCAACGGCGGCGGCCGGCCGGAGATCGTGGTGCGCAGCCCATCAAGCGTCAAAGACGGGACGGTGGCGGTCCCTCTCGTACTATACATGGTCAACCAGAGACTCTATCTGAACACCTATTACCAGGTTATGATGTCGGACTACATGGAGCCCGGCGACACGGTCACTGTGGTCTCGGGAGGCCAGACCTATACTATTCCGGTGCCCAGAATCACCGCTTACGTCAACCCTGACGCGGATGCAGTAAGCGGAGAGGCTCCAGCGGGGGCAACGGTGAAGGTCATTCCCGCGGACGACCGCTATGCCCGCCGGGAGGTGACAGTCGATCCCAGTGGGGTATTCAACGCAGGCAATCCCTTCAACTACACCAATTCCGGCAACTGCTCGGAGACCACAAAGAATGAGGACTTCGCCCCGGGCGACTCGGGCCGGGTGTACCTTGGCCTCCCGGATGGCAGCCAGGTCTTCGCTGCCTACGGCCGCTCGATCCACGTCACCCAGAATGAGAACTATGTGGAGCTATACCAGTTCGCCACGCGCGACATCGATTGGTATCCGACGCCGAGACGGTCAGCCACGGTGACCCTTACGCCTAAGCAAGGCTCGCCGCTTTCCGTAAGCGTCAAAGCCGATTACGGGCAAGCCGGCAAAACGAAGGTCTCCTTGATGGACACGGGCGGCCAGAGGGTCCTGATACGTCCAGGAGACAGCCTGTCGGTTGCCTTCGACGAGGGACCTGACGAGATCACGCGACCAGTGTCTCTCTCATTCGGCTCTTTGCCGCTAGTGACAGGAAGCCCGGACTTGGACGCCGGCACGCTGGCGGGAGTGGGACCGCGGGGATGGGCGGGGCGGGCCACGCTCACCACGGTCTCCGCGGCGAAACCAGCGGCGATCCCACCCGGCGTTTCCACAGCCTATGCGCCGCTGAAATTTCCCGGAGCGGCGAGCCTGGTGCGCGGCGACGCCGGGACCGTTTCCTTCACCGATTCCAGCGGCCGGCGCATCTGGGTGGCATGGGCGGTCACCACCTACCAGGTCAAGATAGCGGGAAAGCTGAAAGCAGGAGACACCTCCGTCTGCGGCAAGGCGCCGCCTGGCAGCACCGTCCGCATTCGCGACGCCACCGTGGAGACACAGGAGATGGTTATCGGGACGGGCAAGGCGGACTCGTCCGGGGATTTCTGCGTGACTGTGTTGGGTCCGCTGTACAAAGACCAGGTGCTTCTGGCCGAGGCGGATGGCGCCTACAGCCAGCCTGTGATCGTCGGCAGCCTCATCCTGCAACTGTCAGCGGAGTGGAATCTAATCTCGGTTCCCACGCCACAGCAAGACGCTTCGCTGGAGGCCTTATTCGCGCAGACGCCGGCGGTGACCAAAGCCTATACCATGCAGGACGGCCTCTGGATCTTCGCCAACCGAAGCCCCTCGGGCTGGAGCGGCCCGCTAACTCAAATAGTCGATGGCAAAGGCTACTACATTTATGCCACCGAGCCCGCGGCCCTCAGCTTGAACTCCAAGGCTGGCGGCGCCACGGCGGCGCCCTCTTATCCGCTGGCGGCGGGATGGAGCTTGATCGGTTACACCTCGTCCCTGGCGACCATGCCTCTCGACAGCTATCTGGCTTCCCTGGCGGGCAAGTGGCTGACACTCTTCCGCTACGATGCCGCCAACGGCTGGGAGCTGGCCAAACCCGGCGGCACAGGCTTCACTCAGGTGGAGAACGGACGGGGTTACTGGATCAATCTGAGCGCGGACGGGACCCTGGCGCCTGGCGGTCCGTAGCCGCCACCCCCCGCATCCGGACGGAGTGGACGGAGTGGACGGGGTGGACGCGGTGGACCCCAACCCCCAACTCCCGGCCCCCAGAGCATAGCACGCTATGCCCCCAACGGCCTTTGGAGCCTCTCCTGCGCTTCAGTGATGACGGTGCGGTACACCTGTTGGAGAGGGACCTGGCGCTCCTGGGCGATGCGGCGGCAGTCCTCGAACTCCGGCGCGATCCCGGCGATGGCGCCGCCGATCCGCTTCAGCTTCACGGATACCCCGCCCAGGCTGGACTCGAACGCCACCGACTCGCGCGAGGTCTCATGGCGCTGCACGGGCTGCACGCGCACGCCCAGCGTAGAGGTCTCCTTGAGGATGGTATCTACTACGGCGTCCTCCTCCGGCCGCCTCGCCAGGGCGCTGAGCATAACCGCCGGCCGGTTCTTCTTCATCTGAATGGGCGTGAACCAGACATCCAGCGCCCCGCGGGCAAAGAGCCTCTCCATGACGTAGCCGCACAGCTCCGGGCTCATATCATCTATGTTGGTCTCGAAGAGCAGCAGCCCGTCCTCCGCCTCAGAGGTCGTCTCGCCCAGCCACAGGCGAAGGACGTTGGGCATGCCGGGCAAGTCCCGAGACCCAGCCCCGTAGCCTATGCTCTGCAGCACCAGGGAAGGCTGCTCGAATTTGGCCAGGGTGGTCAGAATCGCGGCTCCCGTGGGGGTGACAAACTCGAAGGGGAAGGAGGGCCCCGACCGCATCGGCGCGCCCGCCATGGCGGCAAGCTCAACAGTCGCCGGCGCTGGCAGGGGCAGGATGCCGTGGCTCGTCTCGACGGTCCCGCTGCCCGAGGGCAGCGGTGAAGAGTACACCCCCTCCACCCCCAGCAGCTCCAGCCCGATGACCGACCCCACGACGTCCACGATGGCATCGATGGCGCCCACCTCGTGGAAATGGATCTCCTCCGGGCTTTGACCGTGCACCCTGGCCTCGGCGGCGGCAAGGCGTTGGAATATCCGGGCGCCCTGCCCCTTCACACCGTCCGACAGCCCGCTGGCGGCGATGATCTCGAGGATGGCCCGCAGGTTACGCGCGGGCTGGCGGCCTGCCTCCACCTCCACGTTCACCTTGGCGGCGGCGATGGCGCCCCGGCGCACCCTCTCGACCGTCAGCCGGTAGCCGGAAAGAGGGAGACTGCCGAGGCTGGCGGACAGCTCCTCCAGGGCAAGGCCGGCGTCCACCATGGCGCCCAGGATCATATCGCCGCTGGCGCCGGAAAAACAGTCGAAATAGGCGATTCTCACCTTCGGCCTCCTTCCCAGGGCACGGACAAGCGCCGTCGCAAAGTCTAGTGTGCGCTATGAGGAGGCGATAGTCAAGGGGTAGTCGTTCAGCGTTCAGCAGTGAGGCCCCCGCACCCCAGGGCGGCGAGGCGCGCCTCCCGCGTGGGGGCCGGTCTGAGACCGGCCGGCAAGGAGATGATCGAGGGAAAACGGCGGATTCGTCCTGGGACAGACGCCCGATTATTGGCACCCCAATCTGTTGAAGACCGTGAGGGCCGCCCTCACGTGCGGCCGGCGGTCAGCCGGCCGCTGACAGCTCTATCCTAATAGGAACCCATCCGGTCTTTCAGGGTTTCTTCTCTCTCTCTCTCTGCGGTTCGGGAAGAGGGAGCTCGGCCATCACTCGGGTGCCCGCTCCCGGGGCAGTATCGACAACCAGCGAGCCCCCCAGGGAGAGGGCGCGCTCCCGCATGCCGTTAAGTCCCACCGAGGCGCCGATAGGCAGCGCATTGGGGACGAAGCCAACGCCCCGGTCCTCTATTCTCAATCGCAGGCACTCCCGGGCCAGGGATGCGCTGACGGTCACTTCGCTCACCCCGGCATGCCGCGCCACGTTCGTCAAGGCGCCCTGGACGATGCGATAGGCCGCGGTGGCCACCTCCCGAGGGAACTGCCCTTTCAGATTCCGGTGTCTGAACTCCACGCGAACGCCGGTCTGGGCGGTGTAGCGCTCAAAGTACCAGAGGAGGGCCGGCAACAGGCCGAGGTCGTCCAGGATAGGAGGCCGCAAATTCAGCGCAAGATTGCTCACGCTGGAGATCACTTCCTCAACCGCCTCTTTCATCTCCCCCAGGTGAAACTCCCTGGTTGAGCGCTGGCCCCGCTCGATAAGCATTTTCAGGAAGGCAAGGTACTGGCTGACCTCACTGTGCAACTCCCGAGCCATCTCGCGGCGCTCCTCTTCTTGCGATTCCACGACGCGGCGGGTGAGCGCTCGCAGCTCCTCTTCCAGGCGCTTGCGCTCCGTGACGTCGCGGGCGTAGCCGAACAAGCCCACTACCCGGCCCGAGGCGTCACGCTGCGGCTCCAGGACGGTATCGTAGTAGGCAGGCTTGCCGTGGATCGTGAGGCAGAATTCCTCCCGCGCGGAATTCCCAGACTCCAGAACGCGCCTCTTGGCCGCCGTGAGTCGATTCGCCTCTTCCACCGGTAGCAATTCGAAGTCCGTCTTGCCGATAATCTGCTCCTGACTCAGGTCCGCCATATTGGCCCCCCAGCGATACCGAAGTTCGCTATCTTGATGAAACAGGGTATCCGGGGAATTGGCCACCAGCAGCCGAAGCCGCTCATCGCGCTCCCTCACCGCCTCGTCCATCTTCTTGCGCTCCGTGATGTCGCGATTGACGCCAACAAAGCCCACTATCTTGTCGGCGCTGTCCCTGAGCGCGGAGGTCGAGGTCCAGACCTCGACCGTGGCGCCGTCCTTCCTCGTCTGCTTGATCTCGCCCCGCCAATGTCCCTCGTGGCGGAACCGCTGCAAATGGTCCTCAAAGACAATGCCGCCGGGGAATTCCGTTTGCACCACGTCAGTAAAGCGCCGGCCCATCATCTCCTCCGCCCGCCAGCCGTAGATCTCTTCCGCTGCCTTGTTCCAGCTCAATACCCTGAAATCCAGGTCTGTGGAGATGATCGCCTCTGAGACGTCGTCGAGGAGGCCAGCCTGGTAGCGAAGATCGGCCTGGGCGCGATGAAGCTCCGTGATATCCATGATCGCGGTGAAGCACCGGGCCTCGCCCACGTAGGGTGCACAGTAGCTTTCGAGTCGGGCATCCAGCGGCGCGCCATCCTTCTTCACCAGCCTGAGAATGCATCTCTTCCTGGCGCCAGTCTCGATGGTCTCCCGAAGATGAAGCTCCAGGGCGGCTCGATCGGCCGGCGCCACAAACCGGGTGAATTTGCTCCTCTTCAGCCGGCTCTTCTCGGCGCCCAGCAACACTGCGCCAGCGAAGTTGACTTCCAGGATGCGTGTGTCCCTGTCCAACAAGAAATAAGCGGTGGGGCTGAAATCGAAGAATTGGAGGTACTTGGCGCGGGAGCCATCGATCTCCTCCCGCGCCCGGCGGAGTTCCTCATTGCACATCTGCAGCTCGACTTGATGCGCCACCAGATCGCGGACGAGCGCCTGGATATCCGGCATGGCCATGCCCCGCACATCCGGCACTTTTCCAGCTATGATCGCCTCCAACCGGCCGCGCGCTCGCCTCAGCCCGCTAGACGCAGCGTCTTTCCTCACCACCACACCCCTCCCGATAACGGGTCATGTCGAGGCTCAAAGGCCATGCAGAACACCATTTCCACACCTGAACCCCAGCTCAAATCCAGCATACCACACCCGCGCACACCCGCCACGAATTCCCATGTTACGCCTGCCGCAATCGCCCGTCAATCCGTCCCGCCATGCAGCCTCACTAAGTAAAAACCACAAAGCCGCGGGCCATGTAGCACCCAATTTACCCGCCTGGCCCTCTCGCGCCTTCAAGGACATCGTGTCCTCCCCAGGGCCCGCCAGCGGACCCGTCGGACCAGTCGGACCCGTCCGACGCGTCAGTCTGTCCCCTTCCCGCCCATGAGCACAAGAGGGCAACGGCCTGCTTCTCGCTCCACCGTTTGCCGGCAGCGACAGCGCAGGATATAATGATGACACTCTGTCATGCTGGAGTTGGTGGTGGAAACGGATACCAAGAGGATCCTGGACCTCGCGAAAGAGACGGGGGCCTTGCTTTTCGGCGAATTCACTCTCGCCTCCGGAAAAAAGAGCGGGCACTATTTTGACGGCCGGTTGCTCACCCTCCATCCGGAAGGGGCCCACCTGATAGGCAAGGCGTTGTACGATGAACTGAAGGACCTCGATGTCGATGCGGTGGGCGGCCTGGTCATGGGGGCGATCCCGATTGTCACCGCCATAGCGATAAGCAGCTACGGAAGCGTGAAGCCCATCCCGGCCTTCTTTGTCCGGGATGACACGAAAGACCACGGAACGCGCAAGAGAATCGAAGGGCACTTGAAGCCAGGATCGAGGGTGGCCATAGTCGACGACGTGGTCACCGCTGGTGGTTCAGTAATGAAAGCCATCCGGGCTGTGGAAGCAGAAGGATGCGAAGTGGTTAAGGTCCTGGCCATCGTCGACCGGCATGAGGGCGGAAGCGACCTCATTAAGGCGCAAGGATATGATTTCAGTGCCCTGATAGACCTTTGGCCCACGGGGGAGGCCACGGTATCGACGTAGGGGGTCAGGGGACGATCCCGACCCCCGACCCCTGACCCCCGTCC